>CAVCSV010000009.1:0-1890 GCA_963604715.1 Limosilactobacillus gorillae
GGATTGACTTCTTCGATTTTATCGACGACCAACCGATGCACGCAAAAATCGACCAAAGGACGGAACGGTTCCATTAAATCATCCGCCAAACGCATGGGATTGTACTGGTTGCAATGATGAATCCCCAAAGACGGATGCAATCCCGCCCCGACAATCGCGCGAATAACGGCGGAACGCAAAATCGTGTAGCCGTAGTTCAGCAAAGCGTTGATTCCCTGCTGTGTTCGGTCGCGGCGGAACGTTTTGCCGAAAAAAGTTTGAAAATAGAACCGCGCGGCTTGCCCCTCCAAATTTTCGGGATCACCGCTTTTGATTTGCGGAATCATATAGCGCAACTGTTTATCGGGTAAACCGCAGGCGGCAAGCACTTCCGCCTGTTGGCGGATTTTGGCTTGGATGATTTCTTTCCAAAAACGGTTCAGCGTCGTTTGTTTTATCGCCGCCTGCGCCGTAATGATGTCGCCCTGCAAATGATGTCCGTCCAAGGGCAGCATAACGGACACGGGAACGTGATTGCTTCCGCAAATCACCAGCGGCGCGTTTTGTTCCGCCAGACGCACCAGCAAATTGTTGGAATACGTCAGCCCGTGCGCGTTGGCGATAACAGCACCGATTTGGTCAAGTGGAATACGTCCGATTTCCGCACCGTTTTCCGAAACGGTCATAAAGCCGTGTTCCGTTGCCAAATGGCGGTTGTCCTGCGCGATTTCGATAATTCTATCCATCCACCCCGCCTTTCGGTCGTTTCGGGTCAAGAACGACGCCGTCAACGGTGACTGTAATCAAGCGCATATTAGCTTTTTGCATTCCCAAAGGACCAGCTTGCCAAGACAGTTTATCGGCTTCCTCTTTTGCTATTTTATTTTCTCTAAAATAAACCGTTCCTCCTGTCATCTTTTTGACGCGCGCAATAATGGTTTTTCCGTCTTCTTCGTAAGCAACCATATCGTCGATATGCAGACGCATAATCAGTTTGGCGTGCGCGTCCGTGTGCCGCCAGTTCGGAACAAAGTCTTTCTGATGTGCTTTAAAATTCGGTATGACTTCCAACTGCCATTTACCCGCATTTTTACCGCGGTCGGGGCAATAAATTTCAGCGTAGGCATTTCCGCCGTAAATCGCGTAACGGTACGGCTTGCCCGTTTTTCTGTCATTAAATGCCAAAACCACTTTTTTATTGCGTTCGCGGTAAGTGCGGGTTTTGCGCATATTGCGTTGTTTAAAATAGTCTTGAATGATTTGCGTATGCTCCGCTTTATCGTGTCCCGCCAATAAAGCGCGAATCGGATTCGCCGTCCCTTTTTGATCGATAATGATGTCCAAATCGTCTTCGGTTTTGAATTCTTCGACAGGAATACGCTGAATCAGCTTCCATGTTCCTTTTTTATCGCCTTCGCCCGCCATGCCGTAATAGGTTTCTTCATGCAGTTTTGCGACGGTTTTGTTTTCCCGAATCGCTTTTTGCGGATTGCCGTGATCGGGTTTATGCGAAATCACGATTTTATCAAAAGCGTCCTTGATTTCCGACAGTCTGAATGTCGGGAAAGGAATGTGCGGCGCTTTTTCCTGCGGCATTTCGCCGAAATCGCGCCGTTCCGACGCATATCTTTGCAATGTTCCGCGGCTTGTGCAGGCAACGACGAAAGCGTCAATCGCGTGGTGGCGGTGATCGGTGCGGTCTTTTTCGTGCTGTTCGCTTAAAATGGAATTCAAGCCCCAATGTTCGCGCAGTTTTGACGTCAGCTGTCCCGGAATACCGTAAACAGAACGCGGATTTGCCGCAAAGCACAAATACTGCCGCGCGATTCGCGACATATATTGCGTGTCCGTCAGCATGCGTGCCAGCACGTCGCCGTTTTCATTCTGCAATTTTTTGAAAGCGTCTTCGTT
>CAVCSV010000009.1:1900-66405 GCA_963604715.1 Limosilactobacillus gorillae
CTTGTTTTCGGGCAGTTTTTCGGCGCGCGCCAAAATCCTGCTCCACCGTTCCGCATTCTCATGAAAAGCCTCCCAAGGCGAACGGTTTCTTTTTTCGCGGTTGCATTGACGGCAGGAAAGCACTTTGTTTGACCGCGCATCCAGATAAGACCGTGAAAACGGCAGCAAGTGTTCGATTTCAAATTCCGCCGACATCGCCAATTCTGCCGCGGGAATCGGTTTTCCGCAAAACGGACAGCAACGCTGTAAAGGATCTTTGGACGAATCTTTCCAAAGCTTGTATTTCATACGGTTGTCATAGTTGTTTTTGATATTTAATCCCTTTTCCGAATTTAATCTTTGAAATTCCTTGGCGATTTCATCGTTTTCTTTTTCGTTTTGCGTTTGCTCTTTTTCAAGGCGTTTCTTTTCATCCCGCGACAGCTTCAAATCGCGCGCCAATTCAACGACAATCGAATTCGGATGCCCGTATTTTTTCACCAAAGCGTTGACCAGTTTTCGCACTTGATTCAACGCGATATGCACGGTCGGGTTGTTGATTTTGCCGTAATATTTCGGCTCGTCCTTTTTATCTTCGTCTTTTCCCGTTCCGCCAATAACCTGTTCGGGCAAAGCCTGTCCGTAATAAGGCAGTTCGTCAAAAGCTTCCCCGTCTTCGGGATTGATGAAAGCCTCGTATTTTTCGGGCAGCTTGTCAAATTTTTTTGAAAACACATAGCCCGCCGCGACGACCGCTTTGTCGTACAGCATGCCTTGTTCCAAAAACGGATTGATTTTGTTAATCGCTTTCAAACTCAAAGAACCCGTGCCGTCAGGCAAATTCACGTTTAACGCCTGTTCGGTTTGTTCATCGGTCAAGCCGTATTTTTGCAAAGCCTGTTTCAAATCGTCTTCATTTTCCGTATTTAACAGCAAATCGACGATTTCATCCTGTTTTTCCGCCCAAACAGCACCGAACAAAGGACGCAGCAAAGCGGTCGTTTTATCCGCGTCCAGCCCCTTGCGCCGTTCGGATTCCAAATTGAATTTGACGTTCTTGTATCTGTTTCCCAAGATTTTTCTGACAGCGGCAAACGTCAAGCGATAATCCTTGTCCAGTTTGGAAAAATCCTCCAACAGCCAATGACGCAGTTCCTGTTTTTGTTTGTCGTCCAATTCGACTTCGGCAAAGTCATCGCGCACCCGCAGCTGATTGATTTGCTGCAACGCGCGGAAACGCTGAAAAGCGGGAAAAGCGATATAACAGCGTTCTTCGCTTTTTTCAAACGGACAATGCCCTTTCGGCGGCGTTTTCAGCGGACGCTGACTGAAAATCGTTTTGAACAAATCGGCTTTGATTTCATCGCTTAAATCCTGTTTGGCAAAGATTTGGCGCACTTCGTCTTCGTACATTTCACGCGTCGGATACATAGTATAAACGGCTTTGCTTTTTTCCAAATGCGTGCGCACGCGAACGGCATCAAAGTTCTGCGTCGATTGCTTGCCTTTGTTTAAATTGTACAAGTATTCACCCAAAGTCCGAGCGCCGCTTTGCGTCATTCTTTCGGTCAATTTTTTAATCGCATCTTTCATCGCGCTTGCTTCGTCGTTTTTGCGATCGGTCTTGCGGTTGCTTTTAAAACCGCGGCGCTGGTTGATATGAAACAAAGCTCGTCCAAGTTCATAGGGCGGCAACTTTTCATCCAATCCTTTAACGCGCAGTTCATACGGGTTCAGCCGTTCCAAAGCTTTGCGTTCAACTTCGCTTTCGGGCATCAAGCCGTACTTTATCAGTTTGTTCATCAATGTTTCGCGGCGCATGACATAACGGTCGCGGCGTTTGCGCATTCCGCGCGCCGTTCTGCGCGCGACGGCAAGCGGTTCTTTGGTTTTGCTGTCGCGCCCGTCCGAAAAAATGCGCACACCCATGCGTTCCAGCCGCAAAGGAATGCCGTCAGTCCCCAATTCGACAACGCTCCATCCCAGCGAAGTCGAGCCTAAATCCAAACCCAAAACATAATCCATTTGTATACCCCTTGAAGAAAACAACTAAAAATATCTTGCCCTATCAAGATAGATGTGGCAAGATGTTTCTATCATTTAGCAGATGATTATTTTGTGTTCTTTCCGCTAACAAGTGTCAAAGACACACAAAATTCAGGGGGCTGACTGCGCGTCGCCCCCTTTTCGTTTTTGCGGAAAAATCAATCCAGAACTTTATCCAGAAAATACGGCATTTGGACTTGCCACCAATCCCAGTCGTGGTTGACGTCTTTGCCCCAGATGTCGACAAAGGCTGGGATGTGCTTGTCTTCCAAAATCTGTTTCAAGCGTTTGGTGTCGCCGATCATCGGGTCTTCCCATGCGCCCTGTCCGACGCAGAACACCAGCCGCGCGCGGCGCATTTGTTCCAGATAATCGCCCTCCTGCACATTGGGCAGAAAGTCCAAAGGCGAATTGTAGTACACGACTTCGTCCATGTAATCGCCCATGAAAAAGCTTGCCTGATACACGCCCGACAAAGCAATCACGCTGTCGAACAAATCGGGACGGCGGAAGAAAAACAAACCCGCGTACGTCGCGCCCATGGAACAGCCCGTCGTCATAATGCCGATTTCTTTGCCGCCGTTGGACGCGCGGCTGATTTCGCGGACGCGGGGCAGGAATTCTTCGACCACATAGTTGTACCATGCTTCGTGGCGGCGGATGCGGTCGTACGGGTTTCCTTTGCTTGTCCACGTTTCCCAGTCGATGCCGTCGACGCAAAACAGCTGAATCCGTCCCGCGTCGATATACGGACGGCAGATTTCGACCATGCCGTGCAGTTCATAGTGCCAAAACCGCCCGTCGCCGGGGGGGAAGACGACAACGGGCTTGCCCGCGTGGCCGTAGACTTTGAATTCCATGTCGCGCTGCAGGCGGTTCGAGTATTCTTTGAAGTATTCTTCTTTCATGGTCAAGCTCTGGCGTTAATGGCGTCGATGATTTCGTTCAGCTGTTCCAAGCTGTCCGCGTACAACAGGTAAATGTAATCCCCCATGGCGCGGGCGGTAATGCCCTCAATCGGCATGTGTTCCATGATATGGTCGCCGTACTTTGCCAGAATTTCATCGTGGGAATACACATAGTTGAAGCGGTTTTTGCGGCTGGCGAAAGCGGCAAAACGCTTCGGCGTCAAATCGCAGTCGGTTTTGCCTTTGACCAACACGTCCGCCCAGACTTTGTAGATGTTGACGTCGTGGGACGCTTCGTAAATTTCGGTAATCATGCCGCCTGGCGGACGCATGTTGACCTCCAAAGCCATGACTTTGGTTTTGCCCGTCTTTTTGTCCGTCGTGCGGAAAAACTCGAAGTGAAAGAACGTGTCGCGGATGTCGTAGGCCTTGACAATCGCCGTCCCCGCTTTGCGGATGTCCGCCGCCATTTCGGGTTCGGAATGGTACATGATGCAGTCGTCGTTGACCACCGTGTCCATCAAGGACTGGTGATAAATCTGGCTGGCGCAGAAAACGATGTTGCCGTTGCGGTCGGTGACGCCGTCGAACGTTTCAACGTGGCCGTCAATGAAGACTTCCATAATATACGGCACGTTCGGCTTGTGCGCGAAAAATTCCGCCATTTCGGCTTCGTTGTGCAAAGTGTAAGTGTCGCACGCGCCGACGCCGTCATCGGGTTTGACCACGACGGGGAATCCGTGCTTGTCAGTGAACGCTTTGCCGTCTTCGAACGTTTCGGGCAGGCAGTATTCCGCGCAGGCGACGCCCGCTTTTTTGAAAAACGCTTTCATGCGGGATTTCTGCTTGTGATCCATAATCGCGGGATAACGGATTCCGTTCATGTTAAAGTCGGTGCGCAGTTTGGCTTCGGTAATCAACCAGAATTCGTTGTTGGAGCGAACTTCTTGAATCTTGCCGTGGTGGTGAATCAAACACGCCGTCGCGCGGTACACCGCGTCATAGTCCGTCATATCGGGCAGCCAGAAGTATTCGGTCAAAGCGTCCTTTAATTCGGGTTGCAGATTGTCGTAGGGAGTATCGCCGATTCCCAAAACCGTTACGCCGTTTTCCTTTAAATAACGGCAAAATTTCCACCCGTATGTCGGGAAGTTGGGGGAAAGATACAGAAAATTCATTTTTTCGTCCGTTTGATTTTTTGTTTTGTCCGCCCGCGTTCGGGGCTGATTTTTTACTCTTAAAAAGTGGCAAGCCCCGCGGCAAAAGTCAACAAAATATTATGATTTTTGCACCCGTCAAAAAAATTTGAAAAAACGATTTTATCGGCTTTCTTATTTTATCGAAAGATGATAAGAATAAACAAAGGCTTTCATCCATTGGGCGGGGATATATCATGACGGCGTGGTTTTTGGATTTTCTGCACTTTTCGTTGGCAATGCTGGCGGTTTGCGCCCCGCAGTCGGCGATTCCCGTATTTATGAACCTGACCGAGGGCATGGGTACCCGCGAAAAGTCGGGGGTCGCCCGCCAAACGGGCATTGCCGTCGCCTGCATTTTGCTGTGTTCCGCTTTTTTCGGCAGCGCGTTGCTGGACATTTTCGGCATCAGCCTCAATTCGTTCAGAATCGCGGGCGGAATTCTGCTGATTACCATTGCGTTCGGCATGATGCGCGCGTCCGAAAAACGCCATACGAAAGAAGAAGAGGCCGAAGCGGAAGCCCGCGACGCCGTCGGCGTTATGCCGCTTGCCATTCCCATCATTTCGGGCCCCGGCGCGATTTCCGCCATGGTCATCGCCACCCAGTCCGACAAAAGCTTTTCCCATTACCTTGCCGTTTGCTGTGCGGGCATCACCGTTGCGGTCGTCGCTTGGCTGCTGTTGCGCGTCGCGGACAAGCTTGCCGCCGTCCTTGGTCAAACGGGACTGAACATTCTGGGGCGTTTGTGCGGTATGCTGCTGTCCGCTTTGGGAATCGAATTCATTTATACTTCCCTGCGCGCGATGTTTCCTGCGTGGATAGGATAAAAACCGCTTCTGGCGACCTTTCGGTTCGTCAAGTCTTGCTCAAAATGCTCACGTACTTATGTACGCTCCGCTTTTTCCCTGCGCCTTTCCTGCCGACAGGAACGCCATAAGCGGTTTTCTTGACAATATTTTGCCCGTGCGGCAGCACTCTCCTGCCTCTCGACTCTCTAAAATCGGTTTTGGCGAATTTTGCCCGTACGGCGGCGGCGTTCCGCGATTATCCAAAGCACGAAAAAAACCGTCGTCAGATAAAACGTGAACAGCACGCCTTTTTCAAAAGCGTTCAAAGTCGGGGCGGGGTTGCCGTTCGTGTATGCATATCTGTCGCGTTCGCCCGTCAAAAAACGGTTCAGTTTGACTTTTTCCCCGTTCGCTCCTTCTTCGAAACCGCCGAAATGCATCGGCAATTCGTGTTCCGTGCCGTCCGCATACAAAAACAGTTTGTATTCGTAATAGGTGGAATACTTGCGATGGCGCTTGATTCTTTCGACGCTGACGGTGTTGCGTTCGCCCAGCTTGAATTCATCGGCAAAACGCATTTCGGGATTGAAAATCGTCGAACGGTAATAAACGCATTTATTTGTGTCTTTGCGGCATTCGAAATAGGTCGCTTTGTCGTCCAAAAAGCACACCAGTCCCGTAGCGGCGGCAAAAGCAAAGACCAGCCATTTCATTGACGAAAATGCCGCTTTTTTGGCTTCGGACGATTTGTTTTTTCGTATCGCAAACACCGCAATCAACAAAGCGATAACGGCGAGTAGCAGGGGAAATGCAAAAAACAGCATAGGGAAAAACCTTTTTATTTATTCGCTCTGGGATGCGCGTGGGTGTAAACATCCATCATTTTGGTTTCGTCCAATCCCGTATAACGCTGAGTCGTGGACAGGGATTCGTGTCCCAACAGTTCTTGAATCGTCCTTAAATCCGCGCCGCCGACCAACAAGTGGGTGGCGAAGCTGTGGCGCAAAGCGTGCGGCGTTACCGTGTCGGGCAAGCCCAATTCTTCGCGAATGCGGCGGATTTGCCGCTGCATCACGCCGGGGTTGACCCGTTCCCCGCGGATTCCGATAAACAAAGGCGACTTGGCGGGCGCACCGTCGGGGCGGACTTTCAAATACGCGTCGATGGTCGCCCGAACCATGGGCAGAACGGGAACGACGCGTTCCTTGCTGCCTTTGCCGAACACGGTCATCATTTCGGCGGTCGGGCGGTCTTTCACATCCATTTGCAACGCTTCGCCGATACGCAGTCCGCAACCGTACAGCAAAGTCAGAAAAGCGACGTCGCGCTGTCCCATCCATGCGATTTTTTCCAATTTGCGCGCCGTGCGAATCATATCGAACGCCTGATCTTTGGTCAGCGGATGCGGCAGCGCTTTGGGCAAGGACGGCGAACGGATAACGCTTATCGCCGCGTTGGACAGAATGGCGTTGCGTTCCAAAAAGCGATAAAAGTTGCGCAAAGTCGACAAATTGCGGGCAATCGACGTGCGTGTCAGCCCGTTGTGCGTTCTGTCCGCCAGATAAGCGCGGAAATCGGTAACTTCCAGCTTTTTCAGCAAATCGAAATCGGGCGTTTTACCGTGATATTCGTGCAAAAACTTTAAAAACGCCGACAAATCGCGCCCGTAGTTTTCGGCGGTCAAAGCGGAACAGCGCCGTTCCGTCCTTAACCAGCGTTGCCATTCGTCGATTGCCGTCATCAAACGGTCGTCCGCGGCGTAAAAAATATCGGGCTGGTCGGGAATGTACAATTTCGGCATAACGTATTCCTATCCAATGCGGCGCGTTTGCAGTCGCACCGATTATACAATTTAATCGGAAAGGATGGCAAATCCTAATTCGTTTTGGCTTTTTTGCCCAGCATTGCCGTCAGAATCGCCGTCGGGTTTAACGATTGTTTCGACGCGTTGGCTTTCATTCCCTCTTTGATGGGAACGGGAATCGGTTTGTTGCGCAAAGCGTCCAGAATTTTAGCCGTCGGAACGACTTTGCCGCCGAACAGTTTGGCGATTTTGTTTTTGGCTTTCAGCAATCCGATTTGCACTTTGCGCGCCGCCAGCATCAGGCGTTTTTTTATCGTCAAGCCGTGCGGCGTCAATCCCGTCGGAACGTCGGGCGCTTTGATGCCCGCCGCCCGCAAAATCGCCGAAGCCGTTGTCGAACAGTTGCGGGAAAACAGTTTGTATTCGCCGTGGTTTTTCTTTAAATCTTCGATTTTTTTCGCCGCCGCGTCATATTGTTCGCGCGTGACGGGATAAACGACGGCTTCGTTGTAGTGCGTGCCGTTTTCGCTTTTGAAGTAAGACGGGCATCCCGTCGCGTATTTGATTAAATTGTCGTCAAACCCGACAGGACCGAAGCCCCATTTTTCTTCGCGCCCTTTTTCATCGGTGATTCCGATGAACGCATGCCCCGTCAGCCAAGTCGAATCTTTGACCCCGCCGTCGAACAGACTGCCGTATTCTTTATCCAATTTGGGGCGCAACAGCAGTTTCGGCGTATCCAAATACAAAGTTAATTGACAATTTTTCTCATTTGACATAAATCACCGCAAAAGCAGTTGAAGTTGCCTGTATTTTGTCTAAAAACAAAAATATTGTCAAGTGTAAAAGCCAAAATAAAAGGGAACTCTGTAAAAGAGTCCCCTTTTTGTATCAAAAAATGTGTCTAAACCTTAGCGGAAGCGGCGGAAAATCCCCATTCCCGCATAGGCGGCGGAATCACCTAATTCTTCTTCGATGCGCATCAGCTGGTTGTATTTCGCCAAACGGTCTGAGCGCGACAAAGAACCCGTTTTGATTTGACCGCAACCCGTCGCGACCGCCAAATCGGCAATCGTCGAATCTTCGGTTTCGCCCGAACGGTGCGACAGAATAGCGGTGTATCCCGCGCGGTGCGCCATGTCGACGGCGTTCAGCGTTTCCGTCAGCGTGCCGATTTGGTTGACTTTGACCAAAATGGAATTGGCGATGCCTTTGTCGATGCCGTCGCGCAGGCGCGCGGTGTTCGTTACAAACAAATCGTCGCCGACCAGCTGGATTTTTTTGCCCAAAGTGTCGGTCAAAAGCTTCCAGCCCGCAAAGTCGTCCTCCGCACAGCCGTCTTCGATGGACATAATCGGATACGTTTCAACCAGTTTTTTGTAATATTCGACAATTCCGGAAGCATCGTAAGTTTTACCTTCGCCCGCCAAAACATACTTGCCGTCGCGGTAAAATTCGCTGCTGGCGGCATCCAAAGCCAGAACGATGTCTTCGCCCGCTTTGTAGCCCGCATTTTCAATCGCTTTCATAATAAAGCCCAGCGCTTCGTCCGCGCTTTTGACCGCGGGGGCAAAGCCGCCTTCGTCGCCGACGTTTGTGTTCAATCCCGCCTGTTTCAAGTCGGATTTCAAAGCGTGGAACACTTCGGATCCCATACGGACGGCTTCGGCAATCGACGGCGCGGAAACGGGCATAATCATAAATTCCTGAATGTCCACGGGGTTGTCCGCGTGCTTTCCTCCGTTCAGAATGTTCATCATCGGCACGGGCAAAACGTGCGCGTTGACCCCGCCGATATAGCGGTAAAGCGGTTCGCCCGCTTCTTCGGCGGCGGCTTTGGCGACGGCGAGCGACACGCCCAAAATCGCGTTCGCGCCCAAGTTTCCTTTGTTCGGCGTGCCGTCCAAATCAATCATCGCATGGTCGATTTCGATTTGGTCGAACGCGTCGTAGCCGCAGATTTCGTCCGCAATCGTGTCGTTGACGGCATCAACCGCTTTCAAAACGCCTTTGCCGTTGTAGCGGTCGGCTTCCCCGTCGCGCAATTCGACGGCTTCGTGCGCGCCCGTGGACGCCCCCGACGGAACGGCGGCGCGTCCGAATGCGCCCGAATCCAGTACAACATCGACTTCTACGGTCGGCGTGCCGCGGGAATCCAAAATTTCGCGTGCGTGAATGTCAATAATATCGGACATGGTTTTTCCTTTCCAATCAATACTTTTTCATCAAGCGGTCAATGGCGAGCAAGTCGGTCAAGACGCCTTTCAAATCCGCCAAAGGAATCATATTCGGTCCGTCGCTGGGGGATTTGGAGGGATCTTCGTGCGTTTCGATGAACACGCCCGCCACGCCGACCGCGACGGCGGCGCGCGCCAAAACGGGGGCAAATTCGTGCTGTCCGCCCGTCGACGTACCGTTGCCGCCCGGCTGCTGTACCGAGTGTGTCGCATCAAAGACGACGGGGCAACCTGTCTGTTGCGCCATAATCGGAAGACTGCGCATGTCCACAACCAAAGTATTGTAGCCGAACGACGCACCGCGTTCGGTAACCAAAACGTTGGGATTGCCCGCTTGATCGGCTTTGCCGACAACGTTTTTCATATCCCACGGGGCAAGAAACTGCCCTTTTTTGATATTGACGGCTTTGCCCGTTTTCGCCGCGGCGACAACCAAGTCGGTTTGACGGCACAGAAACGCGGGAATTTGCAGCATGTCGACGACCGTTGCGACTTCCGCGCATTGATACGGTTCATGCACATCCGTAATAACGGGGACGCCGTAGATTTTTTTGATTTCGGCGAACACGTCCAGCGCTTTTTCCAATCCGATGCCGCGCGCGCCGTTAATCGACGTGCGGTTGGCTTTGTCGAACGACGCTTTGAACACATAGGGAATGCCCAGTTCTTTGGTGATTTCGACGATTTTGCCGCACAGTCCGACAGCGTGTTCTTTGCTTTCCAGCTGGCATGGACCGCCGATGAGGACGAACGGCAAGTCGTTGCCGAATTTGACGTCGCCGACGGTGATGTAACGGTTTTGCATGGGGGGAAGACTCCTTAAAATAAAAAAACAAAAAAAAGACAGCCGAAAAGCTGTCTTTTTTGAAAAAGTCGTTATTTTGAAACGGGAACCGTCGGGACGGCGGGCGCCTGTTCGGTCTGCGCCGCAACGGGCTTTGCCATAAAGGATTCCTGCGTTTTCGCTACCTGACTTTTGCTCATAATCGCCAAGGTCAGGCTGGTAATCATAAAGCAGGTCGCCAAAATCGCCGTCGTGCGCGTCAGGAAGTTGCCGACGGAACGTCCCGTCATAAAGCTGCTCATGCTGTTGCCACCCAATCCGCCCAGCGCGCCGCCTTCGGAACGCTGCATCAGAATGACGCAAACCAAGCAAATCGCCAAAATAACGTGAATGACCAGAATAAACGTATGCATTTTGTTTCCTCTTGTTCGGGGATTACAGGCAGGCTTCGATAATCGCGCGGAAATCGGCGACTTTCAGGCTGGCGCCGCCGACCAAAGCACCGTCCACGTCGGGCAGAGCCATCAATTCCTTGGCGTTGGCGGGTTTGACCGAGCCGCCGTACAGCAGGCGCATGCCGTCAGCCGCTTCTTTGCCTAACTTGGCGGCGACTTCGGCGCGGATGGCGGCGTGAACGTCCTCGACATCCTGCGTTGTCGGCGTGCGTCCCGTGCCGATTGCCCAAACGGGTTCGTAAGCGATGACGACGTTTTCGGCGGTCGCTTCTTCGGGGACGGAGCCTTGAATCTGCGAACGGCAAACGTCGATTGTTTTGCCCGCGTCGCGCTGCGCTTCGGTTTCGCCGATGCAGATGACGGCGGTCAAGCCGTGTTTGATGACGGCGGCGGCTTTGGCTTTGACGTCCGCGTCCGTTTCGTGGTGGTCGGTGCGGCGTTCGGAGTGACCGACGATGACGTAGGCCGCGCCCGCGTCCTTAATCATCGGAACGCTGATGTCGCCCGTGTGCGCGCCCGATTCGGCGGCATGCGCATCCTGAGCGCCGACCGCGATTTTATCCTTGACGGCATCGGCGACGCCCGCGACCCACAAAGCGGGCGGGCAAACCAAAACGTCGCACTTCGGCGCGGTCAGACCCGCGTAAAAATCGGCGATTCCCGTTGCCAAAGCGATTCCTTCGGCACGCAGTTCGTTCATTTTCCAGTTGCCGGCGACTAAAGGACGTCTGTTCATTGATGAATACTCCATTCAAGTTAAAACGTAAATTTGCTCTTAGATGTATCACAAGCCGCGCGTTTAAAAAAGCATTAAAATGCGTTCAAAGCGTCTTTTTATATAAAAAGCCTGTTGCCATTATCCCGCGCAGACTTTATTATCGGCGTAACTTTATACCGTTAAAGGATAATCCGATGTTAAAATTTTTCCGTGATAAAAAAGACAGCTGGCTGGTCAAGGGCATTTTGATTCTGACGGCGCTGAGTTTTATGTCTTTGTTCGGCATCCAAGGGATGAGCGAAATGCGCATCCGCAACCGCCCCGTGGCGACGTTGAAAGGGAAAGCGCTGACCATTCAGGACTTTTTGAACGAATACAACCGCAGTATCGAAATGTTGCGCCGCTTGTCGAACGGGGAATTTTCCCAAGCCGCCGCGAACGAAAGCGGTCTGCCGATGCGCACGCTGAACGAACTGGTGTCGCGCGCCGTGCTGGAACGCGTCGTCGACACCATGCGCTTGACGGTGTCCGAGGACGACGTGCGCGAAACCGTGCGCAACATGGCGGCGTTTTCGGGCTATGACGGCGAATTCAGCATGAACGTCTTTAACGAATACCTGCAAAACACGGGTAAAACGGAACGTCAATTCATTTCCGAAATGTTTTTGCAGCTGAAATCGGATCAGCTGCTGGACGCGGTCAGGGCGTCCGCCGTCGTTCCGCGCGACATCGCCAAAATGATGTACCGCTTGTACGGCGACAAACGCGTTGTCGACGTGTTCACAATCGACCCCGCGAAAATCAAAATCGCGAAAAAGCCGACCGCCGACGAATTGCAGGCGACGTACGAAAGCATGACGGACGATTTAATCGCCCCCGAATACCGTTCGGTTTCCGTCATGGCTTTGACGGTCGACGACGTGGCGGCGAAAATCAAAATCACGAACGAAGAACTGCAGGAGGCCTTTGCGGAAAACAAAGACGCGTATACCGTCGAGGAAATCCGCGACGTCGACCAGATGCTGTTTGTGTCCGAGGACGAGGCGAAAGCCGCCGAAAACGCTTTGAAGGCGGGAAAATCTTTTGAACAGGTCGCCAAAGACGTCGCCAAACAGACGCCCGAACAAACGAAATTGGGCGACATCACGCCGTCGACCGCGACGGGCGATTGGTCGGACGCGGTCTTTGCCGCCAAAAAAGGCGCAATCGTCGGTCCCGTGCAGACGTCTTTCGGCTGGCAGATTTTGCGCGTGAACAAAATCACGCCCAAAATCGAAAAATCTTTCGCCGAAGTCAAAAACGAACTGGAATCCAAGATGAAAGCCGCTTTGGCGTTCGACACGATGACGGAACGTTCGGTGGCTTTGGACGACCGTTTGGGTGCGGGCGAATCGTTGGAAGACGTTGCCGTTTCCGAAGGGCTGAGCGTTAAAAAATATAAGCACGTCGATTCGACGGGAACGGACGAAAACGGCAAAGCCGTCGATTTGCCCAAAAGCGTTCTTGCCGTCGCGTTTATGAGCGACAAAGGGCAGGTTTCCCCGATGATAGAAGAGGGCGACGCTTACTATGTCGTGCGCGTCGACGCCGTTGTCGAACCCGCGGTGAAAAGCCTTGAAGCCGCCAAAGCCGAAGTGGTCGCCGCCTGGACGGCGGACGCGCGGAAAGCCGAGGCGCGCAAGCTGGCTCAATCCGTCAAGGAACGTTTGGAAAAGGGCGAAAAGGCCGCTTTGGTTGCCAAAACGAAAAATGTTTCCTATGAACAGATGCCCGAAGTCGGACGTTTTGACGCAAAGCTGCCGCAAATCATCCGCTATGCGCTGTTTACGCAACCCGTCGGGGCGGTGTCCTCGACCCCTGCGGACGGCAAATACATTGTTGCCAAATCAATCAAAGCCGTTCCCGTCGACCCCGAAACGGATTTGCTGGGCGTCGACAAAACGCGCCGTGCTTTGACAAACGAAGCGGCGGAGGAACGCGCCAACACGGTCTTGGCGGCGTTCGGTGAGGACTTCCGCCTGACACTGAAAGAAGACGCGGTTGCGGAAGCGTTTTCGATGGTAACAAAAACATCAAGCGCCGAAGAAGATTACTAAAACAAAAAGGCTCGGAGAAATCCGAGCCTTTCTTTTCCCAACGGGGCAAGACTCGCGCAATCGTTTCAAAAATGATACGATTCGACCGTTAAAATGATACGATTGCTTCCTTTATCTGCCCGCCGTTTTGGATTGTTTCAGCAGGGCGGCGGTCTTTGTTTGCGTCATGCTTGGCGTCAGCTGTTCCAGTTTGTCGACGTAGCCTTTCATCATGCTCAACCCCTGTTTCCAAAAATCGGGTTTGGAAACGTCCAGTCCGAACGGCTGAAGCAGTTTATCGGGACGTTCGGTTGAACCTTTGGCAAGCATTTCCTTGTATTTTTTGGGAAAGTCCGCGATTTTGCCGTCTTTGTATACCTGATACAGCGACGAAGTCATACATTCCCCGTAAGCATAACCGTACACATAAAACGGCGTTTTCAGCAAATGCGGCACATCCGCCCAGCACGACGACGACCGTTCGTCGTTAATCACGGCGGGACCCGTCATTTTTTGTTGGGCGGTCATCCAAGCGTTGTTGATTTCGGGAACGGAAATCGCGCCCTTTTCCCGAACGGCGGTATGAATGTCTTCCTCGTAATGGTGCAGGGCGATTTGGCGGAACGTTGTCAGCATGACGCGGTTCATTTTGTCCGACAGCAAAGCAAAACGCTGTTTCGGGTCTTTTTCACGTTTCAACAATGTATCGAACGTCAGCATTTCTCCGAAAATCGAGGCGGTTTCCTCTGTCGTTACGGGCATTTGCATTCCAAGCGAACCTTGTTTTTTTGCCAGTTCGTAGTGGATGCCGTGTCCCAATTCGTGCGCCAAAGCCAAAACGTCGTTCGTCGTTCCGCCAAAGCTCATTTTGATATACGGCTTGCCGTTGACAATCGGCATTGCGTATTCCCCCGGTTCCTTGTTCGGGCGGGGTTCGGCGTCAATACGTTTTTCGTCAAAGAATCCGCGCGCGATGTCGCCCATTTCCTTGTCGAAAGAATCGTAAGCCGACAGCACGATGTCCTTGGCTTCGTCAAACGTATAGCGGCGCGGTTTGATGCCAGCGGCGGGCGCGTTTCTGTCCCAATAGCCGATTTTGTCGCGACCCGCCCATTTTGCCTTGAGCGCATAATAACGGTGCGCGACGGACGGGGCGGCTTCGTCGACGGAGGATACCAGAGCGGCGACAACGCGGTTGTCGACTTGGTTTGATTTGTTGCGCGATTCGACGGGGGATTTGAAGCCTTGTGCTTCGTCGGAAAACGCTTTGTTTCGGGCAACGGTGTTGACGACCGAAGCAAAGATGCCGGCTTTGCTTTTGTAGCCGTCGTTCATCGCTAATCCCGCTTTGTACCGTTCTGTTTCGTCGGCGGAATACGCCATGGCGTACAAATCGTTTGCCGTTGCTTTTTTGCCGTTCAGCGTAAAGTCAATTTCGTTTGCGGTTTTGTCGTACAGCATCAGGGCTTTTCGGGTTTCGTCGGCGTTTTTATCCAGCCGCGCCAAAGCCTTGGCGTCCAAATCCACCCTGTCCGCGCGCACCCGTTCAATCCAAAAACCGTACTTTTGCGCCGTTTTGTCCGTCATCAGGCGGTTCAGGGCTTCATCGGGCAAATCGGCGATTTCGGATTCGAAAAAATCCGTTTTGCCCAAAATGCCGTTCGTCCGCGCCTGCGTTTTTTCGTAAAAAGCGATGTTGCGTTTGTCGGACATATCCGCCGTGTAAACCATTTCCGAAAAAGCGTCGAGTTTATCGGTTTTGGCGTTCAGCTTGTCATAATCGGCAATCATCTTGCCGAAATCCGCGGGGCGCATGGCGGCGATTTTTCCCTGACCGCGCAAGGCGAATCGGCGCGCCTGCATGGCGGCGGCGGACAAATCTTTGCCGATTTGCGGATCGTCGATTGATTGATACAGCGGGGTCAAATCCCAGCGCGGCGGCGTGTGTTCCATGGTTTTCGCTCCTGATTTTCCTTTTGTATCACAAAAAGGAAAAACGGACAAGCACGACATAAAAAAACAAGCGGCTTGCCATCGGCAAACCGCCCGTTTTTTTTAACTGTGAACAGCTTAGTTCACGGCGTCCTTCAAGCCTTTGCCGGCTTTGAATTTCGGCTGTTTGGAAGCCGGAATGTTGATTTTGGCGCCCGTGCGGGGGTTGCGGCCTTCGGTCGCAGCGCGCGTGGCAATGCTGAACGTGCCAAAGCCGACCAAACGGACTTCGTCGCCTTTTTTCAGAGCGCCTTCAACAGCGTTCAAAAAAGCGTCGACGGATTTGGCGGCATCCGTTTTGGACAAACCGGTGTTTTTAGCTACTTCAGCTACGAGATCATTTTTATTCACTTGAGGACTCCCTCTAAAAAATTAAAGATTAACTTCGATCCGTTGTTTCGAATCTACTGCGGATTTTAAAACAATCTTTTTAACCTCGTCAATCAAAAAGGTTGCATTTCCGCCCTTTTTCATAAAAAAAGCCCCCCTTTTCGGGGGGACTTTTGCTTCATTGTCCGTTTTTCGCCGTTTGGTACGCCCAATCCAGCCAAGCGCACAGTTTTTCAACGTCTGTCGCTTCGACCGTCGCGCCGCACCACACGCGCAATCCCGCGGGCGCGTCCTTGTACGAACCGCAGTCATACGCCGCGCCTTCGTCGCCCAGCAGTTTGACCATTTTTTTGCAAAACGCCTTTTGGCCGTCCGCGGACAGTTCCGCAAACCACGGCGCTTTGATTTTCAGACAAACGGAAGTGTTGGAACGGTATTCCGCCTTGTCCGCCAGAAAATCCGCCCAATCCGAAGCGGCGACGAATTTTTCCAAGACTTTGAAATTGTTCATCGACCGCGCAATCAAGCCTTTTAACCCGCCGACGGATTTGCCCCAGTTCAGGGCGTCGATGATGTCTTCGACGCAAAGCATGGACGGCGTGTTAATCGTGTCGCCTATAAAAATGCCTTCGTTGATTTTGCCGTCCTTTTTCATACGGAAAATCTTGGGCATCGGCCACGCGGGGGCATAGCTTTCCAAGCGTTCGACGGCATGGGGGCTCAGCACCAGAACACCGTGCGCCGCTTCGCCGCCCAGCGCTTTCTGCCACGAAAAGGTGACAACGTCCAGCTTGTTCCACGGCAATTCCATGGCAAAAGCGGCGGAGGTCGCGTCGCAAATCGTCAAGCCCTTGCGGTCGTCGGCAATCCAATCGCCGTTCGGAACGCAAACGCCCGATGTCGTACCGTTCCACGCAAACACAATATCGCGGTCTTTGTCGGCTTGGGACAAATCGGGCAGTTTGCCGTAGGGCGCATCAAAGATGCGCACATCGGTCAGCTTCAGCTGTTTGGTGATGTCCACCCCCCAACCTTTGCCGAACGTTTCCCATGAAAACACGTCGATTCCACGCGGTCCCAGCAAAGACCACAGGGCGGCTTCCACCGCACCTGTGTCCGACGCGGGCATAATACCGACGCGGTAAGATTCGGGAATTTCCAGCACTTCTTTCATCAAATCGATGGCGAGTTTCAGCCGTTCATGCCCCAAAGCGGAACGGTGCGACCGCCCCAAATCGCCCAAAAACAGATTTTTGGCATCCCAATTCGGACGTTTGGCGCAGGGACCCGATGAAAAATTCGGGCAGCGGGGTTTTGTTTCGGGTTTCATTTCAATCCTTTCAGCGGGCTTCCAAAGCGGCGACTTCAGCCATCAAAGCGTCGGCGATTTCGTCCGCCATGGCTTTGATTTGGTCGCGGTTTTCGCCCTCAAGCATAATGCGGATAAGGGGTTCCGTCCCCGACGCGCGAATCAGCAGACGACCGCTGTCGCCCAGCGTGCGTTCCGTTTTGTCGATGACGATTTTCAAGCTGTCGCTTTCCAAAGCGGTTTTGGCAAGCGTTCTGTCCGACAGGCGGACGTTTTTCAACAGTTGCGGCACGGGTTCGAACAGGTGCATGACTTCGCTGACGGGGCGTTTTTCTTTCAACACGGCGGCGCAAACCTGCAACGCCGCGACCAATCCGTCGCCCGTCGTCGAATGTTCGCCCAAAATCAAGTGTCCCGACTGTTCGCCGCCCAGATTGTAGCCGTCTTCGCGCATTTTTTCGACGACGTAGCGGTCGCCGACTTTCGTGCGGATGTGGTTCATGCCGTTGGCTTTCAAATAGCGTTCCAATCCCAAGTTCGACATCACGGTCGTAACCACGCCGTTGCCTTTCAGAATGCCCGCCTGTTTCCATTCGCGGCTGACCAGAGCTAAAATTTGGTCGCCGTCGATGACTTGTCCCTTTTCGTCGCAGACAATCAAGCGGTCGGCGTCGCCGTCCAAAGCAATGCCGATGTCCGCGCCGTGTTTGACGACTTCGTCGCACATGCGGTCGGTATGCACCGCGCCGCAGTTGTCGTTGATGTTGCGTCCGTCGGGTTCAACGCCGATAGCGACGACTTCCGCGCCCAGTTCGTACAAAACGGTCGGCGCGACGCGGTAGGACGCGCCGTTCGCGCAGTCCAGAACGACTTTCAATCCTTCAAGCGTTTTGCCGCGCGGGAACGTCTGTTTGGCGTATTCGATATAGCGTCCGATGGCGTCATCCAGCCGTTTGGCTTGACCGATTTGCGACGACGGCGCCAAATAGTCGTCAATGTTGCCCAGCACGCGGGATTCGATTTCCAATTCGGTTTCGTCGGACAGCTTGTAGCCGTCGGGACCGAAAAATTTGATGCCGTTGTCTTCGTAGGGATTGTGCGATGCCGAAATCACCACGCCCAAATCGGCGCGCATCGAACGGGTCAGCATCGCCACGGCGGGGGTGGGCATGGGGCCCAGCAGCAAAACGTCCATGCCGACGGCGGTAAAGCCCGACGTCAGCGCGGTTTCAATCATATAACCCGACAAACGGGTGTCTTTGCCGATAACGACGCGGCAGCGGTGTTCGCCTTTTTTGAACAAAGACCCCGCCGCAATGCCCAATTTCAAAGCGATTTCAGCCGTCATCGGGTATTGGTTGGCTTTGCCCCGAACCCCGTCCGTGCCGAACAATTTGCGTACTGCCATAATAAAACTCCTTTTACGGTCGAATTTGCTTTGTTTTAAGCAAACACGACCGAAAGCTCAATACACTTTTGGTTACAATTTATTCGGACGCTTCGTCGTCGTCCGTTACGGGAACGGTCGAACGCGCCGAGATGTGAACGCCCTCTTCCTCGCGGGAGATTTTTTCGCCTTTTATCAAAGCGTGAACCTCGTCCGCCGTCAGCGTTTCGTATTCCAAAAGCCCTTGAGCAATGCGTTCCAGTTCGTCGCGCTTTTCGTGCAGAACCGATTGGCAATGCGTATACGCTTCGTCAATCAACGCCTTGATTTCCGCGTCGACGCGCGCCGCCAGTTCTTCGGAAACGTTTTTGCGTTGGGAAATCGAATAGCCCAAAAACACCTCGCCGTCAGGTTCTTCGACCGCAATGGGACCGATTTCCTTGTTCATGCCCCATTGGGTGACCATGCTACGCGCAATGTTCGTCGCAACGCGGATATCCTGCGACGCGCCCGTTGATACGTTTTCCGCGCCGAAAATCATTTCCTCCGCCACGCGCCCGCCGAAACAGATGCCCATGCGTTCTTTCAAGTAGATGTACGACCGCGAATCCTTGTCGTCCGTCGGCAAAGACATGGTAACGCCCAGCGCCCTGCCGCGCGGAATGATGGTGACTTTGTGCAGCGGGTCGGAATGCGGGGATTCCAGCATCATCAGCGCGTGTCCCGCTTCGTGATAAGCGGTCAGTTTCTTGTCGTCCTCGGTCATAATGTGGGATTTGCGTTCCGCGCCCATCATGACTTTGTCCTTGGCGTATTCGAATTCCGCCATGGTGACCACGCGCTTGTTGCGGCGCGCCGCCAGCAAAGCCGCTTCGTTGACCAGGTTCGCCAAATCCGCGCCCGAAAATCCGGGGGTGCCGCGCGCAATTTTTTTCGCATCGACATCGGGACCCATCGGGCTTTTTTTCATATGAACCAGCAAGATTTTTTCGCGTCCCGCCAAATCGGGATTCGGCACGACGACCTGACGGTCGAAACGTCCGGGGCGCAACAAAGCGGGGTCAAGCACATCGGGACGGTTCGTCGCGGCAATCAAAATCACCGCTTCGTTCGTGTCGAAACCGTCCATTTCGACCAGCAGCTGGTTCAGCGTCTGTTCGCGTTCGTCGTTGCCGCCGCCCAATCCCGCGCCGCGGTGACGACCGACCGCGTCGATTTCGTCAATAAAGACCAAACACGGCGCGTGTTTTTTGGCTTGTTCGAACATATCGCGCACGCGCGACGCGCCGACGCCGACGAACATTTCGACGAAATCGGAACCCGAAATCGTAAAGAACGGCACGTTCGCCTCGCCCGCAATCGCTTTCGCCAGCAACGTTTTCCCCGTTCCCGGAGGACCGACCAGCAAAACGCCGCGGGGGATTTTGCCGCCCAAACGCTGGAACCGTTCGGGGTCTTTCAAATAATCGACGATTTCGACCAAATCCTCTTTGGCTTCGTCAATGCCCGCGACATCGGCGAACGTGACTTTTCCCTGTCCCTCTATCATACGGGCGCGGGATTTGCCGAAGCTCATTGCCTTGCCGTTTCCCGCCGCCATTTGGCGCATAAAGAACACCCATACGCCGATGAACAAAATAAACGGCAACCAGTATACAATCCCAGCCCAGAACGAGCTTTCGCCCTCCAAAGGAACGGCGGTAACGCGCACGTTCTTTTCCAGCAGCAACGGAACCAATCCCGCGTCTTCGGGGGCGTACAAAGCGAACTTGCGCCCGTCTGTCAGTTGTCCCGCGATTTTGTTGCCCTGCAGGACGACTTCCTGCACCTTGCCGTCCTGCACCTGCTGCGTGAATTCGGAAAAAGCCAGCGGCGCCGCGGCACGGCTGACCGAGCCGCCCGAATACGAATCGTACAGGGTAAACAGCAATACGCCGACAATCAGCCAAACAACTATATTTTTGTTCAAATCAACCTCAAACCGTTAAGGGCGGCGTCCATTCCGCCGTTTGCACCAAAGGGTACGCGGGCGCGAATACCGCCTGACAAGACATTTGATTCTGTTTATACCCCAAATGCGGGACAATACAAAGCTTTTCGTTTTCAAAAATCGCGGGCAGGGTCGGAACTATCCTTTTGGGGATGCCGATTTCGGTTTTCATCGGGCGGTTCAGCGCGCCGACGGCAAGGTTTTCAAGCGGGGCGCCCGACACGGAAACCGCAAATCCGCCCCAGTACGCAAAGCCCGTTTTGTCAAACGAAGCCGCGGGCGGCAAAGAGCGTTCCTCGCGCCAAATCAGGATTTGCTTTTTAAAGCAGGGGGCAATGCGGCAGCCGCCCAAAGTACACCCGTGAAAATCATTTTTGATGTGGAAAATCAAAGCGTCAAGAGCTGCGGCGTCGGGGGCGTAAGGGGCGTTTGCGACGACACGCAAAATCTCGCCCAGCGCATACGGCAAAACGGGATTTTCCGTTTTAAAGGCATCCTGCGGCAAAAGGGCGTACCCCATAGGGGACAGCGTTAAAAAACGGCGGTAAAAATCGGCGGTTTGTTCTTCCAAAACACGGCGTTTTTTTCCGTAAAGCACCGTTTGACGGAAAGCGTTTTCCAGAGTTTCCGCCGATACGGTTTGCCGCAACCGCCCGCGTTCGAACTGCGTTGTCGCGTTGGTCGGGTCTTCCACCCAAGACAAGCCGTTTTCATGCGCAAATGTCCGCAATTCGGACGGTTCAACCCCCAAAAAAGGGCGCAACATTCTGCCGAACGCAAAGCTTTTCACTGCCGACATGCCCGCCAGCCCGATTTCGCCGCTGTGCCGTGCCTGCCGCATCAAGAATGTTTCGGCTTGGTCGCGCTTGTGATGTCCCAACAGCAGATTGCGGATTTTCAGCCGACGGCACGCGTCGAACAGCAAAGCGTAACGGTGATTGCGCGCCGCCTGTTCTATGCCTGTCTGCGGTTTTTCGCCTTGCCAAATCAGAATTTCGGCTTCAACACCCAAAGCGTGCGCCCAATCGGCAACCTGTCGCGCTTCTGCGGCGGATTCGGGACGCAAGCCGTGATTGACGGTCAGCGCGACTACCCGATTGCCGTTTTGTTTTCCGAAATCGACGGCGGCTTTCAACAAAGCCATGCTGTCCGCGCCGCCCGATACGGCAACCGCCAAAGCGTCGCCGCTTCGGACGCCGAACGCCGTCATCGCGCGGGCGAATAAATCGGGAATCAGCGGCATGAAATTTTGGACATTTCCTTTTGCAGCCGTTTGGTCATGCTGTCGGACACTTTGGGATATTCGGTCGAAAAGTTTTTAAACGCGATGCAGGCTTCTTCTTTTTTGTTCATACGCGCCATGGTCAGCCCCAGTTTGAACAGATTGTCGGGGGCTTTCTGACTGTCGCGGTATTTCTGGAATCCTTCGGCGAAAGCGACGGCGGCTTTGTCGAACTGTCCGCGCGCGAAATAGGATTCGCCCAGCCAATACTGCGCATTGCCCGCCAAAGAATTTTTCGGGTGCAGTTCCAAAAAGGCTTCGAACTGCTTTTCGGCGTTTTTGTAATCCTGTTTTTTGATGGATGAAAAAGCTTCGTTATACAAAGTTTTGGCGTCTTTTTTACCGTAAGCCGATTTGATTTTGTCTTTTCGGTCCTTTTCGGCTTTGACGGCGGCGGCTTCTTTGTCTTTGCGCTGTTTTTCGGCGGCTTTCAGCGCTTTTTCGGCGCGCGCTTTTTCTTCGTTGGCCTGGCGCAGCTGCTGTTCGACCTCTTTCAGGCGGTTTTCCAAATCGATGAAGCGCTGATTGTTGTCCTCCTGCACGCGTTTTTGGCGTTCGGTTTCTTCGGCGCGTTCAAACCCCATCCGTTCGACGTCGCCCGTCAGCTGGCGCACGTTTTCCTCCAAATCCTGAATGCGCACGACCATTGCATCCGCCGTTCCGTCGTCTGCGGGGCGTTTGGGTGAACCGACATAGTTGTTGGACAGCTTTTTATTCAGATTTTTCAATGACTTTTCCAGTTTGTCCATTCTGTCGGACAAATCGGAAACACCAGCGCAATTTCCCGAAACGGGGGTCAGCACGGCAACGGACAAAAGCATACAAAACAACATTTTCATTGTGTTTAACCCTGATAGAAAAAGGAGTGCTTTATTATAAAAGCACTCCTTTCTTTACGCTACATTTTTTTTATTCCGTAACGATGACCGTTATGGCGCGTCGGTCTTTTTTCCACGATTGAGGCGTATTTTTGGTTGATGCCAAATCCTGTTCCCCGAACGAAACGACGCTGACGCGGTTCGGGTCGATGCCGTTTGCCGCAAAGTACGCTTTGACGGATTCGGCGCGTTCCATGCCCAGCTGCATATTGTGCGTCGTGGAACCCGTCGGATCGGTATAGCCTTTGACAATGACCTTTTTGTTCGGGTTTTCTTTCAGCCAAGCGATTTGCTTGTCCAGCACCTGTTTGCTTTCGGGCGTCAAGTCCGCCTTGTTTTGGGCGAACATCACTTTGTTTTGTTTGAACGTTTCCTTGAACGCTTCGCATTTTGTTTCACGATGGGCGCATCCCGTTACCAACAGCAAAGCCCCCAAAGCCCCCAATACGATTTTTTTCATCTTATCCTCCTTGTTCAATAAAAAAAGCACCCTTATTGTAGGGTGCTTTTTCAAATCGGATAAGCTGTCAATTAGTCTTTGACAACCGTAACCGCACGGCGATTCTGAGCCCAAGCGGCTTCGTTCGCACCGATAACGGCGGGACGTTCTTTGCCGTAGGAAATCACGTCGATACGGTCGGCATCGACACCGGCGGAAATCAGATAGTTTTTAACGGCAACGGCGCGGCGTTCGCCCAAAGCGATGTTGTATTCGCGCGTACCGCGGTCGTCGGTGTGCCCCTGAACGACAATGTTCTTTTCAGGGTTCGCCTGCAGCCATTCGGCTTGGGCTTTCAGGGTGTTGCGGGCTTCTTCGTTCAAGTTCGATTTATCGAAACCGAAGAAAACGCGGTCTTTGGCGTTCTGAACGAAATCCTGATCCTGTTCGGCGGCTTCGGCGGGGGCGCCGACCGTCGTCATGGAGGACGATTCTTCGTCAACGGCGTCCGTGGAAGCGCAAGCGGAAACCAGAGCCATCGCAGCCAAAACGGCAACTAAACGTTTTTTCATCAACAATTCTCCCAAATAGAAAACAATGTTACAATCGTGGTTAGAATCTAAAAGGTTTCGTTTTGTTTCGCAACCTTTTTTTTATGTTTCGCTTAAATTCTTTCCTCAGTGGTTCGACAGCAGGGGCGACCACGCGGGATCGGACGCGTCAACGGGCGTCAGCAGACGGCGTTCATTGTATCCCGTAATGTCCACGGCATAGATTTTCGTCGCGCCGGGAATGCCGCGCCTGTCGGGCGCTTCCTGACGGAAATACATCAGAATACGTCCGTTCGGCGACCATGTCGGACCTTCGACCAAATAGCCTTCGGCAACCAAACGTTCGCCTTTGCCGTCGGGGAACATGACGCCGATATAGAATTTGCCCCCCGCCATTTTCGTAAACGCGATGTAATCCCCGCGCGGCGACCAGACGGGCGTGGCGTAACGCCCTTTGCCGAAACTGATGCGGTGCATGTTTTTGCCGTCCGCGTTCATGACGTACAGCTGCTGTCCGCCGCTTCTGTCCGAACTGAACACGATTTTTTTGCCGTCGGGCGAATAGCTGGGCGACGTTTCAATCGACGGCATGCGGGTCAGCTGTTTGACGGCGCGGGTGTCCAGGTTCATTTCATAGATTTCCGTGTTGCCGTTTTCCGCCATGGACATAATCAGCTTGTGTCCGTCGGGGGAAAAGCGCGGGGCAAACGTCATTCCCGGAAAATCGCCGACGACCTGCTGTTTGCCCGTTTCGATGTCGAACAGGTAAACGCGGGGCGTGTCTTTGTAATAGGACATATAGGTAATCTGCTGCATGTTCGGCGAAAAGCGCGGCGTTAAAACCAAGTTGATGCCGTCGGTCAAAAATTGGTGGTTTTCGCCGTCCTGATCCATAATCGCCAGCCGTTTGACGCGGCGCAAAGGCGTTCCCGTTTCGGCGATGTAAACGATGCGCGTGTCGAAGTAGCCGTCTTCGCCCGTGATGCGCTTGTAAACGGCGTCAGCGATGATGTGGGCGACGCGCCGCCAGCCTTTTTCGTCGATTTCAAAGCTGGAGGAATACATTTCCTGCGACGCGGGAACGTCCCACAGGCGCACGGAAATTTTGATTTGCTTGGCGTTCATGTATTCGACGGAGCCTTGAATCAGCGCTTCGGCGGAAATCGCCTGCCAGTCGACAAAGCGCGGGGAATCGTCGATGTTTTTGAATTTTTGCAGATAAGCGAAAGAATCCAAAATCCGAAACAGACCCGAACTTTCCAAATCGGACTGCACAACGCCCGTGATTTTGCGCGCGAAATCGGCGGATTTCTTGTCAAACGACGAAAAAACGGGCAACGCCGTCGCCATCGGTTCGGAACGCGCCCCCGTGATGTCGATGCTTAATTCGGCGCGCGCCGACGAGGCAAACGCCAAAAACAAAAACACAGCCGTCAAAAACTTTTTCATCAGCCCACTCCGCCGTCAAAAGGATTAAACCGCAACAACAGCGTTTTCCACGCGTCGTAAGAATCTTCGTAATTTTGGGAAAAAATCGCGAACGGGGATTTTTCCTGTTTTCTGTCGCATATATAAACGGCGCGCCGCGCGCTTTCCGCCGCCGAACGGAACGCCGAATCTTTGTTGTAGCGTTTCGTGTTCAGGATTTTCGCATCCTTGACCCGTCCTTCTTTGGACAGGAAGACGCGGATTTCGACAATCATATTCTGCGCGCCGCGCACGCCCGCGTCCATATTCCAGCATTCCCGCAAACGCAGTCCGATAAGGTCTTTTTCCGACACGGACAATTCCTGCATATAGCTGCCGCCCGCGCCGCCCTCGATGCCCTCCGTTACAATTTCGTCGGGGTTGACGTCGGCGGCGTCCGCGCCCGCCGTGCCCATGCCGTTTTTGATGCCGTCGACGGACGCCAGCAATGTTTTGAACGGGTCGTCGTCACCCGCTTTGCCGCCGCGTCCGCCCGTGCCCGAATTTTTCAGACTGTTCAGCATGGAAGCCACCGCTTCGTCGGTTTTGGAGGACTGCTTTTTGGTAACTTTCGTCAAAACGTTGTTCAAATCGTTCGACAAATGCGCGCCCGAAGACCCTTTCGCCCCCGAACCCGATCCGCCGCGGCTCAGCGAAGCGCCCGCTTTGCTGTACGACGACGTTTTGACCGATTTCTGCGCCGAAACGCCCGCTTTTTTCGTCTTGTCCAATTTGGGCGGCAGGTTCGTCATTTCCCCGATTTTCACTTTGTCGAGGTCGACGACGAACATCGGCACGGAAACGACTTTGTCCTTGGCTTCCGCCGACAGAAAGTCGACCGTCAGCAAAATCACGACAAACAAATGCAGACCGACCGACAGCACCATCGGCGCATGTTCGCGCGCGAACCGTATCAGTTTGACCAGATACGGATGACGGCGCAAAATCGACAAGACGGTCTGACGGATTTTCAAAGCGGTGTCCTATTTTTTCTTTTTCGGTTTGTCGTCCAAAGCGTCCGAGCCGAGCGTGTCGCCCGTTTTCAAACCGACTTTGGAAATGCCCGCCAGCCGCAGCAGGCTCATGACTTCGATGACCTGTCCGTATGACGCCGCGCGGTCGCCGCTGATGACGACCTTTAAGTCGGGATTGCTTTTCTGCATGGCTTTGACGCGTTTGACCAAAGCGTCGGGTTTGACGGCTTCGTCGCCCAAATAGATTTTGGATTTGGCGTCGACGCTGATGTCGACGGCGCGGTCGGAATCTTCCATCGCCTGTCCGTCGCCGCGCGGCAAATCCAAGGACACGCCCGTCGTCATCATCGGCGCGGTTACCATAAAGATAACCAGCAAAACCAGCATTACGTCCACCATCGGAGTAACGTTGATTTCCGAAAACGAAGCGCGCTGTCTTTGCCCGCGGCTGGAAAATTTAACCGAAGCCCCCATCAAACGGCACTCCGTTTTTCGGAACGGCTGGCGGTGTCGTCGATTCGCCGCGACAGAATGGTCGAAAATTCACCCGCGAAGTTTTCCAGAATTTTGCCGTAGCGTCCCATGTCGCTGGACAGCTTGTTGTACGCCAGAACGGCGGGAATCGCCGCGACCAAGCCCAAAGCCGTTGCAAACAAAGCTTCCGCAATTCCGGGCGCGACGACCGCCAAAGACGTGTTTGAGCTTGCCCCGATGTTGTGAAAGCTGTTCATAATGCCCCACACCGTGCCGAACAATCCGATAAACGGCGAAACGGACCCCGTGGACGCCAGAAACGTCAACCGTTTTTCCATTCTGTCCATTTCGCGGTCCATAGTAATCTGCATCACGCGGTCGATGCGCTGTCCCAAGCTGGTGCCGTGAACGCCCGTCGTCAAAGCGCCCGAAGACCGCCGCCATTCGCGCATCGCGGCGACGAAAATCGCGCTCATCGGGTCCAAACGGTACGGTTTGGCTTCCAGCTGGTCGAACATGTCGTCCAGCGAACCGCCCGACCAAAACTGCGTTTCGAATTTGCGCGCGTCTTCGCGGGCGGAACGCAACAACATGACTTTTTCGAAAATAATCGCCCACGACCAGACCGAAGCCATGACAAGGGCGATAATCACGGTTTTGACGATAAAGTCCGCCTGCATGAACAATCCCCACATGGACAGATTGGTCGCGGCGGCTTGCAAAGCAGCGGTTTGCATAAAAAGCTCTCCCTCAAACTGATTCGTTTTTCGTCAGTTTAGGACATAATCCTTAACGGAAAGCAAAGGAGTGTTTTATTTTTTACATCGATTCGGTGAATTTTTCGCGAATCTCCGCAGGGATTCGGGTCGGCTTGCCCACACCCGCGACGGCAAGGGCGTACACTTTGATTTCAACCAACGCTTCATCGCCGCGTTTGACGGTTTGCAACAAATCAAACGTCGCGCCGCCGATTTTCAGCACTTGCGTTTCGACGGTCAGGTCGTCTTCCAAAAACGCGGGGCGTTTGTATTCGATTTCAAGCTTGTGCACCATAAAACCGCAGGGCTTTTCGGCTTTTTCCAAATCGCGGCAGGAAATTCCCAATTCGTGCAGCATTTCCATGCGTGCGCGTTCCGCCATATCGATATAGCGGGAATGATACACCACGCCGCCCGCGTCGGTGTCCGCGTAGCATATCGAAAAACGGGCTTTGAAGGTTTTCATCGTCCTTGCCCCATTTTCAATTTCTGGAATGCCAGTTTGTTGACGGGCATTTTATTCGCGGAGTTCTTTGCTTTTTGCAGTTTGACCTGATTTTCCTGAACATACGTCAGTTCCGAAACCGTGCCATCCTTTTCGACGGGGTACATAAAGGACGCGGACACGTCTTTGCGTCCCGTTTTTCCCTCCAATACGCTGCTTGCCACTTTGGTTTCAAAGTAAATGCCGCGCGACAGGTACGCCGTTTCGGGCGTTGTCAGCAAATTGCCGTCCGTCGCATAGGGTTTGCCGCCTTGCTGGCAAACGGCGCGAATCAGTTTGTTTGTGTCAATGCCGTTTTGGAACGCGTTTTTCATCTGCGTATCGGAAGCGTTCGCCGCAAAGCTCGTATGGAATTGCGCCAAAGATTGATCGTACAGTTCCGCATAGGGTTTGTCCTTGTACCACGCCAGCATCGTAGCGCGCATGGTTTTCTTTTTGTCCTTGCCGTATTTTTTCGCGCCCGCTTCGAACGTGTCGGCAATTCCTTTGTGTTCCGCCTGCATGGATTTCCACGCCGCGCTGTCGCCGACCTGCGCCAGTTCATAGGAAAATTTCGTCTGCGTCGCGACGGCGTCGGCTTCCATCACGCGGGAAATCAGCGTGTTGGTGTAAAACGTGTTGCTTGCGTTGACGCTGTTGCCCAGCGAAAAGCTTTGAACGGAATGCTTTCCTTCGTGAACCAAGCACGACTGCAGCATCGCGTCGCCGAAATTTTCGTTCAAACAAATCGAATTGTCTTCGGGGTTGAAGAAGCCGACCGTGTTCGCTCCCGCGTCGCCCATGGACAGCAAAGTGTTTTGTTTGGAAATGCTTTTCAGAATCTCGCATCCCGTCTTGCTTTTCGTCGCGTTGTTGACCAGCCCCTGCAAACGGGCAAACGACGCGCTGTCCGTTTTTTCGGCTTGATAAGAGCAAATCGTGTCGCCTTTTTCCGTTATGGCATAGGCTGTTACATGGCGGGGACCGTTCAGTTCGACCTGATCGTTGGTTTTGTGCGCGTTGGCGGCAAAAGCGCCCGCCAAAACCATAGATGCGGCAATGATTTTTCCCGCCTGACGTTCCGTAAACGCCTGCAGCCCGCTGGCGAACTTTTTAACGCCCTTTTTGGAAAAGAATTCGGATACCGATTTTGACATTGTTGCCTCCTTAACGCTGTTGCGCTTTTTGTTGCGCAATCATTGCCGCAACAATCTGTTTGTAAGTCTGTTTGGACACTTTGCCGTCCTTGCGCATATAGAAATTGTCCACGCTCTCGTCGCCGTTGAAGCCCAACGTTTTGGAAACCAGCCTGTTGCTGACGTTCGCCATTTTGTCGCGCGTTTCGACGTTCAGCCAAGCCGTGCGCGGCGTATTCAGCAATGCGCCGTCCGTTCCCGCGTATTTGACGCCTTTGTATTGGCATGTTCCCGCCAGCAGAGCGTCCGCATCCGCCGTTTTTGAAAAATGGGACAACAGGGAAATGCCCAAAGTCCCGTCGACTTGTTCGGCATGCCCTTCCGCCATAGTTTCGTCGTAGATTTTGACGTAGTTTTTGTCGTCGTACCAGCTGAGCATCGTTTCTTTTAACGCCTGTGAACTGCCTTTGCCGTATTTTTCGCTGGCGGCGGCGTAAGTGTCGACCATGCCTTTGTGGCGGATTTCCATCATTTTCAGTGCCGCGCTGTCGCCTTTTTCAGCCATTTCGAACGAAAACAGCGTTTGCATGGTCATGGCGTCGGCTTCCGTCACGCGCATGTTTTTCAGATTGGATTCGAAATTGTAGCGGCCGGTTCTTTGGGGAACGCGTTGATTTTGAAGCGCATGTTCGCCTTCGTGAATCAAAACGGACTGCAAATCCGCGTCGCCGTGCTGTTTGCCCAAGCAAATCGAATTGTCGTCGGGCAAAAAATAACCCAAGTTGTCCTCGCCCGAATAATCCAAACGCAAAGTCGTTCCCGCTTTTGCAATCCCTTTCAGGATTTCGCATCCCGATTCGGTTTTCGTCGCGGCGTTGACCAGTTTTTGCAAACGGGCGTAATCGGCGTCGTTCATGGGAATTGCCTGATAAGCGCAAAGGGTATCGCCGTTTTCCTTGACGGCGTAGGTCGTTTTGGGTTTCAGCGCGCCGTTCGAAGCGGTTCCCTGTTTGGTGCATGCCGCAAAAGCCCCCGCCAAAATCGCAGATGCAACCAGCGTTTTCGGCAAATTCCGCCCGAAAGCGGATTTGATTCCGTTTTTGAGTTTTTTAACGTTTCCTTTGGACAGGAATTCCGAAACCGAATTTGACATCCCAAGTTCCTCCTAACGTCCCCGCGCGGCGTTTTTCACAACAAACGCCGTATTCTTTTGTGCCGCTTGTCGATACGTTTTACGCCCGATTTTGCCGTTTTTCAACGGAAAGAAATTGTCCATGCTGACGTCGAACACAGCCCCTGCCGTTTTGCCGCGTAAAACGGCATCGGCGTCTTTCAGCCGTTTGTGAACGCCATTGTCCAGATACGCCGTCCGCGGCGTGTTCAAAAGCGCACCGTTTTTTCCCGCATAGTATTGTCCGTCCCATTGGCAGACCGTTTGAAGCAAACTGTCGGCGTTGAATTTGCGGGAACCGTATTTCTTCAAAGCGGGCAGGCTGTCTTTCTTTATAACGTCCGTCCATGCCGAAGCGACGTTTTTGTCGTATTGCTTGACATAGTCTTTGTCGTCGAACCACGACAGCATCGCTTCTTTCATTGCTTGCGGCGCACCGACTCCGTGCTTGCTTTCCGCGCGGGCGTAAGCGGTCGTGATTTCTGATGCGTTCCGTTTCAAAGCTTTCAACGCTTTGGCGTCGCCCGCTTTGTCCATTTCAAAGGCGAACCGCGTTGCCACGGCGTAAGCATCCGCCTCTCTTAGTCGCGACGTCATAATGTTCGACGCGATGTCCTGCGTTTCTGTCACTTTGGCGCCGCACGCGTATTGCATGACGTGCCGCCCTTCGTGAATCAAAGTGCTTTGCAGTTCGCTGTCAGACGCCCATTTGTTCAGGCATATCGCGTTTTCGGACGGATTGAAATAGCCGTAAGTGCTGAAACCCGTCAAATACAGGCTCAACGTCGTTCCCTGCTTTGCCAAAGCCGTCAAAACGGCGCATCCCGTTTCCGAACGGGTGGCGTTGTTTACCAGCTTTTGCAGACGGGCATACGCCTTTTCGCTGACGGGAATCGCCTGATAGGCGCAAAGCGTGTCGCCGTTTTCCTTGATGGCGTAAGTCGTTTTCGGCTTTTCCATTTCCGCGTAATCGGAAACCGAACATTCCGAACATGTCGCAAACGCCCCTGCCAAAACGGCGGTTGCCGCCAATGTCTTGACGGCGTGACGTTCAAAAGCGGCTTTCACGCCGTTTTTGAATTTCTTCACGTTTCCTTTGGAAAAGAATTCCGCCGTATTGGTTGACATAGCGACACTCCCGAAAAGCGGATGCGGCTCAGCGTCCGCTTTTTTGTTTCAGGTTCAGCGCGGTAATCATGCCGCCGGGGTTGCCCAATCCCGAAGCGTACAACGCCTGCACTTCTTTTTTGTAAGAAGATTCGGGCGCCAACACTTTTTTCATTTTTTTCAAAGCGTACAAAGCGCGCTTGGCGTCGCCGTATTTTTCCACGTCGGACGCTTCCTTTTCGGAAGCTTTGGGCATCATCGCCGCATTGGCGCCCGTGCAAAGCGCACCCGCCGCCAATATCACCGTCGGAGCCGCCATCGGTTCGATTCCCTGCGCCGCCATTACGCCGCCGACAACCGCCGCCGCGCCCAAAGCGACAGCGCGCGCGACTTCCGCGCCTTTGTGTCCGAACGCCGCCTGCATTTTGGTTTTCAAGGACGTATTTTTGGCTTCCTTGCCGTAAAATTCCTGCAGATTTTCGATTTCCTCGACGGCTTTGGCTTTGTCGCCGAAATTCATCGGATGGTCTTCCATATAGACTTCGGCGACTTCGTCGCGATACTGTTTGGGAACGCCGTCCACCTGTTTCATCAAGCCGTTCAGGTACATGCCGACTTTCAGCTTGGTCGCGGCATCCTGCATTCTTTTGTCGTTTTTAGCCACAATAATCAAAGACATAATTTTGCCCTTTCCTTGGTTTGTTTGACAAAAATTCTAACACGGTTTGTCCAGATGTACAAGCCCTTCTTTGTGCAAAACGGCACTTTGAATCGATTTTTTGACAAATTGTCAAGAAACAAACGGACAACCCCGCACCCGCAAAAAAAACTATCTGTTGTTTGCTTTCAGCTTCAGCGACGACAGAACCGCGGCGTTTGTTTTGGCGCTTTTCAGCGCGGCCAGCTGTTTTTTCATCATTTTCAGGACGAACAGGGACTGTTTGGCTTCGGTATAGCGGCTCAGTGATTCGAAACGCTGTTCGGCTTTTTCCTTGTTGTGGGAATTCAATTTCGCCAAAGCCGAGCCTGTCCGCGCAACACCGACCAGACCGACGGCGCAAACGACCGATTTTGCAATCACTTCGGGTGAAGCGCCGCTTGTCGCCGCAATCAAGCCGCCGACGGCGCCCGCGGCTCCGTAGAGCAGGGTGTCTTTCAAAATAAGGGAAGTCGTTTCGCCGACCGCGTAATCCATTTTTGTCTGCAGGGGCGCTTTGCGGGTTTCCGCTTTGTAATATTTCTGCGCGCCGTCAATCAGCTGTTCCGCGGCATCAATATTTTGAACATGCAAAGGATGCTTTTGCATATATTTCAGCGCTTCCTTGTGTTCGACTTTGCGGTTTGGTGTTTGGTCGAAAAATCGGCGGGCGCTGTCGATCCGGCGCATGGCTTTGACCGCGCCTTTTAAATAATCGCCGATTAAGCGGGCGGTGTTTTCGGAGTGTGCGGATTTGTGTTCAACGGCAATATTCAAAGACATGGCAACCAATCCTTTGCTGAAAAACCGCAAAAAGTATACCGCGTTTTATCGAAAAAACAACGAATTTCCGCATAAAACGGCAAACGCCCCCGAATCGAGGGCGTTTTCTTCGTCAAAACAAAAAAACGTCAATTCAAACCAAGTCGTGGTTGCTCATCCACAGCAGCGCCTGCAGTCTGCTGTTGATGTTCAGTTGAGTGTAAATGCGGTTCAAATGGATTTTGACCGTAGATGTGCTGATACCCATTTTGTACGCAATCATTTTGTTCGGCATCCCCTGAGCCAAACAGTGCATCACTTCGATTTGTCGGGGAGTTAAAGGACGTGTCATTTCATTCTCCTGTGTCTGTAAACGCCCGTTAAAAAACGTTCAATACTTTCGGTTGAGTCGTTTAAGTCCCGAAAAAAAGTTTGTAGGGCAGGTGTTTCGGGCGGTGCAAAGTCATTTGCTGCAAATCGCCCCTCCGCAATGCAATCAATCGTGAGGCTTTCCGATTGACAACCGCCTTAAATTGAAACACCATAAGATAACCCTATACTGGAAAAAGCTTTTTGAAAAGCCCCCGCTTTTATATAAGGAGTATATAAATAATGGCGACATTCAAAAACAATCTGTCATTTTTGCGGGAGCTTTTCGCGTTGAAGGAAGTTATCGACGCGGGACAAATCCAAGGGGCGGCGCGCAAAAACGGCATCAAGCAATCCAATCTGTCCAAAATCGTTTCCGATTTGGAAGCCGAGTTGAACACGCCTTTGCTGAACCGTTCGTCCAAAGGCGTCGAACCGACAAACACCGCGCGTTTGCTGTATGCGGACATTGAAAACATTGTCAAAAGTCTGGATAAAATCACGGCGGCGTTTGCCGGTGCGGAAGAACTGACGGGCTATGTCACCGTGTTCGTGGAGGACGGATTTCTGGGCAACAGGCTGCTTAAAGAATTGTCGCTGTTTTATGCCATGCACTTGAAAATCAGGCTGGACGTCATCACCGACAAACGCGTCAATCCGACCGATGTGGATTTGGCGATAGTCAGTGATATCCCGTCCGAAGTAAAGGGCAAAATCCTGTTCAAATCGGAAAGCAAAATGCACCTGTACACGTCGGAATCGTATCTGGAACAGCACGGAATTCCGCGGGATATGGAAGATTTGCTGGAAAATTTCGATTTGTGCGTTCAGCAAAAGCATTTGGAGGACGAGTTCAGCCGTCTGTTGCTGAAAAAAGCGAAACATTTAAATACGACATCCGATTCGGAAGCGGTGATTTTCAAACTGGTGCAGTCGGGCGACGGTATCGGACTGCTGCATGATTGGCTGGCGCACGAAGTTGTGAATTTGATTCGTTTGGACAGTCCCGATTACGAAGCGTCAAGGACGTTTTTCGGCATTTGCAGTCTGTCCGCCGAAAAAACGCCGAAAATCAAGGCTCTGATGCATCATTTGAAAGTGCTCAAAGAATCGGGCTTCGTCGGCGATTTGGAATTTTTCTGAAGCCGATTCGGATATTGTCACCGTTTCAGGCAGCTTGCCAGCAAACGCAGTCCGAAACGGGCGTAGTTTTTCAGCACGCGCGGATGAAAAGCCGCCTGCGTCAGTTTTTTCAAAACGTAAGACGGGCGCAAATGGTATTTCAGCAATGTTTTTTTACGGAAATCCTGCAATTCCTTGATGGACAGAAAATTCGTGCCGATGGTCGGCGCGTTGAAGTAATCTTTGCCCAGCACGGTTTCGTCAATCAAACCGTCGCGTTTTGCCGCATCGTACAGTTCCGTTCCGTAAAACGGCGTGGCAAGGTGCAGTTCCACAAAATCGGCATCGATTTTTTTCATCAGCTTTGCCGTTTGGCGCAGGTGTTCCTTTGTTTCCCACGGAAAGCCAACAAGGTAAAAACCGTAAATCTTCAGTCCCGCTTTTTTCGCCATTTCCGCGGCGGCAAGGTTTTGTTCGACGGTCGTTCCTTTGCGCGCTTTTTGCAGGGTGTCGGGACTGCCCGATTCAAAGCCGAACGCGACCAGCCAGCAGCCCGCCTGTTTCATCTTTTGCAACGTTTCAAAGTCAATCGGGTTCACGCGGGAATTGGCGACCCATGCGATTTTACCTTTTAAATCCGACTGCAAAATCAAATCGCACAGCTTGATTGTCCAGTTTTTGTCGTAAGTGAACGTGTCCGATTTGAAAAAGAAGTTGCGGATTTTGTATTTGTCGAAGCACTCTTTCATTTCCGCATAAATGCTTTCGGGCGAACGCAGGCGCAGTTTGCGCCCCGAAATATGCGGCGTCAGGCAGAACAGACACCGCGACGGGCATCCGCGCGACGTTGCGATGGTCGCTTGCGGTTCCTGTGTGTCGGGGCGGACGTACAGCGCGTTGTTCATCAAATCGCGCGCGGGGAACGGCAAAGCGTCCAAGTCTTCATGCCATTTGGAAAAATCCGTTTTCAGCCACCGCCCGTCCTTTTTATACAAAATGCCGTCGGGATACGCGCCGCCGCGATAGTGCGCCGTCATCAGCGCGCCGATGATGAAATCCGATTCCCCGCCGATAAGGTAATCGACATCCGTCAAATCCAGCTGAGCGACAAGGGCGTCTTCGGGGTCGAAGAAAATCGCGCCTTTCAAAATGACAACCAGATTGGGGAATTTCGTTTTGACCGTGCGGACGATTTTCAAATCGTCGAAAACGGTCGCGTTGGTCGTGCTGACAAACAGCGCGTCGGCGCCGTCCAAATCGTTCAGCAAATCGTCAATCGTCAAGCCTTCCGTTTGATAATCTTTGACAAAAACGGCATAGCCCAAATTGCGCAAAACCGCCGCGCCTTCGCCCAAATCGTTGCAGGCGCGAACCGTCGTCGCGGTCGATGCGGAAACGTTGGACTGGCAGCGGTCCTCGCCGCGTTGGAACAAAGGCGACGGCGGATAGATAAAGTGAACTTCGGGCATCGGCGATTCCTAACAAAAAAGCCCCGCAAAGGGGGCGAAGTTTGGTGCGGCCAAGAAGACTTGAACTTCCACTGCGGTTAAGCAACAAGCACCTCAAGCTTGCGTGTCTACCAATTCCACCATGACCGCGTTATTTCTTATCTAACAAATTTAGCGGACATTGACAACAACGATTTTCGGTTTACCCGAAAAAACCGTACTCGCCGAAGCTTTTGACCCCGTGGTGAAAGCGCAGTTTTTTAATGTATTCGGTCGGGTCTTTGGGGGTGACAAGCGCGGTCTGGTCGCGGTTCAGCCAGTCATACGCGCGCGTCAGCAAAAAGCGCAAAGCGCTGCCCCGCGCCAACAGCGGCAAAGCGCGCTTTTCGTCGTCGGACAAGGGGCGGATTTGGTCGTACCCCGCAATCAAGCAGGCGGATTTTGTCGCGTTCAGTTCCCACCCCCGCGGTTCGAAGCACCATGCGTTCAGGCAAATCGCCAGTTCGTAGGCGTACATGTCCGTACACGCGAAATAAAAGTCGATAATGCCCGACAGTTTCGAATCCGTAAAAAACACGTTGTCGGGAAACAAATCCGCATGAATCACGCCCGTCGGCAAATCCGTTTTCCATTTGGCGGCGATGTCTTCAAATTCGTAGCAAAGCTCGTCATACAAGCCGTCCGCGATTTCGTTCGCGCGCCCGCCGATTTTTGCAATCAGCTTTTCCCAGCCCGCAACGGACAAATCGTTGGCGCGCTTCATCGGAAAATCCGCACCCGCCGCGTGCATTTTCGCCATCGCCCGCCCCAGGGCAAGGCAATGTTCGGGCTTGATTTTTTTGACGGACTGTCCCGACAGAAACGTCGTGACGCACGCTTTTTTCCCCGCCAAGTCCTGCAAAGGGTTGCCGTCTTTGGCGCAAACGGGCAAAGGACACGACAAACCGTTTTTCTTCAAATGCGTCATCAGATTCAAAAAAAACGGCAGTTCGGCGGGATTGACACGCTTTTCGTAAATCGTCAGCAAATACAAATCGCGGTCGGTGCGCAAAAAGTAATTCGTGTTTTCGATTCCGCCCGCAATGTCCGTCAGCGACACCGCGCGCCCGATGTCGTATCGGGCGACAAAGTCGTCAAGCTGCTGTCGGGATACGCGCGTGTAAACCGCCATGTCAGTCGTCCGTCAGGCTGTGCGGCAGGGGAAAGCGGACTTTTTCCTCGGTTTCGACGTGTTCGGACAACGTGATGTCGAAATGTTCGGATACGGCGGAAATGACTTCGGTCACCAATTCCTCGGGCGCGGAAGCCCCCGCGGTCAGTCCCAAAACTTTGACGCCGTCCAGTTCTTTCCAATCGATTTCCGCCGCTCTTTGCACCAGAATCGAGCGCGTGCATCCCGCTTCTTTCGCGACTTCGACCAAACGCTTGGAGTTTGACGAGTTGGGCGAACCGATGACCATCAGCAAATCGCATTTGGCGGCAATCGCTTTGACCGCGCGCTGACGGTTCGTCGTCGCATAGCAGATGTCGTTGTCGTGCGGCTTGACCAAATCGGGGAAAGTTTGGCGCAGAGTGTCCAGCATTTGCGCCGTTTCGTCCAAAGACAGCGTCGTTTGCGTCACATAGCCCAGCTTGTCCGCCCAATCGGCGGGAATCGTTTTGATTTCGGCGACATCGGAAATCAGTTTGATTTCCGTTTCGGGAATTTGTCCCATTGTGCCGATGACTTCGGGATGCCCCTTATGCCCGATAAGCAGGGTTTTGCGTCCCTCGCGGTAGTTTTTCAGCGCTTCCTTGTGGACTTTTTCAACCAAGGGACACGTCGCGTCCAGCGTCGTCAGATTGCGGCGCTTGGCTTCCTCGACCACGGACAGCGGAACGCCGTGCGCGGAAAAAATGACGACCGCGCCGTCGGGGACTTCGTCCAGTTCGTTGACGAACACGGCGCCTTGACTCGCCAGTTTTTCGACGACGTATTTGTTGTGCACGATTTCATGGCGCACATAAACGGGCGTGCCGAATTTTTGCAAAGCCAGCGACACAATCCGCACGGCGCGCGTCACGCCCGCGCAAAATCCGCGCGGCGACGCCAGCAATACCGTCAAAGGGGTTTTGTCCGTCATATCAGTTCCATTCTTCGGCTTTGGTGATGTCCAGCTGTCCGTGCTTGCATTTCGGGCAGACAATCGCTTTGGTCACATCCAGCTTGACCAGCGCGCGCCCGCAGTCCAAACAGGTGAAGTCGGGCTTGAAATCGCCGCCCTTGTATAAAAAGTGATAGGTGAAGCGGTTGTAGAGTCTGAAACAATGCGGGCAGACATAGGGCTGATGTTCCCACGTTTTCAAAATGACGGGACGGTGTTTGCGGATGAAATCGCGGATAAAGTCGACTTCGTGCGGATTGTCGACGATATATTGGTTGAAGTTCACGCCGACTTCGCGTTCTTCCTCGGATGCGAAATTCCGCGTTCCCAGCGCCAAGTCGGTTTTGCCGATTCCGAATTTCCCCGTAAACGTGAAATCGCACTCATTGCACGCGAATTGAACCAGTTTGCCCATGAAAAGCCCCCTTGTTGTCCAAAGATACGGCACTTTGGCACATTTTTTTCAAACTCTCAACCTTTTATATTTTTTGTTTCGGACAAGTTGTGCTATAACAGAAAAAATTTCGTTTTCACACTCTCATTTTTTTAAGGAGAAATCATGGTTGCACATAAAGATTTAGCGAATGCCGTCCGTTTTCTGGCCGCCGAAGGCGTGCAGAAAGCCAATTCGGGTCACCCCGGCATGCCGATGGGCATGGCGGACGTCGCTACCGTTTTGTTCACGAAATTCCTGAAATTCGACGCGAAAGCTCCGCATTGGGCCGACCGCGACCGCTTCATCCTGTCCGCGGGACACGGTTCGATGCTGTTGTACAGCCTGCTGTATCTGACAGGCTACGAACAGGCGACTCTGGATCAGCTGAAAAGCTTCCGCCAGCTGGGTTCGCGTTGCGCGGGACACCCCGAATACGGTCATTTGGAAGGAATCGAAACCACGACGGGACCTTTGGGGCAGGGCATTTCCACCGCCGTCGGCATGGCGATTGCCGAAAAACTGCTTGCCGCCCGTTACGGCAAGGAAATCGTCGACCACTACACCTACGTCATTTGCGGCGACGGCTGCTTGATGGAAGGTATTTCCGAAGAAGCGATTTCTTTGGCGGGTCATTTGCGTTTGAACAAAATGATTGTTCTGTGGGACGACAACAAAATCACAATCGACGGTTCGACGTCGGTCGCGACTTCGACGAATCAGCGCAAACGCTTTGAAGCGAACGGCTGGAACACGGACGAATGCGATGCGTACAACCCCGAAGAAATCGAAGCCGCCATTGCGCGCGCCAAAAAATCCGACAAGCCGACTTTGATTGCCTGCCATTCCATTATCGGCTACGGCGCGGCGAAAGAAGGCACCAGCAAAGTTCACGGTTCGCCCATCGGCGCGGAAGATTTGCTTGCCGCCCGCAAACGCTTGGGCTTCGAGTACGCTCCGTTTGAAGTCCCCGAAGACATTTTGAACGAATGGCGCGCCGCGGGTGTTCGCGGAAAAGCCGACCGCGAAGCTTGGGAAGCCCGCTTTGCCGCCATGGACGAAGCGAAAAAAGCCGAATTCGACCGCACGGTTCTGCACCACATCCTGCCCAAAGGCTGGAAAGAAAAAATGCAGGCGTACAAGGAACAGCTGCTTGCCGACAAACCCAAAGTCGCCACGCGCAAAGCGTCGCAGATGGCTTTGGACGTTCTGGTTCCCGCGATTCCCGAACTGCTGGGCGGTTCCGCGGATTTGACCGCGTCCAACCTGACGAACGCCAAAGCGTCCGTGTCCGTCACCCCCGACGATTTTTCGGGCAACTACATGCACTACGGCATCCGCGAACACGGCATGGCGGCGGCGATGAACGGCATTGCCCTGCACGGCGGATTCATTCCGTATTCTGGTGCGTTCCTGGTGTTCATGGACTATCTGAAGCCGTCCCTGCGTTTGGCGGCGCTGATGGGCATCCGCACGATTTATGTTTTGACGCACGATTCCATCGGCGTCGGCGAAGACGGTCCGACGCATCAGCCGATTGAACATCTGGCGAGCATGCGCGCGATTCCGAACGTCAACGTGTTCCGTCCCTGCGACGTGATTGAAACGGCTGAATGTTGGGAATTGGCAATCGAATCCGAACACACGCCGTCCGTTTTGGCGTTGTCGCGCCAGAACCTGCCGACGCTGCGCGAATCCGTTTCCGAAAACCTGTCCGCCAAAGGCGCATACGTCATCCGCGACTGCGAAGGCGCGCGCGACGTAACCTTGATTGCGACGGGTTCCGAAGTCGAAATCGCCGTCAAAGCCAAAGACCTGCTGGCGGAAAAGGGCGTCAAAGCCGTTGTCGTTTCGATGCCGTCCTGGGAAATGTTCGAAAAACAGGACGCCGCCTACAAAAAAGCCGTGTTGGGCGACTGCCCGCGCGTTGCCGTCGAATCGCAGGGCGCGTTCGGTTGGGAAAGATACACGGGATTGGACGGCGCGATTGTCGCGATGCGTTCGTTCGGCGCGTCCGCCCCTGCGGAACAGCTGTACGAACACTTCGGCATTACGCCGAACGCCGTGGCTTCCGCCGCGATGGGCTGCTTGAAAAAGTAATTTTTAACAAAGGAGTACGACTCAAATGTCTATGATCAGCTTACGCCAGTTATTGGACCATGCCGCGGAATACGGCTATGGGATGCCGGCTTTCAACATCAACAATATGGAACAGATTTTGGCTGTTATGGCGGCGGCGAAGAAAACCGATTCGCCCGTCATTTTGCAGACGTCCAAAGGCGCGCGTTCCTATGCGGGCGATCCGATGATTCGCCGCATGGTCGAAGCCGCCGCGGAAATGTATCCCGAAATCCCCGTGTGCTTGCACCAGGACCACGGCTCGTCCGTTGCGACTTGCGTCACCGCTTTGGCGAACAGCTACACGTCCGTCATGATGGACGGTTCGCTGAAAGACGGCAAACCCGCCGACCACGCTTACAATGCGGAAGTGTCGGGCACGGTCGCCAAATTCGCGCACATGATCGGCGCGTCCGTGGAAGCCGAACTGGGCTGCATCGGTTCGCTGGAAACGGGCAAGGGCGAAAAGGAAGACGGTCACGGATTTGACGGCGCAATCGACAAGAAGAAACTCTTGACCGATCCCGACGAAGCTTATGATTTCGTCAAAGCGACGAACATTGACGCTTTGGCGGTCGCCATCGGCACGTCGCACGGCGCGTACAAATTCACGCGCAAACCCGACGGCGCTATTCTGTCGATTGACACGATTAAGAAAATCCACGCCAAAATCCCGACGGTTCATTTGGTCATGCACGGTTCGTCGTCCGTCCCGCAGGAATTGCAGGATATGATTAACGAATTCGGCGGTCAGATTCCGCAGACCTACGGCGTGCCCGTCGAAGAAATTCAAGAAGGCATCAAATACGGCGTGCGCAAAGTCAACGTCGACACCGATTGCCGTATGGCGATGACGGCGGCGATTCGCAAAGTCTTTGCGACGAAACCCGCCGAATTCGACGTCCGCAAATACATGGGGCCCGCGATGGAAGAAATGCAGAAAGTCTGCGAAGCCCGCTACGAACAGTTCGGCGCCGCGGGACATGCTTCCAAAATCAAACCCATTTCGCTGGCGGATATGGCAAAACGCTATCAGTCGGGCGAATTGGACCACAAACTGGCTTGATTTTCGACTGAAAGCGAAAAAGCGGAGGATTATTCCTCCGCTTTTTTTTACCGTTTGACTTTTCCCGATTGAAATCATAGTCTTTTCCCCATGTTCAGACTGTTGTTCATTTTGTTGTTCGCTTTCAAAACGGCAATCGCCGCGCCCGTATCGCACGAAGCCGTTTATAAAATTTCGTTGGCTTCGACGGCGGGCGGCGCGGACAGCGTTGTCGGCGCGGACGGCACAATGCGCTACCGCGTGCAAAAAGTATGCGATGCGTGGCAGACGGAAACCGTGTTTTCTTTGAATGTCAGCCGCGAACTGGCGGGGGTCGAAACGACGCATTGGAAGCAGACGACGACGGAAACCCTTGACGGCTGCCGTTTCGATTTCACCGTTTTTGTGCGCGAAAACGGGCGGGACAGAAAAGACCTGTCGGGACATGCGCAGTGCGAAAACGGCAAAAAACGGCTGTTCGTCGATTATCCCGTCGCTTTGCAGGCGGATTTTCCCAAAACCGTCCTGTTTCCTTTGGAACAAACCGTTACTTGGCTGAATGCCGCCGCAGAGGGCAAAAAAAGCTTTTCGTCCTATGTTTTCGATGGCACGAAAGCGGACGCGCTGATGTCCCTGAACGCCGTTGTTTCCGATCGCGACGTCAAGAACAAAAGCCGCCGTTTCGATTTTGCCTTTTTTCCCGCGGGCAAAGGACAAAAAACCGACGGAACGCCGCTGTACGAAAGTTCGTCCCTGTATTACGACAACGGCGTTGCGGACGACATCCGTCAGGATTTCGGCACTTACGTTCTGCAATCGAAATTGAAAAGCTTTAAACGCCTGCAAGACATCCCTTGCGAACGGCGTGGAATCCGTGCTATAAGAAAGTAAACCGTTTATTAATTTCAAGGATTGTCCTTTGACAAACGAAGTGCCTTATATCGCAGGGTTGCGGAACGTTGCGCCGCTGTATGACGCTTTTATCGTTGATTTATGGGGTGTTGTGTATGAAGAACAACGCTTGTGCGTCGGCGTGTTCAACGCGCTGTCCCAGCTCAGCGACGCGGGAAAGCAGGTGATTTTCCTGTCCAACACGGCATCGCGTTCCGCGGATACCGCCAAAAAATTGGAACGGATGGGCGTCAAACGCTATCAATACCGCGGCATTTTGACGTCGGGCGAAATCATTTACCATGAATTGCGCGCCAGAATCGACCCGTTTTTCAACAATTTGGGGCGGCGCTGTTTTCATTTGGGACCCGAAAGATATTGGCAGTCTTTTGCCGATTTGGGATACGCTTTGGTTCAAAACATCGACGACGCGGATTTTATTTTGCTGACGGGGACGTTCGGCACGCAGGACACGCTGTCCAAATACGAACCGTTTTTCAAAGCCTGTCTGTCCAGACGGCTGCCGATGATTTGCGCCTGTCCCGATTCCTTTATTTTAAAGGACGGTGTTGCGCATCTGGCGGCGGGGGCGATTGCCGCGCAGTATCAAAGTATGGGGGGAACCGTGTTTTGGCACGGAAAACCCGAAGCGTCCGTTTTTGAATACTGCGTGTCGGGATTGGACGTGTCGGACAAATCGCGTGTCGCAGTTGTAGGTGATTCCTTGTCTTCGGACATTCACGGCGCGAATATGGCGGGATTGGACGCGCTGTTTGTCGCGGGCGGCATTCATGCCAAAGAATTGGGCATCAGCCGCGGGCAACAGCCCGACGCCGAACGCGTCGCCGATTTGCTGGCGCGTCATGATTGCACGGTGCGCGCCGTTTTGCCCGCTTTTGTGTGGTAATCAATACGCGGGAATCAAAACGGGCTTGTCGCGGCATTCGAACGTCGCGCGGCGGAAATTGTGCCTGTTCGTCAGCTGCATGTCGACCAAAATCGTATCGCGCCCTTTGCCTGCGCAAAAACGCTTGGCATGGTCGCCCAGCTGCGACAATTTGATGTTGCGGTCGTTGTATTCGTAAGCAATCCGTTTTTCTTTGACGTCGGCAACGCGGATGTCGTCCGTTTTTAAAATCAGCAAATCGGAATCGACCGCCGTCACCGTCTGCGGCAATTTGTCATCGGGAATTTCGGCAAAATAGGCGCACCCTGTCAGCCCCAAAAGCAGCAAGAACGTTTTTTTCATTTCAATCCTCCGTCCGCCGCACGGTTTTGTCCCGATTTCAGCCGTTTGATTCGGTCAATCAAGGCGTCGCGCTCCGTTTTGCGCGTGGCGTCCACCTGCCGACGATGTTCGTCGATTTCCCTTTCGTTGGCGGGAACGCCCGTTTCCTTGTTCAGCGAATAAGTGAACACTTTGTCGCCGTTTTGATTGAACAAGTCGAAAACAACCGTTTTTTCACCGACCTTCACGTCTTTTTCGGATAAAACGACGCCATGGTTTTTAAAGCGGTCTTTGACGAAATCGACGACATAAGTTTTGATTTGCGCGTCCGTGCGTTTTGTCACGACCGCGCCCGACGCGTCGCGTTCATACAGCAAATCGCCCAAACCGCCCAGTTCGGAACAGCCGTAATCCTTGCCTTTCGGACCGTCGAAACCGCCCGAACACAACGCGTTCGCCGTCAGGGGACACAACGCCAGCGCCAAAATCAAAGCCTTTGTTTTCATGTTATTTTTCCTCGTAAGAAATGCGGCTGAGTATGTTTTGTTTTCGTCTGTCGGACAATCTGTCGAATTCGGGATTGTCGACATCGATTTTCAGGACTTTGTCCTCGTCTTCCTCTTTAAATATTTTCAATCCCGTCTGTTTGATGCCCCCCTGCGTTTCGGATTGGGCGGAAAGCGAAACGGGGGAGTTTTCCGCTTTTTGGTTTTCGGCGGCGACGGACTGAGGCGCGTCGGCGCGCCGATAAACAGGTTTCGGACGGACGGCGACACCCTGAGGATGCGCCTGCCTGCCTTGCATGCTGCGCGCGCGCAAATCGACCATTTGCGCTTCGGCACAGAAACAAAACAGCAAAGCGGACAAAAAAACGGCTTTAAACATCGGGAAGAGCCTGCGGATTGTTTTTCAGATACTCTTTGACATCGTCCGAATCCTTTGCCGTTTCACGGGCGGGGTTGGACGGTGCGGATTGAACGGGCGGCGGCGCGGTATAATACTGCGGCGGCGGCACGGGATAGGGTTGAACCGTCGGCTGCAAAGGCGTCCCCGTCAGCTGGGATGTTTCACCGCTTTGCGCGGCGGCGGGCTGAGCCGTCACGACACCCAATCCGCCGCGCTGACTGCGCGCGCGCAAATCAATCAGCGGATAGCGGGAAGAATCGAACGCTTCCACCGTCAAGGGGAAAAAACTCAGCAAAAACAGCACCATTTGTTTCATAAACAGCCTCTTGTCCCGCATTTTACATTTCTTTTGCCCAAAGTGCAATTTTTTAAATTACTTGCGCCCGCTTTGTATGGTATAGTGATTCGCAATTAAACGGGATGCCTTTGATGAAAACACATGAACTGCTGAAAAAAGCCAAAGAAAAAGCCGCCTTTGCGGCGCATTTGATTGCCCGCAAAGCCGCGGAGGTTCGGCAATCCGAACGCCTTGCGCGGCTGAAAACGGCGCTGAAACCCGAAAACCTGCGCCCGAAAGCGATAAAAGCGCGTGACTTCATCGTCAAATTCACCAAAGAACAGCCGCGCACGGCAGGCTTCATTTATGTTTGTCTGTTTTGCGCTTTTTTCATCACTTTTTTGGACGAACCGATTGCGCGGGCGCGTTTGGCGCACCGTGCCGAAAGCGCGTGGACGACCGTAGCGGCTTTGAATCCGTCGGGCTGGTGGTTTCCGATTTTGATTGCCGTCGGGCTGGCGTACACGATTGCGGCGGGATTGTCCCTGACGACCGAGGCATTTGAACGCAACATTCTGAAAACAAAGAAAATCCTGTTTGTTTTGCTGACGCTGTCCATGTCGTCGCTGCTGACGGTGTTTTTCAACATTCTGGTCGGACGCTATACGCCCGAATTTTTGGAAACCATGCATTTGTACGGATTTGCGTCGTTCCGTTTCCGCCTGACGGAAACGTCTTTTCCCAGTTTCGGCGTGCAAAGCGTCTGGGCGGTGGCTTTGGCGGCGGGCGGTTATTGTCCGAATTTCAAAAAAGTGTTCATCGGCGTTGCCGCGGTTATGACGGCGGCGTATCCGATTGCCGCGGACTGTTTTGTCAGCGATGCGGCAATGGGGGCGTACATCGGGATTTTAATGTATTCCGCCGCCCGCTGGGTCGTTTCGGAAGACCGCGAAAACACGCCGCTGTTCACGCGTTAATCCTTTAAAATCGTTTCCAGCGCCGTTTTGTTAAGCTTTATCAATTCGTATTCGTCGGGCGTCACGGGCGCGCGGGACTGCGTGGCGTTTTGCACTTCACGGATGTTGCGGTAATACTGCGCCATCAGTTGCTTTCTTTTTTCGGGTGCAAGCGAAGAATTCATCCGCGTTTCGTTGATTCGCCGCTGCAAATGTCCCGTCAGGTTGGCGCGGCGTTCTTCCTGCCGCAAAACGGACAGAGTCAAACGGAACTTGCGTTCCAGCAAAAAGAATCTGTCCGCCGCCCAGCCGTGTTCATCCGCCCAGCGCACGACGGCGACGGGATAGTCCAGCCGACGCGAAACGCCCAAATACGCCACGGCTTTGTACTGGTTGTTGCCCTCTTTCAGCCAGCGGGAGTATTTCCGCCAATCGCGGGCGAAGCGGCGCAATTCTTCGAACGTTACGGGGTCGGTCGCCAACAGGTCTTTGTCGGGCATGGGGGATGCTTCCTTGGGCGGGGCGCGCCGTTCGGATTTGTTTTTCTGTTCGGAAAAACTGCGCGCCGTTCCCACCATGTCGGGCGAATAGATTTCCGCCCGCGCGGGAACAGCCGCCAAAATCATAATCAGAAAAATCACCGTTTTCACTTTAATTATTCCCCCGGCAAAAAAATTCGGCTATGATTATAGCACAAGAGGGTTAAGAAATGAAACGGCTTTGTTTTCTGGCGGATAAAACTGAATTGGCGCAATCGGCGGCTGAAAAGCTGAAAGCCTTGTACGGACAGACAGCCGTCGCCAAAGCCGATGCTTTAATCGTTTTGGGCGGCGACGGGTTTTTACTGCAAACCATGCACAAACATATCGGCAAAGGCATTCCGTTTTACGGGATGAACTGCGGCAGTATCGGATTTTTGCTGAACAAATATCGCGAGGACGGTTTGCCCGAACGGCTGGACAAAGCGGGGCGGGTTACTTTGCGCCCGCTGGAAATGATTGCCGAAAATCAAAACAAAACGCTTAAAGCCCTTGCCTTGAACGAAGTGTCTTTGCTGCGGCAAAGCTGTCAGACCGCCGACATTTCGATTTGCGTCGACGGCGCGGAAAAAATTGCGGACTTGATTTGCGACGGCGTGCTGGTGTCCACCCCCGCGGGCAGTACGGCGTACAACCTGTCGGCGCACGGTCCGATTTTGCCCTTGACGTCCAATGTTTTGGCGCTGACTCCCATCAGTCCGTTCCGTCCCCGCCGCTGGCACGGCGCAATTTTGCCGCGTCACGTCACCGTTTCGTTTGAAATCCGGCAAAAGGACAAACGTCCCGTCAGCGCGGTTGCCGACTTTACGGAACTGCGCAACGTGTCGCGGGTTACAGTCAGGGAAGCCGAAAATATCGGCATCACCCTGCTGTTCGAACCCGATTACAATTTGGAAGACCGCGTTCTGGACGAACAGTTTTTAAGTTAGTTTTCAATATAACCGCATCAAAGGGGAAAATATGTTAAAAAGATTTTTTGTTTTATTGACGCTGACGCTTGTCGGCGCGTGCGCGTGTCCTTTGACACCCCAAGACGGCGATTTGCTGCGCGCGACGAAGCAGTTTCAGCCCGAATTGTTCAACTACGGGGCGCGCGGCGTTGTCATTTTGTCGATGTCGGACAATGTTTCGGACGACGGCTGGTTCGGCAAAAACTACACAGATACGGTAAAAATCAAAAACAAGAACACGAACGATGTCTTTTTCCTCAGCACGAAAAAAGGGAAAAACGATTTTGACACCGCCATGCTGCCCGTTGGACGCTACACCGTCGATTCCCTGTATTTGGTTTATGTGTACCAAACTACGGAACAGTACGGCAACACGACCTACGTCACAACGCACGTTGAAACGGACGAAGGCTATGAAAACGGAAAGAAAATATCGTTTGACGTCCGCGCGGGCGAAGTTGCTTATTTGGGGCATTTCGACCTCATAAAACGGAAAATCAGCCTGACGGACAACGACGACGCGACCGTAAACGATTTCGAACTGACCGACAAATCAAGCGCGATTTCCGCAGAGCAAAAATCCCTGTGGAAAAAACAATTCGGCAAAGATTTCGTCGCGCGCAAAGCAAGCGTTAAATAAGCAAAGGAACATTCCATGAAAAAAATTTTGTTTACGGCTTTGTTTTTTCTGACCGCCTGCAGTGCGACAACGGGCAATGTGCGTTTGGGCGACAGCCGCTTTGAAATCAACGAACAGATGAAAAACGTCAAAACGGTTGACGATGCCGACGCGTTGTTCGGCAAGCATTATTTGCGTTTTGCCAAAAACGGAAAAGACTGCTACGAATATCGCCGAGTCAGCGGTTCGGGACGTTATTTTTGGCTGTTTCCCGTTTTGGGAAAAATCGTTTCCCTGTTTCAAGACCCCTATGTGTACGAACAGACAAGCCTATTCGTTTTGTCCGACAAATCGGGCAAAGTGAACGGCTACGACATTATCGAAACGAAAGGCACAATCCCCGAATAAACCGATTGAGCCGGCATAAAACAAGACCCCGCGTTGAATTCCCGCGGGGTCGTTTTTTTTGTCAGGCTTTGACCAATCCGTGCTTTTTCTTGCCGACGGACAGTTTGATTTGTCCGTCTTTGACGTCTGCGGCGGTCAAAACGATGTTGTCGCCCGATACGGCGGCGTCGTTGATTTTCACGCCGTTTTGCGCAATCAGCCGTTTCGCTTCGCCTTTGCTGGCGACCAGTTTCAGCTGTAACAAAGCTTCGGTCAGCGGCATATTTTCCGTAAAGGCGATAACGGGCAAATCGCCGCCCGCGGCACCCTCTTCGAACGTTTTGCGCGCGGTTTCGGCGGCGGCTGTCGCGGCGTCCTGTCCGCGGCAGATTTTTGTCGCTTCGAACGCAAGGATTTTCTTGGCTTCGTTGATTTCCTTGTCTTTCAAAGCTTCCAAACGGCGTACTTCGTCCATCGGCAAATCGGTGAAAATGCGCAGGCATTTGCCCACGTCCGCATCGCCGACGTTGCGGAAGTACTGGTAATAGTCGTAAGACGGCAGTTTTTCGTCGTTAATCCAAACGGCGTTGCCCTCGGACTTGCCCATTTTCTTGCCCGCCGAATCGGTGATAATCGGGCAGGTGAAGCCGAACAGTTCGACGTCGTACTTGCGCCGACCCAGCTCCGTTCCCGACGTGATGTTGCCCCATTGATCCGACCCCGCCATTTGCGCGCGGCAGCCGTATTGCTTATAAAGCTGGCAGAAATCGTAGCCTTGCAAAAGCTGGTAGTTGAATTCCAAAAACGACATCTGCTGTTCCCTGTCCAAGCGCGCTTTGACGCTTTCCATGGTCAGCATGCGGTTGACGGAGTAATATGTTCCGACGTCGCGCAGGAATTCCAGATAATTGATGTCGCGGAACCAGTCGTAGTTGTCCACCATGACCGCGCCGTTCGCCGTGTCGTCGAAGCGGATGAACTTGGAGTAGGATTTTTTCAGTCCCGCTTCGTTGTGCGCGATGGTTTCGGCGGTCATAAAGGGGCGCAGTTTGTCCTTGCCCGACGGGTCGCCGATTCGCGCGGTCGCGCCGCCGACCAGCATCAGCGGCTTGTTGCCCAGTTTTTGGAACCAGCGCATCATCATCACGGGCACCAGATGTCCGACGTGCAGACTGTCCCCCGTCGGGTCGGAGCCAAGGTACGCGACGGCGGGCTTGCCCGATTTTTCGCACTCGCTCAAATAATCGTCAAAGCCCTGTTCGTTGGTGCATTGGTTGACGAATCCGCGTTCCGACAGGATGTTCAGCAATTCGGATTTAAACGGCATCGGTTAAATTCCTTTTGTATTTTGTTAAACCTTTTTCTGTACGATTTGTATCAGCATTGATTTACAAACTCAAGAGAGAAACGGGAAAATATGGAAGTCATCAAGCCTTTGACGGCGCTGGGTTTAATGAGCGGAACATCCATGGACGGCGTGGACGCCGCCCTGCTGGTTACGGACGGGGTTGACGTGTTCGATTTCGGCAAAGCGCTGAATCGCCCCTACGATATGGAAATGCGCGCGGATTTGCGTTCGATTACGGGCAAAGGCGCGCAAGCCGACGCCGAAAAAGTCAAAGACATCGAACGCCGCCTGACTCTGTTTCACGCCGATGTCGCCAAAGAGTTGATGGACTCCGCGGGATTGCGGGCGCAGGATGTCGACGTCATCGGCTTTCACGGGCAAACCGTTTACCACAACGCGGCGGAACATCTGTCCGTGCAAATCGGCGACGGCGATTTGCTTGCCGCCGAAACGGGCGTATGCGTCGTCAACCGTTTCCGCAATTCCGACATTGCGAACGGAGGGCAGGGCGCGCCATTGATGCCGTCCTATTACGCCGCTTTGGCGCAGAATTTGGAAAAGCCGATTGCCGTTTTGAACATCGGCGGAATTTCGACCTTGACGTGGATAGGCGGAAACGGTGAACTGGTCGCGTTCGACACGGGTCCGGGAAACGCCCCGATTGACGATTGGATGATGAAAAAGCACGGTTCGACCATGGACTTTGACGGCGCAATGGCGGCGACGGGCGCGGTTGACGAAAAAATCGTGTCAAGAATGCTGAAGCGTCCCTATTTCGACCAAAAGCCGCCCAAAACCGTCGACCGCGACGAATTTTCCGCCCGCTTGGCTGAAAACACCGAGGGCTTGAGCGTTGCGGACGGCGCGGCGACTTTGACGGCTTTTTGCGCGGAATGCGTCGTCAAAGCGCGCGATTTTCTGCCCGAAGAACCCAAACGCTGGATTGTTTGCGGCGGCGGAGCGCACAATCCGACTTTGATGCGGATGATTCGCCAGCGGCTGAACGCCCCCGTCAACATCGCGCGCGACGTCAAATGGGACGGCGATTTCATCGAAGCGCAGGGCTTTGCGTTCCTTGCCGTGAAAAGTTTGTTCGGCTTGCCGTTTTCGTTCCCGTCGACAACGGGCGTGCCCCATTCGATGTGCGGCGGCATGCGTCACGACGCGCCTAAAAAAATCCGCTAAAAAACGCTTGATTGGAATGCGAAACAAGACTAAATCCTTTGTCAACGAAGTTTTTTAAAGGATGATGTCAATGAACGAAGAAGATTACGGCAAAATCATCGAAGCCCACGCCCATGTCGGAACGTGGTGCGCGGATAACGCGGACTTTACGGCGGACGCTTTGAACGCCGCGATGGCGGAACCCTTTACGGTGTCGATTAACGGCGAGGAAGAGGAAAACGAAGTCGTCGCCATTATGGTTTCCAATATGAGCGGCATCGACTTGAAACCCGACGGTTCGCCCAAAATCACCGAAGACGAAGCCAACCTTGAAATGTTGGAAATCGCCGCCGAAAATCCCAAGTTCAAAACGCTGATTGTCGGCCAGCCCGGCTACGGCGACGCCGAAAATCTGGCGAATTTGATTGAGGAACGCGGCGACGAAATCTACGGCATCAAACTGCATCCCAACACGCTACACCTGAACGCGAACGATCCGCAGTACGAACCGTATATGGAAGTCGCGCAGGAATACGGTCTGCCCGTTTTGTTCCATTCGCAGGACGATTATTCCGACCCGATGTACATTTACGAAACCGCGTCGAAATACCCTGAAGTCCCGACCATTATGGCGCATTTGGGCATGGGCGACGACGCGAACCATTGGTATACTTTGGGCATTCTGCAATCCGCGATTAAATCGGAAACGGCGAACCTGTACGCCGACGTGTCGTGGCTGTCCCCCGAAATGATTGTCGCGATTTTGAACCGCGCGGACGAAGACACGATTTCGCATCTGATGTTCGGCACGGACATTCCTTTGGGACCGTTCGGCGACCCCGCGACCTATCCGTACCGCGTCAGCGAAGTCAAGTCGGCGATTGCCTCCGCTTTCGACGAGGAAGAAGCGCAGGAACTCATCCACCGTTTATTCTATCAAAACGCGTACGATTTGTTTTTTGCGGGTCGCGAAGAATAATTCCGTAAGTTTTTATCCTTTTCTTCCGTTTAACAAACAGAGCTTGACGGAGAGAGAACAACAATGACCGATTTGTCCGACGCGGATTTGATGAATTGCATAAAAGCGGCGGATGCGGCGGCTTTTCGGGAATTGCTGAACCGTTTTGAGCGCAAGGTTTTCGGCTTGGCGTGGCGGTTGACCGCGTCGGAAGCGGACGCGCGGGATTTGACGCAGGACGTTTTTTTGAAAGTCTGGAAAAATCCAGCGGCGTGGCAGCCGACGGCAAAGCTGGATACATGGCTGTACCGCGTGGCGTATAACGCTTTTATCGATATGCGCCGGCGGGAAAAGCCGACGGAGGAACTGGGTGAAATGTTGGAATCTCCGGCTGATTCGCCCGAAAAGGCGTTAATCGCCCAAAGCGAATCCGACCGTATCCGACAGGCGGTCGAATCGTTGCCGCCCCGCCAGAAAGAAGCCCTTGTCTTGTGCTACTATCAAGATCTGAAAGCCAAGGACGCCGCGGAAATTCTGGGGCTGAGCCAAGGCGCGACGGAAGCTTTGCTGTTCCGCGCGCGCCAATCGCTGAAAGATTTGCTGGGAAAGGAGAAGTAACATGACTTTGACGGATACGCAGTTGGACGCTCTGTTGAATCAATACGCCGTTCCCGATTCGGCGGGCTTGAGCGACGAAATTTTCATTCGGGCGATGCGGGAACGCGCCCCGAAACTGTGGCTGTTCTTTGTTAAAAATTGCGCGTGGCTGTCCATCGCGTTTTTAATCGGCGGTTTTTGCTTCGGTTCGTATGCGAACGCCGCGGATTACCAAAACGCCGCAGCCTATCTGGACACCCTTTATAATTACGGAGCTTTCTGACATGAATAAAAAACTGCTGATTGTTTTGGGGATTTCTTTGGCGCTGAACTGCGGCTTCATCGGTTATTTCGCCGCCCGTCCGTGCCGTTCGCTTCCCCCTCAACGCGCCCGCTTTATGCCCAAGGGCGAACACCGCCCCGAATTCGATTTGATGAAACGGGCGTTCAAAGACAACGAATCCAAAATGCGTCACGCGCACCGCGCCATCGCCGACGCGTTCAAAACCGAAAATCCCGATAAAATCAAGGAAGCGTTCGCCGCCGCCGACGAAGCGCGTCACCAAATCGACGTGCAGGTGCAGGATGCGATGATTGAACGCTTTATGAAAATGTCGCCAAAGGAACGCGCGAAATTTATGCGTCGGTTCGAGGGTAAAGGCAAGCCCGAACACCACCGCGACCGTCGCGAATTTATGCCGCCGCCCCCTCCGCCCGTCGGCGATGCGGACGATTGAGGCAAACCTTTTTTACGGCGAAGCGATTCCGTTGTCGGAATCGCTTTTTGCCGTCGGAAAATTCGCGGCATTTTTGCCGAGTAAGGCTGGGATTGCTACGTCGCGATTTCGCCGCTCCTCGCAAAGACGATGCGGAAAGGGTGACTTTCCCCGTGCGGACGGCATCCCCTTGGCGGTAGTGGACAAAAAATCGGACAAAAGACTTGTAAAAATTCGGCAATATGGTATCGTAACAGAAAACCGATTCTTGGGAAAGGGAATGCTATGTCCAAATCCATTGCCGACTTTATGGATGCGTCCGTGAAAAGCTACGCGTGCGGGCGCGACGCGCAGGAAACCATGGGAACGTTGCAAAAGGCTTTTGTCGCTTCCTCCAAACGCAAGGCGGGCAAGGAAAAGGAAATTTTCGCCGCCATTCTGGAACCCGTGATGAAAACCGCGCGCGGTCGTGAAACCATGGAATCCTTGGCGGATTTGGGCTACAAGTTCAAATTCGAGGTCGGTAATTTCGGCGGCAGATGCAACGCCGATTCAAAAACGGTTTTTTTGAATCCGAATTACGACAACGCATTTTTGTCGCACGTTTTGGTGCACGAGGGACGGCACGGTATTCAAGCGTCTTTGCAATCCGCTAATGCGCCCGTTTATTACGAAACGAAAACGGCGGATTTTTTCCGTATGCGTCAAGCCATCGAAGCCGACGCCTGCGCGCATCAGTCCGCCTTTGTTTATGAATGCAAAGAAACAGCCCCCGAAATTTACAAACAGTTCAAGCAAGCGGGCTATCCCATGCTGACCGCTTATGAAAAGGAAATGGAAGCGTCGGGCGACGAAAAGAAAGCCATGCGGGCAAGCTTTGAATCGTGGTACGACTACAAAGCGTTCCGTCAATACTACGACAACTTTCACAAAAACATTGTCGGACAGCTGGCTGACTGCGGCAAGGACGAAAAAGACCCGACATTTTTTTCCAAGGACTACCCCGTCAAGGACGTCCTCAATATGTGCGTGTATCAGGGCAAACCCTATATGACGGCGGAATTTTTGAATTCCGACAAAGCGTATTCCGTTCCCAAAAAAGACGCAAAGGAAATCAAGGGCATGCTGGCGGATTACGCGAAATCCGTCGCGGGGGCAAAGCTTGACACGTCAATCGACACAATGGCTTTGCGCGACGGCACGATGCGCATCGTCAAATCCGCAAGCCGTCAGCCGAATGCGGTTGTTGCGGCTTTGAATCAAAACAAAGGACGCTGAAATGTTGGATTCGGTGAAAAAATTTTTGCAAAAACCCTTTAAAAAGTATGCTTGCGGGGAAAAAGCGGCGCAGGCGCGACAGACTTTGCAGAACACATTCACCGCGTCGTCCGCAAAATCCGCCGCCGATGAAAAACGGCTGTTGGGCGATGTTTTGGAAACGCTGAACAAAACAAACAGCGGGCGCGAAACGTTGGAAAACCTGTCGGATTTGGGATACAAAATTCAATTTCAGAATTTGGGCAAGCAGTTCGGCGGATACTGCAATTACGACGACCGCCTTATCGTGCTGAACCCGACGCGTTCCAAAAACTTTTTGGCGGTTGCCGTCGTGCACGAGGGACGGCACGGAATTCAGTTCGCTTCGGAAAAGGAAAACGCGCCGATTTTCGAACAAACGCGTGTCGCCGACATGTACAGAATGCGCAAAGCGATAGAAGCCGACGCCTGCGCGCATCAGGCGGCGTTCGCTTACGAATGCAAAGACATCGCCCCCGAAGTGTACGCCGAACAGAAGCGGGATTATCCGATGCTGACGGCGTACGAAACGGAACTGAACAAAACGGGTGATGAAAAGAAAGCCATGCAGGCGGCGTTCAAATCGTGGTACGATTTTCCGTATTACCGCGATTTGTACGACGAATACTACAAGGACAACGGCATCAAAGCCATGGCGGAAATCGGCAAACAGCAGAAAAATCCGACTTTGTTTTCCAAAGAATACCCTGTCAAGGATGTTGTCGATTTGTGCGTGTTTCGGGGCAAGCCGTACATGACGGCGGAGTATCTGAATTCCGACAAACCGAACGCGCTGACCGCCGAAGCCAAGCGGGAAATCAAGTCTGTTTTGGCGGATTACGCGAAAGCCGTTCCGAACGCCAAACTTGACAAGTCCGTTGACAAAATGGCGACGCGCGACAAGGACGGAAAAATCCTTGAACCCGCAAAAACGGCTTCGAACGCCGCCGTTTTGGCAAAATTCACGCAGGGCAGGGGGTGCTGAATGACGGAACGAAAATCCGATTTCGAATGTCTGTCAAAGCTGAATATGTCGCTGTTCGCGATGAACGGGGCGGACAGGGAAAATTTCGGCGAACTGCTGCGGACGGTTTATGACGCGCCGCACGGACGCGAAGTGATGAACGAAACGGCGTTCAAAGGCTATACGTTCATGTACGACGTGATGCCGGGGGTCAACGGGGCGTGCGATTTCGAAAGTAAAACCGTCAAGCTGGACGCGTATCACCGTCAATGCGACCTTGCCCCGATTTTGGTGCATGAAAGCGCGCATGTTTTGCAGGTGGCGCGGCTGGGCGAAAAAACGGACAGCGCCGCCGAATTCATCAATACTTTGAACCCGCGCGATTTTATCAAGCTGAATCGCGCGTTCGAAGCGGATGCGTGCGCGCATCAAGCCGCTTATGCGTACCAGATGAAAGACAAAAATCCCGCCTTGTTCGAAAAAGAAATGCAAACGCCGATGACGCAGGCTTATGCCGCCGAAATGGAAAAATCGGGCGATGAGGTCAAGGCGATGCAGGCGGGCTTTCAAGCATGGTACGGCTATAAAAAATATCAGGACGCGTATGAAAAACAATTTGTTTTGCAGCTGACCTCAAACGCCAAAAAACACCCGCTGACGCAAGGGATAACGGGCAAGGACATTGCGGCGCTGTGTCTGTCGGGCGGCAAGCCGTACATGACCGCCGACTTTATCGACAAAGCGGAAAACGTCGCCGTGTCAAGCGAAACAAAGGCGGCGTTGGGCGCAATCGGAAACGGTCTGCCCGTGCGGGGAAAAGCGCAAACCGTCAATCCCGCTTTGTTAAAAGCCGCGGTTCAAACGGCGGGACGCTAATCTTTTTGGACTTGGACGACCCTTTGCGGAAAAGGGATGTCGATTCCGTTTTCCGCAAACGCTTTTTGCAGGCGAATCATCAAATCGCTTTTGACATACGACCGTTCCAGAATATTGCCCAAATAGCAACGCAAGCGGATGTTTATCGCGCTGTCGGCGAACTCTGTTACAATAGCGGACGGGGCGGGATCGGTCAAAACGCGCGGGTCGCTTTTCGCAATGTCAAGCGCGGTTTTAAGAACTTTTTCCAAATCGGATTCATAGCCGACGCCGACGTCAATGGCAATGCGTCCGCCCGCGTCGGTCAGCGTCCAATTCGTCAGCTGTCCAGAAATGATATCCGCGTTCGGGATGATGACGATAGCGCGGTCGAACGTTTCCAATTCGGTGGAGCGGATGTTGATTTTATAAACAATGCCTTCTTTGTCGTTGACGACAATCCAGTCGCCGATGCGGAACGGGCGTTCAAACATAATCAAAATGCCCGATATGAAATTGTTGACGATATGCTGCAGTCCGAAGCCCAAACCGACGGACAGCGCGCTGACCAGCAATCCCAAACTGCGCAGGTTGACGCCGAACACGGACAGACCGACCAACAAAGCGACAAGCACGGAAACATAGCTTAAAGCCGCGGTCAAAGACGCTTGCGCGGCGGGACGCAAATGCAGACGGCGCAGAATTTTCGGCACGAACCAGCCGCGGAACAGGCGCAGCAGGTACAAAATCGCCAAAAACATCAAGAGGGCGAGGACGGCTTGCCGCGCGGGGGCGCCGAACGATTTGACATAGCCGCGGAAATCCGTCCACAGGGCTTTGTCCGTAAAGCAGTACACCAAAAACAAAACGACAATCAGCGGCAAAGTGAACCGCTTGATAAACCTGTACAGTCCGTGCATTTTCGATTCCGTGTTCATAAAAGTCAGAATGACTTTTTTTGACGGAGGGGGCAAGACGGCTAAACGGCTATCCTGTCCAAAAACGTTTGCAGGATGAACGCCGCCGCGCCCGCGTCCAGCTTTTCTTTGCGTTTTTTGCGGCTCATGTCGTAAGCGTCAATCATCGTGCGTTCGACGGCGGCGGAGGAATAGCGTTCGTCTTGGAAATAAACGGGTTTGCCGAACGCGTCGGCGATTTTTTGCGCCTGTTCAAGGGTGTATTGCGCCTGCGTTCCCAAAGTCCCGTCCGTTTGCAAAGGCAGTCCCGACACGAACGCGCCGACGTCGCGCCCTTTCAGTTGTTGCGCAATGCAGTCCAAATCGTATTGAAAGCTTTTGCGGAAAACGGTTTTCAAGGGCGTCGCGGTCATCCACAGCGTGTCGGACACCGCCAGTCCGACGGTTTTCGTGCCGATGTCCAGTCCGACCAGCGACGTGCCGCGCTTGACCGCGTTTTGAAATTCAATCAAAGAAAAAACGGGAATGTTCTTGCCGTCCGTCATCGTAAATGATACTTTCATCAAAGTTGTTTTTTATACTAATACAGGAGCAAGTACACCTATGTCAATCGACAGGGATATGGTCAAGCGGTTGGGAATCTTGTCGCGTTTGCGGATTCCCGACGAAAACATGGACGAAATGGTCGGGGAACTGACCAAGATTCTGGGCTGGGTCGACCAGTTGAAAGACGTCGATACGGACGACGTTTTGCCGATGAATTCGGTGGTTGACGACATGGCTTTGCGCGAACGCGAAGACGTCATCACCGACGGCGGGATTCGCGACGACATTCTGGCAAACGCCCCCGATCAGATGGACGGCTATTTCCTGGTTCCCAAAGTGGTGGAGTAAACAATGACCGACTTAGTTGAATTGACAGTCGCCGAAGCTTTGGACGGCTTGGCGAAAAAAGAATTTTCCGCGGTGGAGCTGACGCAGGCTCACTTGGACGAAATGGCGAAAGCGCGCGATTTGAACGCGTATGTCATCGAAACGCCCGATGTGGCTTTGGAACGGGCGAAACGTTCCGACGACCGCCGCGCCAAAGGCGAAAAAATCGGCAAAATGGAGGGGATTCCCGTCGGGATGAAAGACCTCTATTGCACCAAAGGCGTTCGCACGACCGCCTGTTCGCACATTCTGGACGGCTTTGTGCCGCCCTATGAATCGACCGTTTCCCAAAAATTGGAAGACGAGGGTTCCGTCATGCTGGGCAAAACCAACATGGACGAATTCGCGATGGGCACGGCGAACCTGACCAGTTGGTACGGCGCGGTGCGCAACCCGTACAAAGACAAAACCAACCCCGACAAATTCCTGATTCCCGGCGGGTCGTCGGGCGGTTCGGCGGCGGCTGTTGCGGCGGGGCTGTGCATGGCGGCGACGGGGTCGGATACGGGCGGTTCCATCCGCACGCCCGCTTCGTTCTGCGGCATTGTCGGGTGCAAACCGACGTACGGCCGCTGCTCGCGCTGGGGCATGGTGGCGTTCGCGTCGTCGCTGGACCAAGCGGGAACGATGACCCGTACGGTGCGCGATACGGCGATTATGCTGGGTTCCATGGCGGGCTTTGACGCCAAGGATTCGACGTCCTTGAACATTCCCGTTCCCGATTACACGAAAGCTTTGACGGGCGACGTCAAAGGCTTGCGCATCGGCATTCCCCGCGAATACAACCCCGACAAGGGATTGAACGCCGACGTTCGCCACGTTTGGGAAAAAACGGCGCAGAAACTGCGTGAAGCGGGGGCGGAAATCGTCGATATTTCCCTGCCGTCCACACAGTACGCTTTGCCGACCTATTATCTGATTGCGCCCGCGGAAGCGTCGTCGAACCTCGCCCGCTACGACGGGGTGAAGTACGGTTTGCGCGTCGACGGCAAGTCTTTGGACGAAATGTACACGAACACCCGCACCGAGGGCTTCGGCAAGGAAGTCAAGCGCCGCATTATGATTGGCACTTGCATCCTGTTGGAAGGCTACTACGAAACCTGCTATCTGAAAGCGCAGAAAGTCCGCCGCTTGCTGTGCCGCGAATTTGCGGAGGCGTACAAACAGGTTGACGTGATTTTGGCGCCCGCCGCGCCCGAAACGGCGTTCGGCAAGGACGACGACAGCACGAGCGATCCTTTGAAAATGCAGCTGTACGACGTGTTTACGGTTCCGTCGTCTTTGGCGGGGCTGCCGTCGGTTTGCGTTCCCGCGGGAACGTCCGAAGTCAACGGATTGCCCATCGGCTTGCAGGTCATCGGCAACAGTTTTGAAGAAGAAAAGATTTTGCGCGTCGCCGACGTAATCGAATCCATGGCAGGCATGCCGATTCGTCCTTTGCGCGTGGGAGGAAAGTAAGATGTCGTATATTATCAAAGGCGAAACGGGCGATTGGGAAATCGTGGTCGGACTGGAAGTCCACTGCGAAGTCATTTCCAACGCGAAACTGTTTTCGGGCGCGGCGACCGCGTTCGGCGCGGAAGCCAACACGCAGGTCAGCTTTGTCGACGCGGGTTTCCCCGGCATGCTGCCCGTCGTCAACCACAAATGCGTGGAACAGGCGATTAAAACGGGCTTCGGTTTGAACGCGACGATTAACAAAAAATCGATTTTCGCGCGCAAAAACTACTACTATGCGGATTTGCCAAACGGCTATCAGATTTCGCAGTCCGATCATCCGATTGTTTCCGACGGCTATATTGACGTCGATTTGGAAAACGGCGAAACGCGCCGCATCGGCATCGAGCGTCTGCACTTGGAACAGGACGCGGGCAAACTGATGCACGACCAGCACCCCAGCAAGTCGTTTGTCGACTTGAACCGCGCGGGTGTGGCTTTGATGGAAATCGTGTCCCGCCCCGACATCCGTTCTCCCGAAGAAGCGGGCGCGTACCTGCGCAAACTGCGTTCGATTGTGCGCTATATCGGTTCGTGCGACGGCAATATGGACGAAGGGTCAATGCGCTGCGACGCGAACGTTTCCGTCCGTCACCCCGGCGACCCGTTGGGCACGCGCGCGGAAATCAAAAACGTGAACTCCATCCGTTTCGTGATGCAGGCGATTGAATACGAAGCCAAACGTCAGGTCGAATTGCTGGAAGAGGGCGGCAGAGTCGTTCAGGAAACCCGCAAATTCGATTCCGTCAAAGGCATTACCAAAACCATGCGGTCAAAAGAAACGGCAATCGATTACCGCTATTTCTACGACCCCGATTTGATTCCCCTGCGTTTGGACGATGCCTTGATTGAACGCCTGCGCGGCGAAATGCCCGAACTGCCCGACGCGAAAAAAGCGCGCTTTATGGCGGATTACGGCTTGCCCGCTTACGATGCGGGGCAGCTGGTCGCGGAAAAGGACATTGCCGCTTACTTTGAAGCCGCGGCGAAAGGGCATGACGCGAAAAAGGTTGCCAACTACATCATGGGCGATTTGTTCGCCGTATTGAACAAGCTGGGCAAATCCATTGCCGAAAGCCCTGTGAAGCCCGAAAATTTGGGTCGCATGGTCGATTTGATTAACGATGGGACGATTTCTTCGCGTATCGCGAAAGACGTTTTCGCCTTTATGGTCGAAGAGGGCAAATCCCCCGACGAAATCGTTGCGGAAAAAGGATTGAAGCAGGTCACCGACACGTCCGCTATCGAAAAGATGATTGACGACGTAATCGCCGCCAACCCCGACAAAGTTGCCGAATACAAAGGCGGCAAGGACAAGCTGTTGGGCTGGTTCGTCGGTCAGACGATGCGCGCTTCGCAGGGCAAGGCGAACCCCGCCATGCTCAACCAGCTGGTGAAACAAAAGCTGGACGCGTAACGCCGCAAAAGGATCGCCGCGCCGCCAAAGGCTCCTCGCGATGACGAAAAAAAAGCCGTCATTGCGAGCCCCGACAGGGGCGCGGCAATCCATTGCCTTTTTGCGGTGACGAAAACAACTTGAAACAAAGGAAAAAGCGATGGCCGAAAAGGAAGGACTGTACGACGTGGTGCTGAACAAAGACGGCGAACTGTTGCTTTGCATTCGGGCGCGCACGGGGTCGCCCGTTCAGCCGCGCTTTTTCTATGACGGAAATCAATCCGCGCTGCTGATGCGCGACGGCAAGCGCGCCATTTTGCTGGAATACCTGTCGCCCAAAGCGGTTACCGCTTTGCAAAAACAGGACAAGGTGCTGATTGCCGAAATTCTGGACAACGAACTGGAACACGAATACTACGCGCCCGTCAGCAAAGTGCGTAAACTGCCCGTCTGATTTTTAGACAAAAAAGCTTGAGAAAGCTTCCAAAACGGCGTATCTTAAGAAGAGTTATATGCCAAGGAGTTTTCCCATGCCCGAATCCGTCAAGCAGTCTTTTGAAAATCCGCATCCGCGGCAACAAGCGGACGAATTGAAAAACGTTCGCGTGATTGCCGATGAAAACAATCCCGACCGTTGCCGCATTTATTTCGGCAAGGGCGAAAGCGATTATTTCAACGTCGCGGGCGGGGCGGACAGCATCCGCGGCATGGCGGCGATTTTGGACAAGGCGGCGGAAAGCCCGACCCTTGTTGCCAGAATTCAATCCTATCCTTTGGAAAAACGTCCGACGCTGGTGTACGGACGGGAAGATCCTACGGTGGCGGGTTTCTTTTCTTCGGTCGGCAATGAAATCCATATGAACGCCCTTTCGGGGACGGGGTATGATGCGGCGGGGACGTTCGCACACGAATTCCAGCATTTTGTGCAAAATCAAACCGACAGCAAGGAATGGCTGTGCCCGCACGCCCGTTTGTCCGAACAAATTTTGTCCGAACATATCGGCGAAGCGACGGCTGATACTGCCAAATACCAGTATATGTACGAATTGGGCAGGGAAAAAGTCGGCGCGGAGTACGATGAATTGCTGGAAAGCAGAAGCGGTTTTAACGCGTACTGCGCCGCCAAGGAGGCGCGGCAACCCGAATCGGAATGTGTGCTGGCGGGCGTAAAAGGGTATTTAAGCGATGCGGGAATGCAGGATTTCTACGCAAAACGCTATCATCGCCCTCTTTACAGTCAAGCCGCAACTTTGGACGATGTCGAAAAAATGGACATTGACGCAATGACGCGTGTGGAATGCGGAGCGGCGGTTTTTAAAATCGGTAGCCTTTCACCAAACGGACCGGACATTGACGCCGTCAAAAGTTACAAGGACTTGTCGTTCGGATTGGCGGAACCTTTGCCCGACGACAGAATTGCGGCGGAAGTCCGTTCGCCCGATTTCAATCACATTCCGGCGTCTTTGTACGATATAGCCGGTCGAGCCGAAAACTTGACGCAGAAACTGATGAAGGAACGCGAAGTGCGGTCCATGTTGAACGGCGTGAATGTTCAAACGTCTTCGGGCGTTGTTTTGCCGCACGGTTTGTACGACGATTACAAGGCGGGACACGTTGACTGGGAACAAATGATGGAGATTCAAAATATGTTGCAGGGAACAGAAAAAATACAGCAGCCGCAAACGGACAAAAACGTGCCGTGGCATGAAGCCGCTTCAAACGCCCCTGCACGGCAAAATCCGGAATGGCAGGACATCACGTCTGATTTGCACAACATTCCGCCCGAATTCGATCGCGCCGCCGCTTTGAAAGCAAGCGAGGCGGAATACGGGGATACGGCCCGTTCGTTTGATGAAAATGTCGAACACACGATTTTACGCTATGTCGATACCGATTATATACTGGCGGCTGACGATGATGCGGCACTGGACAAACTGTACGCGGCGGAAAACAAAAACTATCACGACAAAATCGACGCATTGTACGGTGTGTTTAAAAAGAAAAACGCCGAATTAAGCGGCGAAATTATCCGCAAAACAGCGCAGGAAAATGAACGCCAGGCGGCTTTGAACAGTTTGGAACAGGCAAAAAATACGGCAAGCATTGTTTGTGACAGCGTTGAAGCCGCTGCCGCGCTGTATCCGCCCGCAATGCAGGACGATGTGCGCGCCGCTTTGCGTCAAGGCAAAAAACTGCCCGAACCCAAAACGTTCAAAGATAAAATCAAGGTCTTGTTCAACAAACGCAAAATCAATCGGGAAAAGCAAACCGTTGACGGCTTTTTAAAATCGGTCAAGGACGCCGATTTGAAAGAAGCCGCCGTAAACCCCGACGCTTTTGATAAAAAAATCGCCGCCATGGCGCAGGATTTAAAGCAAACTCAATCAGATTTGCAAGGATTGCGGGAGAGATCGAACGCTTTACATTCCAAGCTGAACGCCGATTGCCGGGAAGAACGGGAAAACAGCGCGCAAAACTTCCAATCAAAAGCGGGAAATGTTCTTTACGCGCGTCAGCTGTATCAAGGCGAAAACGCCGTTCGCGCCATTAAACTGCCGCCGATGCTGGGCATGCAGAATTTGACGGAACCCGTCGCGTGTGCACAGGCTTTTTCGCTTTCTTCACCCGACAAAATGCAGGAATTGGTCGACCGCATGAACAAAGCGGGCTTTAAAACCGTGTTCTGCGACGGCAAAGATTTGGACAAAGCCGCCGACCCGTCCGTGTTCGTTATTCGCCGTTCTACGCACGAACAGGATTCGCAAGCCAGATACGAATTGCTGACTCCGTTTTTTGAACCCGAAGATGCGCGCGACAATATCAAAAACGCGCTGAAAGTCGTTCAAAGCACGAACGGGGCAAATGTTATCGGCGCGATTACGCCGATGACGCTGGGACAAATGGATCAGCGTGTCGAAAACAAAGCGGACAAAGCAAACGAACTGAAACGGTATATGCTGAGCCAAACCACCTATCCGTCCGAAGAATACAATCACTATAACAGCATGTCGGGCGAACAGATTCGCGACGAAATCATATCGCAGGCGTTAAAGCAGGCGGCTCAGCGCGGGGATACGCAAGCCGCCGTTACAGAACGTTTGGAAAAGGCGAACGAAAACGGCGTGCAGTATTTCTTCCGCGGGCAATCATTTATCGCGGGGGACGAAATGTCGTCCTATATGAATCCGACTCAGCGCATCGGACGCGCGGGATATACTTACGCCTCGCCCAATGCCCATTATGCGATGAGCTATTCGGGGGCAGGCAATTCGGCAAACGGCGGCAGCGGTTTTGTGGACAAACGCTCCATTACCCTTCCCAGCGGAAAAAAAGCGAACTTCGGATTTGTCAGCGTCTATAAAGCATCGTCCAAAACGCTGGTAACCAGAAATTTCGGGTTGGAAGACATGAAAAATGTCGCAACGGACAAGTTTAACGACAATCAGTTGAAAAAGAGTTCAGAGGCTACTTCAAGGGATGATGCCGAAGCTCATATGACCCCTCAAAACAATCCGTTGGTAGCGCGGCTGCTGGTTTCTCCGCAGGGGGTTGTGACAATTCCCGAAGACGATCCGAAATGGAAAATCATTTGCGATATGTACGCTCCGGATACAAAGGATTCATTTAAAGGAAACGATAAATCCGAAGCATACGGCGCGGTGTACGAAAAACGCTTGAACACTTTGCGCGCGCAGAAAAAAGCGTTGGGCAAAGTGCTGACTTACGGTAAAACGCAGGAAGAATTGGACGGACTGTGGAACACCAAGACGAAAGTCAATAACGAAAAAGCGCCTATTGCAAAAGAAAACGCGGATAAAAAAGCGATGCGCGCCGATTTTGCCGCCGTTTTGTCGGGCAAGCCGAAAAACGCAGAGGTGCAGAAGCAGTCGGGGATGACGATGCCGCCGCCGATGCCGACAAACGGGAACGTGATGCCGCCGCCGATGCCGACGAACGGAAACGTAATGCCGCCGCCGATGCCGACGAACGGGAATGTGATGCCGCCGCCGATGCCGACGAACGGGAACGTGATGCCGCCGCCGATGCCGACAAACGGGAAGGTAATGCCGCCGCCGATGCCGACGAACGGAAACGTAATGCCGCCGCCGATGCCGACGAACGGGAATGTGATGCCGCCGCCGATGCCGACGAACGGGAACGTGATGCCGCCGCCGATGCCGACAAACGGGAAGGTAATGCCGCCGCCGATGCCGACGAACGGAAACGTAATGCCGCCGCCGATGCCGACGA
>CAVCSV010000010.1:0-56684 GCA_963604715.1 Limosilactobacillus gorillae
CCTTAACGTAAGTTGAATTGGAAGAATTTTATATACGTTATTTTGCGAAATTTGATAACCTATCACAATATCCTTGCACTTGTAAGCTACTTTTGATAAGCTATCCTTGTGTTTGCGAAAAAGGCAAACGCAGGGCGTCAGAAACCCTTACCGACATAGTCGCCGCGAGTACGGCGACTGATAAATTATACGTCAAATCTGCCTAAAGGGCGGATTTTGGCGAATAAGGCTGTGTGCTGAATAAGCCAAGCCGTCTTTATGTTGGTACGGTTTCTGAAAATCCGCCCACCTGCAAAGGTGGGTATTTTCATTAAAGGAAGGATCTTCAGAAATGAAACAACTTGCAAGAATGTTTTTCATTTTAGTTGCGTTGGTGTTCATTGGCGTAAATTCAGCAAAAGCGGATACATATGTCAATGGCTACTACCGTAAAAATGGAACGTACGTAGCACCGCATTATCGTTCTGATGCAAATGGAACAAGAAGCGATAACTGGTCAACAAGAGGAAACACAAACCCTTATACGGGGGAAGCAGGTACGAAATCTTATGATAGTTATAATAACGGCGGATATAATTCGAATTATAACAACAATTATAATTCACAATATCGCCAACCGTCATATAGAAATGGCAGATATTATCATTGAAATTAAAAAAGCCCTCTTTCGAGGGCTTTTTTGTGTTTGGAACCGGTTTCCTTACGCCATTTGGCTGTTGACCCATTCGGCGAGCTTGGATTTCGTCATTGCGCCCGAATGGGTGGCGACGGCTTGACCGTCTTTGAACATAATCAGGGTCGGGATGCCGCGCACGCCGAAATTCGTCGGCGTTTCGGGCGAATCGTCAATGTTCATTTTGACGACTTTCAGCTTGTCGCCCAATTCTTTGGAAACTTCTTCCAAAACGGGGCTGAGCTGGCGGCACGGCGAACACCATTCCGCGTAAAAGTCCACCAATACGGGAACGGCGGAGTTTTTGATTTCCGTTTCAAATTCGTTGTCGTTGATGATTTTCATCGTTGTTTGCCCTTTCGTTGTTTGATGCGATAGTTATAAGTGCCTTTTCCCCGCGGGTCAATAGTCCGATACGTCATTCAACCAACGATGTGATGTCCGCGACTTTCGCCGCTTCCGTCCACAGCAGGAAACAGCGGATTTTCTTTGCGGGATAAATCCGCGCCAAAACCGATTTGTACGCCCGCATTTGTTCGACATACTGCGCGGGCGTTTTTTCGATACCGTCGGGAATCGCGCGGTTGCTTTTGTAATCGACAATCAAGACTTCCGTTTCCGACACCGCCAAGCGGTCGATTTGCCCGCTGACGACGCGGTCGCCGACAACGCCCGACACGGGGACTTCCGCCAAGGCGTTCGGCGTGAACAGCGGGAAAAATTCGGGGTTTGCCAGCACGCTTAACACTTTTTCGACGGCGGTTTCCCCGTCCTCCATCGGGTTGAGTGACAGGAACTTTTCCGCCGCCGTTTTGCGCTTTTCGGGCGGATAGGACGGCAGGATTTCCAGCAATTTATGGATGAAAGTCCCGCGTTTGCGCGCCTGCAGTCTGTTTTCGGACAGCGGCGAAGCGTAAACGGTTTCCTCGCCCTCGGGTTTCGAGGGGACAAGCGGCTTCGGCGGCGTCGGTTCGGCGGGCGGCGTTGTTTTAAACGCCCAGTTCGGCAAAGGCGTGGCTGTTTTTGTCTCTTTCGCCGTTTCGGCGGCTTGCGCAGCTTCGGCGGGAACGAACAGCGTTTTCGAGGGCAGGGAGTCGGCGATTAAGTCGTACCAGTTGTTTTCGGGCGTTTTTTTGTTGTCCCAGCCTGTGACGTACAGCCTGTCCGCCGCGCGGGTCAAAGCGACGTACAGCAGTCGGCGGTATTCGCGCGCGTCGGCGGCTTTCAGTTTTTCAATTTCGGCGGCGGCTTCGGCGTTGCGCAGGTCGGCTTTGGGAATCCAAACGGGCGCGCCGTTTTCCAGCCACACCGTTTTTGGGGCGAAGAATTTCTTTTGCCGCGTGTCGGGCAGGAAAACAATCGGGGCTTCCAACCCTTTGGACGCGTGAACGGTCATAATCCGCACGGCGTCCAAAGTCTGTTCGGGGTCGCGCTTGATTTCAACGTCATTCGCTCGCAAATCCCGCAAAAACAGCTGCAAGGACGGCGTGTTCGCGCGGTCGTAGTCCAGCGCCAGATTCATAAACTCCTCCAGCGCGTCAAGGGCTTGCACGCCCAAGCGGCGGACGAACGCCTTTTGCCTGCCCAGCCGTCCCAGAACAGAAGCGTAAAGCTCGAACGGGCGCATGGTGTCCACGCGGTTTAACAGGTCGGACAGAAAAGCGTATGCTTTGCCAAGCGGCGTTTCGGGCTTGTCCGCATAAGCTTTCAATCGGTCGAACAGGGATTGCCTGCCGCGTCCGTACGCCAAAGCGAACAGGTCGTTTTCCGACACGCCGTCCAAATCGGGCAAAGCGCGGTCGGATTCGGGCAAATCGTCGGGGGATATGCCGCACAAGGGCGACCGCAAAACTGTCGCCAGCGCCAAATCGTCCTGCGGCATCAGCAAAAAGTCGCCCAAGACCATTAAATCCTTGACCGCGATGTGGGACGTGATTTTCAGCCTGTCCGCGCCCGAAACGGGAACGTTGCGGGATTTCAGTTCGCGCGTCAGACAGTCGATAAAGCTGTTCCTGCGCCGCACCAGAATCAGAATGTCGCCTGCCGTTATCGGCTTGCCCGACGGCAGGCGTTCCTTGTTTTGAATCATATCGGCGATTTTGGCGGCGATTTTTGCCGCCGTGCGCGCCATGGGGGACGATTCCGTTTTGCGGGTTTCGACGGGTTTGGTGTAAACGGCTTGCGCGTCGCCTTGTTCGGGTTGTTCGACGTCCCAGATTTCGACCAGACCGCCCGCCTTGTTACGCCAAGCGATATGCGTCGCGTCGTCGTTTCCGTCAACCACGCCGTCGGCGGCAAGGGGATTTTTCAAAACGTCGTTGACGGCTTCGATAACGGCGGGGGACGAACGGAAAGAAATCGTCATCGGCACGTCGTTCCAACGCTGTTCGGCGTTCAGCACTTTATCCTTGAAAAAGCGGTGCATTTTTTCGAATTCTTCGGGAACCGCGCCTTGAAAGCTGAAAATCGACTGCTTTTGGTCGCCCACGGCGAACAAAGTGCGGTGCGCCTTGTTCGCGGTTTCGCCTGCGAAAAACTCGTCCGCCAAAGCTTTGACGATGCGCCATTGAAGCGGGCTGGTGTCCTGCGCTTCGTCGATTAAAATGTGGTCGATGCCGCCGTCCAGTTTGAACAGAACCCATGCCGCCGCGCCCGATTTTTCCAGCAGGTCAAGCGCGGTTGCAATCAAATCGTCATAGTCTAAAACGGCGCGCGCGGCTTTCAAATCGGCGTATTTTTGCGTAATCGCCGCGCCGATTTGCAGCAAAGCCAAAGAAACCCGCATGGCGGCGACGGAGCGCAGACGCTGTTTCAGCTTTGCCGCCCGCAAAGCTTCGGTTTGCATTGTCGGGTCAGCCGCCGCCGTGTCTTTGTGCGCCAAAGCTTTGCGTGGTTCGCCTGTTTTGGTTAAAAACACGTTCAGATAAGTGTCCAAAGCCGCGCGCCCGATAACGAAATCGGCAATGATTGCCGCGTTTTTGATGTCGGTTGCCCCTTTGCCGTGTCCCAGAATCAAGGCGGCTTGGCGCAAGTCGGCTTCGCGCGTTTCGCTTAAAGTGCAGAAATCGTTTATCAGGCTGTCCTCGGTCGCGTTTTCGGGCAAATCGAACGCCTGTTCATACGCCGCGCGCGCGGATTCCGCCGTCGGGTGCGCTTCGGCAAAGGCGCGCAGACGGGGCAAGCGAACGGCAAGCTCTTTCATCGAATCCAGGAATCCCTGTTCGTTCGTCGTCAGTGTGACGGTTTGCAATACATTGGCAAAATCGGGGTTGCTCAAAACGCTTTCCTGCGCGTCGGCAATCAGCTTTGCGGCGCTTGGTTCGTCCAACACGTCGAATTGCGGGGAAACGCCCGCCTCCAGCGGGAAACGCTTCAACAGGGATTGACAAAACGAGTGAATCGTCAGAATCTTCAGTCCCCCCGCCGTGTCCAGCAGTTCGGCGAACAGGCGGCGCGCGGTTTCTTTTTTGGCGGTATTGGCGCCCAAAGCGGTCAATTCCTTGTCCAAATCGGCGTCGCTTGCCGTCGCCCATTTCGCCAGACGCGCGGCGATGCGGTTATACATTTCCGCCGCCGCCGTGCGCGTAAAGGTCAGACACAAAATCCGTTCGGGCTTTGCCCCCGCCAGCAGCAAGTTCAAAACACGGTCGGACAGCACTTTCGTTTTGCCCGATCCCGCCGAAGCCGCCACCCACGCCGACGCGGTCGGGTCGGACGCTTTACGCTGGATTTCGTTCGGGTCAAGCGTCGTCGTCATCGTCGTCCTCCGTTTCTTCGCGGGTCGCCCATTCGTCAAACCGCGCCAAGTGGTCGTAATCGTTGTACTTTTGCGAAACGCTGGTGTCGGGCGTCGGTAAATAGGGCGTTTCGGGATTGTCGAACGCCTCTATCGCCGCGGTCAGCCGTTCCAAAGCCGCGGCGGTCAGTTCGTCCGCGTCGGCGGAAATTTTGCGGATTTGCCCGCCGTCGCTTTCCCCGCGCAAACGCCAGTATTCCAGTGCTTTGACTTCGCCCTGCGGCAGGTTTGCGAAGCCGTGGCGGCGGATGATTTCGGCTTCCAAGGGCAGTTGGGGCGAATAGCCCGCCAAAACGGATTTTTCCGTCGGCAAAGTTCCCGTTTTATAGTCGATAATCGAAATCGAGCCGTCTTTCATCACGTCGATTCTGTCCGCGCGTCCCGTCAGGGTGAAATCCCCGCCTTTCATCGGCAGGACGGCTTGCCCCGTTTGTTCGGGGTAAATGCGGCGGATGGAGGCGATGCGTTCGCGCTGTCGGGCAAGGAACCATTTCAGCGCTTCGAATACGCGCGGTTTCCAAAACGCGGCGGCGGTGATTGAAAAGTTCAGTTCGGCAATCGCTTTTTCGCCGATTTCAAACAGTTCGGCTTCGGCGTTCGGCGGAATCGAATCGGGGTATTTCGTGCAGAACAGTTCGACCGCTTTGTGCAAAGCCGACCCGAAATCCGCGACGTTCAGCTGCAAATCGATGTCATCCAGCGGCTTTAAGCCCAAGATATGGCGCGCGTAAATCGAATACGGGTCGCGGAACAGCGTTTCGATTTGCGTGACCGACAAAGCGCGCGGGCGCGCCGCGACGGGCGGGCAGGGGCGCGGCGGCTGAAAAGCGACGGTTTCGGCCGGCGTGTCCAGTTGTTTGCTCCACGTCTGTTTCGTTCCCGTTTCCCACTTCAAGCCCGACGCGTTCAGCACGGCGTCCAGACGCATCAGCCAGCGCGACGGCACGGTCGGCGTTCCGCCGCTTTTCAGCGAACGGGTCAAGAGGACTTTCGGCGCGCAGAACGCTTGGCAGAAATCGTGCGCGGACAGCGCGATTTTGCGTTCGGGCATGGGCATCGCGCATTCGGCGCGCATGGGACGGCTGAGCCACGGGTCGGCTTCAATCGTTTTCGGCCAAATCCCTTCGTTCAGCCCGCCCAAAATCAGCACGTCGGGGCGAATCAAGCGCGCTTCCATCGTTCCCAGAATGTCCAGCCGCGGGTGCATGCCGAATTTCGGACGCACCAAAGCCCCGCCCGCCAGCAAAGTAAACATCGCCAAGTAATCCGCGGGCGGCATGTCGTCGGCAAGGTCTGCGTTTTCCTGCAAATCGGCAATCAGATTCAGCGCGGCTTCGCCCGCGTCGCCGACCCAAAGCCTGTCCGCGCCGCTGCGGTCGTCCGACTGTGCCAGCGCTTCGGCGGCTTTCAAATGCGCGGTCAGATATTGTGTGAACGGGTGCGGTTCTTTGCTTTGCATCAAAGCGGTAAAATCGCCCAAGCAATCGGCAATCGTCTGTACAAACGCCGTATCCGCCGCCGATTTCAGCAGTCCGTCGAACCCGTCGCCGGGGCGTTTCCCGCGCAAAGCGGTCAGTTCCAAAGCGCGCACTTGCGGACGGAAACTGCCGTATTTCGTGCCGCCCGCCGCCAAAGGATGCTTCAAGCATGCCAGCAAATCGAACGGCGCGGCGTTGTTTAACCCGACCTGTCCGACCAGATTCAGAAAAATTCCCAGCGGCGTCAAGGACAGCGGCACGCCCGCCGAATCGTCCATGGACACGCCCCAGCGATTCATTTCGGCAACGACCCTGCGCGCCAAAGAACGGTCGGGCGTAATCAAAGCCGCCGTTTTTTCGGGCGTTTCCAGCGTTTCGCGCAACGCCAAAGCGATGACCAGCGCTTCTTCCTGCGGGGTGGCGCAGTCAATGCGCTCGATGCCCGCCAAAGCGTCCGCCGCAAACGGCTTCGCGCTTTGCCATTTGTCGGTTGTCGCGGCGGGGCGTATGGCTTCGCAAATCAGACGCAGGCGTTCGGAAGCGGGGGCTTTTTGCCCGTATTCCTTGACATCCGCGCGCGCAATGCCCATTCGTTCCAACAGCCGTTTCAAGTGGTATTGCGGGTGTGACGGTTCAACGGCGGCGAAAGTTTCTTCGTCCGAAATCAAATCCAGTCCCGGCAGAATCACCGTGCCGTTCGGCAGGGATGCTATCGCGTCCAGCAGCATCGCCGTTGCGGGTTGCGACCCCGTCGATCCCGCCGCTATAATCGGGTGGGGCGGCGGATTGTTGCGCCAATAATCGGCTTGGGCTTTGAACAGGCGGACTTGGCGGTCGGCGGCGTCGATAACGCCTTCTTCCTTTAAAATTTCGGGCCACATCGCCGTAATGATTTCCAGAAACTTCAGCGTTTCCTGCCAATGCGCGGCGAACGTGTCGGGGACAAGGTTTTTCAACAGCGACAAATCCGTCTGCTCAATCGTGCTTTCATCCAGAAAAGCCGCCAGAGCGTCCGCCAGCTGCAAAGCTTTTTCAGCCGAAAGGTCGTCGGGCTGTTTTTGTTTGACCAGCTTTGCCAGCAGCAAACGGCGGCGCAGGGACGAAATCGCGGGGGGAATGTCCTCCGCGCCCGCAACGCTCAAAGACGTAACGGTTTCGTCGCTGTCCAGCGATCCGAACGGAATCATTTTCGGCAGCAGCAGGGGCGTTCCCGCGCTTTGCCGCAAAAACGCGTCGCGCATCGTTTTGCACGCGCGGCGGGTGGGCAGGAACAGCGTGATTTGCGCCAGTTCTTCGGGGCTGTTCGTTTTCATCAATTCGGCGGCGAGCGTGTCCGAAAAACAAAGCGTCGGGGAAATGGTGAAAACGTTTTTCGTCATGTTATTTCAAAGCCTTTTCGGCGATTTTCAATGCTTCGGGCGTACCGACGTGATACCAGTCGCCGTTCAAAACGACGGCGGCGAGTTTGCCCGTTTTTTCCGCCTTGTCATACAAAACGTTCAGCGAAAATTTGCCGTTGGGGGTATTGTCGAACATGCTTTTTTTCAAAATCTGCGCGCCCGCGAAAACGTACGGCGCGGTCGTTCCCGCGGCTTTGCGGTGCGGCTTGCCCTGTTCGTCCAGCAAATAATCGCCCGTGCCGTCGTGACCGAAAACATGCGTCATCGGCACCAATAACAGCAAAGCGTCCGTTGTGTCGGGATTCCACGCCTGTTCCAAAGCCTGTAAAGCGGGCGTGCCGTTTTCCGTCCACGCGGGGTCGGCGTTTAAAACGAAAAACGCGTCGTCTTTCAGCAAAGGCAGGGCTTTTTTGACGCCGCCGCCCGTTTCAAGGGCGGATTCCTCGTCCGAATAAACGAAATTCAAATCCGAACGTTTGGCAAAGTTCGCTTTGATTTTATCGCCCAGATAGCACACGTTGACCACGCAGTCGCGAATTCCGTGCGCCGCGATTTTGTCTGCGATGCGGTCGATAAGCGTTCTGCCGTTGACGGCAATCAGCGGTTTGGGCAAAGCGTCGGTCAATTCGCGCATGCGCGTGCCGCGTCCCGCCGCCAAAATCATGGCTTTGTTTATTTTTGCAGACATTGGGGGATTCCTCTGGCTTCGGCTGGAACGTTCTTGTCGAACCACAGGCGCAGTTTCGCCAAAGCGGGGTGTTCCAAAGCGCGCTCCAGCAACCGCCACAGACGCGGCAAATGCTGTAAATAAACGGGTTTCCCGTCGCGCACGCACAGGCGCACGAAAATGCCCAGCACTTTGGCGTGCCGCTGTGCCGCCAAAACCGCCCAAGAGGTCAAAAATTCCTCGTTGCTCGGCAGTTTGTCCGCCATGGCGGCGATATAGCGGTCTTGCATTTCTTTGAACAAATCGGGGCGGATGTCGCGGCGCGCGTCTTCCAGCAGGGACATGATGTCATAAGTGACGGCACCCGCCAAAGCGTCTTGGAAGTCCAGCAGACCGCAGGCTTGCAACCCTGTTTTACCGTCCAGAATCATCAGATTGTCGACGTGGTAGTCGCGCAAGACGATGGTTTTCGGCATTTTTTGAACCAAGGGGAAGACTTCCTGCCACAACAGCGCGTATTCGTCGGCGACGGTTTTGTCGGTTTCGTGTCCGAATGCCGCGGGCATGAACCAGTCGGGGAACAGCATCGCCTCGCGCAGCAAAGCGTCGTCGTCGTAGGGCGGCAAGTCTTCGGGAATCGCGGTTTCTTCGTTCAATTTGTGCAAATCAATCAGCAAATCGGTCGCCAGAGTGTACAAAGCGCGTTCGTCTTCGCCTTTTTTCAGCAATCGGGTATAGGTCGCGTCGCCGAAATCCTCCAGCAGGACGAAACCGTTTTCCTCGTCCGCGGCGTAAACGTGCGGCGCGCTGTAGCCCAGCTTTTCCAAGTGGCGGGCGACTTTCAAAAACGGACGGACGTTTTCCATCGGGGGCGGCGCGTCCATCAAAACGCGGCTTTCGTCCAAACGGGTCAGACGGTCGTAATGACGGAAAGACGCGTCCGCCGCCAGCAAACGGCGTTTGCCGTTATCCCAGCCGTTTTGTTTCAAAAAGTCGTTCAGCAGAGTCAGTCTGTCCGCCATTGTAAATTCTCCAGTCTGTTTGCCCAATCGCTGCCGTGAGGGATTAAAGCGACGCGGCGTGTGTCGGGCGTATCGCCCGCCGTGATTTTGATTTCCAGTCTGTTGCGCGGATAAAGCCGTTCCGCACGTTCGGGCCATTCAATCAGGGAAATGCCGTCGCTCAGCGCTTCCTCGAATCCCAGTTCATACACTTCGTCGGGTTGTTTCAGGCGGTACAAATCAAAGTGCCAAATCGTGCCTTTTTCGGTATCGTACAGCTGAACCAAAGTGAACGTGGGGCTGGGGACGTCTTCGTCGGGCGAGGTCAACGCCTGTACGAACGCGCGGGAAAACACGGTTTTGCCCATGCCCAAATCGCCGTACAGCAAAATCACGTCGCGCGGCTTTGCCAAAGCCGCCAGTTTGCGGGCAAGGGATTCCATTCCCGCTTGATTTACGGTTGTTTCCTGCATCAGAAGTTGTCAAAAATGGATTTGGTTTTCTTTTTCGACGGCAATTTTACTTTGGGCACCGTGATTTTGGACGCGCGTTCCTGAATTTGCTGCTGTTCCGCCTGCCATTCCCACGGTTTTTGGAATCGTCCCTCCCACAAGCCGGATTTGCTTTGCCGCGCTTTTTGTTCATACGGAACGTAAATCGGCGTAATGTCGGGCAAAGCGATTGCCCAGCCCGCTTCGACCATTACCGCGCCGATGTCGAACGACGAAACGGAACATGCCGCCATTAAATCGCCCTGTTTGTTTTGTTGCATGATTTTGCAGGATACGGGGTCGGAACCGATGATTTCCTGCAATTTGCGGGCGGAAATATAACCGCAGTCGTATCCGCGTCCGTGCGCGTCCGTGCAGTTTTGCCCCAAAACGGGCGTGGCAATGCCGTACAATCGGACGGGCATGCCGTTGACGATGATTTTGTCCCCGCCCAGAATTTTTGAAACTCTGCCCTCCAGCACGGGAATTTGAGGCTGAGTCTGCACGGGGGGCTGTTGCGTCTGTTCCTGTCCCTGCGGCATTGCGGCGGAGGGCTGTTGTTCCGCCGCTGTCGGCTGCAGGGCGGGCTGAGCGGCGGCGGATTGAGGCTGAGCGGTCTGTTCCTGCGCCTTTTTACCCGTCAAAGCATCCATAACGTTATTGACGATGTCGCTGCCCGAAACCAGCAAAACCATGCCGCCGACAAAAACGGTGACCAGTCCCAGCGTTGCGAAACATCCCAAAACTTTCCACAATTTGCGGGTCATCAAAAACAGCGCGACGATGCCCAGCGCAATCATCCCGCCGCCGATGACGAAATCGCCGGGGTTGGCGTTTTGAAGCTTCAGGCTGCCGATATAGGACCAAGCCATTGCCAGAAAGATAACTCCCATACGGATAATGAAACGCATTGCCGATGTCCTTTGCAAACAGGCGTGAAAATTTTATGTATTAAAGAAAATGCCGCGGTCAAAGTCAATAACCGCGGCATAATTTTTTTATGAAAAAGTTTTAACGCGTGTATTCGTCGCGCTTGCGAACCGTGCGCACCATATTGGTGCGTTTTGCCGATTGTTCGCGTTCGTGGCGCACCTGAGCCAAATCACGGCGCTTGACCTGCTTGCGGCTCAACCCGCGCAATTCGCGCAGGCGTTTGGCGGTCAGCTTTTTGCCCGTTTCCTTTTCGGCGATGCGGGCGCGTTCCTTGGTGCGGTTGCGTTCCAGCTTTTTGCGGTTGAAACGGTTTTTGCGTTCGCTGGGCAACAGGCTCATCCGCGCTCTGCGTTTGCGCTTGCGTTTGCCCTCCAATCCGCGGACGTCCCGTTTTTTGACATTCATGGGTTTGGCTTTGCCGACCATTTCGGGGGAATATTGCGCTTTCATCAATTCTTCGCGGGACAAAGCGCCGTCCATGCCCAATTTGTGTTCCTGACGCAACATGGCGTCGCGCACGCCCAACCCTTCGCGGATTTGGCGGGAATGCTCCGAACGCGTCCGTTCGCTTTGCGCTTCCCGTCCTTTTTCGGCGGCGTTGATTTTTTCGGCGTACAGCTTTTCCTCCGCCTGTTTGGCGGCTTTGGCGTTTCTATACAGGATGTTGTCGTTCTGCACCGTGTTGGAATGCGCGTTTTTTTCGGCGTTCCGTTCCAGCTTGTTGCGTTGAGACCACACAAATTCGCTGTTTTCCGTCAAGCGTATACGTTTTTTGTTGTTTTCCTGCATTTCTTTTGTCCGTCAAAAGGGTTCTTGTTAAAATCAGTATACAGGAAACAAAAATAAAAGTGAAGATGTTTCGACAAAAAGTTTCGAAAAGAAAAATCGCTTAAAATCAAACGCTTACTTTACAGGTATGAGAATCTTGAGCCGCAGGGTGTTTTGTTTTTCAGAACATTCGGCGTTTCCGCCGTGCATTTCAATCAGGTTTTTGGCGAAAAGGGTTTCGAATCGCTTGCCGAAAGCGTCTTTGTCCGCGCCGTCTTTGGGGGTGTAGGCGATTTCCACATCCAAAAATTTGCGCCTTTTTTCCGTTTTGACGGACAGCGCGACGGTGCTTTGCGGGGCGGTTTCGGTGACGGCAAAGCTTAAAAAGGCAAACAAAGCCTGCTTCAAGCGGCGTTTGTCGGCAACGATTTGCACCCTGTCGGGCAACGGGTCAAGCTGCAGGGAAACATCGTTTTTGCGCGCCAGTTCGACGGTGGTTTTCATCAATCCGATTAAAACGGACGCAAAATCGACGCAGTCCAGTTCCAAAACGGCGGAACCGCTTTCAATCAGCGCCAAATCAACCGTTTGGTCCAGCAAAAACCGCGATTCGTCGGCGTCGGCGGCAAGGATTTCGCCGCGCAGTCGGTTCAAAAACGTTTCGCGCAGTCTGTCCGTTTGGGCGGCGGCTTGTTTGAAACGCGCCAGCATTTTGTCCTTTTCCGCGGCGGCCGCCGAAAATTTTTCTTCTTCGGACACATCGACGTAAGACACGAAAATCCCGCCGCCCGGAACGCTGTACGCCGAAAATTCCAGCACTTTGCCGTCGGGGCGCAGAATTTGGAACACTTCGCCCGAATGGGTCGTGATGACGCCCGTCAGCTGTTCTTTCAGCGCGTCGCGGTTTTTGTCCGTTTCAAAAAAACTCATCTGTTTTTCAATGATTTCGGGGACGCTCAGCGCACCCGTTTCTTTCAAATTCCACAAAGCCCTGTAGGAGTCGTTCGCGGCTTTCAGCCGTCCGTCGCGCCCGAACAAAAGGACGGCTTCGCGCAAATGGTTGAACACCGTTTCCTGCGTTTCGTTCAAAACGGTAACCGACCGTTCCATGGTCAGATGTCCCGTTACATCCTCATAAGTAATCAGCAAGCCGCCCTGCGGGTGGGGAATGATGGTGCGGCACAGCGTTATGCCCGACGGCAAATGAATGTTTTCGACCGTTTCGGACACCAGCGACGAAAAATTTTTCAATTCCCGCGCTTTGTACGCCGCAAAATCGCGGTTTTCGGGCAGGCGGCGCTTGTTGCGCAGTTCGTCCAGAAAATGGGAATAGGTCGGCGACGAATCCAGCCATTCCTCTTCCAAATCCCACAAATTCAAAAAAGACGTGTTGTAAAACTGCAGGCGGGTGTCGGCGTCGAAAACGGCAATGGCGGTTTTCAAATGTTCCAAAACGCCGATGTGCGCCGCAATGTGGGCGTCCAGACTGTCCTGCAGTTCCTGTTCCGCCGTAACGTCGCGGACAAAGCCGACCGTTCCGCGGTTTTCCAAAGGAATTTCGGACGCTTCGACACGGCGGCGTTTGCCGTCCATAACGACGTATTCGCGCACTTTGCGTTCTTTGCCCGCCGCGCGGGCGGATGCCGCCAAAACCCGCGCGTCACGCGGCGATTTTTCGTAAACCAGCTCGGTTCCCTGCGCGACGGCGTCCTGCGGGGAATCGGCGTGCAGAGCCGTGGCGTACGCTTGGTTGCACGCCGCGATTCGCAAATCGGCGTTTCTCAGCCACACGGGAAAGGGCAGGGCGTTCAGCGCTTCCTGCGACAATTTTTGCCGGCTGCGCAGGTTTTGTTCCTGCACGGACAGTTCCGCAATCCGTTTGCGGACGTCGGTGATGTCGCGCAGCCACAAAATATCCAGAATGCCCGTCTGTTTCGCGGTCAGACGGCGCTTTCCCTCCGCCAGAAACGCCCGCGTTCCGTCCGTCAGTTCCAGTGCGAAAGGCGTATTGTCCGACCGCATGACCGACAACGCGTTTGCCAAAGCGTCCGCGCTGTCGGGGGTCAGTTTTTCCAATACGGATTCGAACGAAGCCGCCGTCCCGTCCGTCAGATTCAGCAAAACCGCCAATCGGCGCGAACAGGACGTGCTTTTCAAAAAACCGACGGCGTTGTACGACCATAAATAAAAACCGTCGGACTGGGTTTCCAGCGCTTCGCGGGCGACAAAAGCGGCGCTTTGGTTTTCGGCGGCTTTTTTGCGCGCCGATCGGGCGACGGCGATTGCCCCGCAAATCACGCCGATTGCCGCCAGACAAAGCAATGTCAGCGTTTTCGGATAGGAAAACGCGAACAGGAATATTTTTGCCAAAAACAAATCGGTCGCTTTCATATTTTGAAAATAAACCGCTTGGGCGAAAACCGCAAAACAAAAATTCATCTTTTCGAACGAAGAAGAAAGGATTAAAATGCTTGCCAAAGCGAAAAAGGCTTCCTATATTAACGGTAGTGTAAAACTTTTAATTGCAGTATAAGGAGCGGATAATGGCATTGTACAAAAGAACCCGCGGCGCTTCCCGCGGCAGAACGGCGGACGGAGCCCCCAACCCGATTGACGTTCACGTCGGTGCGCGCGTCAAAATGCGTCGTACCCTGTTGGGGATGAGTCAGGAAAAACTGGGCGAAGCCATCGGGCTGACGTTCCAGCAGGTGCAGAAATACGAACGCGGACTGAACCGTATCGGCGCCAGCCGTCTGTTCGACATCAGCAAGGTGCTGGAAGTGCCCATCGGTTATTTCTTTGACCAAATGGACGAACAGGTTGCGGAACGGTCGCCGCGCATGTTGGCGGGCAACACCGCTTTGGCGGAAGAATCGATTCCCTTCCCTTACGATCCGATGAACAAGCGTGAAACGCTGGAATTGGTACGCGCTTATTATTCCATCACCGACCGCCGCGCCGCGCGCCGCGTGTTCGAATTGATGCGGTCTTTGGCGCATTTCGGTTCGGATGTCGAAGAGGAAGAAGTTTCTTACGACGAAGAATAAAAATCGTTTCCAAAACGTCCGCTTTGCTTTATAAACAAAGCGGGCGTTTTTTTGTGCCTGCTTCATACTTTTTTGGACATGAGGAGTACATTTATGAGGAAAAACTATCTGTTTACCAGCGAATCCGTATCCGAGGGGCATCCCGACAAGGTGTGCGACAGCATTTCGGACACGCTGCTTGATTTGTTTTTGACGCACGATCCGCAGGCGCGTTCCGCCGTCGAAACCATGGCGACCACCGACCGCGTCATCATTTGCGGCGAAGCCCGTTTGCCCGAAACCGTCGACAAACGCATGATGGAGGACGCCATTCGCAAATGCATCAAAGACATCGGCTACGAACAAAAAGGTTTCGACTGGCAAACCGTCGAAATTCAAAACTATCTGCACAAACAGTCGTCCGACATTGCGCGCGGCGTCGACGAATCCGAAAACAAGGAAGAGGGCGCGGGCGATCAAGGCATCATTTTCGGCTATGCGACCAACGAACTGGCGAATACCGAGTATTCCCCCGCGACTTTGTACTTGTCGCACGGCATTTTGAAAGAATTGGCGCGTCTGCGTCATTCGGGCGAAATCAAGTGGCTGCGCCCCGATGCGAAAAGCCAAGTCACTTTGAATTATGAAAACGGCATTCCCGTCGGCGTCGATTCGATTGTCGTTTCAACCCAGCACACCGAGGAAGTTCCTTACGATGAAATCCGCGAAACCGTGCGTTCCGTGGTTCACAAACTGCTGCCGAACGGCTGGACGGTCGACGATAAAAAATTCTACGTCAATCCGACGGGACGCTTTGTAACGGGCGGACCCGATGGCGATACGGGATTGACGGGGCGCAAAATCATCGTCGATTCCTACGGCGGCGCGGTGGCGCACGGCGGCGGCGCGTTTTCGGGCAAAGACCCGACAAAAGTCGACCGTTCGGCGGCGTATGCGACGCGTTATCTGGCGAAAAACGTCGTGGCGGCGGGATTGGCGGACAAGGCGATGATTCAGGTTGCTTACGCCATCGGTGTCGCAAAGCCGTTGGCGGTGTATTTGGAAACCTACGGCACTTGCAAAGTGGACGAGGAAAAACTGGAAAAACTGTTACCCGAAGTCATGGATTTAAGCCCGCGCGGCATCCGCACGCACTTGAAGCTGAACCGCCCGATTTACCTGCCGACGTCGCGCTACGGTCATTTCGGGCGCACGCCCGACGTCGAAGGGGCTTTCCCGTGGGAAAAGACCGATTTGGCAGATATTCTGCGCCGTGAATTTTAAGAGGTGACTTATGACGGAAACAGGGTTCAAGGAACATCGTTTTTACGGCCGCCGCAAAGGCAAAAAATTAAAGGAATCCCGCGTTGTTCTGCTTGATTCTTTTTTGCCGAAGGTGCGTTTGCGCGCTTTTGCGGACGGCGAAAAAGCCGACCCGAAAACGCTGTTTCCGTTTCCCGTCGCCCATGCTTGGCTGGAGGTCGGATTCGGCGGCGGCGAACATCTTGCCGAACAGTCGCGCCGTCATCCCGACACGGGCTTTATCGGCGCGGAAGTGTTTTTGAACGGCATCACGTCTTTGCTGACGCATTTGACGGGAAAGGAACGCAGCGGCGACGTGGACGAAAACGTCGGACTGGCGGACGGGCGCGTTGATAACGTGCGTGTGTACGACGACGACGTGCGTGATTTGTTCGACCATTTCACGGACGGCGGTTTCCAGCGCATTTATGTTCTGTTCCCCGATCCGTGGCCGAAGCGCAAGCATCGCGACCGCCGCTTCATCGGCCCCAAAAATCTGCCGATATTGGCGCGTTTGCTGGAAAAAGGCGGCGAATTGAGAATCGCCAGCGACGATATGACGTACATCCGCTGGGCTTTGCAGCATTTGATGGATTCGCCCGATTTCGAATGGACGGCTCAATGTGCCGACGATTGGCGCAAACCGCCCGCCGACTGGGTCAACACGCGCTATGAATTAAAGGCGCTGGACAAGGGCAAAAAGCCCGTTTATCTGGTTTTCAGGAAAAAATAACCGTGCGGGTCAAGGTCAAATCGAACGCGCATGAACGCGAATTCGTGATTGCGGGGGCTTTCACCGCCGCCGACGAAGACGCTTTTTTCGACGTGTTTTTGCAGGTGCGCCGCCAATCCGAACCGCAGATGACGTTCAATCTGGCGCAATGCCCTTTTATGGACACGGCGGCGATGGGGATGCTGTTGCTGGCGTGTCAGGAAGCGGCGGGCAAAAATCTGGCGCGCGTGATTCGCGGCGCGTCCGATTCGCTGACGGAGCAAATGAAAGCCTGCGGATTCGAAAAATTTTATTTTTTCCAATAAAAGGCTTGAAAACGGCGGGAAAGTCTGGTATCCGTATTGACAATACATTCTTGTAGTTTTTATGAGGGTGGGCTCAAAGAGCCCGCTTTTTTTGTACGAAAAGGGAAACAGCCGATGGCTTTATACGAAACGTTGAACGATTTGATTACGCCCGTGTGCGACGAGCTGGGCTATGATGTCGTGCGTGTGCTGTTGTCGGGCGGCGAACGGCGCAAAAGCTTGCAAATCATGATTGAACGCAAGGACAGGGCGCCTTTGACCGTTGACGACTGCGCGACCGTCAGCCGCGCGCTGTCCCCCGTGTTGGATGAAAAGGATCCGATTGAAAGCAATTACACTTTGGAAGTCAGCTCCCCCGGAATTGACAGACCTTTGGTGAAATTGGACGATTACAATCGGTTCAAAGGGTTCGAAGCCAAAGTCGAATCGTCCGCGCCGATTGGCGGACGCAAGCGTTTTCAGGGAAAATTGCTGGGAACCGAGGGCGAAAACGTCCTGATTGAATTCGACGGCGCGCCCGTGTCGATTCCGTTCGCCGATGTCGCCAAAGCGAAATTGGTGCTGACGGACGAATTGATTGCGGCAAGCGAAGCTTCGCAAGGCTAATGAGGATAACTGAGGAAAAACCAATGGAAAATACGGCAGCTTTACCGCGTCCCGAACTGTTGCAGGTCGCCGAGGCGGTCGCCCGCGACAAGGGCATTGAAAAAGACGAAGTCTTAACGGCTATGGAATCGGCGATTCAAAAGGCGGGTCGGTCGAAATACGGCACGGACGTTTATGTGAAAATCGACCGCAAAACGGGTGAAATTCTGGCGTACCCGATGTACAGCGTCGTTGCCGACGATGCCGACCCCGCGGAAACCGAAGACAATCCGAAAAGCTTGATTAGCTTGACCAAAGCGCGCGAAATCGATCCGAAAGTCAACGTCGGTGAAATCGTTATCGATTACCGCAAACAGCTGTCCGTCGATTTCGGTCGCATTCCCGCGCAGACGGCGAAACAGGTCATCGGGCAGAAAATCCGCGACGCGGAACGCATCCGTCAATATAACGAATACAAAGACCGTGTCGGCGAAATCATCAACGGCATTGTCAAACGCGTCGAAACGGGCAGTGTGATTGTCGACATCGGGCGCGCCGAAGCCGTTTTGCGCTGGGACGAAATGATTCGCCGCGAAACGTTCCGCACGGGCGACCGCATCCGCGCCTATATCATGGACGTGCGTTTGGAATCCCGCGGGCCTCAAATCTTTCTGTCCCGCACGCATCCGCAGTTCTTGGCGAAACTGTTCGCGCAGGAAGTTCCCGAAATTTACGACGGCGTGATTGAAATCAAAGCCGTTGCCCGCGACCCCGGTTCGCGCGCGAAAATGGCTGTGACGGCGACCGATTCGTCGATTGACCCCGTCGGCGCCTGCGTCGGTATGCGCGGCGTGCGCGTTCAGGCGGTCGTCAACGAATTGCAGGGTGAAAAAATCGACATCATCCAATGGTCGCCCGATCCCGCAACCTTTATCGTGAACGCTTTGGCTCCCGCCGAAGTCGTCAAGGTTGTTCTGGACGAAGAAGATCACCGTATGGAAGTCGTCGTTCCCGACGACCAGAAATCGCTGGCTATCGGCGGACGCGGTCAAAACGTCCGTTTGGCGTCGCAGCTGACGGGCTGGTACGTCGACATTCTGACCGAAGCCGAAGAATCCGAACGCCGCCAGAGCGAAGTCAAAGTCCGTACACAGGCGTTTATCGACGCTTTGGACGTTGACGACGTTATCGCGCATTTGCTGGTTGCCGAAGGCTTTAGCTCGGTTGATGAAATCGCCGTCGTTCCGATGGAAGAAATCGCTTCCATCGAAGGATTCGACGAAGATTTGGCGACCGAACTGCAGAACCGCGCCAAAGCCTACATCGAAAAACGCAACGCCGAATTTGCCGTTCGCAGCAAAGAACTGGGCGTTGACGACAGCTTGATGAACTTGGAAGGTTTGACGCAGGAAATGATTGTCAAACTGGCGGAAAAAGGCGTCAAAACGCTGGACGATTTTGCCGATTTGGCAACGGACGAAGTGTTGGAAATCGTCGGCGAAAACGCGATGACCGCCCACGATGCCGAAGCTTTGATTATGAAAGCACGGGAGCACTGGTTTGAAAACGACGGCGAAAAAGCCTAAGAAACAACCCAAACGGCTCTGGCACGGGATGCCCCGCGGCAGCGTCGAACGCAAAGCCAACCCCGAAACGGTGCGCAAATGCATCGTTTCGGGCGAGGTTTTGCCTGTTGAAAAGCTGATTCGGTTCGGCATTTCCCCCGACGGGGAGGTCTGCCCCGATTTGGCGAACAAGCTGCCCGGCCGCGGAATATGGATTGCCGCCGACAGGGACGCCGTGCAGACCGCGGTGACAAAGGGCTTGTTTAGAAAGGCGGCTCGCGCTAAAGTGAGCTGTGCGGACGATTTGGTCGACCGTATAGACGCTCTGTTCGTCAAGCGGATTCAAAGCTTGCTGGGATTCGCGCGCAAAGCGGGGCAGGTCATTACGGGTTTCGACAAAGTCGCGGCGGCTTTGGAAAAAGGGCGTGCGGCTTATGTCTTGCAGGCGTCCGACGGTTCGCCCGACGGATGCGGAAAAATAAAACGCCTGTGCGGCGATATTCCCGTCTTTGCCGTGCTGACGGCGGACGAAACGGCGCAGGCGCTCGGCGCGGGGATTTGCGTTCATGCCGCTTTGACGGTGGGGGGCGCGGCTGAAAATCTGGTCGCCGAAATCAAACGGCTGGCGGCTTTTCGTCAAAAAGAACTTTAATTTGCGTAGGAAAAGGCTGATTTATCTATGACAGACGCTAACGATAAAAACAAAGGAACTCCGTTGACTCTTTCCCGTCCCACGCTGGGGCTGAAAAAAACGGTGGACGTGAACCGCGTGCATCAAAGCGTGGCGGGCGGACGCAACAAATCCGTTCAGGTCGAAGTGCGCAAAAAGCGTTCTTTTGTAACAGACGCTCACGGCAACATTCAGGGCGTTCGTTCCGATTCCGCCGCGACGATGGACAGCGAAAAGGCGCATCGTTTGAAAGTGCTTCAGGCAGCGATGAAAGCCGACGAGGAAGCCAAAGCGAAAGCCGAAGAGGAAGCCCGCCTGCGCGCCGAACGCGAAGCCAAAGAAGCTGCCGACCGCGCCGCACGCGAAAAGGCGGAAGCCGAGGAAAAAGCCAAACTGGCTGCTGCGGAAGCCGCGAAAAAAGCCGCCGCTCCCGCGCCTGCGCCCGTGGTGAAAAAGCCCGTGGAAGCGCCGAAGCCCGTTAAAAAATTCGACAAGCCCGCCGCCCGTCCGCAACAGCCCGCGATGAGCCCCGAAGCCGCCGAAGCCGCTGAACAGCACCGCGCCAAAACGGCGTTCAAGCACAAAGAATCGCGCGACGACGATCGCCGCCAAGCCAGACGCGGCGGCGGTGACGACGAAAAATGGCGCGGCGGTCGCAATATGTCGGCTTTGATGCGCGGCGACGACGAAGAAGGACGCGGCAGAAGCTTGGCTTCCATCAAGCGCGCCCGCGAAAAAGAACGTCAAAAGATGTTCGGCGCGCCCAAACCCGCCGAAAAGGTTTACCGCGAAGTCATCATTCCCGAAACCATCACGGTTCAGGAATTGGCGGCGCGTATGAGCGAACGCGGCGCGGATGTTGTCAAAGCGCTGATGAAAATGGGCGTCATGGCGACCATTACGCAGACTATTGATGCGGACATCGCACAAATCATTGTCGAAGAAATGGGACACAAAGCCCGCCGCGTCGCCGATGCCGACGTTGAAGAGGGATTGCGCGACGCGCCCGATGCCGAAGAAACGAAACTGCCCCGTCCGCCCGTTGTGACGGTTATGGGACACGTCGACCACGGCAAAACGTCTTTGCTGGACGCGTTGCGTTCGACGGATGTTGCGGGACACGAAGCTGGCGGCATTACGCAGCATATCGGCGCGTATCAGGTCAAGTTGGAAAACGGTCAGCGCGTAACGTTCATCGACACGCCGGGGCACGCCGCCTTTACGGAAATGCGCGCCCGCGGTGCGAAAGTCACCGACATCGTTGTTTTGGTGGTTGCGGCGAACGACGGCATTATGCCGCAAACGATTGAAGCGATTACGCACGCGAAAGCGGCGGGCGTTCCCATCGTTGTCGCCATCAACAAAATCGACGTTCCGGGGGCGAATCCCGAAAAAGTGCGTCAGGATTTGATGCAGCACGGCGTTTTCGTCGAAAGCATGGGCGGTGACGTTCTGTCCGTCGAAGTGTCGGCGAAAAAACGCATCAACTTGGACAAACTGATTGAAGCTATTTTGCTGCAAGCCGAAATTCTGGATTTGAAAGCCAACCCGAACCATTCGGCGGAAGGCGCGATTATCGAAGCCAAAATGGAAAAAGGACGCGGTTCCGTCGCAACCGTTTTGGTTCAGCGCGGCACGCTGAAACAGGGCGACATTTTCGTCGCGGGCAACAACTGGGGACGCGTTCGCGCTTTGACGAACGAATACGGTCACCGCGTGGACAGCGCGACGCCGTCCGTTCCCGTCGAAGTCATCGGTTTCCAAAGCACGCCTTGTGCGGGTGACGACTTTATCGTCGTCGCGAACGAAGACAAGGCGCGCGAAATCGCGAACTACCGCCAGCGCAAAGAACGCGAAGCCCTGCAGGTCAAGAGCACGCGTTCCGCCGTCGAACAGATGTTCGACAAGATTAAAGCGGGCGAAGTCAAAGAACTGCCCGTCGTGGTTAAAGCCGACGTTCAGGGTTCGGTCGAAGCGATTACCGCGACGCTGAACAAAATTGCCACCGACAAGGTGCGTGTCCGTGTTTTGCATGCGGCGGTCGGCGCGATTAACGAATCCGACGTAACGCTGGCGAAAGCGTCCAGCGCGCTGATTATCGGCTTCAACGTTCGCGCGAACACTTTGGCGCGTACCGCGGCGAAGCGCGACGGCATCGAAATCCGCTACTATTCCGTGATTTACGAAGTCGCCGACGCGGTTCACAACATCTTGGAAGGCATGCTGGAACCCGAACTGAAAGAAAAGATTTTGGGCTATGCAAAGATTCGCGAAGTCTACAACATCTCGAAAGTCGGCAAGGTCGCGGGCTGTATGGTCAAGGAAGGCTTGATGAAGCGCGGCGCGAAAGTCCGCCTGTTGCGTTCCAACGTTGTTTACCACACGGGGACTTTGGCGCAGCTGAAACGCTTCAAGGACGACGTCAAGGAAGTCCGCGAGGGCTACGAATGCGGCATGAGCTTTGAAAACTTCAACGACATCATGGTCGACGACACGGTCGAATGCTATGAAATCGAAGAAGTCGCCGCCAAACTGGACGACATCCGCGTATAAGGAGCGTTGAGCATGAGGTCGAATTCCAAACCCGCAACACAGCGTCAACTGCGCGTCGGCGAACAAATCCGCCACATCTTGGCGGACTGTTTCCAGCGCGGCAACGTGCCGAAGGACTTTTTGGACTGCCCGCCCGTTTCGGTGATGGAAGTCAAAATTTCGCCCGATTTTTCGTACTGCAAAGCGTACATTTCCGTCCTGTCGATTGAACCTGCGACGGCGACCGATTTGGCGAAAGCGCTGAACAAGCAGGCGGGATTTTTCCGCAAAATCGTCGGAACGAAAATCCGTCTGCGTCTGACGCCCGAAATTCATTTTCTGGCGGACGGCGCGCAGGAGGAAGCCGACAGAATCGACGCTTTGCTTGCCAGCGAAAAGGTACAGCGCGATTTGACGGCGGTACACGATGACGAAGAAGCCGATGGTTAAGGCGATCTTTTTCGACATTGACGGAACACTAATCAGCTTTCGGACGCATACGATGCCCGAATCGGCGCGGCAGGCGTTAAAAGCTTTGCGTCAAAACGGCGTCAAAGTGTTCGTTGCGACGGGGCGCGCACCGAGCAGCGCCGAATTTATCAAGGAATACTTCGATTTCGACGGCTTTGTTTACTTTAATGGTGCGCTGTGTGCGGACAAAGACGGCAACACGCTGTACAACGAACCGCTGAACCGCGCCGCCGTCGACGTTGCGATTCCGTATATGAACGAAAACAAAATCGCCTGCTGTTTCGAAATGGCTGACCGCACCGTGTTCAACCTGATAAACGACCGCGTGCGCGAACTGATGAAGCTGGTGGACGAAGCGTCCATTCCGTCGTCCGTCGAGGATGTGTCGCAAACAGCGGACAGCGTTTACCAGTTGTCCGCTTTTGTAACAGAGGACGAAGAGGCGGGGTTGATGCGTCTGTTGCCCGATTGCAAAGCGTTGCGGTGGCATCCTTTGTTTGTCAACGTTGTCGGCAAAAACGGCGGAAAGCCTGTCGGCATTGCCAAAATTTGCGAAAAGTACGGCTTTGATTTAAAGGATGTCATGGCGTTCGGCGACGGCGGCAACGATTGCGATATGCTGAAAACCGTAGGAACGGGCGTTGCCATGGGCAACGCGGGGGACGAGGTCAAGCGGATTGCCGATTATGTTACGACCGATGTCGACGATAACGGGATTTTCAACGCGTTGAAACACTTTGAAGTGATTTGATATGGTAAAAGCGGTTTTTTTCGACATTGACGGAACGCTGGTCAATTACAAAACGCACGTCATTTGCGATTCGACGCTGGCGGCTTTGCGGGCTTTGCGCGCGCAGGGCGTCAAGCTGTTCGTTGCAACGGGACGCCCGCTGAAAGGCACGGCGTTTTTAAAGGATATTTTCGATTTTGACGGCTTTTTGGCGCTGACGGGGTCGTATTGCGCGGACAGGGACGGCGTGTTTTTTACCAAAAAAATGTCCATGGACACGCGCACCCGCTTTATGGACTATTTGGAATCGCACAATCTGGCGGGTATTATGGAAACGGCGGACAGGTACGTTTACACCGAAATCAACGACCGCGTGCGCACCGTGATGAACCGCGAACTGCCGCCCGCCGAAAACTGCCGCGAACTGGCGGAAGATGTTTATCAGATGATTGCTTTCGTCGATGCAAACGAACAGGCGGGCTTGATGGCGCAAATGCACGACTGCACCGCTTTCCGCTGGAGCGACGGGGCAATCGATTTGACGCTGAAAACTGGCGGAAAACGCGCGGGTATTGCCGCCGTTTTGGAAAAATACGGCATTGACCGCGCCGACACTATGGCGTTCGGCGACGGCGGCAACGATACGGATATGCTGCAATTCGTCGGAACGGGCATCGCCATGGGCAACGCCGCTGATGCCGCCAAAGCCGCCGCCGCCTACGTTACCGACGATGTGGAACACGACGGGATTTTCAAGGCTTTGAAGCACTTTGGCGTGATTTGAGCCTGTGTCGCCTGTTTTGGTCAAGGGCGGCGTTCAAACGCAATCGGATGTATTTCGAAACGGAGGGCTGTTCGGCGCAATATTGTTCCGTTACGGCGGAAATCAAACGCGGGTCGTAGTCTGTGAAGCGTTGAACGAAAGTCAATCCGAACATCGGAACAACGGAATTGAACATATAAAAAGCGTTTTTTTTGACAAACGGAAATCCCAAAAACGGCAAAATCAGCGCTTCGTTGTCGTATAAACGGATTTTGTTTGTTCGAATCCGCATGATAAGGCGAATCGGGAACGGAATCACTTGACGCAAGGCGGATTTGATTTCGCGGCGGTGCTGTTTATAAAGGCTTTTCAAGTCTTTTTTATCCAAAAAAGCCGCCGTTTTCCCCGAACATAAAATGCCGCTCAGCCGTTTTTCGCATTGAACGAAATAAGTTTTGTCGGCGGACGGTTTCAACTCTTTGAAAAAAGCCCTGAAATCGTTCCGCAAAAACATCCGTTTTTTGACGACCAGAAAAAAGCTCATCAAAAATTTGTTTTTGGCAAGCCCCCACGCGTCGCAGTCCAAAGCATCCATTTTGTCGAAAATCGGCTGAAGCGGGCAAATCGGACCGAAACACGAATCGTTCGTCAAAATCATTTCGTCGTAGCGTTCGATAAAATCCCAGCCCAAAGCGTCGATGATTTTCGCCCACGACCCGAAATCGTATTTCGAATGTTTGCCCAGGAAAACGCCCTTGACGAACGGAGCGATTTTGGCGGTTTCCGCGGCGGACAAATCATTGTCGGCGCAATAGTAAACGTCGGCTGTTTCGGACAGGCTTTTCAAATAATAAACAACGTATTGTTCGATTTTTTGCTTCGGACTGAATCCCGCGAACAAACAAAGGCGTTTCATGACTTTCCTCCTGAAAAGAAAGTCAAAATACCATAGGGGGAGGGGGGTATAGTCAACAAGAAAAACAAATAAAAACCCGAAAGGAATCTTGTCCTTTCGGGCTTTGTATTTCGGCGGTTTTGTGTTTTACATCGGCTTTATTTCCCGACAGCCTTGTTCGATGCGGTTTCCCAGCTCGTCTAAAAATTCACGCTTGGGCAATCCCTGCGGCATGGCGGGCATAAATTGAATGACGACTTTCCCCGGTTTTTTGATGAAAGCCTTTTTTCCCCAGAAATACCCCGTGTTGACCGCCGCGGGAATAACGGGAACGCCGCATTTTTCATACAGCAAAGCCACGCCGGGGTTGCATTTCGTCGGCGTGCCGGGGGGCGTGCGCGTCCCTTCGGGAAAGATGACGACGGGGCGGTTTTTGCTTAACCGTTTTTGCGCGCCGTCCAGCATGGTGCGCATGGCTTTCGCGCCCGACGAACGGTCGATGGGAATGCTGCCCATAAACAGCAGGTTCCACCCGAACAGGGGGATGTAAAGCAGTTCTTTTTTCAAAATGTAGCAGGGAAACGGCAAAATGGCATGGTACGCCATTGTTTCCATGGCGGATTGGTGCTTCGACGCGATGATATAGCGGTGCGAGTCCCGCGGCAGGTTTTCGGCGCCGCGCACTTCGAAATCCAATCCGACAATGACGCGCATGCCCCAAATAATCAGCTTGCCCCACCAGCGGGCGATAACGGGACATTGCGGCAGAAAGAAAATGCAGCATCCCAGAATGCAGATGACAATCGTAACGACAATATAATAGATGTCGAAAATCACGGAACGGATAAAGATCATTGTTCCAAAACCTCCTTGGATTCAAAATCGGGTAAACGGCGCGGAAACAAATTGCGCAGGGAAACGAACAAAAATTTGGTGTATTCGGACACAATCAAAGCGGTCGAACCGCGCCATTTCCACCAATCGGCGTGTTTGAACGTTTGCGGAAAAACGGGATGCGGCAAAATGGTGATGTCGGGCATGACGTTTTTGAATTCGGAATAACTGCGCGGCATGTGATAGGACGCGGTAACCAGCCGCATGCTGGTATAGCCGTTTTTTTTCATCCACGCCAGACTTTCCAGCGCGTTTTCGGTCGTGTTGCGCGCCACATGCCCCAGCACGATTTTGTCGTTGACTTCGGACGGCAGTTCGTCAATCGTTTGCGCCAGATTCATCCAGTCGACTTTGCGGTTGACGCCGGAAATCAGCAATTTTTGGGCTTTGCCCTGTTTCAGCAGGTTGACGGCGGTGGACAGCCGCTCCGTTCCGCCCGTCAGCGCGACAATCGCTTCGGTTCTCGTATCTTCGTCCGCGGGCTTTTTGTTGACCAAAGCGGCGAAACAGAGCAAACCCGCCGTCCACAGCACGGCGCACGGAAGCAAAACATACAGGCAGAGGCGGCGGATTTTTTTGGTCATAACAGCCGCCTTAAAGTTCTGTGAACCGTCCAATACGCGGTCAGGGTCGCCAAAGCAATCGCCGCGGCGGGAATCAAGCCCAGCAAAACCCACGCCGCCGCGTCAAATCGGGCTTCGGACAGCAAGCCGCCCTCGATTTCGCGGGCAATCGACGACAGCATGAACAAAATCGGCAGGACGAAGCAAAATCCGGGGATTGCGCCGAACGCCGCCAAAGTTCCCATGCGCAAAGCGTACTGCCGCGCGATGTACGCGTCGTGCGCGCCCGTTTGGTGCAGCAGTTCGATAACGGGTTTATGCACCGCCAGCGACGAACAGGTGACGTAAATCACGATAATCGACGTTGTGGCAATCACCAGCATCAACAGCGTCGACGCCAGATAATCCAGTCTTTGCGTCAGTTTTATCAGCTTGCCCAGCCACAGTTTGTGCACGTCCAGCGACGCGTTCGGCGCGCTTTTTTTCAGCAAGGTTTTCAAAATGTCCAAATCGACAACGGTGTCGGGCAGCAGCTGCACGTCAATCAAAGCGGGCAAGGGCAAATCGTCCAGCAAAACGCTGTCGCCCAGCCACGGCTTCAGCAAATCTTTCATCTGTCTGTCGGTCAGCAGGTTTGCGGACGACACTCCTGCCGTTTTGCGCAGGACGGACAACGCTTCGTCGATTTCCAACTGTGTTTTTTTGCGGTTGATTTTGCCGTTTTCCTCTATCGGCAGGACTTGAACGGTCAGCGACCCCGAAATCGAACGGCTCCACCGCGCCAGCATCGAATTCAGCGACAAAGTGCCCGCCGTCGTCAATGTGGCGAAAAACACCATCAGCATCACCATCCACGGCAGAAACCAGCTCAAGCCGTCTTTCGAAAAAGGCAAATCGCTGGGACGTCTAAACATGGCTGTCCTCCCCGAACTGCATGCCCGCGGGATAAATCGTCAGGCGGCCGTTGCTTAAATGCATGCGCGGGAACGGAAACGCGCCGATAAGGCTTTCGTTGTGCGTCGCGATGACGACCGTCGTGCCGCGGCGGTTCAGCTCGACGAACAGCCGCAACAGACGCGCCGCCGATTTGTCGTCCATGTTGCCCGTCGGTTCGTCCGCGACCAGCAAATCGGGGCGGTTGATGACCGCGCGCGCAATGGCGACGCTTTGTTTTTGCCCGCCCGACAAAGTGGGCGGCTTGGCATTCAAATGGTTGCCCAATCCGACCCAAATCAGCAGTTCCGTGACGCGCTTTTTAATCTCGTCTTCCGGAAAGCCTGCAATTCGCAGGGGAAGCGCGACGTTGTCGACGGCGGACAAATGGTCCAGCAGGCGGAAATCCTGAAACACGACGCCGATTCTGCGGCGGATTTCGGGCAGTTCGTCGCGCGGCGTCGTCAAAGTCGGTCTGCCGAACAGCTTGATATGACCGCGGGTTTGCGCGCGCGCCAGATACAGCAGACTCAGCAGCGACGTTTTGCCCGCGCCGCTTTCCCCCGTCAGGAAATGAAACGACCCCGCGGGCAAAGCAAACGTTACGTCGCGCAAGACTTCCGTTCCTTGCCCGTAACGCAGTCCGACGGTGTCGAATTCGACGATATTCTGCGGTGTCAAGCCTTTATCCTTTGTTGTAATCCGTTTGTTTTCGGGTATACTATAACACATTCTTTCAAAATGCCACAGGGAAGACCGATGTTTTTTACTTGTCCGAAATGCAATACCGTTTATGACGTTCCCGCAGAACAGGTCGACAGCGCGCGGAAACTGCGCTGTGCCATGTGCGGGCATTTGTGGGAACCCGAAATCGAAACGGAAGATGCCGAGGAAGAAAAACACGAGGAAGACCACCCCTTTCCCGAAGACGACGACATTCCCGAAGATTTGCCCGTTTTTCCCGATGCCGACCCCGACCCGTTTGCAAACGAACCCGATTTGACGGCGTTCAAGCCGATTTTCCAAACACCCGAAGAACAGCCTGCCGCAAAACGCTGGATTCTGCCGCTGTATTTTTTAAGCATGGTGTTTTTGGCGGTGGGAATCTATGCGTTTTTCTTTCATGCGCCGTTGAAAACGCCGCTTGAATTCCTGTCGCTCAGTCCCGAATACGTCGAAAAAGATTATCAAACCAACCTGATTTTAAACGCGGTCGTCCAAAACCGCTCCGCCGCCGATGTCGCGGCGCAGGGCTACAGCGTTTTTTATTACGACAAAAACGGCAGGGAAGTCACGCAAGCCGACTTTCCCGCAAAGCAGACCTTTAAAGCGAACGGCACCACCCCCGTCAAACTGGAAGTCGGACGCCCGCCCGCACAGGCGGAAAGCGCCACCCTGCAAATCAAAGCCGCCAAGCCTTAAACCCACGGGGCGGGTTGGCACAAGCTCATCATTTCCGCGACGGTCTGGCGGCGGCGGATGACGGCATAGCGGTCGCCGTCAAGCAACACTTCCGCGGCTAACGGTCGTCCGTTGTAGTTGGACGCCATTGTCGCGCCGTATGCCCCCGCCGTTTCAACCGCCAGCAAATCGCCCTCTTTCAATTCGGGCAGAACGCGGCCTTTGCCGAAGATGTCCGCACTTTCGCAAATCGGTCCGACAACGTCGTATTTGCGGGACGCTTCGCCGCCTTTGAGCGCGACGATATTGTGGTAAGCGTCGTACATCGCGGGACGCACCAAATCGTTCATCCCCGCATCCAAAACGGCAAACGACTTTTCGCCTGTTTGTTTGACGCGCACAACGGACGCAACCAACACGCCCGCGTCGCCCGAAAGGCACCGCCCCGGTTCGAATACGAATTCGCCGTCGAAATCGCCCAGAACATCCTGCAAAACCGCAATGTAATCGGCGGGCGAGGGGGCGGATTCGTCCGTTTTGTACGCAACGCCCAATCCGCCGCCCACATCGACGGTTTGAATCGAAACGCCGTTTTCGTTCAGCGTTTTCAGCATTTGCTTGGTTTTGACGAACGCTTCGCGGAACGGTTCAAGGTCTAAAATCTGCGATCCGACGTGCACTTCGATTCCGTGCAGCGAAATGCCTTTGAATTGCTCGGCGGACAAAAACAGGCGGAGCGCGTCGTTCCAGTCGATGCCGAATTTGTTTTCCTTTTTGCCCGTAGTGATTTTTTCGTGCGTGTGCGCGTCCACGTCGGGATTGACGCGAATGCCGACGGCGGCTGTTTTGTTTAAGCCGCGCGCGATTTCGTCAATCAATCGGATTTCGGATTCCGATTCGGCGTTGATTTGCTTGATGCCCGCTTGAATTGCGGCGGTCAGTTCGGCGCGCGTTTTGCCGACGCCCGAAAACACGATTTTGTCTGCGGGAACGCCCGCCTGCAAAGCCAATTCAAGCTCCGCGCCCGATACGATGTCGGCGCCCGCGCCCATGCCCGCAAAAATCTTTAAAACCGTCGGGTTAAAGTTGCTTTTGACCGCAAAGCACACGGTCGCTTTTTTCAAGCTTTTGACCGCATTCGCGAATGTTTGGAAGTTTCGGCGCAGTTTTTGTTCGGAATACAGATAAAACGGCGTGCCGACTTCGGCGGCGATTTTCGAAATCAAAGCGGTGTTCATTGCGCTTCCTTTTCAAGCTGTTTGTTCAATTCCAGCAGCGAAGACGGTTGAGCGTCGGACTGCGGCGCGTTCTGTTTGACGACGACGGGATTTCGCGGCGCGGGATATTGGCGCGGATAGGTCGCGTTTTCGGGAAATTCCAAACGTCCGCGTTTGCCGCAGCCCGCGACGGACAAAGCGATGCAAAGCAGGATAAACAGTTTTTTCATGACAAAACCTCTTTTTTTGAGTGAACTGTAGCAGAGTTTAAAAACTTTTTCATTCTTTTTAAGGATACTTTTCCCTATGAAAAGCGTGATTTTTATTTTGTTGATGCTGTTTTCCCCGATTGTTCGGGCGCAAATAACGCTGAAAAGCGCGCGTGCGCCCGATTTGTTCACGCTTGCCTATCCGAAAAGCACGCCGACCGCGACTTTTTTTAACGAATACGGGCAGGATGTCGGCATATCCAATTTCAGGGGAAAAATCGTTCTGCTCAACATCTGGTCGACGGGATGTCCGCAATGCGTTATCGAATTGCCGATGCTGGACAGACTGCAAAAGGAAATGGGCGGGATGAAATTCCAAGTCGTCGCTTTGTCGTCGGGGCTGGAAAACATTCCGACTTTGCGGCGGTTTTTCGTGTCCAAAGGATTGCGCAATCTGCGCGTTTATTCCGACCCGCAAGCGAAGTATTCGCAGGCGGCGGGCGTGTTGGGACTGCCGACGACTTTTCTGATTGACGAAAACGGCATGGAAATCGGACGCGTGCGCGGAATCGTCGATTGGACGAATCCCAAGTTGAAAGCGCAAATCCGCGGACTTATCGCTCAAAGCAAAGCCAAAAAGGAACGGGAAAAAGCCGAATCCGTCAAAGCCGAAGAACCGCCCGCGCCCCCGCCCGAACCGAAACCCGATTTTCAGGGATGGTTCAAAAAGTAAAGAATCCCTGCTTTTTTTCGAAAAAGCTTGATTCCTGCGCAAATTGCTTTAAAAGGTAGTCTTCCGTTTTAAAAACAAGGGGGCGACATGGCCAAACAACGTTATTTGATTATCTCTTGGGAACAGTTTCACGCCGACGCGCGCGCTTTGGCGGCAAAGCTGGTCAACCGCACGGACTTGAAAAAAATCGTTTGCGTGACGCGCGGCGGGTTGTTCCCCGCGGCGGTTCTGGCGCGCGAATTGGAAATCCGCTGGATTGATACCGTTTGCGTTGCGGGCTATGACGAAGAGGAACGCGGCACCGAAGCGTCCCTGCTGAAAATCCCCGAAGGCGACGGCGAAGGCATGCTGGTCGTCGACGATTTGGTCGATTCGGGCAGAACGGGCAAAATCATCCGTCAGCTGTTGCCGAAAGCCTACTTTGTCACGATGTACGCCAAACCGCAGGGTGCCGACGTTGTCGACGATTACGTCGTCGGCGTTGACCAAGACGTTTGGATTTTGTTCCCGTGGGAAGCCGAACTTTCCCCCGCGTCCCCGCTGGTTCGCCGCAAAGACGACTGAATTTCAAAGCTCCGCTTTTAAAAACGGAGCTTTTCTTTTAAAGGACAAATGGTTATGACCAAAACAACTTGGAAAGCGGGAACGATGATTTATCCGTTGCCCGCCGTAATGGTAACGTCGGGAACGATGGAAAAGCCAAACGTGTTCACCGCCGCGTGGACGGGCGTCATCAATTCCGAACCCGCGATGACGTACGTTTCGATTCGTCCGTCGCGCTATTCCCACGAATTGATTGAACAAAACGGGGAATTCGTTATCAACCTGACAACGCGGGATTTACTGCACGCCGCCGATTTCTGCGGTGTCAAATCGGGTCGCGACACGGATAAATTCGCCGAAACGGGAATGACGCCGATGCCCTGCAAATTCGTCAAAGCGCCGCAAATCGCGCAAAGCCCCGTCAGCGTCGAATGCAAAGTGACCGAAATCAAAAAACTGGGGTCGCACGATATGTTCATTGCCGAAATTCTGGCGGTTGACGTGGACGATTCCCTGCTGGACGACGCGGGCAAGCTGGCTTTGGAAAAATGCGGACTGGTTGCGTTCTGCCACGGCGGCTATTACGGGCTGAGCGGACAAATCGGCACGTTCGGTTTTTCGGTCGCCAAAAAGAAAAGCCGCAAGCAGAAAATCCACGAAATCAAAGCCAAACGCCGCTTGGAAAAAGCCGCGCACGCCGCCGAGGAAATCGACGAGGAAGAAGAAACGTTCAAAAAACGCAAGTCCGCTTTTGAAGACCGCCGCCGCGCAGACCGCGAACCGCGTAAATTCGACCGCGGCGACCGCCGTTACGCAGACCGCAAGCCGCGCAAGTTCGACCGTGACGAACGTAACTTTGACAACGACGAAAAACCGTTCAAAAAGCCGTTTGCGAAAAAGCCGTTCGGCAACGGGAAAAAAGACTTCGGCGACCGCAAACCGTTCGGAAAAACATTTGAGGGCAGAAAGCCGTTCGCAGGCAAGAAACCCGCGCGCAAGCCATTCAAACCCAAAGCTCAGTGAGCTTCCGCCCAATTAAGACCGATGCCGACATCGGCAATCAGCGGCACGGACAGGGATACGATGTTTTCCATAACATTCTTAACCGTCTGTGCCGTTTTTTGCGCTTCGGATTCGGGGACTTCAAACACCAGTTCGTCGTGCACCTGCAACAGCATTTTTGCGGACAATCCCGCGGCTTTTAACGCGTCGGGCATGCGAATCATCGCTTTTTTCAAAATATCCGCCGCGCCGCCTTGAATCGGGGCGTTGATTGCCGACCGTTCCGCGAATTGGCGCGTGTGCGGGTTTTTGTCGTTAATCGCGCCGACAAAGCATTTGCGCCCGAACGGCGTCAGCACATAGCCGTTCGCTTTGGCAAAGGCAATGGTCGATTCCATGTATTCCTTGATTTCGGGGTATTTTTCAAAATACGAGTCGATGTATTTCTGCGCTTCCGACCGTTCAATGCCCAGTTGCCGCGCCAATCCGAACGCCGACATGCCGTAAATGATGCCGAAGTTGATTGCTTTCGCGCTGCGGCGCACCATCGGATCCATGCCCTCTATTGGAATATTGAAAATGTGCGACGCCGTGGACGCGTGAATGTCGACGCCCTGGATAATCGCGTCTTTCAGCCGCGCGACGTTCGCGACGTGCGCCATAACGCGCAGTTCCACCTGCGAATAGTCGGCGGACAGCAGAACATTGCCTTTTTCGGCGATAAAGGCATGGCGGATTTCGCGTCCCTCCTGCGTGCGGATAGGGATGTTTTGCAGGTTCGGGTCGTTTGACGACAGTCGCCCTGTCAGCGTTCCCGTCTGCATGAACGTCGTGTGAATCCGTCCCGTTTTCGGGTTTGTTTGCGCCTGCAAAGCGTCCGTGTAAGTGCTTTTCAGTTTAGCGTATTGACGGTATTCCAAAATGTCCGCCGCGATTTGATAGCCTTGCTCCGCCAAATCGTCCAAAACGGCGGCTTCGGTAATCCAAGCGCCCGTTTTCGATTTTTTGCCGTTCGGAAGCTTCAGTTTTTCAAACAGAACCGTTCCCATTCGCGCGGGCGAATTCAGATTGAACTCTTCGCCCGCTTCGGCGTAAATGCGTTTTTCCATGGCGGCGATGCGTTCGCCGAACGTCGCGCTTAACGCGTGCAGTTCCGCGCCGTTGATTTTGATTCCCGCGCGTTCCATTTGGTACAAAACGGGGACGGCGGCGCGATCCAACTGTTCATAAATCGAAACGCGGTGTTCGGCGATCATGCGTTTGTGCAGATAGCCGTACAGCCTGAAAATCATATCGGCTTTTTCCGCAACCAGGCGGTAACCGTCCTTGACGGCGACGAAATCGAACGTGACTTTGACGCGTCCCTGACGGCAGGTTTCGTTGTAGGAAATCATCTTGTGATCCAAAAACAGCTCGGTCAGTTCGTACAGTTCAAGGTAATGCGACGTGCCGTCAAGGTCGTAACACATGATTTTCGTGTCCGCGAACGGGGACAAATCGAAATCCCGCCCCGCTTCTTTGGCAAACAGATGCCAGTCGGACTTGACGTCGTATCCGACTTTTAAAACGCCTTTGTTTTCCAACAGGGGCAATAGGATTTCAATCGCCTGTTGCGGCAGAATTTGACGGGATTCGGGGTCAATGGCTTCGAAAAACGAGCTTTGCGCCGCACCTGTGTTGTGGCGCAAAGGAACGTAATAGGCAACGCCCTCCTTGAACGACAGCGAAAATCCGATAAGCTTCGCCGACAGCGGCGGCAGCAAATCCGTTTGCGCAGCAAGCGCGACAACGCCCGCATCCATTGCTTCGGCAACGACGGCGCGCAAAGCTTCGGGCGTTTGAAGCAACCGATAGTCCGTTTTGACTTCGGCGGCAGACAACATGGCTTTTTGTTCGTCGGATACCCAATGCGGGACTTTCGCGACCAGACTTTTAAAGCCCATATCCGTTAAAAATGCCGACAGTTCGACGGGATTTGCGGGTTTCGCCGCAAACGTTTCCAATCCCGCCTGCACGGGGGCGTTGGCATCCAGTTTGACCAGCTTTTGCGAAATCAGAGCCAGTTCTTTGTGTTCAATCAGCAAATCGCGCTTGCGGCTCGGTTTGGCGTTTGCGATGTTGGCAAACAAATTTTCCAGAGTGCCGTATTCCGTTATCAGTTGCGCCGCCGTTTTGGGACCGATTCCCGGAACCCCCGGCACATTGTCCGACGAATCGCCCATCAGCGCTTGCACGTCAACGACCTGTTCGGGATCGACGCCGAACTTTTCAATCACACGGTTGCGGTCGACAACCCGCTGTTTCATCGGGTCAAAGACGGTTACCGTTCCGCCGACCAGCTGCATTAAATCCTTGTCCGCCGAAACGACGGTGACGTCCGCGCCCGCTTCGCTTGCCATTCGGCTGTAGGTCGCCAGCAAGTCGTCCGCCTCGAACCCCTCCATTTCCGCCTGCGCCAGATTGAACGCGGCGACGGCTTGGCGCAGCAGGGGAAACTGCGGTATCAGTTCGGGCGGCGTTTCGCGGCGGGTGGCTTTGTAGTCGGGGTAAATGTCCTGACGGAACGTTTTGCGCGCGGCGTCGAACACGACCGCGATATAGTCGGCGGGCATGTCTTTCAGCAGCTTCATCATCATCGAACAAAAGCCGTAAACCGCGTTGACGGGCGTGTTGTCCGACGGGCGCGTCATCGGGGGCAGAGCGTAAAAAGCCCTGAAAATATAGCCCGAACCGTCGATTAAAACCACTTTTTTGCCGTGCATGTCCATTGGAACGCTCCCTGAAAATTTTTCTTACTGTATCGGGTTTTGCGGCAAAAAAAAAGGCTTGATTGTTCATCAAGCCTTTTTGATTAAGCTTCAGCCTGTTCGGGTTTTTCCGTTTTCGCTTTCAAGCGCAGGAAAATATACGAACACAACGGCACGCTGATTAAATAGCCTACGAAAGTCAGGCTCAGCATCAGCCACGGTTTGTAGAACAGCGCCCCCGTGTAAAAGCCCGCCAAAGCCATAAAGACGGCGGCAAGACGGACGGGCAGGCGGATGTGTTTCAGCGAAATCGTCGGCAGACGCGACGCCATCAGCATTGCGCTGACGAACAGGAACAATTCGACGAACCAGCCGCTTTTGAAAAATTCACAGCCGAATTCGAAGTACAGCATTGCGGGGGTCAGAGCGATGAACGCTCCGCCCGGCGCGGGCAATCCCACAAAGAAATGATGCCAGTACGACGGCAACGGTTCTTCGTCCAGCATGACGTTGAAACGCGCCAAACGCAGCGCGCAGCACACGGGCATCAGCAAAGCGAACGGCCAGCCCGCAGAATCCGCGGCGGTCAGAGCCCACATGTACATCAGAACGCCGGGGGCGACGCCGAAGCACACGACGTCGGACAGGGAATCCAGTTCCGCGCCGAAATCCGAAGCCCCGCGCAGAAAACGCGCGACGCGCCCGTCCAAAGCGTCAAACACCGCCGCCATCAAAACAAAAAACACGGCAAGCTGGAAACGTCCTTCCATCGCGTAACGAATGGAAGTAACACCCGAACACAGCGCCATCATGGTGACCATGTTCGGCGCGATTTTATTCAACGGCAAATCTTTAATCCGTTTTCCCGTTTTCTTTAACATTAGAAGATTTCTCCCTGTGCGCTGTCGCCCGTGACGTTCAAATCAGCCAAAACGGTTTCGCCCGCGACGGCGGTTTGTCCTTCGATAACGCGAATGGCGGTGCCTTTGGGCATATAAACGTCCAAACGGCTACCGAAGCGAATCAGACCGAAACGTTCGCCCGCTTTGACGGAATCGCCCTCTTTGACGAACGTCAGAATGCGGCGCGCGACCAGTCCCGCGATTTGAACGAAAATGATTTTTTTGCCGTCTTTGGTTTCCAAAGCCAGTTCCTGCCGTTCGTTGTTTTCGCTTTCTTTGTCCAAAGACACGTCGACGAAAGCGCCGGGGCGGTAGTGCATTTTAACGATTTTGCCCGCCATCGGCGCGCGGTTGACGTGAACGCTGAACACGCTCATGAAAATGCTGACGCGCGTCATCGGTTCGTCGCCCATTTCCATTTCTTTGGGCGGGACGACGTCGGCGATTTTGCTGACAATGCCGTCGGCGGGGCTCAACACCAAGGAATCCCCCGCGGGAACGGCGCGCTGCGGGTCGCGGAAAAAGAAATAGCACCAAACCGTCAGCACCAGCAAAACAACGCCCAGCGGTTTGAACAAAATCCACATCAGCAGCGTTAGCGCGGCGAACACGGCGACGAAACGCCAGCCCTCGGGGTGAATGGGCGGCATGATAAAGCGGCGCCATGACAAGTCGACTCGGGACATAAGCAATGCTCCTATAATTGTATTTTATCCGTTGCCTTTTCTTTTAAGCCATAAAGCGTCGGGATAAAAGCGTTTTTTTCAAATTCTCATTTTCCCGTTTTGGCGGGAACGACAAAAATCTGATTCGGATAAATCAAATCGGGGTTTTTGATTTGTTTTTTGTTCGCGCGGTAAATGGTGACGTAAGCGTTGCCGCGGCCGTAAACGAATTTCGCGATTTTCCACAGCGAATCGCCTTTGACGACGCGGACGCGCCGCACATTGTCGGCGTCCATGCCCGCTTCGATTTCGAACGGCACTTCGATGCGTCCCGCAACCTGTCCGTTTTCGTCCGTTTGGTCGGCGCGAATCGTGTACTTCATGCCCGCCGTGATTGTGTAAGCGGATTTCAGCGCCCATTTGCCCGCTTTGTCCGCGCGCGTGCCGCCGATGAACGTGTTGTTGACATAGACGTTGATTTTTCCCGCTTCGCGAACGTTGCCGGCGATTCTGAACGAACCGTCCGCATAATTGACGGATTGAATGTCAATCAGCGCTTCAACGGGTTCGGGAGCCTGCAAAATGGTTACTTCTTCGGCATCCGAAGACAGCAAAACCGCCAAAGCTTCCGCGCCGTTCGCGCGTTCGGGAACGGTGACGACGACGACTTCGGATTCGTTTCTGGCGTTGTTGGACGAATCGCGCAGCCACAATTCATGATCGCCCGCGGGCAGAGGGGATTCGGGGACGTACACCCATTCGCCGTCGGCATTGACTTTGACGACCGTCAGCACCGAATCGCCGTCCATCAAGGATATTTCTTCGTCGGGCGCGCCTTTGCCCGCGGCAACCATGGTGCCGTCCTCTTCGACGCGGACGATGTCGAAAGCGGCTTTGACAATATCGGGAACGTTGTTTTCCAAAGCGGGGAATCCGTTGTCGGCAGATTCTTCGATAATGGGGGAAACGGGTTCAAAATCGGCGGATTTCTTGGGTTTCCCGAACAGCAAAAAGGCGGCGGTTATTAAAACGATTGCCGACAGAATCAAGAAAACAACATTTTTTTTCATGGCGTAATCCTAAAAAGTTAAAAAAGACTCTTGCACAGTCGCGGATATAGTGCTATAGGCTTTTACACACCTTGTCGGAGTGTAGCTCAGCTTGGTAGAGCACTACGTTCGGGACGTAGGGGTCGTAGGTTCAAATCCTATCACTCCGACCAAATAAAGAAAAGCCCCTTTTTGAAAGGGGCTTTTCTTTATTTGAATTGGGGTGTCGATTTATTTCAAATTCAACAGCTTTTCAAGTGCCGCCGTCATGGCGTCGGGGTTTTCCAGCGGCGGAAAATGTCCGCTGTGTTCAATGACAATCCGTTCGGCGTTCGGAATTCGCCGCGCCATATCGTCCATAATCGCGGGAGTGGACAGCTTGTCCAGTTTGCCGCCGACGACCAGAGTCGGACAGATGATTTTTGCCAGCAAATTCCGTGAATCGGGGCGCGACATAATCGTTTTCTGTTCGTTGACGTAGCCTTGCAGTCCCGTTTCGAAAACCATTTTCGGCAGCAGCTCTTTTATCGGCGGCTTGTCGCGGTTTTCAGGGGAAAGAACGGAAAATTGCGACGATTCGACAATGCTTTCCAATCCGTCGTTTTGCGCGCGGGCAATCATCACGGCGCGGTTTTTCGACGATTGTTCCGTTTCCCCGAACGGGTTGGTGTCCGTCAGGCAAAGGGCTTCGATGCGGTCGGGCGCTTGGCGCATCAGTTCGAAAGCGACATAGCCGCCCATCGAAATCCCGCACAGACAGAACTTTTCGGCGGGGATTTCGGACAAAATCCGCTTTGCCGCCGCCGTTATGGTCGTATCGCGGCTCAAATCGGGGACGATAATGGTTGCGCGGTCTTTCAACGCCGCGATTTGCGGGGAAAACAGCCCGCCGTTGCACAGCAGGGCGGGCAGCAGGACAAGCGTTTTCATCAGCGCACCAGTTTTTGCTGGATTTCTTTGAATTCGGGCGTTCCCGCTTTGCGCAGCCACTCAAACAGCACCATTTCCACGGTGACCAGACCGATGCCTTCGTGCAGCAGGCGGCGTTCGGCGGCGTCCTCGCTTTCTTTCGCGCGGCTGCCCGACGCGTCGGCGGCGACGAACACGTCATAGCCCGCTTCTTTCAGTTCGATTGCGGTTTGCAGAACGCAAATGTGTTCCTCGACCCCCGCAAGGATAACCTGCTTTTTGTTCAGCGATTTGAACGCTTGGGCAAAGTCGGGATTGCGCAGGGCGGACAGTTCCGTTTTTGCGACAAAAGGCGTGCCTTCCGCCGCCGCGTCGCGGATGTCGAACATCGACGCGCCCAATCCTTTGGGGTACTGTTCGGTAACAATGGCGGGAATGTGCAGGATTTGCGCGCCTTTCAGCAGGCGAGCGCATCCGTCGATGATTTCGCGCGGCGAATTTGCGGCGGGGGCAAGACGTTCTTGAACGTCGATAATCACCAGACAGGACGTATCTTTGTTAATAAGCATATTGTCGTTTTCCTTTTTTTTGTATATAACTCTGTTTCAGTTCTGACACATTTTTAACGGATTGCAAAGAAAAGATAATGAAATTTTCCGATTTGGGACTCAGCGAAAACACGCTGAAAGCGGTGGCGGACATCGGTTATACCGAAGCGACGCCCATTCAAGAAAAAGCCATTCCCGAAATTTTGAAGCGCAACGACGTTATCGGCATCGCGCAGACGGGGACGGGCAAAACGGCGGCTTTCACATTGCCGATGATTGATTTGTTGGCGAACGGCAGGGCGAAAGCGCTGATGCCGCGTACGCTGATTTTGTCGCCGACGCGCGAACTGGCGACGCAAATCGCCGAATGTTTCCAGCAGTACGGCAAATATCAAAAGCTGTCCATGGCTTTGCTTATCGGCGGGGAATCCATGGTGGAACAGCAAAAAATCCTCAGCCGCGGGGTGGACGTGTTAATCGCGACGCCGGGGCGCATGATTGATTTGTGCGAACGCGGACGCATTTTGTTGCGCGACGTGCAGGTGTTCGTTTTGGACGAAGCCGACCGCATGCTGGATATGGGCTTTATTCCCGATATTGAAAAAATCGCGGCGAAACTGCCCGCCATGCGCCAAACGCTGCTGTTTTCGGCGACCATGCCGCCCGAAATCAAGGCGCTTGCCAAGAAATTCATGAAATTCCCCGTCGACGTGCGCGTCGATCCGCCCGCTTCGCCCGCCGTAACGGTAACCCAATACATCGTCAAATGCCGCAAGGACGACAAACGCCCTGTTTTGCGCGCTTTGGTGCGTTCCGAAAACGTGCACAACGCGATGATTTTCTGCAACCGCAAAACCGACGTGGATATTCTGTACAAATCCTTTACAAAACACGGCTTTTCGGTCGCGGCTCTGCACGGCGACATGGCGCAGGGGCAAAGAACGGACACGCTGAACGCTTTTCGCGACGGACAGGTGCAGTTGCTGGTGTGTTCCGACGTTGCGGCGCGCGGGCTGGATTTGCCCGATGTGTCGCACGTGTTCAACTTTGACGTTCCGTTCAACTCCGAAGACTACATTCACCGCATCGGGCGCACGGGGCGCGCGGGGAAATCGGGGCGCGCGTTTATGCTGATTACGTCCGCCGACTTCAAAGCTTTGGCGCAGATTGAAAAGATGATTGGTCGGAAAATCGAGGAATTGCCCGACTTTTCACCCGAAAGCTCGCCCGTTTTGAACGAAGAGCTGGAAAAGGCGGAACGCAAAGCCGAGCGCAGACGCCGTCGCGGCGGTCGCGGACACGGCGAAAAACGCGCGGAAAAGCACGAGGAAAAACGCGATGCCGAAGTTAAAACTGCCAAACCCGAACAGGCTCGGTCGGAAAAGCGGGTAAAACGTCCCGCAAAACAGGATGTAAAACCTGCGAAGCAAAACGCGAAACCCGCCAAACCGCAGGGTGAAAAGAAAAAGCCGCACCCCGTTTTCGGCAATCAACTGCCTGCATTCATGCTGAACGAGGTCAAGCTGTGAACCGAATTTTGACGGATTTGCCGCTGACGACGTATGCGGTTTTGCCCGATGACGGCAAAATCGACGGCGCGGCGGTGATTCTGCACGGCTACGGGTCGGACGGGCGCGATATGGCGGGGCTTGCCGATGTGTTGAAAGACATTTTGCCGCACGTCGCCTTTTATTGTCCGAACGCGCCCGAGGCTTTGCCGTTCGGCGGGTTTGAATGGTTCGCTTTCGACGATTACGATCAAAGCAGGATTTTCGATGAACAATGGGGGTTGGCTTTTTTAAACAAACTGACGCCCCGCATCGAAAAAATCATGCCCGTTATGCACGCTTATTTGGCGGCGGTGACGAAGCATGCGGGCGTCAAAGCGGAAAAAACGGCTTTGGCAGGATTCTCGCAGGGCGGCGGAACCGCGCTGATGACGGCGCTGACGTATCCCGAACAAGTCGCGTGCGCGGTCGGCATGTCGGCGGTGCCGCTGATGGCGGACGGCGGCTTTACCCCCGACAAAGTGCGGTCGAAACCGCCCGTAACGCTGGTTCACGGCGACGCGGACAATGTTTTGCCTTTGCGCGCTTTTGAAATCGGCAAAGCGAATTTGGAAGCGGCGGGGATTGACGTTGACGGTTTCGTCATTCCCGATTTGATGCACGGCATCGACCGGACCGCTTTGTCGGTTTTGGCGAACGCGCTGTTCAAGGCGTTGAAAAAATAATCGAAAAAGAGCGTCAACGCGCGCTCTTTTTTATTTTTGTAAGGTATTTTTAACGAAATAAGGGCAATACTTAAAGAATGGAAAAAAGTATGCCTACAGCGAACGCACGCGCAAAACCGACCCAACGACACGCCGCAAAACCTGCGGCGGACAGCGGATTCAACCGTTGGCTGTCGCGTGTTTTCGCCGTGATTTGCTTCGCTTTGACGGCAACGCTGACCGTGTTTTCGCTGTCGCTGTTGCACTTGACGGGCGAAACGGAGGTTGACGCCGTGTTGGCGACTTCGCCGACGTATTCCGAAAATCTGGCGTATTTCGACCCTCTGCATCCCGAAATGCCCGCAATGGACATTTTGTCCGAAATGTTCGTGCGCCAGTTCATCACCGTTGCGAACACCGTTTACAAAGATCCGCACGAAATGTTGCGCATGTGGGGCGGCAGCGGCATTGTCCGCTATATGTCGTCGCCGAAAATTTACGGCGAATTCTGGGACAGGGTCAGCCATACCTACTTTGACGGCGAAAATCCGCCGAAAATCACGATGGAGCCGCACATTCGCCGCATTTTGAAAGAAGGCTGGAACAACTGGCAGATTTTTTTCGAAACGCGGACGATGCGTTCGAACATCGACAAACCGAAAATCGATTACTGGATTGCAACGATTCAATTCAGGTATTATTCTTACAACGCCGTGATGTTCAGACGACTGCGCAATCCGATGGGCTTTACGGTAACCCAATACCACTTGGCGCGGCAAAAAAAGTAGAAGGATGATGACGATGACAAAAGATTCGATAAAAAAAGCGTTGCTGATTTCCGCGCTGACAATGACGCTGAGCGCCTGCGGATCCATTTATGAAAAGGAACCCGTCGGCGTCGGCAAGGACATTTCCGAATTGAAACGGTCGCCCTGCGCGTGCATGATGCTGAAACTGCCCGCGGGATTGCCCGATTGGATGCTGAACGCGCAAGGATAAACCGATGGCAAGACCGATTAAACGACAGCCCGTTGCTTTGAAAAAAGAAACCGCCGCCCCCGCTCCCGAAAAAAGCGATGCGGACGAAGCGGTTTCCGTCAAAGCGCGGAAAAAAACGCCGCAGATGCCGTCGGACGACGAATTGTCCGTCGATTTGCTGCGCGAACGCCGCTATTTGTGGACGGCGCGCGCTTTCGCGATTGTGTCGGCGGTGGCGCTGTGCGTCAATCTGGTTTTGATGATTGCCATGTTCAACCTGATGCCGCTGAAGCGGGTCGAACCGTTTTTGCTGACGTTCCAAAGCAAAGCCGACCAAGTCGTGCGCATTCGTCCGCTGTCCCGCGATTTGGGCGCCGAGGATTTGCTGACCGAAGCCATGATTCGGCAATACGTCCTGTTGCGCAACACGATGATTGCCGACGTTGACGAAATGGCGTTCCGATGGGGCAACGACGGTCCTTTGCGCTGGATGTCGTCGCCCAACGTTTACAAACAATTCGCCAAAACGGTCAAAGACTGGCTGGCGCGCATCAAGCTGGAGGGACTGACCCGCGAAGTGCGCATCGAATCCGTTGTCCGTCAGCAGGACATCTGGATTGTTTACATTATGACGCGCGACATGCTGCCCGAAGCGGATCAGCCCGTGACTCAGCGTTGGCGCGTCAAGCTGAAAGTCCGCTACTTCGCAATGCAGTCGAAAAACGAAGTCAAGTATGCCGACCGACTGAAAAACCCGCTGGGGTTCGTCGTTTTGGCTTACGCAATCGAAAGTGCTAATGATTAAAGAGGGTGTGCCGTGCAGAATAACAAAACAATTCGCCTGTTTGCTTTGGCTTTGACGATGACGGTTGCCGTTCCCTGCGGTGTTTCGGCTCAGCAGTCCGCCGCGCGCGAATCCATGGATGCCGCAATCGAACAGTCCAACGGGGATTATTCGGAAATCGACATGCCCTATTTGTGGTCGCTGGGCATGCAGCAAAAGGCATGGAACAAACCGCTGGAACATCTGGGCGAAGGGCAGTCCAAGCCGGGGTATTCGCGTTATTTCTGGTCGCCCGATTTGGTGTTGCCTTTGCGTATCCGCGAAGGGATGCACACCTTAATCAATTTCCCGTCGTGGGAATTCATCGACAACGTGTTTTTAGGCAACGAAAGCGCTTTCGGGGCGCAGAAAGTCGCGCCGAACGGGCTGATGGTGTTCGCCAACAATCCCGAACTGGTCGGCATGGATACGAATATGATTGTGTTCGGCAGATCGGGCAACCGCTATGTGTTCTATTTGCGCAGCGAAACGTTCAACGCGGACAGAATCACCAACGCCGTGGTCGACATTATCGTCAACGACGACAAATATGTGCCTGATGATTCGGGCAAAACGCCCTTTGCGTCGGGTACGGTCGGCGGCGGGGCTTCCCCTGCGGGCGCAGTTGCGGGACAAAACGGGAAAAAGGGCAAAAAACTGAAATTTTTCGACCCGATGAACGATTGGCTGGAAGATTTGGACGTCGACCCCGAAAAACTGAAATTCGACATCGACGTTTTCATTCCCAATCCCGAAGATATGGAAATCGCCCCCGAACGCGTGTGGCGCGACGAAATTTTCACTTACATCGATTTGGGACCGAAAGCGCTGACGATGCTGCAGCGTCCGATTGTCAACCTGCTGGTTCAGGGCAGCGAAGTGCCCGTCGGATTCAGAACTCGCGGTCCGAACGGTCGGCTGATTGTGGTCGAGGGCATCGGGGATTTGGTTCTGCGCAACGGCAAACGCCTGTTGTGCCTGAAAATCCGCAAGGATCCGAGCTTCGGAACGGATTGGGTCGAATATGAAAAATCCGTTCAGCCCGCTTACACGCCCGCGCCGATGCGCACGCCGGGAGTGGCGCCGATGGGCGCGAACGCGGTTGCGAACGAACAGGCGGCTCAGCAAATGGCGCAGCAATCCATGCAAAACAGGATGATGCGTCAGCAAATGGCGGACAATATGTCTTTGACGGGGATGAACGCGCAGATGTCGGCGTCGTTTGCGAACCGCTACCGCCGCGCCGCCGCCGAATCGATAGCCATCGAGCTGGGGGCGGATGCCGAAATTTCGGCTTTGGAACAAAAATGGGATAACATTTACCGCAAAAACAAAGATTTGTTGGCGAACTTCGAACCGTATTATTCGGTCGACGCCGTCGCGGAAGGCGAAACAAGCGATTTGTTCCGTCTGCGCATCGGACCCGTCGGATCGATTAAAGACGGCGACAAACTTTGCGGACAGCTGGGTCGGCGCGGTGTCACCTGTATCGTGGTGCGGACGCAATGAACGAAGAATTACTCAGCTCATCGGACAAATATCTGAAGAAATCCAACCGGACTTTGCTTCTGGTTGGAATCTTCGCGTTTTTGGCTTTTTTCGTCGGCTTGATTATTCTGCTGAGCGGCGGCGAAAAGCAAAAGGAAGACGCAAAGGCAACCGTCGATGGGGCGAGTGACGCTTTTACCGACATTTCAGGCGGCGGGGCGGACAACTTTGCCACGTTCGACGAACCGTCCAGTTCGATTAAGCTGAACATCACGCCGGAATCCCTGCGCTTCGACCAAGTCGTGCTGGGGACTTCGGCAGAAGGCGCGATTACGATTACGCCGTCTGCGGGGCGCGTCAGCATTATGGAAATCGGGTTCGAAAACAACCCCGACGACGGCTTCAATTTGGAAAGCAAATGCAAGCCGAACGATGTTTTGACCCCCGATTTGTCCTGTACCGTCGTTGTCAAATGGGAACCGAAGACCGCGCGGACGATTCAATCCAACTTGGCGATTAAGTGGCGCGACGAAACGGCGGGCGCAATCGGCAAAACGGTGCTGGTTTCCGTGTCCGCCATGGCAATCGACACCAGCCTTTGCGGCGTGTGCGACGAAGCGCCGGGCGGCGGAACGACCGCTGACCAGCTGCGGCAAAAAGGACGCTTGATTCTGGGACCCGACGGCAAGCCTATCGGGTATGCCGACGAAAACGGCGTTGTGTACGGCTTGGACGGCAAGCGTATCGGCACTTTGCGCCCCGACGGAACGGTGGTCGACGATCAGGGCTACATCATCGGCGTTGCGGAGGGCGTGCGCGTCGCTTTGGGTCCCGACGGCAGCATTATCGGAACGATTCTGCCCGACGGTCGCGTGATTGACAAAGACGGCAACCTTATCGGCTATGCTTTGCCCGACGGAACAATCGTCGATTTGAACGGCAATGTTATCGGTATGGCGATTCGGACGGGAACGGCGGTCGACAAAGACGGCAACGTCATCGGGCGCGTGATGCCCGACGGGCGCGTGCTGGACGAAAACGGCAATCTTATCGGTTATTTGAACCCCGACGGAACGATTGTCGATTTGAACGGCAACATCATCGGTTCGGTGATGCCTTCGGGAACGGTCGTCGACTATTTGGGGCGCGTGCTGGGCATTGTTTTGCCCGACGGGTCGGTCGTTGACGTGGACGGCAATATCGTCGGGCGCGTTTTGCCCAACGGCATTGTGCTGGACAAGGACGCCGTGCCTATCGGACGCGTGATTCAGGAAGGTCTGGCAATGGGTCCGGGGTGCAAGCCTTTGGGGCGCGTCGCCACGGACGGTTCGGTGATGTCTTCGAACAGACAGGTTGGTCGTCTGACCGCGTCGCGTCTGGTGCTGGATATGAGCAACAATCCCATCGGCAGCTATGTGCTTGAGGGGGCTTTGCTGGACTGGGACGGCAAAATCATCGGAAAAATCAACGCCGACGGTCAGCCCGTTTCGTTCAAGGACGAACCGTTGGGCTGTTTGCTGCCCAATACGTTCGTGGTCAACGACAACGAAGAAATGATTGCCGCGACGCGTCCGTTCGGAACGGTCGTCGGAACGTCCTGCGGATTTGAGGGACGCGTCATGCCTGACGGCTCCGTCGTTCAAAACGGTGAAATGAAAGGGCGCATTCTGCCCGACAAAACGTTTTTGAGAACGGACGGCACCATCGGCGGCGCGATTGCGCGCGCGGACATCGGGCTGGCTTCGGGGTGTTCGACTTTGGGCTTTGCCGACATCGAAGGGCAGATGAAAACGACCAAAGGCGAATATGTCGGCTGTCTGGCGGCGAACGGCAACGTTTTGGATGACAAGTATGTCGTTTTGGGGCGCGTGACGGAAGCGCGCACCGCTTTGGGCATTGACGGGCGCGTTGTCGGGCTGGTGGACGGCGCGGGCAGAGCCATTGACAGAAACGGAAAAGTGTTCGCCTGCATGGATGCCGAATATGTCGCGATTTCCGAAGACAAGGGCGAGCCGATGGGGATTTCCGCCCCCGAAGGCGGCGTGCTGGACCGCGACGGGCGGACAATCGGCTGGGTGATGCCCGACGCTTCGGTCAAAAACACGCAAGGCGGCGCAGTCGGCAAAACGCTGGGCGATTCGTCCGTTATCGATATGAACGGACAGAAAATCGCGCGCGTCGTTCCGTATCAGGGACTGCCTTTGAAAAGCGCGTGCGAACCGATAGGTCGGATTTTGAAAGACGGGCGCGTCGTCGACAAAGACTTCAAACGCGTGGCTTATCTGCACATGGACGATTCGCTGACCGACGAAAAAGACAACTTTATGGGACGTCTGGCGATGGCTCAGCACGGTATCGACACGCGCAGCAACTATGTCGGGTCGGTGGACGATACGGGCGCTTTAATCAATCAGGCGGGCGAAAAAGTCGGCTGTTTGCGTCCCGACAACGTATTCGTCGATTCGGACAACAAATTCAAAGCGGCGCAAATGCTGACGGGACTTGCCGTCGATGCCAAGACGGATTTGTATGCGCGCGGCGATTCAATCGGCAAAGCGCTGAATTTGAAAGGGACTGAATTCGTTGGCAAAACGCTGGTCAGCACTTACATCCGAACGGACCGGAAAATCGTAACGGGCGGCATTATTCCGTCGGGGGCAACGGTTTTGGACATCAAAACCAGCAAGCCCATCGGGCGGTTACTGCCCGACGGGACGGCGGTCAATCTGCAAAGCCGTTATTTGGGACGCTTGAAAATGCCGGGCGGCGACGTTGTCGACCGCGCGGGAACGGTTGTCGGTAAGATTTTTGTCGGATTGCAGCAGGTTATCGGACCGAACGGCGAAATTTTGGGTGTTGTTCTGTCCGACGGCACGGTGATTGACGAATTCGGGCGCGTTATCGGGCACGCGGATTTGGACGGCAAAGTCGTTGACAAAGACGGCAAAGTCATCGGCGAAGTCTTGCCCGTCGGCATGCCCGTTTTGGGTCCCGACGGCAAAATCATCGGCTATGTCGGGCTGAACGGCGAAATCGTCGATGAAGACGGCAATCCCGTAATGGGACCCGACGGCAAACCTTTGCGTTATCGCGCGGGTGGCATGGTTGTCAGCGCGGACGGCAAAGTCGTCGGCTACATCCTGCGCGACGGCTTGGCAATCGATTTCGGCAACAAAGTTTTGGGCGCGATTGACGCGGCGGGCGTCGTCAAAGACAAAAGCGGCAAAGAATCGGGCACGATGCAGGTCGACGGAACAGTCGTTGACAAACTGGCGAAACCGATTGGGCGCGGTTTGGTGAACGCCGTTCCCGTCGCCAGACAATGCAGGGCTTTGGGAACGCTGAACGCGGACGGCAAGGTGGTTTCCTCTGCGGGGGATGAACTGGGCTTTGTCACTTACGACCGCGCCGTTCTGGACAAGGAACACAAGCAAATCGGCATTGCGCTCAGCCCCGATTCCGTGATTGACAGACCGTGCAATATTGTCGGCGAAATCGGACGCGACGGCAAAGTGCGCAACCAAAACGGCAAAGAAATCGGCTGTGTCGATTTCGACGGAACGGTTGCGGATAAAAACACGAAAAGAATCGGTGCCGTCATTCAAAAAGGCGCCGTTATCGGCTTTGACGGCAAAGTGTTCGGCAAAGTCGTCCCCAGCGGCGAAGTGCTGGACGACGGCGGCAAAGCTTTGGGCTGTTTCGGTTTGGACGGTGCGGTTTTCGACAAAAGCAACAAGCTGACGGGCGTGTCCGACGTGATGAAATACGCCGTGGACAACAAAGGAACCGTCGTTGCGCGCATTGTCGGCGGCAATTATGCGGTTTCTTTGGAAAACGACACGTCCGTCGGCACGATGAAAAACGGCAAGCTGCAGGATGCCAAAGGGGCGGAAATCGGCATTGCCGTTCCTGCGGGACGCCGCGTCATCGGGCGCGACGGGCGGATAGTCGGCACGGTTTTGCCCAAAGGCGGCGTGATTGACGACGACGGCAAGGAAAAAGGCATTGTCACCGCCAAAATGAAGGCGATTACGGCGGACAGGAAATTCTTGGGGCGTGTCGTTCCGATTGGCGAAGAATGCAAAGACAAAGAAAACAAAATCGTCGGTAAAGTTCATTTCGACGGCACAATCGTCGACGAAAACGTCGAAGTGCTGGGGCGTTTGATGGCGGACGGCACGGCGCTGAGCAACGCTGGAACGTATCTGTGTTCGATTTCCCCGATGAATATCATCGACGATGCTTGGATTGGCAAAGCGGTTTACGACGCGAACGGCAACCTTATCGGCTATGTGGACGAAGACGGCTTTGTGCGCGACGCGAACGGCAACATCATCGGTCGTGTTCTGCCCGACGGGACGGTCGTGGATTTGAACGGCAACGTCATCGGTTCCGTTTTGGAAGGCGAGCCGATTTATGACGAAAACGGCAACCTTATCGGCATCATTCTGCCCGACGGGCGCGTTGTCGATTTGAACGGCAATTTACTGGGACGCATTAACGCCGACGGCGAAATCGTCGACGAAGACGGCAATGTCATCGGTATTTGGAAAAACGGCAAGCTGATTACGAAAGGCGACAAGCTGAAGCCGCGCTTTGCTTTTGGCAAGGACGGCAAACGTATCGGCATGATTTTGTCGGACGGAACGATTGTCGACGACAAAGGAAACGTTATCGGACGCATTGACGAAGACGGCAACATTCTGGATTTGGACGGCAATATCATCGGCGAACATATCGAAGACAAAGGCAAAGTGTCCGTATTCGGAAAATTCGACCCCGACGCGTACCGCTACCGTGGCAAAAATTTGGGCGCGGGCGGCGGCACGGGCAAAGGCGAACGCTACGACCCCGCGCGCATCAAGGAATTGCGCGCAAAACAAATGGCGTACCGCCGCATGATTCGTCCCGGTTTGGGCGCGGCGGCAAGCGAGGATTCCGAAACCGCGTTGCTCAACAAACAGCACAGAGCCAAAAACTGGGTCGGAATCGGTCAGAAGAAAACCGTATCGTCCTACCGCGTGAACATGGACAATATGATTCTGGCGGACAAGGCAATTCCCGCCGTTTTGACGCGCTCCATCGATTCGCTGTATTCGGATGCGCCCGTATCCGCGGTTGTCGAACGCAACGTTTATTCGGAAAACGGGCGCAAGGTCATCATTCCCGCGGGCAGCCGTTTAATCGGCGAACTGTCGGGCAATGCGGGCGGTTCCGACACACAGCAAATCACCGTCAAAATGCAGGTCAAATGGACGCGTTTGATTCGTCCCGACGGCGCGGCGTTTACTTTTGTGGACGGATCTTCGGGCGATGCGCAGGGACGGGAAGGCATTTCGTCCTATGTCGATTTGCAGCTACTTAAAAAATTCGGCACGCCTTTGATGCAGAGCACGATTTCTTCGGCGATTTTGTGGGCTATGTCGTCCAATTCAAAACCCGAAGTCGGCAACGACGGCGAAATCGCTTTAAGCGACCGTCAGCAGGCGGCGCAGGATGCGCGTTCGAAATTCTCGGACGACATGCAAACCATGTTTGACGAAATTTTCAAAATGACATCCAAAATTCCCGTCCGTTCTTATGTTCCGTCGGGAACGCGCATTACCGTTTTTGCGGGCGAAGACTTGTGGTTGCGTTCGGAAGTCGAGGACAAGGAAGGCGAATTGGCAAGACCCGAAGGGTTGGTCAACGAGGATTTGGGAACCGAAAAAGACGATATGGAAAAACGTGAAAACGCCCAAAACAATCAGGGGACGGGACAGGTCAATTCCCAACAGCAGCAGGGCGCCGCGCCGAACAATCCGCAGCAACAGCAGCAGCTTTACTACAACAGCTACGGTCAGCCGCAGATGCCGCAGCAGGGCGGGCTGATTTCCCAGACCCCGCCGCAGCAGGGATATTATGCGCCCCCGCCCGGATATTACGGATACGGGTACGGCGGTCAGCCGCAGATGCAGCCGCAAAGCCAGCTACTGACGCCGTCGCAACCGTCAACGCAGCAAAGACGCGTCCAGACCGTCAAAGAGGAAACAAAAGACGAAGACCCCGCGCCGGAACTGTTCTAAGGGAAAGGAATGTAAAATATGTCGACAGATGCTTTTCAGGTGTTGAAATCGGTTTTGCGCTACTTGTCCTATTGGTACGAACAGGACAACGTGGAAGAAGTCGCCATCAACCGACCCGACGAAATCTGGCTGCGTTTGCGCGGGCGGCGCGCGCATCCGTGGGCGTGTCAGCAGGACAAAAACCTGTCCAGAACGTATTTGATGGATTTGATGCATATCATCGCCAACACGTTCGAATTGCCTTTCGATCCCGAAACGGGTTCGCCCGCCGTATACGCGACTTTGCCGGGGGATCACCGTTTTACGGGCATTGCGGGCAAAAACGTGATGTACGACAACGAAGATTTGACGGGCGGTATCGCCATGTGCGTCCGCGTCCATTCCGACGACGTTAAATTCGGGCTGGGCGATTACGGATTGAAAGCGGGCGAACGTCTGCAAAAGCTGAATAAATTGAAAGAGGTCGAAAACCCCGAAGACCCCTACGAACGTTTAATCCTGTCCATCAAGCGCGGCGACCACATTTTGGTTTCCGGTGCGACGGCGACAGGTAAAACAACGTTTTTGAACAACCTCTTAACGATTCTGGATTCGCACAAGCGCGTCATTACAATCGAAGATACGCGCGAATTGATTGTGCCGCATCCGAACCATGTTCACTTGGTTTTGTCGCGTACCGAACAAACGAACACGATGACGTATCCGAAGCTGATTGACTTGGTCGTGCGTTTTACGCCCGACGCGATTATCGGCGGTGAAATTTCAACGGCGAATGCGGGGGCGTTGTGGGAACTGATGGGGTCAGGGCACGACAACTGCTTTGCAACCATCCACGCGGAAAGCTCGGAAGCCGCCTACAAAGCGTTTACCGACCGTATTCTGCACTGTTACCCGACTATCGACCGCGAAAAAACGATTGCCGAAATGCACGACAAACTGCGTGTCGTTCAAATCAACCGTCAGGGCAACATTCGCGCGGTTACCGAAGTTACTTAACCGTTGGTTTCGGGGGCGGGTTGCTGTTCCGCCGCTTGTGCCCGATGCGCGCTTTGTTCGTTCAATCCGCGCGCGATGTTCATATTGATGCTGATGAGGATGTCCAGCGCCTTGGCTTCGGGATTTGCCATGACGGCAAAGGTGTGCTTGAAAATAAAGTGCGCCAGATTGAACACGTTTTGTTTGATTTCAAAGGGTAAAGGGTTGGATTCTTCGGTTGCGTCGCTGACCAGAATCGTCCAGAGCTTGCGGTTTAAATCCAGCGCTTCCTGCAGCTGTTCTTTGGACACGGGCCAGTTTTCCTTGCACGCGTTCAGCCGCGAAGCGGTGCGAACCAGCGCGCGGGCTTCCAATTCGTTTTGGGGGAGGGCGGACGATTCTGCCGCGGCATAGGGATTCGTGTTCATTTTTAAAAAGCTCCTGTTTAAAAAGAAACTGAACTATGCTACCGTAAACAGGTTAAGAAATCAAAAAAGAAAAGCTTTTGAAAAAAAGGATTCCAAAAAATGAAAAAATTATTGCTTTTCGGACTGATAGCCGCTGTTGCGGCGGCGCAGGCGAATGCCGCGCCCGTCAGACGCGACCCCGAGGAATTTCCCAATCACTTTTGCGGCGGTATGAACGCCCGCGACCCTTTCAAAATCGCGGGTTTTGCGCATTATCCGCCGTTTTCGTGGAAATCCGCCGATATTGAGCGGTTTAAGGATACGCGCCACCATATTTACACATACGACGGTTTCGTTGCGGAATATGTCAAGGCGGCATTGAAAAACATCAAAGTCAAAGACATCGAAAGCCAGTTTTTCGATTCCGAAGACGAAATGCGCCGCGCGGTTCTGGAAGGCAAAGTCGATTTGATTTTCACGACGTTTTACCAAGGCGGGGACAGATCGGGACTGGATTACATATATCCGGCTTATTTCGGCAATCCGCTGGCGGTTGTGTCCCGCGCCGACAAAAAAGTCGAAAAATCCGAAATAGCCGACTTGAAAGGAATGATAGGCGTTATTCGCCGCGAAGAAGGCATGCTGGGGCTGATTCAGGGACAGCTGCCGACGGATACCAAAATCGTCGAAGTGGACGGTGTGGAAGAGGCGTTTAAAAAACTGATGGAAGGCGAAGTCGATTTTATGATTTCAAGCCCCTATGCCGTCATGGCGGAAGCCAAACGTCTGAACCTGAAAGACAAAATTTACATTCATCCGCATGTTTTGCGTCCCGTTAAATTCTTTGCGGCGTTTTCAAAAATGTCCCGCTGCGCCCGCTATAAAAAGCTGCTGGAACCCGAATTGAAAAAACTGTTCGAAGACAAATCTGCGGCTGAAAAAAAGATGAAAGAATACATCGACAAATGGGCGGAACACGGTGACACCGCTTTGGATTTTCCCGAATACGGTTATTAACAAAAAAGCCTCCGCAAAACGGAGGCTTTTTTGTATCCGCGCGTTTTTTTATTCCGCGCCGAATTTTTCTTCCGCCATTTTCTGGGCGGACACATAGTCGAATTTGCCCGTTCCCAAAATGGGCGGTTCTTTGACGACGATGATTTTCGACGGCGTGCCGAGGTCGTTCAGCCCCGCTTGTTTGACAAACGCGCGGATTTGCGCCGCATCGGCGTTTTCCGCCGTGGTAATCAGCACCAGCTGTTCGCCCTTTTTCGGGTCGGCGATGGCGACGACGCCCTGAACCGCGCCTTCGTACAGTTTCGCCAGTTCCTGTTCAATCGCCGTCAGCGAAATCATTTCGCCGCCGATTTTTGCGAAGCGTTTGGCGCGTCCTTTAATCGCGACAAAGCCGTCTTTGTCAATCGCGACAATATCGCCCGTGTCGTGCCAGCCGTCTGCGGGCGGCTGCAGGACGCAGGGATTGTCGGCTTTCATATAGCCCTGCATGATGTTGTCGCCGCGCACGAACAGCCGCTTGCCGTCAGCAATGCCGGGGACGTCTTCCAATCGGGCTTCCAGTCCGGGGATAAGACGGCCGACCGTGCCCGCCTTGATGTACATCGGCGTATTCACCGCAATCAAGGGCGCGGCTTCGGTTGCGCCGTAGCCTTCCAAAATGCGGATGCCGAATTTTTTGCTCCACAGTTCGGCGGTGGTTTCTTTCAGCTTTTCCGCGCCGACGATTGCATAACGCAAAGCAAAGAAGTCATACGGGTGCGCCGACGCGCCGTAACCCGCAAAGAACGTGTCCGTACCGCACAAAATCGTCGCGTTCGTGGCATAAACCAGTTCGGGAACGATGCGGTAGTGCAGAGGCGACGGATAATAAAACGTCTTGATGCCCGACAGTGTGGTCAAAATCGTTCCGATGCCCAACCCGAACGCGTGGAACATCGGCAGAGCGTTGAAGAACACGTCGTTCGAATTCAAATCCAGAATGCTCAGCGCCTGATACCTGTTCGCTTGGAAATTGATGTGCGACAGCAAAACGGCTTTGGGCATGCCTTCGGAACCCGACGTGAACAAAATCGCCGCCGTTTGGTCCGCCGTGTGTTTGGGTTTGCGCGAAATCAAACAATCGACGATGCCGTGGAATTTGTCTTCGCCCGAAACCTGTTTGGCGAAATCTTCCATATAAACCAGATTGATGCCCGCGTCGATGATGGCGGCTTCCAGTTTTTCCAGCTTGCCGCCCTCGATGAATTTGCGCGATGTTACAACCGTTTTCAAGCCGACCGTTTTAATGCAGGACAGCACTTGCGCGATGCCGCTTGAAAAATTCAGCATGGCGGGGACTTTGTCGCGGCTTTGCAGGGCAAAGAACACGACCAAATTCGCTAAAACGTTCGGCAGCAGAATGCCCAATCGTTCTTCGGTCGGGAACAGGCGGTCGAACGTGCGTCCCAAAACATAGCTTTTCAGAATCAACGTCTTGTAGCGCAAGGGTTTGCGGTTGACGTCCTCGGCGATGACGTGGTGCTTGCCGTGGATTTTCTGTGCGTTCAAAAGCCCTGTGAACAGGTGTTCGTTGATTTTGGACGACGCGTACATCATTTCCGACATCATCGTATACAGCTGCAGCGACACTTCGTGGTTGCGCTGGCGTCCCGTCAAAGCGGGGTCGATGTCGAACTTTTTGTGCGGCATGATGTTGACGGTGATTTTGGGGAAGTATTGCGTTTTGAACTTTGTTTTCAGCAAAGAAAACTTGGAATACTGCGCCCCGTTGATGCGCACGGGCAGGATGTTCGCGTTGGCTTTTTCCGCGACGATGCCCGCGCCTTCGTACACTTTCATCAAAGCGCCCGTGACGCTGATGCGCTGTTCGGGGAAAATCATCACTTTGTTGTTGCGTTTAATCAAGTCGATTAACGAACGCAAAGACAGTGGGTTGTTCAAATCCAACGGGTACAAATCCACCATCAGCGCAAAGAATCGCGCAAACCAGCGTTTTTCCCATTCGGGTTTGATGACGAACGTAATCTTTTCGGGCATGAAAGCCGCAATCAGCAGCCCGTCCAGCAAAGACGTGTGGTTGGCGACAATCAAAACGCGCTTGCCAGCGTCTTGGAAATTGGGCAAGCCTTTGACGGTCACGCGGAACAGCGTTTCCAGAATCGTTTGCGCGATGGAACGCACCAAAGCCGCGGGCAGGACCGAGCAGTTGTAGACCGATACGACGAAGCTTGCCAAAGCAAACAGCAGGAAAATGGCGGGAATGCTCAGTTCGAAATGGCGCAAAACGGCGACAATCAGTGCGACGACGGCAATACCCGCCGCGTTGATGATGTTGTTTGCGGCAAACACGGCGGCGCGGTTGGCGTCGGTCGCTTTCTTTTGAATCAGGTTGTTCAGCGGCGTGATGTACATCCCGCAGCAGAACGCCAGCAGGAAAAAGAAAAAGCAGAACACTGCGGGACGGAAGCGCGTGACAAACTCGACAAAATCAACACGTTCGGCAGGTGTTCCGTAGCCCAAAGTCAAAACGGACAGCGCCAAGAAACAGGCGGCGATGCCCAGCGTGCTGATGGGAACGTATGTCGTGTGAACGACGCCGCGCAACAACCGCGTGCAGTAGGCAACGCCGACGCCGACTCCCAGCGCGTACAGGCTGAGCAGGAAAGCGGCGGAAACCGCGTCCGTGTTGAACACTTGCGTAATCAGCGGATAAGTCAGCAAAATAACCAGCAGACCCAGCGACCAAAACCACGTCGCGCCCAAAATACTGCGGTACAGCAACGGATAACGGCGCACCGTGCGCAGGGTGGAACGGATGCCTTTGAGGATATTGCCGTCGAATTTTTTCAAATCGGGTTCGGGGGCGGCTTCGGCGACGGAGCGGGTTGCCAGATAGCTTGCCAGCGACAGGACAATCAAGCACAGCGCGGCGATGCGCACGGGCAGCAGAACGCCGATTAAAATCGCGGCAATGATGCTGACGTAAGTCGATTTCGACGTATAGGCGTTGCTGCCGATAAAGTCCTTTTCATCCAGCCGTTCGGGTTGCAAAGCGTAGCGGATGGGACCGAAAAACGCGGACAGCGTGCCGAACAAAACGGGCAATAAAATCAGCAATCCCGCATTGTTGGCAAAGAAAACCAGCCCCGCCGTCAGCATCAAAGCCAGTTCGACCAGCTTGACGGAGCGGGTCAGCTTGATGCGTCCGTACTTTCTTGCCAGAATGGTTGCGCGCGCCGAAAACAAAAAGAACGGCAGCAACAGCAAACCCGCAATCAGGTTCGACGGGTCGGGCGATTGCTGGGTGATGCGCACGGCGATAATGGCAAGCAAAGCGATTTTAAACAAGCTGTTTGTCAGTCCGTCGAACAAAACGGCGAACAGCCCTTTGGCGGCTTTGGTCAGGTTTTCTGTGGAATGTGAAGACATATCGAATCCTCGGATTAAAAAAGACAGACCCTCCGTTTGTCGGAAAGGTCTGTTTGAAAGGGTCAGTTTTCTTTTTTGGGGTCGCGCACGGCAATCGGCATCAACAGCGTCCTTTTAAACGAACAGTCGTTCGACAGCTTTGCGAAACGGGAAAAAAACAGTATGTTCGATTTTGGAAACGGCATGAAAGC
>CAVCSV010000011.1:0-1861 GCA_963604715.1 Limosilactobacillus gorillae
TTTTATATCCGGCGACGGCGGAACAATCAATTTCAATTCCGAAAATTTGCGGGCGAACACAATTCGTTTTCTCAACGGTCCGACTGCGACCATCAACGGAAAGTGGGATTTTGTCAATGAATTTACATATTCGGGAAAAGTGCTGCTGAACAACGATATTACCGTGGGGTACATTCGTGCGAACGAAGATGCTTATTTGTCGGGAAATCATACTCTGACGATAAACGCATCAACGGGCAGTATCGCGTATTTTGCCGATGTGGGACAATATGACAGCGCTTCCGACAGTTTTTCCGATCCGCTGAAAGAATTGAAAATTTCAACGACGGACAATACTGTTTCGATTGGCACGCTTCCCGGCGGTGCAGACACTTTTTATGTGCAAAAAATGTCCGTCGGCGGGGCGGGGTCGGTGAATGTTTCTTTTTCCGCCACAAACGGAAAAATCGAAGATTTGCTGCTGACAAACAGCAAAGCGACGGTTTATTCCAAGGGAAAAACGATTGTCGACAAGTTGACGCTGCGAAACTCGACCATGACGGTCGGGGAAAACGGCGTTTTGGTCTTGGGGGACGTTGTTCGCGACACGAAATCAAAGCTTGCCCTGTCTTTGCACAGCACGCTGTTGTATAAAAACGGCGGAACGCTGGATTTGTCGACGCTGGATTTGACGGCAGTCACAGGGACTTCCGACGTTTACGCAACCATCGGTAACTACAGCGATTCGACGGCGCTGACCTTTGCCGCGGATGCCGACAAATACAAAAACATCATCGCCAAGGGATACGTCGATTTGAACAATTCTGTTTTTTACGGCGTCGGCGGCGGCAACTGGGTTGTTTCGGGTGGAACGGTCAAGGCGGATTACCTTTACGCGGACACGGCGAAAACAAGCACCGTCAAGTCGGGCGCGGTGTTCAATCCGTCAAAAATCGTGCAGACGGCGGGCATTTTTCCGACTTATAAAGTCGACGGTCAGCTGAACGTGTCGGATGTTGTCGTTTGGGATAAATCGTTTTCCCGATACGACAAAACGAAATGGCTGGGAACGCTGACGGGCGGCGGAACGGTTTTCATTCAATCCGATATAGCGGGCTTTACGGGCGTTTTCGACAATTTGGGGACGCTGCGCCTTGGGGCTGATTTGGATTTTACGGGACAAAACAACGCCAACAATGCAAACGGCGGCAGCGTTATCAAAAATTTGGTGTTTTCGTCCGACAAAACATTCAATTTGCTGGCGGGAAAACTGACCGTCAACGCTTTGTCGGGCAGCGGAAAAATCAAATTGAACAGCGGTTCGACGCTTTATTTCGATGTCAACGGGACTTTACCCGCCAATATCATCGGCACGGGCACGCTGGGGCTGCTGAATTCTTCGCGGCTGGAGCTTAGCGACGCGGCGGTCGGCAATCTGACGCTGGAGGGATTGGAAATCGACGGCAAAGCGGAAGCGGTCGTCAAAGCCGATATTTCCATCGACAAACTGAAATTCATGCAGGATTCGGGTGGAACGCTCGGCATTGACGACGGAAAAACGCTGACCGTCAAATCGGGTGTGACCATGGGGTCGGGCAACAAAATCGACGGGGCGAACGGCACGCTGATTGTTCAGGGCGACAGTTCGTTCAGCAATGCGGTTTTGGGAACTTTGACCGCGCAAAAGGCAACGTTCAAAGGCGGCAAATCCACAATCGGCACTTACAACGCAAACGGCGACGTTACCGTCGAAGCGGGAACGACTTTGGAAGTCAATAACACGCTGGATTTGTCGAAATACGGTCTTTACGGCGAAGGAACGCTGATTCTGAACGGATCGGGAAAATTCTCCGCCATAGGGGGGGGGGGTAGCCAGTTCGGG
>CAVCSV010000011.1:1922-22570 GCA_963604715.1 Limosilactobacillus gorillae
AGGAACGCTGATTCTGAACGGATCGGGAAAATTCTCCGCCATAGGGGGGGGGGGGGTAGCCAGTTCGGGACTCTGACCGCGACGGCGAAAAGCGCGGCGGACACGCTGAATTTTTCGGGGGATGTTGTCGTCAACGACTTGACGCTGAAAAACTACGCCCTTGTCACGACAAAGGGCGGCGCACAGTCGTTTGCTTTGGGGAATTTTACGCTGGACGGAACAACCTTGACGGGACCGAGCGAAAACACGGTATTCATTGTCAAAAATTCCCTGTCCCTGAAAAACAACGCCGTTTTGAAACTGGACGGGGCGTCGGTGAATTTTAAAACCGCGCAGACCGACCGTTTGACGGACGGCGGGTCGAAAATTCGGTTTTGGCAGGAAAATACGGGCAATCCGGAAGTTCGATCCGAAATCGTTTTCGAACGGGGCGGGACGCTGTATCTGGACGATTTCGAATGGGACACGTCAGTAGAGCACGAATCCCATTCCGCTTTGTTTACGGTCGGAAACGAATCGACGATTTCCGCCACTTTGGATGTCAAAGGCTCTTCGGACAGGGCGGAACTGATTGTTCGGGAAAATTCCGTTTTGAACATTGCCGAAAACAATGCGACTTATCACACGGTCAGAGTCTACGGCGGCGGCACGGCAAATCTGTCGTCCGATGTAACGCTGTACTGGCTGGACATCGATACCCGTTCCAGCAAAGCGGCAAACATCAATGTCAAAGGCAACGTGCTGGCAAACACTTTCCGCACGACGGGCGGCAATACCTATAAAAACGCGAAAATCAAAATTGACGGCAAACTGACGTTCAACGCAACGGAACAACAATATCGCATTCCTTACGCCGACTTTACGGGCAAAGGCACGCTGGAGCTTGCCGCCGACGGCAAAGGACGCTCGGGGACAATCGGCGGCACGTTCGGCAATTTCGGGACTTTGGCGGTAACCGCGGACGGCGGGGACGCTTCTTTGACGCTGGATTTGCAAGGCGATTCCAACACCGTGGACAAGCTTCTGTTTTCGGGGACGGACAGCGCCAAGCTGACCGTCAAGGGGATTTTGACGGTCAAAAGTTCGGAATTCAAAGCCGCAAGCAACGAAATCGTGCTGAACAGCGGGGCTGAATTGAATTTCGACTCGTCGGCATCCAATATGGACAACGTCAAAATCAGCGGCGAGGGGACTCTCGGACTGCTGAACAACACAAGCATGACGTTCGGCGGTTCGGACGATATTAAACTCAGCGGACTGAAAATCTATAACGGCACGGCGACGATTGCGGAAGACATGACAATCGAAAACGTGATTTTCATGCTGGAAAACGGCGGAAAGCTGAAAATCGACGACGATAAAACGCTGACGGTTACAAATCTGGTCATGCACCCCGGCAATACGCTGGAGGGCGGCATTTTGAAAGTCACGGGCGATATTTCGCTGGGCAACATTACAAAACTGCAGGGATTGATTGTCGGCGGCAGTACGACATTCACAGGCGATTCCGTCATCGACACGCTGTCGGGAACGGGCGATGTCGTCATCGCGGACGGCGTGACTTTGACAATCAACAAAAAACTGGATTTGTCGCCGAACAATATCGTATACGGTGCGCAAAACACGGGGACTCTGGTTTTAAACGGCACGGACAACAAAATTGCGACAAAAGCCAAAATTTTGGGGACTTTGCGGATTGGTGAAAACGGCGCGGTGACTTTCTACGACGACGCCGTCATCGGGACTTTGGACAGCCGCGGCACAACGACGGTTGAGGCGGGCAAAACGCTGGAAATTCGGCAAAGCTACAGCGGAACGCTGAACGCCGCGGACGCGACGCTGAAACTGACGGGCTCCGCACAGGGGACTTTCGCTGCGGGCGACGGCAGTTCCATCGGCAGCTTGGAAATCGCGGGGGACGGCGCAAAGGCGACGTTCAACGGGGCGTATGCCTTGAACGATTTGACGCTGAGCAAAGGGCAGGTCGAAATCAACGACGAGCTGACTTTGGCAAACGGCACTTTTACGGGCGGCGAGGTCGGTGGGACGGGCGGCCTGAAACTGGCGGGAACGTTGACTATCGGGGCGGGCGCGGATGTGTCCGTATCGAATCTGGCGTTTGACGCAAACGGCAAATTGAAGCTGAACGGACAGCTGACCGTCAACAACGAATTGGATTACCGCGGGCATTTGGTCGACGCGGGGAACGGCACGCTGACTTTGGGGGCGAAAGGCACGTTCGGCGGAACGTTTATGGGAACGGTTCGGATCGGGCGGACAACGGCTGAAATTGCCGAAGACGCCGTTTTCAAAGCATTGGACTTCACGGGAACGGGCGGCGTTTTGACCATAGCGGACGGGGCGACGCTGGAAATCGCGGCTTTGGATGCGACGGGCAACACGGTGTCGGGCGGCAATTTAAAGCTGACCAACGGGGCGATTTTCGATACTGCGGTGCTGAACGGCTTGACGGCGGGCGCGGATGTTGTCGTCAACAAATCGTTGACGGTCAACGGGACCTTGAGCGCGGCGGCGGTGTACGGCGACGGCGAATTGACCTTGACGAACGGTGGCAGTTTGACCACGGGCGGCAAAGTGTTGGGAACTTTGAGCGGCGGACGGGCGACCTTTACGGGGGATTCGACGGTCGGAACGCTGAACGCAAGCGCGACAATCAACGTGGGCAAAACGCTGACGGTTACAACGGCGGTCGGCGACGGTGTCGCGGTGTCGGGCGACGGGCTGCTGCTGTTGGACGGCGCGACGGCGGCGTTCGGTTCGGCATCCATCAAAAATTTGAAACTGAACAACGCGGCGGTTGATTTGAAAGGTGAATTGACGGTCGCTTCCCTGTACGCGGGCGATACGGCTTCGACATTGACGGGCGGAACGCTGACATTGACGGGAAACGCGGCTTTCAACGGAACAATGAATATCGATGCCCTGAACGTCAACGCGGGAACTTTTACATTCGGCGGCACGACGGGCGACGTTCGGAATATGACTTTGGCGGACGGGGCGAAGCTGTCGATTGAATCGGGCGAACTGAACGCTTACGGCTTTACGGGGACGAACAACACGGTGACCATTGCCGAAAACGCGGCGTTCGGGCTGGATTTGGGCAATTCGCAGGCTCTGCCGACGGGATTGACAATCGGCGGAGCGGGGTATTTGAGCCTGCTGAACGAAACAAGCCTGACTTTCGCGGGAAATGCGGGCGAATTCGGGGAATTGGGCGGATTGCAGGTCATGCGCGGGACGGTCACCATTACGGCGGACACAAACGTCAAAAACTTCCGTTTCGGCGATACGGCGGGCGGCACTCTGAATATCGAAAGCGGCACGTTCGGCGTGTCCAAAATCACGACGAAAAGCGACAACAACAAAATCATCGGCAAAGGCACGCTGAAACTGACCGACGGCGACAGCGTTTTCAACTCCGCTTTGGACGGGGAAACGAAAATCGTCATCGGCGGAAAAGCGTCGGCGCTGTTCAACGGCAAAACGGTTTTGCCGACTTTGACGGTCGAAAACGGCGGCGGTGTCGGCGCGGGCGAAAACGGCAGCGTGTCGATAACCGAATTGTCGATAACGAACGGCAAAATCTTCGGCAAGGGTGTTTTGAAAGCGGGCAAGCTGTCTTTGAACGGCGGAACGACAAAAGTTGCGGGCGGACTGACGGCGGAAACGATTGAAAACGGAATGCTGGAAATCATAGAAAACGGCGCGCTTGAACTGGACGGGTCGGTTTTGACCGACGCGGCGATAACGATGACGGACGGGCTGTTGAGCCTGAAAACGGATTATGCGCTGTCCGCTTTGAATTTGACGCTGAACGGCGGAACGGTGTCGTTCGGCACGCTGACGGTGGATGCGGCGTTTGCGAACGCGGGCGGAAAACTGTCGGGAACCAAGCTGATTTGGGCGTATGACGGGACGCTGAACGCACAGGCGGATGTCGATACGCTGCAAGTCGACGCGGGGTTGACTTTGGCAAACGACACGGCGGTCAACACGCTGAGCTTCGGCGCAAACGGTGCTTTGACCTTGAACGGTGTTCTGACGGTGAACGGCGCGCTGAACCTGACGCGCGACATTGCGGGGAACGGCACGCTGATTGCGGCGGGCGATGCGACTTTGGGCGCGGGATTCGGCGGCACTTTGCAAATCGGGACGGACACGAAAGCGGGAACGGCGACGGTTGTTTCCGACGCGGTGTTCGGCGGGTTGACTTTCGGCGGCAAGGGCGGTTCGGTCAAAATCAACGCGGGCAAACGGCTGAGCGTGCCGACAATCAGCGTTTCGTCGGGCGGTACGGTGTCGGGCGACGGGACTCTTGTTTTGACGGGAACGGGCAGCGTGCTGGGCGCGAACCTGAGCGTGGCGGAAATCGAATTGTCGGGGCAGGCGACGGCAAAGGCGGCTTCGGTCAACGGCTTGACGCTGAAAGACGGCGGACGCATGGATGTCGAAAACAGTCTGAACGTGACGGCTTTGAAGCAAACGGGAACGGGCGGGACAATCAACGGCGGAACTTTGACGATACAAAGCGCGGCGGTTGAAACAGATTTGACGCTGAACAACGCGGCGGCGGCGATAAGCAGTCTGTCGGGGGCAGGCGCTTTGCGGCTGAACGGGTCGGATACCGTGCTTTCGCAGGCGAATATCGGAACGTTGGCTGTGTCGGGCGGGACTTTGGACATCGGAAAGAATCAAATCGCCGCAAATACCTTTACGATGGAAAACGGAACGCTGAAGCTGCAAATCGGCAAAGACGCGACGGACGGAAACGGCAATGCGACGGGCGTCGGACACGGAAAAATCACGGGCGATGCGACGGTGTCCAATTCCGCTTTGTTCATCGAAGTCGCTTACAACACTTACATCACCAAAGACGGAACGGTGTTTAAGCTGTTTGACGGGGCGCAGGACGGCGCGTTTAACGAAATCGCCAACGAAAAATACAAAATCACGGCGGAAGGCAACGGAAACTATCGGATAGCAAAGCTTCACACGTCGGCGGAAAACGTTGGAAACGCGGGCGGCAACAAAAACCAGCAAAACACGGCGGACGGATTGCTGGATCGCGCGCCGTTTGACGAGGGCGACAAAACACACGGTTTGGCGGAAGAACTGAACCGATTGGAACAAACAAGCAAGCAGGATTTCCTGAACGGATTGACGGCGGCGGCGCCCGATGTATCGGGGGCGGTATCGTCGGCGCATTTGCGGGCGCAAAGGGCGCTGAATTCAATGACGGCGAAGCGGCTGGATGCTTTGTATGAAAAACTGGGCAGCGGCTCTTACGGTTTCAGACGCGACGAAAGGCTGAAACGCGGCATGCGGCGCGGCAGATCGGGCGGTTCCCGCTTCTATGACACGCGCAAATACTATCAAAAAGCATACGGAAAAGGCGGCGCTTCCGGCAAACCGTATGACAACTGGTCGTCCCGCGGCATGGCGGAATACGGGAACTGGCGCGCTCCCTCGGTTGCTTTGTGGGCGGAAAGTTTGATGAACAAAACGACTTACAAGGATGACGGCAAGGTTGACGGTTTTTCGGGAACAAGCACGGGATTCGCCGTCGGACTGGATACGGTGATGCTGGACATTGCTGCGGCGGGCGTCGGATACGCGCATACGGCAACGGACATTGCCGCGTTGAACCGCAAAACGACGTTTACGTCCGATACGCTGTTTTTGTACGGCACGTTCAAACCGAACAAAGCCTATCTGTCGGCAATCGTCAACGTCGGGTCGGGTTCGTATGACGAAGACAAAACCGTCGGCGCTTTGCGGCTGTCGGACGCTTATGACGCCAAACAATACGGCGCGCAGGTTTCCGCGGGTGTCGATTTGGACGGTTACAGTCCGTCGGTCGGTCTGCGCTACAGCGCGGCGAAATTGGATGCGCGCGAAGATTCCGCGGGGCAAAGGGTGGCGGCGCAATCTTTTGAAACGCTGACTCTGACCGCCGACAACCGCTGGGAATTGCCGCTGATCCATACAAAATGGACGAAAACGGGGGCGGTTTTGAATGCGGGATTGGCTTATGATATTTCGCGTTCCGCCGACAAAGCCGATGTCGCTCTGACAAACGGTGCAAGCTATACCGTCGAGGGTGCAAAGCCCGACGCGCTGACATTCAACGCGGGGGCGGAAATTTATTGGGTGTTCGGCAGGAAATTGTCCCTGTCGGCAAAATACGACGCCGATGTCGCATCGTCGTATCTGTCGCACTCGCTTTCCGCGAATTTGTCGTTCCTGTTCTGATTCTTTTGTATTGCAATCCCCGCAAATCGCTTTATACTTCGTTTAAATATTTTTAACGAACGGAGTTTTTGCATGCTTATCAGTCCCGCTTTTGCGCAGGAAGCCGCCGCCGTTGCCGATCCGGCAATGGTCGCCGCCAATCCTTTGCGGATTTTGTTCCAGTTTTTGGTCATTTTCGTTGTGTTTTACTTCTTTTTGATTCGCCCTCAGCAGAAAAAAATGAAAGAACACATGACCATGCAGTCGACCGTCGCGCGCGGCGATACCGTTATCACAAACGGCGGCATCGTCGGCAAAGTCATCCGGTCGAATCCCAATGACTTACTGGTCGAAATCGCGGACGGCGTGCGCGTCGTCGTGGTGCGCGACCGTATTCTGGCAAAACGCGCCGAAGCGGTCGACAAAAGCTTTTTGAATGACGACCAAGCCAACGACAACGCCAAAAAGGGCGGCGAAGGCTTGAAAGACCTTTTGACGAAAAAATAAAAGGGAATATCTATGTTTAACTATCCGAAATGGAAAGTCGCCTTAATCGGAATAATCACGGCGGTCGGCGTGTTTTTCGCCGTCCCCAACTTTATTCCCAAGGCGCAGCAGGACAAACTGCCCGAATGGTGGCAGCCGATGACGTTGGGTTTGGACTTGCAGGGCGGTTCTCAACTGTTGCTGCAAGTTGACTTGGATCAGGTGGTCAAGGATCAGCTGAGCGCGGTCATGGACGCCGCCCGCATCGCTTTGCGCGAAAAGAACGTGCGTTACACGAACTTGTCGGTCAAAGACGACGCTTTGACGGTCAAAATCGTCAATGACGAACAAATCGCCAAGGCCAAAGAACTGATTCGCAAAATCGACAAAGGCAACTTGGACGTTGTCGAAGACGGCGACGTACTGGCTGTGCGTTTTACCGAACAGGCTTTGCTGAAAATGAAAGCGTCCGCGGTCGACCAGTCGATTGAAATCGTCCGCCGCCGTATCGACCAGCTGGGCACGCGCGAACCGTCGATTATGCGTCAGGGTTCCGACCGTATCCAGGTTCAGCTGCCCGGTGTGGAAGACCCGAACGAAGTCAAAAAACTGCTGGGCAAAACGGCGAAAATGTCGTTCCATTTCGTCGATGAAAAAACAAGCGTCGAAGACGCCCGCCGCGGCAAAATCGCTCCCGATTCCAAAGTCGTTCCGGGCGACGAGGACGCTTCCGCCGCGTTTTACGTCATTGAACGAAAATCCATTGTCGGCGGCGAACACCTGACTGACGCGCGCGCCGATTTCCAAGGGGCGGAAGCAGTTGTCGCTTTCCGTTTCAATTCGTTCGGCGCCAAGCGTTTCGGCACGGCGACGCGCGACAACGTCGGACGCCGTTTGGCGATTGTTCTGGACGGCAAAGTGATTACCGCGCCCGAAGTCAAATCCGCGATTACGGGCGGTTCAGGCATTATCACGGGCAACTTTACGGTTCAAAGCGCGAACGATTTGGCGCTGATGCTGCGTTCGGGCGCTTTGCCCGCGCCGCTGGAAGTCGTTGAAGAACGCATTGTCGGTCCCGGACTGGGTACTGATTCGATTGACGCGGGCAAAAAATCCTGCGTGGTCGGCATGGTGCTGGTGCTGTTGTTCGTGGTTGCGACCTACGGGCTGTTTGGATTGTTCGCCGACATCGCTTTGGTGCTGAACCTGCTGCTGCTGTGCGGCGCGATGAGCGCGCTGGGCGCGACGCTGACTTTGCCGGGCATTGCGGGTATCGCTTTGACGCTGGGTATGGCGGTCGACGCAAACGTTTTGATTTACGAACGCATGCGCGAAGAGCAGGGTTACGGCAAATCCGTTCTGAACACGATTGAAGCGGGATTTGAAAACGCTTCGTCCGCGATTTTCGATTCGAACTTGACCAGCTTATTCGCGGGCTTGATTTTGATTTGGCTGGGCAACGGTCCCGTTCGCGGTTTCGGCGTTACTACCTGCTTGGGTTTGGTGACGTCCGTGTTTACCGCCGTTTATGTGACAAAAGTGCTGATTTTGGCGTGGGCGAAGCTCACAAAACCGCAAAGAATCAATGTGTAAGGAGAGTTTGAAATGCCAAGACTGATTCATTATTTCATCAAACCGACGCACATTAACTTTATCGGCGCGCGCAAAATCGCTTTTGTTCTGTCGCTGCTGATGGTTGCAGTTTCGGTTGTGTCCATTTGCAGCAAAGGCATGAATTTGGGCATTGACTTCAAAGGCGGCGTGCTGATGGAAGTTCAAGCCGAACAGAAAATCGATATGAAAGAACTGCGCGCGAAACTGGACGACCTCGGCGTCGATTTGCAGCCTGTCGGCGAACAGGGGACGGAAGCTCTGATTACCGCTTTGGGACGCGGCGACAACGAAAAGGAACAGATGAAAATCTCGACCGTCATTCGTGAAAAACTGGGCGACGAATACAGCATCCGCCGCGTCGAAATGGTCGGACCCCGCGTGGGCGCGGAGCTTATCCGCAACTGCGTTTGGGCGGTCATTCTGGCGGGATTGATGATTACCGCCTATGTTTGGACGCGCTTTGAATGGGAATTCGCGCTGGGAACGATGCTGTCGCTGATTCACGACATTATCATTGCGGTTGGACTGTTTTCCGTATTTCAACTGGATTTCGACATGACGATTATCGCGGGGCTGATGACGCTGGCGGGCTTTTCCGTCAACGATACGATTGTGTCCTACGACCGCATGCGCGAAAATCTGCGCAAGTACCGCAAAATGCCGATTGACGAAATGATTAACAAAACAACCAACGAAATGTTGCCCCGCACTTTGCTGACGGGCATGTCGACCATTATCATGCTGGTTGTGATGCTGTTCATGGGCGGTTCGGTGCTGCAGGGCTTTGCTTTGATTATGCTGTGGGGCATTATCGTCGGCACCTATTCGTCGATTTACGTCGCGATGCCCGTGCTGATGTATCTGGACATCCGCAAAACGATGGAAAGCCATAACGAAAACGTCAATCCGTTCGAACACGCGGGTTAAGCGGTTTCGACAACGAAAAGCCCTTGTTTCGACAAGGGCTTTTTTGTATACTTTTCCAAAAGTGCAATCAAAGGAGTTTTACAATGGATATTAACGAATTGCCGTCCCCTCAATTTATGAAAAACGAAGCGGGGATGATTTCCGTGTTCTTGCCCGCGTTCGAAGGCGAACCCGAAAAGCCTGTTTTGACGAAAAAGGACGCGACGACCCTGCATTTCCAGCGTTCCGCAAAGGGCGACATCCTGCTGACCCAAATCGACGAAGACGTGATGAACGATTTGGCGAAAGCGTCCAAAATTCTGGTCATTGAAACGAATGTTTTGAAAAGCATCGACATGCTGGACAAAGCGCTGAACGCTTATGCGAAATCGGAAACGGCGGAAACGTCCGAAGACGATGTGATGGATATGATTGAACGCGCTTACGAAGTCGAGGTCAAAGCGTAAAAACTTTTTTGTCTTTTTTAGAAGAAAAAATTGACAAAAAGGAAAAATCGTGCCACTATAAAGAAAATTAAACAGATTTTCTGGTAGGAGAAGCGTTATGGAAGAAAAAAAATCGTTCTGGGGCAAAGTTGCCGAACTGTATGCCCGTTTCGGCAATCCGAGCGGCGGCATGGCTCACAACGATATGCCTGCGGACAAAACCGAAAAAGCTCCCGAAGCCAAGGCTGAACCCAAAAAGGAAAAAGCCGAATCCAAAAAATCCTATATGGAACAGGTTGGCGAATTGTATGCGTCGTACGGCAATCCGAGCGGCGGCATGACCCATCGCGAATCCGTTTCCGAAAAAGCTGCCGAACCCGCCAAAGCGGAACCGAAAAAGGACGAACCCAAAAAATCGTTCTGGAAAGAAGCGGGCGAATTGTACGCGGCTTTCGGCAATCCGAGCGGCGGCATGACGCACCGCGAACCCGTTTCCGAAAAAGCGGCTGAACCCGCCAAAGCGGAACCGAAAAAAGCCGAACCCAAAAAATCGTTCTGGAAAGAAGCGGGCGAATTGTACGCGGCATTCGGCAATCCGAGCGGCGGCATGACGCACCGTGAACCCGTCGCCGAAAAGAAACAGGAAGTCAACAAAGCCGTTCAGGCGGCGATTGCCAACCGTCGTTCACGCTAATCGTTTTTTTCGATAAACAAATCAAAAGCGGCTTTGTCCTGCGGGCAAGGTCGCTTTTTTATGGCGTTCTTCGCAGCATCCGCAATATCGGATAGGGATTGCCCTGTTCGTCTATGGGGGAGCGGCTGACGACGCCAAAGCCCGAATGTTCGTAAAAGCCTTTTGCCTGCGGGTTTTGTTCGTTGACGGTCACTTCGTTGACTTCATACCGCGCAAGGGCAAAATCAATCAGCCGTGTTCCGATGCCTTGCCCCCGCCGTTCCGCCGCGACAAACAGCATTTCGATTTTTCGCCCGTCAATGCCCATAAAGGCGAGGGGCGCGTCCGTTTCGTCAAAAGCGACAATCAGATGCGGTACGTTTTCCAGCGCCGACGGCACATATTTCTTGATTTCCGCAATCTCTGCGGCGGAAAGGAAAGCGTGCGTCGCTTTGACCGAAGATTCCCATACGGCGGTCAGCGAATTTGTCAAATCGGCGGTGCGCCGCGTTTTTTCGATAGTAACAAGCTTCATTTTCAAAAATCCCTGTCGAATGAATTTCGCATAAAAGGACGTAAACCGCAACCCTTTGCGGAAAAGTGTTTAATCGGTTGACTTTCCCCCGCGCAAAGGGCTATTTTACGGGCAAATCAAACAAAGGAGTTTTTGACTATGGGCGACATCATCTTAACGGGCGACAGACCGACGGGCAAACTGCACTTGGGGCATTACGTCGGATCGCTGAAACGCCGCGTCGAAATGCAGAACAGCGGCTTGTATCACACGATTTTCATCATGATTGCCGATGCGCAGGCTTTGACCGACAACGCCGACGACATCACCAAAGTCAGAAACAACATTTCGAACGTTGCTTTGGATTATCTGGCGTGCGGTCTTGACCCCGCAAAATCGACGATTTTCATCCAGTCGCAAATTCCCGAACTGACCGAACTGACGTTCTATTATATGAACCTTGTCACCGTGTCGCGTTTGCAACGCAATCCGACCGTGAAAAACGAAATCCAGCTACGCGGGTTCAAGCAAAGCATCCCCGTCGGATTTTTCACTTATCCGATTTCGCAGGCGTCCGACATTACGGCGTTCAAGGCAAACCTTGTCCCCGTGGGCGAAGACCAGCTGCCGATGATTGAACAGACGCGCGAAATCGTGCGGTCGTTCAACACGATTTACAGTCCCGTTCTGGTCGAACCCGAAGCGGTTTTGCCCGACAACAGCCTTTGTTCGCGTCTGCCGGGACTGGACGGCGCGGCGAAAATGAGCAAATCGCTGGGCAACTGCATTTATCTGTCCGATTCTTCAAAGGAAATCAAACAGAAAGTACAAAGCATGTTTACCGATCCGACCCATTTGCGCGTCGAAGATCCGGGACACACCGAAAACAACCCCGTGTTTACATACTTGGACGCGTTTTCGACGGACGAACACTTTGCGGCGTTCCTGCCCGCGTACAAGAATTTGGACGAACTGAAAGACCACTACCGCCGCGGCGGATTGGGCGACGGAACGGTCAAGAAATTCTTGAACGAAATCCTGCAAAACGAACTGAAGCCCATTCGCGAACGCCGCGAAGCTTTGGCGGGCGACATCGGCGCGGTGTTCGATATGCTGAAAGCAGGCAGCGAAAAAGCGCGCGAAGTTGCGGCGCAAACCTTGTCCGAAGTCAAAGCCGCTATGGGTATCGACTATTTCGGCAAAAACGCTTTGACGAAATAAAAAGACTTGTTTTTAACATTCGAAACCGCCTTTGCCCGACGGGCAGGGGCGGTTTTTTTGCCAAAACGTTTCCGATATGTAAAAAAAGGTGTAAACTTTTTTAAAAAAATGGTAAAAAGGTTGCCAAGACAATCTTTTTAAGGGAGAACAAAGAACTTGTTTACCGTGTCAGAGCTGTTGAAACCGATTGACGGAACGGACGCCCCTGCGGGGGAAAACGCGGAATACGACCCGCTTTATATGGAACTGGAATCCTTTTCATCCGCCGAAGACAAAGAGCCCGATTACCGCAAACTGGAAAAAAATTGCTTGGAATTGTGGAAGAAAACCCGCGATTTGCGCGTGGCGGCGTATTTGTGCGTTGCGGCGACCGAGCTGAACGGATTGCAGGGATTGGCGGACGGATTGGCGGTTATCCGCTGGCTGGTCGACGAAATGTGGGCGGACTTTTATCCGCGTCTTGACCCCGACGACGACAACGATCCGCTGGAACGGCTGAACATTCTGGCGATGCTGTCCCCCGAACCGGGCGCGTTCAACGACCCGATTATGTTTCTGTCGAAACTGCGTCAAATCCGCTTGCTTCCCGCTTTGCCCTATACGATGCGCGACGTAATGATTGCCAACGGCGAAATCGACAGCGATGACCCCGTCGACGCAAAATTGATTGCCGCCGAAATGATGGGGCGTCCGATGCAGGAAATAAAAGCGCAGGCGGACTTGGTCGCCAAAATCGACGAAGAAATCACGGGGCTTTGCGCCGCAATGGATGAAAAAATGCAGGGACAATATTATTTGAATATGTCGTCTTTGCAAAAGGAAATCAAACGCTTCCAAACGTTTTACGCAAAACATTCGGAAGCGTTTTCTTCTTCGGAGGATGCTCCCGCGTCCGAAGCGGCGGAACAAACGGAAGCCGTCCCCGCGGCGGCTGCTCCTGTCGTTCGGGCGGCAAGCGGCGGCAAAGTCGACTTGGGTTCAATCAAGGCGGTCAACAGGGCGGAAGCGTTGCTGTTGTTGAAAAAAGGGGCGGAATACTTCCAATCCGAAGAACCGACCAGCCCCGTTCCGTATTTAATCAACCGCGCTCTGCGGCTGTCGGAAATGAACTTTATGGATTTGCTGGCGGACATCGCCCCCGACGCTTTGGCGCGCGGGCGCGACATTTTGGGTGTGCCGCAGGCTGACGAAAACGGCGATAATTATTAACAAGGTAGGAAAAAATGGCATCAAACAGCTCTCAGAAATTTGTGGGTAAAAACCGCGCGCCCCGCGTGCAGGTCGAATACGACGTCGAATTGTACGGCGCGGAAAAGAAAGTCAATTTGCCTTTCGTCATGGGCGTTATGTCCGATTTGTCGGGCAAACCCGCCGAACCGCTGCCCAAGCTGGAAGACCGCAAAATGGTCGAAATCGACGCGGACAATTTTGACGACCGCTTGAAAAGCATGAAGCCGCGCGTCGCTTTCAACGTGCCGAACGTAATGTCGGGCGAAGGCAACCTTGCCGTCGATATGACGTTTGAAAGCATGGACGACTTTTCTCCCGCCGCCGTCGCCGAAAAGGTTGACGGTCTGAAACAGCTGCTGGAAGCGCGCCGTCAGCTGGCGAATCTGCTGAGCTATATGGACGGCAAGTCGGGCGCGGAAGAATTGCTGAATAAAATTCTGGAAGACCCCGCGTTGCTCAAAGCTTTGTCGCAAAAAGCCAAGGAAAAAGAACCCGAAACGGCGGAACCCGCCGACAAAACCGCGGAATAACGGATTTAAGGAAAAAGTGTTATGACGAACGAAACCCAAAAAATCGATTCCCTGAGCGCCGAAACGTTGGAAATGTCCGACTTTGAAAAGCTGTTGAATCAGGAATTCAAACCCAAGTCGCAGGAAGCCAACGCCGCCGTTCAAAGCGCGGTCAAAACGCTGGTCGGGCAGGCTTTGGAAAACACGGCTTTGGTGTCCGACAACTCGATTAAAACCATCGAGGGCATTATCGCCGAACTGGATAAGAAACTGTCCGAACAGGTCAACCAAATCATCCATCACCCCGATTTCCAGAAATTGGAGGGGGCTTGGCGCGGGCTGAGCTATCTGGTCAACAACACGCAGACCAGCGACACGCTGAAAATCCGCGTGCTGAACGTGTCCAAACAGGACGTCGCCAAATGTCTGAAAAAATACAAAGGCACGGCTTGGGACCAAAGCCCGCTGTTCAAAAAACTGTATGAAGACGAATACGGCACCGCGGGCGGCGAGCCGTACGGATGCTTGATTGGCGATTATTACTTCAACCACAGCGCGCCCGATTTGGAAATCCTGAAAGGCATGGCGCAGATTGCTTCCGCGGCTCACATGCCGTTCATTTCCGCCGCCGACCCGTCTATTATGAATATGGATTCGTGGCAGGAATTGGCAAATCCCCGCGACATTTCCAAAATCTTTTCGACGCCGGAATACGCCGCGTGGCGCAGCTTCCGCGAATCCGAAGACAGCCGCTACATCGCTTTGACGATGCCGCGCGTGCTCAGCCGCATGCCCTACGGCGCGAAAACCAATCCCGTCGAAGAATTCAACTTTGAAGAAGACACGGGCGCGGGCGCCAGCGACAAATACAACTGGATGAACGCCGCTTACGCAATGGGGTCGAACATCAACCGTTCGTTTGCGACTTATGGCTGGTGCGCGAACATCCGCGGCGTCGAATCGGGCGGCGCGGTTGAAGGACTGCCGACCCACACATTCCCGACGGACGACGGCGGCGTGGCGATGAAATGCCCGACCGAAGTCGCGATTACCGACCGCCGCGAAGCCGAACTGTCGGCAAACGGCTTCTTGCCGCTGATTCATTGGAAAAACACGGACTACGCTGTGTTTTTGGGCGGTCAGACGGTCAACAAACCCAAAGAATACGATTCTCCCGACGCGACGGCGAACGCGGCTTTGTCCGCGCGCCTGCCGTACATCTTTGCGACCAGCCGCTTTGCGCATTACTTGAAATGCATTGTGCGCGACAAAATCGGGTCGTTCAAGGAACGCGAAGACATGCAGCGCTGGCTGAGCGACTGGATTGCGAACTATGTGACGAGCGATCCGAACGCGTCCGAGGAAATCAAAGCGAAATACCCCTTGGCGGAAGCGAAAGTCGAAGTCGATTCCGTCGAAGGTCAGCCCGGATACTATTCGGCAAAATTCTTCCTGCGTCCGCACTATCAGTTGGAAGGATTGACGACGTCGTTGCGTTTGGTCACGAAAGTGCCGAGCGGGGCGAAATAACGATTCACATTTAACCATTTAGGGAGATTAAAACGATGGCAAGTGATTTTTTCTTGAAAATTGAAGGCATTGACGGTGAATCCAACGACAAGGGGCACGCCAAATGGATTGAAGTGATGACTTTCGACCACGGCGCGATGCAGAACGTTTCGATTCAACGCGGTGCCGACGTTGCGGGACGCGGACAGTTCATTCCGTTCAAATTCATGCACGCCGTTGACAAAGCGACGCCGAAACTGCAGCAGTACTGCATGAACGGTCAGAAAATCGCGAAAGTGAACTTTGCGTACTGCCGTGCAATCAGCGGCGCGCAGGTTCCCGTGTACGAAATCACGATGGAAAATGTCAAGGTCGCCCGTGCGGAAGTCAAAACGATTGAAGCCGATGGCGTGATGCAGCCCGTTGAAGAGGTCGAAATGGTTGCGGGTAAAATGTCGTGGAAAGTCACGCCGATTAAACCCGACAACACCAAAGACGGCGCGATTGAAGCCGCTTTCGATCAGGTTGCCAATTCTTAAACTGCGATGAGGGAAAGCCTTAGGCTTTCCCTTGCTTTTTTCAGGGGGCGGCGATGCGGAAAAACGCGTTCAAAACAAAAGACGATGCCAAGTATGCGCCTTGTCTGTTGCGGCGTTTGACCGATTTCGCCCCTGAAGAAAAAAAAGAACCTTTTTCGGCGGGAATCACGATGAAACAGCTGAAAAAGGACGTGTTCGAAAATATCGAAATGATATTGAATTCGCGGTCGCATCCCCAAGGCGCGGTGCTGGAAAAATATCCTGAATTGCAAAACTCCGTGCTGGGTTTCGGATTGTCGGATTTTTGCGGAAAGGTATGTTCGCGCGGCGACCGCGAGGAAATCAGGGAACACATTTTGAACCAGCTGAAATGGTTTGAACCGCGTTTGGCGGCGGATTCGATAGAGGTCGAATTCCGCGAAAACGCGGAGGAACGCAATTCCATTTTGGAGTTCAACATTCAGGGACGGATAGAGGTCGGCGAATTGAGCGAGGAAATCGTTTTCGTATCGAAATTGGATTTGGAAACGGGAACGTCTTTGCTGAAAAACGCGCAAGAGGGCTAAGCAATGGATTTTCTGGACTATTATCGCGAAAATCTGGGATATTTGAGGACTTTGGGGGCTGAATTCGCCGCCGAGTTTCCCAAAATCGCCGCCCGTTTGGATTTGTCCGCTTTCGAATGTCAGGATCCCTATGTCGAACGGTTGCTGGAGGGGACGGCTTTTCTGGCGGCGCGCGTCGAAAAAAAACTGGATGACGGCTATGGGCGTTTGTTGGAATCCGTGCTTGGCTCCGTATCGCCTGACGCTTTGAATCCCGTGGTGTCGGGCGCTGTGTTGGAAATGCGCGCCGATTTGTCCGACGACCGCGTCAAAACGGGGGATTGCCTGCCAAAAGCGACTCTGTTTGATGCAATCGTGCCCTCAATCAATACGCCATGCCGTTTTGCGACGCTGTGGGACGCGCCGTTGACGGCGGTTTCGCTGACGGATGCGGAATACATCACGCGCGATTTGTCGAAGTTCATTCCCGACGCGGCGCATCCCGCGGCTTTGCGGCTGAAGTTTTCCCTGCCGAACAGAATGCGGTTTTCCGAAGTCGGCGTGCCGGAACTGATGTTCTTTTTGAATATGCCCGAATCTTTGGCGTCGCTGTTGCTGCGCCAACTGATGCTGGATGTCGAAAAAGTATACGTTTCCGCCGACGGCGGCGATTTTGTTTCAAAAGGCGGAATTGCTTTCGAAATGCCCGCGGCGGCGGCGCACGGGACGCTGTACGGCGGGGTGAAGGGCAATTTGAACGGTCTGCGCGTTTTGCAGAATTTCTTGGCTTATCCCGCGTTTTTCAAATTCGCGGCAATGAAAAACTGCGCCGCACTGTTCGCCGCGGAAGCGTCCGAAATCGAAATCATCGTCGGGTTCAAACGGCGCGAATCCGAATTGACGAACGAAGTCAAGGCGTCGTCGCTGAAACTGAATTGCGCGCCCGTGCTGAATTTGTTCAAAAAACGTTCCGACCGCGTGTTTTTGGACAAGGACGCCTACGAATTCCACATCGTCCCCGACCGCACGGCGGCGCGCGATTACGAAGTGTACAGCGTGCGGCGGCTGGAATTTTTCGGGGAAAAAAACGAAACGCTGTTTTCGGCGACGAACTTTTATGACGAAGATTTGGCGGGAAAAAGCGATAAACGCAATTTTTTCAGCGTTCACCGCCGCCGCAGTCTGTTCAATCAAAAGGCTTTGCAGCGCAGTTCTTATACGGGAACGGAAGTGTTCGTCAGCTTGGCGGGACAAAACGCGGATGCGGGCGAAGCCGCCCAATTTTGCGCCGATTTGATTTGCACGAACAGGGATTTGCCGCTGCTCATGACCAATCAAACCGTTCTGTCCTGCGCCGATGCCGTCGTTCAAACGGCGGAATTCGCCGTTTTGCCGACGCGGCCCGATTATCCGCTGATTGAAAAGGGCGACGCGTCCGACTGGGCGAAAGTCAGCCATATTTTGTTCAATCTGTCGGGAATGCTGTGGCAGGACGGGACTTTTCCGCTGGAAATGCTGAAAACGCTGTTGCGGAACTACAATCTGCGGTCGGCGGAGGAGATGGAACGCATGCTGGACGGCATTGTCGAGTTGACCGGCGAACCGACGGCGTTCCGTTTCATCAAAAACGGGGCGGTGTTTTTCGAAACGGGGTGGCGCGTGCGTTTCGTGCTGGACGAACAGGCGTACGCGGGGGTCGGCTTTTATCTGTTCGCCGTGGTGTTAAAGGAGATTTTGTATTCCTTTACGCCGCTTAATTCGTTGTTGGAAGTGCAATTTTCGACACGGCAATCGGGACAAATCGCGGTATGGAAGACGTTGGAAAACTGATAAAACAGGCTTCCCGCCGATTGCGTCAAGGCACGGGAGCCCCCGACTTTTTCGAGCTGGTGCGCCGTATCGAGCGCAACCGCCCCGATTTTCCGCGCTTGGGCAAAGCGTTTCGTCCGACACGGGAAAACATCCGTTTCGGGCAAACGCCGTATTTGCGTTTTCCCGCGACCGCCGTGTCCGACATTACCCCCATGTCGGGCGATGTCGAAGCGTTGGTGATGACGTATTTTTTCGGACTGCTGGGCGTAAACGGTCCGATGCCGCTGGAGTTTACAAACTATGTTTTCCAGCGGTCGCACAACTATTATGACCAAAGCTGGCGGCGGTTTTTGGATATTATCCACCACCGCTTTACGACGCTGTTCTACAGGGCTTGGGCAACGAACGAACAAGCCGTTTCGTTCGACCGTTCCGAAGACGACGCAATCAGCGACATCATCCGCGCTTTGGCGGGCACGCCGCCCGATATGAAAACAAACGGCGATATGCCGTATCTGACGGCGAACTATGCCAACCATTTCGGGGCGGTTGTCAAAAGCCGTTCGTCGCTGGAGGAAATTCTGCGCAATGTTTTGAAAATCGATTTGAAAATCAATGATTTCGTCGTCGCCGAATACGACATTCCGCCCGAAAACCTGTGCCGCTTGGGCAGCCGTTCGTCGGCTTGCATCGGGCGGAATATGCAGCTGGGGCGCAAGTATTTGAGCGCGACGCGCGGCTTTGAAATACAAATCGGTCCTGTTTCTTTTGCGGATTGTCAAAAATGGATGCCTGGGACGGACGGGTTCGACAGGCTCAGCCGCATTGTGACAAGCTATTTGGACAAGCCGCTGGAATACACCGTCAAATTCACCATCAACGGCGCGACCGTGCCGTTTGCGGCTTTGGGCAACACGGCGTCGACTCAGCTGGGACGCAGTTGTTGGCTGGGGCGTTCGCACGACAGAAACAAAAATATGACTTTAACCATCGGGGCTTCGCGTTTGAACAAAAGACGCCACAAAGCTTCGTTTCAGCAGAAAGGAATCCGTTTATGAGCAAATTGAAACGAGTCCAGCTGTTTTCAAAATTGGACGCCGCGGCTTACAAAGCGTTGGAAAGCGCGACGATGCTGTGCAAAACGCGCGGCAACCCGTATGTCGAACCGGTGCATTGGATCAACCAGATTTTAATGGGCGAAAACACGGATTTGCATGAAATCGTGCGGTATTTTTCCCTTGACCAAGCCAAATTGGCAAAGGATATGACCAAAGCTTTGGACGCTTTGCCGCGCGGCGCGGGCGGAAGCATCGACTTTGCCAATTCGATTGAAGTCGCGGTCAAGGAAGCGTGGATGACAACTTCTTTGGCGTTCGGGGAAAGCGCGATTCGCACGGGACATTTGATTTGCGCGATGAAACAAACGCCCGAACTGGCGCGAATCCTGCATGAAATGAGCGGCGAATTCGTCCGCGTCAACGGCGATTTGTTGGTCGAAAAGTTCCGCGAAATCGTTGCCAAATCTTCGGAAACATCCGTTGCGGCAACCTCCGTCAAGGCGGACGGGGGCGAAACGGCGGCGCCTGCCGCGATGGGCGGAACGCAAGCCCTTGATTTGTACACGGTCGACATGACGGCGCAGGCGAAAGACGGCAAGTCCGACCCTGTGGTCGGGCGCGACGCGGAAATCCGCAAAATCATCGACATTTTGATGCGCCGCCGTCAGAACAACCCGATTTTGACGGGCGATGCGGGGGTCGGCAAAACCGCCGTGGTCGAAGGCTTCGCCCAGCGTTTGGCGGCGGGTGACGTTCCCGATTGTTTGAAAGGAACGGTTCTGCGTTCGCTGGATATGGGATTGCTGCAGGCGGGCGCGAGCATGAAAGGCGAGTTTGAAAACCGCTTGAAACAAGTGATTGAGGAAGTGCAGGCTTCCGACACGCCGATTATTCTGTTCATTGACGAAGCGCACACGCTTATCGGCGCGGGCGGCGCGGCTGGGCAGAACGATGCGGCGAATCTGCTGAAACCCGCTTTGGCGCGCGGAAAACTGCGCTGCATCGCGGCGACGACATGGGCGGAATACGTCAAATACTTTGAAAAAGACCCCGCCTTGACCCGCCGTTTCCAAAACATTCTGGTCGACGAACCCGACGACGACAAGGCGACGCAAATGATGCGCGGCATGATTAAAGCGTTGGAAAAGCATCACAACGTTATCGTTTTGGACGAAGCGTTGTCCTCCGCCGTCAAGCTGTCGCGCCGCTATATTCCCGCGCGCCAGCTGCCCGACAAGGCGGTCAGTATTCTGGACACGGCGTGCGCGCGCGTGGCTTTGAGCCAAAACGCGGACCCCGCCGAACTGGAGTTCTGCAAACGCAAAATCTCGGCT
>CAVCSV010000011.1:22580-34807 GCA_963604715.1 Limosilactobacillus gorillae
CCGAAAAACTGGCGGAATTGAACGCGGAACTGCAAAAGCAGAACGATAAAAAGCAGGCTTTGGAGGACCGTTTGGCAAAGGAAAAAGCCGTTGTCGCCGAATGCGCCAAGTTGCGCGACGAATTGCGCGAAAAAGGCGAACCCGACGAAAAAATCCGCGCCGAACTGTTGGCGAAACAAAAAGAGCTGGCGGAATTGCAGGGCGACGACCCGCTGGTTCTGCCTTTGGTCGACACGCAGGCGGTTTCGACGATTATTTCCGAATGGACGGGGATTCCTTTGGGGCGCATGGTCAAAAACGAAATCCAGTCCGTTTTGAATTTGGGCCAAGAAATGAACAAGCGCGTCATCGGGCAAAAGCACGGACTTGATTTGATTGCCAAACGCGTCATGACGGCGCGCGCGTCGCTTGCCGATCCGAACCGTCCGATTGCCGTGATTATGCTGGCTGGACCCAGCGGCGTGGGCAAAACCGAAACCGCATTGGCGCTGGCGGAACAAATGTACGGTAGCGAGCAGAATATCGTTACGATTAATATGAGCGAATTTCAGGAATCGCATACGGTTTCGACACTGAAAGGCGCGCCTCCGGGGTACGTCGGCTACGGCGAGGGCGGCGTTTTGACCGAAGCCGTGCGCCGCAAGCCCTACAGCGTTGTTTTGCTGGACGAAGTCGAAAAGGCGCATCCCGACGTGCATGAAATCTTCTTCCAAGTGTTCGACAAGGGGCAAATGGAAGACGGCGCGGGGCGTTTGGTGAACTTCCGCAACACGATTATCCTGCTGACGACGAACGTCGGCGACGACGCGATTTGCGATTTGTGCGAAGACGAGGACAATCTGCCCGATATGGCGGTTTTGGAAAAAGCCGTCCGTCCCGCGATGATGAAAGTCTTTCCCGCGGCTTTGCTGGGGCGCATTTCGATTGTGCCGTACTATCCTTTGGGCAAAAAGGCGTTGTACAAAATCATTGACTTGAAATTGGCGAAAGTCCAAAAACGCGTCAAGGAGAACTACAAAGCCGAACTGGTCTACACGGATGCGGTGCGCGACGAAATCATCCGCCGCTGCAACAACGTGGCGTCGGGCGCGCGCTTAATCGACGCGATTGTCAACAACGACCTGTTGCCCGAAATCAGTGCGGAATTTCTGCGCAACACGATGGAGGGACACGTTTTGAAAAAGGCGACAATCGACGCCCGAAACGAAAAGTTCGTCTATTCGTTTGAAAACAAGGAGGAATAATCCATGCCGACGCCTGTTGCGACAATCGCGAATCTGACCGCGACGGGGGATGTCATCCTCGGTCCCGGCGGCATTACGACAATGGTCAAAGGCTTGCCCGTCGCGTGTATGGGCGATGCGGTGGCGGGACCCATGTGCGTTGGCGCGGTGACGATGACGACGGCGGTCAACAAATTGGCGAAAGGACGCCCGATTGCCAATATGGGAGCTGTCGTTTCGGGCAGCTGTCCCGCCGCCATGGGCGCGCCGATAGCAACGCCCGTGATGGTCTGTCCGAACTTGAACGAAATCGTATGAAAGGGAAAAAGCCATGTCCGCAATCGCCAATGAAACGCTGTCCCTGAAATTTCCGCAGGACAAATTTGCGGATTTCTATCTGTACGATTTGACCTTGACCGAGGGCATATCCGACATTTGCCGCGCCGAGGCGGTCGTTTTGTCTGACAAGCCGTATTCTTTGGAACAACTGGACGAAGCGCTGAACGCGAACGTTACCGTAACGATGACGCAAAGGCTGGCGGACGGCAAGACCAAACGGACCCGCTTTTTCCACGGCGTTGTAACGGCGGTTTCGCACAACGGCGTGTTTTATGGTTCGGACAAAACGGACTGCTTTTCCTATCGCCTGACAATCGAATCAGAATTGGCGGTTTTGCGCCAAGTCGTGCGCAAAGCCGCATACAACAACAAAACGCCGATTGACGTGATTGGCGAAATTCTGGCAGATTACGGAATCACCCCCCGTTTTGCCGAGGAATACATTTCCCGCAAACCCTTTGTTTCCGATTGCATTTACAATCAAACAACGGTGTCCGACTACGCTTTTTTGAGGCGATTGCTGACTTTGTACGGTTTAAGCTGCACGGTCAAGCATCCCAAAGTGTCAAACGGCGGACTGGGACGGGCTGAACTGTATTTTTCGGCGGGCGAACATTATCCCGAACGGTCGGATATTGTTTATTCGGACGGACGCGCTCCCAAAGCGATTGAGGAATTCGATTTCCGTTCAAGCGACGAACCCCGCAGCCTGTGGCGTCTGAACGAATGGACAATGGTGCGCAGACAGGGGATTGACGGCGTGATGCTGGTCGAAACGTATCCGAATTCGAACATCGGATCGGAAAAATGGAAAGTCGGTCGGACTGATGCTGGCATTCGCCGCCGCGCTTATACCGAACATTTCCACAATTACACCCGCACCGTCGAAAAAAGCAAAGTGGACGCCGATGTCGATTTGATTTTGCAGGCGCAGTACCGCGCTTTTCAAATCGCCAAGGATGTTTGGACGGGAAAGGCGGACAATCTGCTGTTTATGCCGTGCAAACGGTTTCGAATCAAACACTTTTACGGGCAGCGCGATTCGTCGGCGATTTCGGGCATGGTCGTGAAATCCGTTCTGCACTGCCACGCAAAGCTGCCGTCGTCTTTGGCCGTCGCCGCCGATTGGCAGGCGGACAAAGAAATCGTCGAAGTGTCGTTTTCGGCAATGAATTGCGCCGATAAAACGCGTTATTGTTCCTTGGGAGAATAGTCTATGAACGTGCGGGAAATGGTCGTTACAAACGCGGACGGAAAAACGGGACAATCTGCCGAAGACGATTTAATCGGACAGATTTTCCCCGCTTTGCTGCCGGACGACAGCGAAGACATGTATCATTTTTACGCCATCGGGCAAAAAAACGCGGTTTCGCTGACGCCTGTTCCTGAGGACAAAAAACCGTCAACCGTTACCCTGATGCGTCCCGTCGGGGGACAGATGGAGGGAATCTACCGTTTCCCGCACGTCGGGGAAAAGGTTTTGGTGCTGTTCGGCGATAACGGCGGGTGCTATCTGATGGGGTATCTGCCCAATGCCGAAACATCGTTTACTTCGGCATCCGACGGCGCGGAAAACACGAATCAAACGCTGGACAAAAAGGGATTTGTCCTGCGCTATCAAAACAAAGGCGAAAGTGCCGCTTTGCCCCGCAACAAAGAGGATTACTCCGAAATCGCTTTCTATACCGACAAATCGCCGTGGAAAAAAGAGGATGAAACGCCGCAAACGGATAAAATCCGCATTTCTTCAACGGGCGATGTGCAGTCGTATGCCGACAACGCCAACCAAATCGGCGGTCGGCGCATCGTGTTGCAGTCGCAATACCTGTACGCCGATACAACCGTTGACGACGGCAGTGAAAAAATCGCCCAAGAGGGTAACATTTCGGGCGATTTGTCCGAAAATATTCTGGATTTGAGCGAAGTCAGCAAAGGCGATGTCGTCGTCCAAGCCGACCACCGCGTCATCATCAATGCGCGCGAAGGCATCGAACTGAACGTCGGGGCGTCTTCAATCACTATTGAAAAAAACAAAATCAGCCTGTCCGTCGGCAATCTGGACGGCGAAGAAAGCGGCGACGCCCAATACACGACGGATATTACTTTGACGCACAAAGGCATGGAATTCAGCGCTCAGACGCTGCGCGGCTTTATCATGCGGTCGATGTGCGTTACCGATGCTTTCGACGGCGAAATATCGCTGACAATGGGGCGCGCGAACGTGTCCGGAACGTCCGTGTCGCTGGGCGCGTGTTCAACGCTGGAAGCCGTTTTGGCAGGCTTGGGCGGTTTGTCGGAAACGGTGGAACAGCTGTGTTCCATTCCGCTCAGCCAGCAAAAGTACGCGTGGACGCAAGGCGAATTCGGCACGGGCGGCTTTATCAACCGCCAGTTGGAAGCGGTGCTGAGTCTGGCGACGCGCATCGGCGCCGAATTTGAACATTCTTCGGGGGCGGGACCTGCGGGCGGGTCAAGCGATTTGATTTCAAAAATCGTTCAATTCACGTTCAACATCGTCAGCAACGTCCGCTATGTTTTGGAAAACGAATTGTACGCCCAATACGATGTCCATTACGATACGGAAACGAAAAAGTTTTTCAATACCGACAACAGAATGGCGGTAACAATGGCTTTTGCGACGGTGGAAACCATTCTGCAGCTGACGATTTATGAAGAAATGCTGCGCCATTCCATTTCGGCGTTTTTGCACGCGGCGACGATTTCGCTGACTCCGCAGGCGAATATTGTTATGGATTCCAAAGGGTATTATCAGGATTCGACCGACGCGCAGATGTGCCGCGCCGTCGCCGCGGGCGTTGATGTGGTTGAAAATCTGCCGATTCAAACGGATGAACAGAAAAATGCTTTGAAACAGCAGGCGGACCGTGACGTCAATGACGCGAAAGCCGCAAAAGAAGCGGCGGAAAACGAATTGCAGGATGCGATGCAAAACGGAACGGCGGAGGAAATCGCGCAAAAACAAAGGGACTTGGAAGCAGCCGAAAAAGATTTGGCGGAAAAAGAGGAAAAGCAAGCCAAAGTCAACGAATACACCGACCAAAAGCCCAAGAACGTTACGGACCCCAATCAAAAACTTCACGACCAACTGGAGGAAGCGCAAGCAAATCAGGAAACCGTCGAAAACAACCCCGACAGTACCGAGGAAGAAAAACAGGCGGCGCGAGAAAAAACGGACGATGCGCGCAAAGCGTACGCCAAGGCGTTGAAAAAACAAAACAGTCCGAACAAAGCTTTGAAATACACCAAAGCAGGGGCAAAATGGGCGATGGCTTTGGCGGAAATCGGTTTCTACGATATGAAGCGTGTCGCCGAACTGGGACTGGTCAAGAACTTTATCAATCAAGATTTGACCGAAGAAACAAAGAAAGCTTTACAGGAATTATAAAATGGCTTTGAGCGAAACGGCAAAACTGGCAATCAAAACAACCGTCGAATCCATTTTGGCAACGGTAGGAACGGCGGCAATGGTGGCGGGCGCGACGGCGGCGGTCAAAAAGCTGTCAACGACCAACTATAAAAAAAGTGACTTGACGGGTGACAAGGAAATGAAACCGACCGGGGACGAAACAACCATCAGCAAGGTCGAAACGGCGGCATCCGAAACCGAAGGCAAACTTGCCAAAGACGGCGTATCCGCGCAGGATGCCAGCGTCAAAGCCGCCGAAACCGAAGCCAAAGCGGCAACGGGCGAAGCGACGGCGGCGGAATCGGGCGCACAGGCTTTGCGCACCAAAGCGGGCGCGTCCGACATCGAAGTCAAAGCGTTGAAAATGACATGAGGCGGCTATGAGCGACAAATTGCAATGGATGAACAAACACTTTGTTTTACTGCGCCACTTGTTGCTGTCCGACGCGGTGGCAAAGGAAAACTATAAAATCCGTCCCGATTTGCAGGACTTGTTTGCAGGCGAAACCAATGCGGAATCCATGGTTTGGAAATTCGCGGGTGTGGAACGCTATAAATGCGCGTGCGAACTGTTGGCGTATATTTCGCACCGCCGCGCGGCGGTGTGGTGGGTATACAACTGCGTGTTGTCGTTGTATGACGAGCTTGGGGAAAATCCCGCCGCCGAACGCGACATTTCGGAAATCGGAACGAAGTTCGAACCGACCGTTCCCGATTTTGCCAAAGTCGAACCGCCGAAACCCGACGAAGCCAAAGCGCAGGAAGCTTTGGCAAAAGTGCATGAATTGTCCGCCGCAGTCGAAAAACTGAAAGAAAGCATTGATCCCGAAATTATGGGGCAGGTGCAGGAAGGGGTTGATTACGCGTTCGGGCTGGTCAAGGAAAAATACGGCTATACGCCGCTTGAATTGCTGAAAATGGCGTTGGAAAAGGAAGAAAATCCGCAGCCTGTCGATGAAAATTCGCCGATATTCAAAGCGGCGGACCAACTGAAAGCGCAGCTGCAAACAGTACGCAAAGAAACAATCGACACAATCAAATCCGTACTTCCGCCGAAAGTTCCCGCGCATGAAAAACAGCTGTCGGACAACGCGATGCAGGCGGTTTACCGCTGGATTGTCGCACCCGACGAAATCAATTCCAAGAAATGCTTGGACATCGGCAACGAATGCCCCGACACGCCTGCGGGCTTGCTGGCTTTGACGGCGTTTTGGGCGGGCGGCAATCTGATGCCCGAAGGCGAACAAGTCGTTCAGACGCCTGCGGGGCTGGCGGCAAACGGGTTGTGTCAAGTGCTACTGATGTGCGCTTTGCACAAAGGCGGGACGCGCAAGCTGAAAGAACGCTACGAACATTACTTTGATTTGGGCGTTGCCGTGATGACGGGGGAAGACAACTGGGACGAAAACGTTCGGATGGGACAGGCTCCGCATGAAGAGGAACGTCCCGCCTTGTCGCGGGTCGGAACGCCGCGCTTTGTACAAAAAGAATCCAAAACCGCGCCCGCTTACCGCCGCTGGAAACCCGTAGTGCCGAAAAACGGCGATTGATAAAGGAATACAGAATGAAAAAACATTTTATCCGTTTGATGATGCTGTTTGCCGTTTCTGCGGCGTGTTCGGGATGCTGCACGCGCGCAAGCGTTACGGCGGGATTGTCGCCGAAACTGAAAGACTACTATTCGATTTATCCCAGCGTCGAAGTCGACATTGCCGCCGTTTCAGCCGCCGAAGCCGATGAAATCCGCGCTTTGGGGGTAGAGGATTATTTTGCTTTCGGCAACGAAACGCGCAAAAACGTTGCGCCCTACACGCTGAGCTTTTCATCCGAACAAACCGAACCGCAAACGATGAAGCGCGGGGTTGACGCATGGGATGTTTGGCTGGAAAAAAATCCCGAGAAAATCGTTGTCGTAGCAAATCTGCCGCGCGGAACGGGCAGGGGCAGTTTGAAAAAGGACCCGCGCATTCAGGTTTTGGATTTGAAAAGCCGTTTTTTGATTCCGCGCAGCTTTTGGTTCGAAGTGATGCCCGGGCGCATTGTCGAAGTGCAGAAAAAACCGAAAGATCCCGAAGCCGAAACGAAAAAATTGAAAGCGGCGGAAGAAAAGAGTAAACAAAAGAACAACGCCAAACGGTAAAGGGACGAAATCATGCGCTTTGAGGAAATTTTACATTGGAACGACGGGCTGTTTTTACAGCCGCACCACTTGCAGCGGTCGCAGCGGACGGCGTACCTGTACGAACGCACGAATCGCACGCTGTATATGGCGTACCCCAGCGGACTGATAGACTTTGAATTGGATTTGGAAGCTTTGTCGTCCGCCCGCGTGCTGGTTAAACGGTTTTCCGCGCTGATGCCCGACGGATTGGAAATCAGCATGCCGGGGAATACGGTTGTGCCGCCTTTGGATTTGTCCGCCGTGGTCAAAGAACACCCCGAAGACATCACTGTTTACCTTGCCGTTCCGCTGTGGTCCGAATTCGACGCGAACCTGGTCGAAGACGAAGCGTCCGCGGCGACAAAGCGCCAATATCTGATTCGCGAACACTCCGTCCGCGACGAAAACACGGGCGACAACGAAATCACGATTGTCACCCGCAAAATCAACGTCCGTTTGACGACTCAATTCGACGATGCGACGGATATGCAGCTGCTGCCGATTTTGAAGCTGACTTCCGTTTCGGACGAAGGTTCGGACAAAAAGCTGGTCGTTGACGACAAATACATTCCGCCTTTCGCCGTTTTGACCAAAGACTGCGCTTTGACCGTTCAGGCGACGGATTTGCTGTTTGAAGTCCGCCGCTGCCGCGACAAAGTGCTGAACGATTTGACGGTCGCACAGTTCAAACCCGACACTTTTTCGGGCATTGACGCGTACAACGTCATGCAGCTGCGCGTTTTGAACATGTACGAAAACCGTTTGTCCGCGCAGTTGTCTTTGACGAATTTGACGCCGTTTGAACTGTATTTGGAACTGCGGTCGTTTTTGGCGGAACTGATGGGCATTCATCCGATGAACGCGATTAAGGACATCAAAAACTACGTTCATTTCGATTGCGCGCCGCAATTCGCCGAACTGATTAACGACATCCGCTCAATGATTTCGGCAGAAGGCGGGGCAAGCTACATCCGCTTGCCGTTTGCGCCGATTGACGGCGGTGATTTTCTGTCCGCGCCGCTGTCCGCCGACAATATCGTCCGCGCCGACGAGTATTATTTGGCGGTGCATTGCGATTCCGACGACCGCGCCGTGGTTGCGGCTTTGGAAACGGGGGACACGTTCAAACTGATTAACCCGTCCGCCAAACTGATGCGCGCCCGCGGGGTCAAGCTGACGGAAATGCGGTATCCGCCGCGTTTTCTGCCCAGCCTGAACAACACGCTGTGGTTCAAACTGCAAACCGCCGAAACGCCCCGCACTTGGCAGGCGATTTGCGAAGAAAAGGGCGTCGTTATCGATTGCGCCCGCGACTTGTTCCCGAATTTGGACGTGTCGCTGTTTTTGACGGTTGTCGGCAATAAAAAATAAGGAACGCTTATGAAAAACTTGGAACAATTATGCCGTCCGCTGCTGCGTTGCATTTGCGATTACAGGCAGTATTCCGACGCGGGCAACATTCCCGACAAAGAACTGTTTTCCCGCAGAATCAATATGCTGCTGTCCGAAGCCAAAGAGGATGCGGCAAAATCCCCGACGCTGGAAAAAGAATTTTCACGCATTGAACGCCCGCTGATTTTCTTTGTCGACTATATGGTCAAGGAAGGCAACTTTCCGTTCAGCCGCGAATGGCGGGAACTGGCGCGCAACTACAAAGAACTGTCGGGCGACGAAAAGTTTTTCGATATGCTGTCGGAAGCGTTGGACGACCCCGATTCGGGCAAAGCGCTGGAAGTGTTCTACACGATGCTGGGGTTGGGTTTCGACGGCATTTACCGCAACAATCCAGAATATATCGAACGGCGTATGAAAGTTTGCGCGTCGCGTTTTTCGCAGGACAAATTCGATATTTCAAGCGAAGTCATCACGCCCGTTTCCTCGGCGCAACTGCAAACGGAAAGCGTCAAAAAGGTCAATCCTTTTAAAACCGTCAAATGCGCTTTGACGCTGTGCGCGGTGTTTATGATTGTTTCGTTTGCGGTCAATCTGTCCGCCTTTTTGAACGCGACGGAACCGTTCCGCCGCACTTTGTTCGTTGCGGCTGACAGCGCGGTTCCCAAGGCGTACCGCAAAAGTTCGACGTACAACGCCGTTGACAATGTCGGCGGCGCGGGTCTTTTGGAAAAAACGGAGTAACGACCGATGGGCAATTCTACGGATATGATGAAACAATCCTTGACGTCCGCCGATGCGGGGGCTTCGTGGCTGCCGTGGGTCGTCGGCGCGCTGGTACTTGCCGCGGTGTTTTTCTTTGTCGTTCTGCCGTTGTGGCGCAAACTGAAAAGAAAACAGCTGAAAGTCAAAGAAACATCCGAAATCAAAAAGGATTTGATGATTTGGCACCACTTGGCGCAACTGGTGCGCGGCGGGAACGAACATCAAAAAGCCAAACAACAGCTGTCCGACCAAATCATCAAAATCAACATGCTGTTCAAACAAGGCTTGAAACTGTTGGAAACGCACAGCCGCAAACTGTACGAACAGCCGTGGTTTTTGATTGTCGGCGAACCGCATTCGGGAAAATCGACCCTGTTGCGCAACAGCGAACAGGAATTGGTCGTTTCCGTTGAAGAAGAATCCGACGGCGAGGATGTCAAAAGCCTGCCTTTGCGGCTGTGGCTGGGGGCGAAATCCGTTGTGTGCGACGTCAACGGGCATGTGTTTTTCGACCGCTGGCTGAACGGCAGCAGCGCGGAATGGAACTATATCGGCAAATTGCTGAACCGCAAACGCTTCAAAAAGCCTTTGGACGGGCTGATTGTCACCATTCCCGCGGACGCTTTGCTGGCGGACGACGAAGCGCTGACCCAGCAAAAAGCGATTTTGATGACAACGGAAATCGGGCAACTGCTGCACACAATCGGAATGCACTTGCCGTGTTACGTCGTTGTGACGAAAACCGATATGATTAACGGTTTTTCGGAATACGTTATGGGCATCAACGACGATTTGCGTTCCCAGATTTTCGGGTGGGTGAACGATACCCCCGCCCGATACAGCGCGGAAAAATTCAAAACGTTCTGGGACGGGCTGATTGACCGTTTGCGCGCAGGCTGCGAAAAAAGCATGCTGTCCCGCAACGTTGCAACCAAACTGTCGGCGATGGACAACCGCATGGAAATCACGGGTAAAATCTACCTGTTCCCCGACAATTTCGACAAACTGTATCAGAATCTGTCCGTCTATTTGCGCGCTTTGTTCGGCGAAGGCAACTTTCACGGCGCGGACAACGCGGCTTTGGAAGGGGTGTTTTTCACATCCGCCAAGGACGGCGATGTAACGCTCAGCCCGTCCTATGCCGAATTGTGCAGCCGTCCCGTGGACGAAGCTCCGATTCCCGTTGAACAAAAGGGCGTGTCGCATCCGTACTTTATCCGCGATTTGCTGCGCAAAGTCGTTTTCCGTGTTTCTCCGAACGCCTTTTTCACCAAAAAAGCGCAAATCAAGCGCAATATTCCGAAGTACCTGCTGTGTTTGGCAATGCTGACCGTCGGAACGATTTGGCTGACGGCGGCGTATTTCAAAGCGGGCAAACTGGAAGCGATGCTGGCGTCGTCGACGGAATACTATTCGTCCCTGTCGTCGCTGCTGCAGAGGGGCGGAGTGTTCGATTCGCCTTTGATTAAAAAAACGGCGGACGGTTCCTATGTTTTGAACAACGACCCCGTGCAGGGGGAAAGCATGTCCCGTTTGCAGCTGTTTTTCGAAGCGTTTTCGGAACGCGAAACGGAAAACGTCGCGCCGTTCGGATTCAAAACGGCAAGCCTGTTCGTTTTCGGGGCTGACAAGGATATGGGATACAACGACAAAGCGTTTATATTCAACCAGATGCAAGCCATCATGGTTCGCATGCCCGTGATTAAAAGCGCAGGCGAAAAAATTATTGCGCAGGGCAAAGACGCGCCCTTGACATCGAACAAACGCGAAGTCATCGAATCTTTTTCCTTGCTGGATTCCGTTGAAAACGAAGACTTTACGGCATTGTTCGCAAACAGCGGTTTTCGGTTGAAACCGATGATAAACTATCTGATTCCCGATGTTCCCGGCGACACGATGAGCCTGCTGAACAGCTTTTTGACGCGTTACGACAGAAAATACACGATGACGATGGATCCCGCTTATATCCATTCGTCACAGTATTTTGCCGCGCAAAGAATGGGGCTGGATACCATTTTGTCGGCGTGGTCGAAACTGGATGCCTATCCGCAGACGACCTATTCGGGCATCAAGCGCGCGGTTGATTTGTCTTTCCGATTGCAAGACACGCAAAAACAACTGGATGAACGAGTCGAACGTTTGGCGACGCTTTCAACGGTCGAACAGCTGATAGACACGGTGTCGGAATGGAACGGTCTGGTCGAACAGGAAGCCGAACAAACAGAGGAAATGGGGCGTTTGCTGCAGCGGATTCAAATCGCAAATCCGCTGAAAAAGGAAAAATCGAACGCTGCGTTCGGAATGTGGGGCAGCGGTGTTTCGTTGGACGCTTTGTTGCGCTATGCCGCGCGAGATTACAGAAAACTGTTCGAAAGCGATTTCGATTTCATTGACGGCGAAGTCAAAAACTTTCCCATTCAGCCGCAAGATATGAACGCTTTGCGCGACGCTATCGAATCCAGACGCAAAAGCGCGGGCGACAAACTGACGCGGGAAACGGCTGATTTGCGCAAAAAAATCGACGGATTGAAAGACGCGCCGCTGTTCCGTTGGCAATTTATCGAAAAATCGGACGCTTCGGGCTACATGTTCCGCATTTTGGACAAGCTGTACACCGTTGCTGTTTCGCTGAAAGCGCCCGATGCCGCAGAGCTGGAAAACGGCGATTTCAAATCGAACTGGCTGAAAACCCAGCGCGCCATCAAAGAAACGCTGGAACGCTACGACGCGGCGGTCAAACCTTATGCGGAAAACGAGGAAATCGCCAAAAAAGCCTCCGACATCCGCAAAATGCTGCTTGCCAATGCGGATTTGGTCAGGATTACGGTGCTGGATTCCGAACTGAACAAGCTGCCGACGTCCGAAGCCGAAACCTACAGCATGGTTGAACAAAACGCGGGGGACGCGCCCGTCTTCGACT
>CAVCSV010000011.1:34817-35477 GCA_963604715.1 Limosilactobacillus gorillae
GTCGTCGGCGATTTGCGCTATGCGGGCGGGTACAATCCCGAAACCGTCAAAAACATGTTCGAAAACGTGTTTTCGATTGCGCGTCCGTTTATGAAGAACAAACAGTTCGGACCGCAGGAAATCCTGCCCGCGTCGTTTATGCGCGAATACAACCGCTATGACGAACGGCTGGAAGTGTTTGAAAAGTACATGGACAGCTTTTTGCGCTATTGGGGAACGTATCCCGACAACGTGTATGTTCCCGCGTCAAGCTGGGCGGAATTCAAACAGCGGTTGGAAACGCTCAAAGCATTTAAAATCAATTCGCTGCTGCAAGCAGTTTATGCGCGTTGTCTGAGTATTTTGAAGGGCATTGACGATACTTATCTGTCCGAAGCTTTGAAAGCCGAAAAGGCGGACTATGTGGCGGCGGTCAACGATGAATTGAGCCTGCTGACTCCGCTGTTCACGGACGCGGGACAGAAAACGCTGGACGCGTGGGCGAGCTTGCCCGACGATGCCGCCAAAGCGTGGGAAGTTTTGACGGCGTTGTCCGACAGAGAGTTGAAAAATTCGTTCTTTAACGTGTATTCGACGGCAATCCGCGGCAAAATCGGCTGGTGGAACGGTTTTGTCGACAACGGCGTGGCATTGCTTCGCAGTGAAAACGAGCGGATGCTG
>CAVCSV010000011.1:35487-44124 GCA_963604715.1 Limosilactobacillus gorillae
GGAAACGGGCTATCAAGCCGTGTTGCAGGATATGAACGCTTTTCCGCTGTGCAAAAACTGCGCGGGCAAAAAAACGATTACGCCCAAGGAAATGCAAAAACTTGCCAAACTGCTGCAAAGCGTCGCGCCCGAAGCCGAAAACGCAACGGCGGAAGGGGCTTTGATTGACAAGCGGCTGAATTTGTTCAAAAACCGTGAAGCTTTGGCATGGGCGGGCGATATTCTGAAAGTCGCCGCTTTATTGACCGATGCGAAAAAGCCGCTGACCTGGACGCTGTATCAAGCCCCCGTCGATTTGCAAAACAGTTTGCTGTCGCGCGGACAGGTTGCGGCGGTCAACCGTTTCCGCGCCGTCGGATTGCGCATGGGCGATGCCAAAGTCGAAAACCGCATCAGCTCCATTATGACGGCGAATGCGAAAATCGGTCAAGGTAAGGCGTCCGCGCCGATTACGCTGAACTTTTACAAACTGACGGGCGACGAACAGCCCGAAGCGCAAATCAGACTGGGCGATTACTGGGCGATTTTCAGAATCTATCTGAAAAACGGCGGACATATAGACCCGTCGAACGGACAGCTGTATATTCCGCTGACGGTCAAGGACAAAACGGGCGCGAAGTTTGTTTACTTTGTGACCATCAAGTTCAATCGGGAGATTTTCACGCCCGACGAATGGCCGACAAAGCAAAATTGGGAAACGAACGTTTCCGAATGACTTTTCAATCCCCGCCTTGTTTTTTTGCCAAGGCGGGGTTATTTCTTTAAAAAAGGAAAATAACATGAAAAGCGTATTTGACATTACGGGGATGAGCTGCGCGGCGTGTGCCGCCCGTGTGGACAAAGCCGTGTCCGCCGTGCGGGGCGTTAAAAACGTGTCCGTCAACCTGCTGAAAAACAATATGCGAGTGGAATACGATGAAAAAAACGTGTCCTCTGCCGATATTGTTTCCGCTGTCGAACGGGCGGGATACGGTGTCCGTGTTTATGGTGAAAATCGGCCTGTTGAACAAAAAAGCGAAAACCTTCAAGGACGGCTGATTGTTTCCGCTTGCGCGACTGTGTTTTTAATGACGCTGACCATGGGCGGCATGATAGGCTTGCCCGTTCCCGAAATGAGCGTCGAATCGTTCGGTTTGACGCAGTTTTTGCTGGCTTTGGTTGTTTTATTTGCCAATACGGATTTTTTCAAAAAAGGATTCAAAACGCTGTTTGCGGGCGCGCCGACGATGGATTCTTTGATTGCTTTGGGGGCGGGCGCGGCGGTGGCGTACAGCGTTGCGGGGCTGTATCAAAAACAAACGGAATTGTATTTTGAATCCGCCGCAATGATTTTGACTTTGGTGCTGTTCGGGCGATATTTGGAAGCGGGCGCAAAAGCCAAAACGGCGCAGGCGGTTGCGGGTTTAGCGGCTTTGACTCCGAAAACGGCGGTCGTGCTGAAAAACGGAACGGAGCAAACCGTTGCAATCGACGATTTGGCGGTTAGCGATTTAATCGTCGTCAAAACGGGGGAGCGCGTCGCGGCGGACGGTGTCGTCGTGGAAGGCGCGGCGTCCGTTGACGAATCCGCTTTGACGGGGGAAAGTCTGCCTGTTCAAAAAACAATCGGCGATGCGGTTAAAACGGCGACGTTCGCGGTGTCGGGACGGATTGTCCTGCGTGCCGAAAAGGTCGGCAAAGACACCGCTTTGGCGCAGATTATCCGCTTGGTCGACGAAGCGACAAGCTCTAAAGCCCCGATTGCCCGACTGGTGGATAAAATCAGCGGCGTTTTCGTGCCTGTCGTTATCGGTATCGCCGTTTTGACGCTCGCCGTTTGGATGCTTTGCGGGGCGGCGGTCGGTTTCGCTTTGGAAAAAGCGATTGCCGTTTTGGTGATTTCGTGTCCGTGCGCTTTGGGACTGGCAACGCCGACGGCAATCATGGTCGGCACGGGGCGCGGGGCGAAAGCGGGCGTCTTGTTCAAATCGGCGCAGGCTTTGGAAATTGTCGGACGCGCGGATGTTATCGCTTTGGACAAGACGGGAACGGTTACGGTCGGAAAGCCGATTGTAACCGATATTTTGGGCGATGAAGCCGAAGTTTTGCGCCTGGCGGCGGCGTTGGAAAAACTGTCCGAGCATCCTTTGGGCGCGGCAATCATTGAACGGGCGGAGGGAATGGATTTGCTCGCTGTTTCCGACTTCAAGCAAATCGCGGGACAGGGGATAACTGGCATCATCAACGGGGAACTTTGCGCCGTCGGAAATGCGGAAACCGCCCTCGAAAACCCGTTTGCCGCCGATGCGGAACAATGGGCGGAGCAGGCTAAAACCGCTTTGTTTGTTGTCAAGGGCGGCAAAACAATCGGCGCGATTGCCGTTGCCGACAAAGTCAAACCCGATGCAAAAGCGGCGGTCGAAAGCTTGAGGCAATCGGGCTTGTCCGTGGCGATGCTGACGGGCGACAACGAAAAAACGGCGCAGGCGGTCGCAAAACAGGCGGGGATTGCCGATGTTTTCGCAAAAATGCTGCCGCAGGATAAAGCGGATATTCTTTGCCGTATGCAATCCGACGGAAAAACCGTTATTATGGTCGGCGACGGGATTAACGACGCTCCGGCTTTGGCGCGGGCTGATGTCGGTATGGCAATGGGACGGGGAACGGATGTTGCGCTGGATTGCGCCGATGTCGTGCTGACGAACAACGACTTGTTTTCGGTCGTGTTTGCCGTCAAACTGGGGCGGGCGGTGCTGAAAAACATCAAGGAAAACCTGTTTTGGGCGTTTTTCTACAATACTGTCGGCATTCCCGTTGCGGCGGGCGTGCTGTATCCGATTTTCGGGATTTCGCTCAGCCCCATGATTGCCGCCGCGGCGATGAGCTTCAGCTCGGTCAGCGTTGTATCGAACGCGCTTCGATTGCGGCGGTTTAACTTAACGAAAGGAAAATCAGCAATGAACAAAATCGTGTTTGTGGACGGGATGCATTGCGCGCATTGTGCCGCTTTTGTCGAAAAATCGCTGAAAGCCGTCGACGGCGTCAAAGACGTTTCTGTCGATTTGGCGGGTAAAAAAGCGGCTGTAACGCTTGAAAAAGCCGTTTCCGATGATGCGCTGTCCAAGGCGGTTGCGGATGCGGGATTTACCGTCGTCGGCATCAAAGACGCTTAACCGAATCGGCGGGCAAAACGCACGAAAAACGCTTGTCGGAGATATTCTTTTTTGTTATCACTTTGTAATGACGAAAGGCAGGCGAAAATGAAATGTCCGAAATGCGGCGAAGAAACGGCGGTGAAGTACGGTAAAGCACGCGGGAAACAACGCTTCAAGTGCAAATCCTGCGGTTGCCAGTTTACGCGCGAAACGCCGTATGCTCGCAGTTTGAATGAAAAGTGGCTGGCGATGACGCTGCTGTTGTCGGGGTTGTCGATGACGGCGGTTGCCAAAGCGCTGGGCGTCAGCGCGCAAAGCGTGATGCGGTGGAAAAATTCGGGGCAGTTTATGTCCGACGATGTGATTCAAGCCATTCGTATACGCAAGGTGTCGAAAACCGGAAATGTGAAAATAATCAAAGACAACGCTCCCGACAAAGAGGAAGAGGACGATTTCAAGTACAATGATTTGTACGTTTTGGAAACCCGTTCGGATTCCGGACTTCGCGTTGATATCGCCATTCGGAAAAAAGCAAAAAACATTACAAAGTGATATAAATAAAATTTTGCTTGATTTTAAAAAGTCGTCCTTTTATCAAACAACCAAAACTTTTTAGTAAGGAGCGTTTGATGAAAGTCGTTCATTTAAGCAAAAGAAAAATCCTGTTTCAGCTGATTGTCCTGCTGGCGTGCGTCGCGGCGGGGTGGATGTTGAAAACCCGCTTGACGCCTGCGGAAAACCACGGGTTCGGCGGCGGCGTGCCGTATGTGGTGACCACGGATGCGGTTTTGGAAAACACCGCGCCAGTCAAAAAATACATTGCGACGGTCGAAGCAATCAACAGCGTTGACGTCAAAGCGCAGGTCACGGGCTATCTGGATAAAATCCTGTTCGACGAAGGCAGTTTTGTCAAAAAGGACCAAGTGCTGTTCATCATCGAACAAAGCCGTTACCGCGAAGCCGTCAACAGCGCTGACGCCGAAGTCGCGCGCACGAAAGCGAACTTGAAGCAAATCGAAAGCGACCACAAACGCAACAAAGTGCTGTTCAAGCAAAAAGTCCTGACCGCGTCGAACATCGAAGCGTCCGAAAGCGCTTTGGCGCAGGCGAAAGCCGCCGTCAAGGCCGCCGAAGCGAACGCCGCGACCGCGCGCATCAACTTGGGCTACACGGAAATCAAAGCACCGATTGACGGCTTTATCGGCAAGGCTTTGATTACCAAAGGAAACTTTATCGATATGTCGGGGCGGGCAATGGCGCGCATCGTGCAGGTGTCGCCCATTCGCATTTCGTTTTCCGTGACCGACAGGGACCGCTTGGTCGCGATGAAGCATTTGCAGGCGAACGGCGATTTCATTACGGATATCAAAGTCGTTCTGCCCGACAACTCGACCGTTCCCGTCAAAGTGCTGAAAACGTTTTTCGACAGCGAGGTCAATTTGATGACGGCGACGGTTGCCGCCTATATCGACGTGCGGAATGCGGACAAGGCTCTGTTGCCGGGGAACCATGTCGACGTTTTGGTCAAAGCGGGTGAGGATCGTCCTTTGGTGCTGATTCCGCAATCCGCCGTGATGCAGGACAATTTGGGGTTGTTCGTCTATGTCGTGAACGCCGAGGACAAAGCACAGAAAACCTACATCAAAACGGGTGATTTAATCGGCGACAGACTGATTGTAACCGACGGGCTGAACGTTGGCGCGCGGATTGTCGTACAGGGCTTGCAGAAAGTCGAAAACGGTTCGCCCGTCAAACAAAGCTTTGTGAAATCGGAGGGCTGAGATGTTTTCGGAATTTTTCCTGAAACGCCCGCGATTTGCGATTGTCATCGCGATTGTGATGTGCTTGGCGGGGTTGGTGTCGTTAAAGCTGTTGCCGATTGCGCTGTATCCCGAAATCACGCCGCCCGTCGTAACGGTGTCGGCGACGTACCCCGGCGCGTCCGCGGACGTGATTGCGAAAATGGTCGCAATCCCCATTGAACGCGAAGTCAACGGCGTCGAGGACATGCTGTATATGTCCTCGTCGTCCGAAGATACGACTTACTCCCTGACCGTAACGTTCAAAACGGGCGTCGATCCCGACATGGCGCAGGTCAAGGTGCAGAACCGCGTGCAAATCGCGACCGCGTCTTTGCCGAGCGAAGTTACCCGCCAAGGCGTGACCGTTACCCGCGAATCAACCAACATGCTGGCGATGATTTCCTTTGTGTCGCCGAAACACACGCTGTCCAGTTTGGAACTGGCGGACTATGTTATCGATAACGTCAAGGAAGCTTTGGCGCGTATCGACGGCGTGGGCGGGGTGGACGTGTACGCCGCAAGCTCTGCCATGCGCGTATGGCTGAATTCGGACAAAATGGCGTCGCTGAACATTACGGCGGAGGATGTCCGCAATGCGATTTCGTCGCAGAACTATCAGCCGACTTTGGGCAAACTGGGTGCCGCGCCGAACGATTCCGCGCAAATGGTCTATCCCTTGAAAACCCAAGGGCGCATCAACGAAGTCAAGGACTTTCGCGAAATTATCGTCCGCACGGCGGAACACGGCGGATTGGTGCGGCTGAAAGACATCGCGAACGTTTCGTACGGCGAGGAATCCTACGGCATTTCCGCGTTCGCCGACGGGGCGCCCGCTGTGTCTTTGCAGGTCAAGCTGTCTTCGGGCGCAAACGCCGTCGATGCGATGAAAAAACTGCGCGCCGAATTGTCGCGTTTGGAAGAATCCTTGCCCGAAGGTGTGGAATACAAATTCAACTACGATTCGACCGACTACATCAACGCGTCGATTTCCGAAGTGCTGCATACTTTGTTTGAAACGTTCGTTTTGGTCGTTCTGGTGTGCTGGGTGTTTTTGCAGAATTGGCGCACGACGCTGATTCCGCTGATTGCCGTTCCCGTGTCCATGCTGGCGACCATGGTTGTTATGCTGGCGTTGGGCTTCAGCATCAATATGTTTACGCTGTTCGGCATCGTGCTGGCAATCGGCGCGGTCGTCGATGATGCGATTGTCGTTGTCGAACGCGTGATGCACTTGATGGAGCGCGAAAAACTGCCGCCGTTGGAAGCGACCAAGCGCACTATGCATGAAATCACGGGCGCGCTGATTTCGACAACGCTGGTGATGGTCGTGATTTTCGTTCCTATCGCCTGCATGGGCGGCATTACGGGCAAAATTTACCAGCAGTTCGCGATTACCATCAGCACGTCTTTGGTGTTTTCGGCGGTGAACGCGCTGACGCTGTCCCCCGTTTTGTGCGCATACTTTTTGAAACCGTTCAAAACGGCAAAGAAAGGACCGCTCGCCTGGTTCAACCGCGCGGTCAATTCGACGACGAACGCGTATGCCCGCACGGCGGCTTTGTTTGCGCGCAGAATCAGCGTTATCGCTTTGATTTTCGGCGTGATTCTGGCGTTGAACGGCACTTTGTTCAAGCTGAACGGCACATCGTTCGTTCCGAACGAAGACCAAGGCGTGTACATTGCGAACATCACTTTGCCCGAAGGCGCATCCTATGCCCGCACCAAAGCGGTTGTTGAAAAAGTAACCGAAAAAATTCTGGCGCAAAAAGGCGTGCGCGGCTCTATCGGCGTGGTCGGCGTCAGTATTTTGGCGGGGCGTTCCGAAAACACGGCAATGGTGATTGTCGATTTGGAACCGTGGGCGAAACGTAAAGATCCGTCCATGTACTCCACAACGTTGATGAATGAAATGCGCGCCAAGCTGACCGCCGAAACGCCCGAAGCCGAACTGCAATTCTTTGAATTTCCCGCTATTCAAGGTTTGGGCAATCAGGGCGGTATGGATTTTCGTCTGCAAATGACGTCGGGCATGGATTACGCCAAGCTGGACGCAGAAGCGCAAAAACTGTTGGGCAAAGTCAACACGAATCCGAAATTTCTGTACGGGTTTACGACCTTTACATCGAAAACGCCAGCGGTGTTCATCGAAATCAACCGCGAAAAGGCGGAATCGATGAACGTGCCTTTGTCGAACCTGTATTCGACTTTGGAAGCTTATCTGGGATCGATGTACGTCAACGACATCAACATCGGCACGCAGGTCAACCAAGTCGTCGTGCAGTCCGACGCGCGTTTCCGCGACAGCGTCGAAAGCTTGCAGGATATCTATGTCCCGTCGACGACGGGCGAAAAAGTGCCTTTGGGCGCGTTGGTAACGCTGTCGCAAGTGATGTCGCCGCGCGTGATTTCCCGCTACAATCAATATCCCAGCGCGGATATTACGGCGGAACAAAATCCGGCCGTTTCGTCGGGCGAAGCGATGGCGGAAATGGAACGCCTGATGCAGGGCGTCAAGGGCTTTTCCTACGAATGGTCGGGGATGAGCTATCAGGAAAAGAACAACCAAGGGCAAATCGGCTTGCTGTTGTCTTTGGCGGTTATTTTCGCCTATCTGTTTCTGGTGTCGCTGTATGAAAGCTGGGTATTGCCGATTCCCGTGCTGATGTCCGTGTCCGTTGCGACGGCGGGGGCTTTGGCGGGATTGCTGATTACAGGCTTGCCTTTGTCGATTTACGCGCAGCTGGGGATTGTCATGCTGGTCGGTCTGGCGAGCAAGAACGCGATTTTGATTGTCGAATTCGCCCGCGACGCCCGCCAAGGGCTGAACATGACCGTGCCGCGCGCGGCAATGTATGCGTTGCGCGAACGGTTCCGCGCGGTGCTGATGACAGCTTTTGCGTTCATTTTGGGCGTGTTCCCGATGATTAACGCGACGGGCGCGGGCGCAAACAGCCGACAGGCTATCGGCACACCTGTGTTCTACGGCATGCTGGTCGGCACGGTTGCGGGACTGTTTGTCATTCCGCTGCTGTACGTTCTGGTTCAAACCCTTGCCGACAAGGCGATGAAGAAAGGAAACAAATGAAAAAGATGTTGTTAATCGCGGGCATTGCGGCGGTTTTCGCCGCCCCCGCAAACGCGTTCGACCCGATGTCGGTTTATACGCAGAAAGCGCCCGAAAACTGCCTGTCCAGTGTGAACGTCAAGGGCAAACTGGGACTGAACGATTTGATTCAAATCGGCGTGTGCAACAACCCCGACTTGAACAGAACGTTTATGGCGGTCAAATCGGCTGAAGCTGATTTCGGCGCAAGCAAAGCGTCGTATATGCCGAATGTCGCTTTGACGGCGGTTGCGACGGCTTCGCACAGCAAAGGCGAATACGACGAACCGAACGCCAATATTTACAAGGATATGAAAGCCAAGCCGTATTCAATCAATGTCGCTTTGAACTGGCTTTTGCTGGATTTCGGCGGACGTTCCGCGTCAACCGATAGGGTGAAAGCGTATATGGAGCAGGCGGCGTTCGGCTACAATGCGGCTTTGCATGACTTGGTGCTGGGAATCAACAGCGCGTATCTGGATTTGCTGAGCGCGAAAGAAGTCCTGAAATCCGCCGAAACCAGCGTCGCGTCCTATAAAAAATCATACGACGAAACGCAAAAGAAATATCAGGTGGGCAAAGCGGCGACGTCCGATTT
>CAVCSV010000011.1:44134-55501 GCA_963604715.1 Limosilactobacillus gorillae
GGCGGTGACCGCGGCGCAAAACACAATCGAGAAAAATCAGGCCAATCTGGCGACTTTGCTGAACCTGCCGCCCGAAACGAAGTTTTCTCTGGTCGTGCCGAAAAAGGACGATTCCTCGACCGCTTTGGCGGAAAAGATGTCCGTGCAAAAGATGATAAAGCTGGCGCTGGATTTGCGTCCCGAAATCAAAGGCGCGGAGAAATCCAAACAGGCGGCGGAGGCTGGAATTGGCGCCGCGAAATCCGCCATGGCTCCGACTTTGGCTTTGACCGCGAACGCGTCCTTTGCCGACAGGTGGAAAGACGACAAACCGTTCAAAGACGGCTATCCGTACACTTACGGCGGGGATGTCGGGGTCGTGCTGAACGTTCCGCTGTTCGAGGGATTTTCCAAATCCTACGCTTTGGCGAAAGCGCGCTATGACTACCGTCAAGCCGTTTGGCAGGAAAAAGGAACCGAGGACGGCGTGAAAAACGAAGTCTGGTCGGCGTATCAGGATTACAAAACCGCCCTTGCGTCGTACACCATCAATCAGGACGTTTTGAAATCCGCCGAGGAAAACGAACGCGTGTCCCGCGCGTCCTATCGGGCGGGCAAGGAAACTTTGCTGAACCTGCTGACCGTGCAGGCGCAGCTGGCAACCGCGCGGCAGGAACTGATTACGTCGTTCTATACCGTTTTAATCGGCAAAGCGAACTTGTACCGCTCAATCGGCAAGTTTTAACAATTCGCCGATTTCCGATGACGTCTTGCCCTTGTAATCTATGCGGCAGGACGTAATCGGCTGGCGGTAATCGCTTTTGTTGATGGAACGCGATTCCACAATGACGGCGGGCGGCAAAATCGACCATTTGTACAACGCGCCCGCCATTCGTTTGTAAAACTTGTCCAGCCAAGCGGTTTTTTGTTCGTGCGAAACGGGCGTTGTTTTTTCATACAAAAATTCGGAATTCAGCATATCGGCATAGCTTTCGTGCTTGTTTTCGATGCGCCAAATCACTTCATCCAGGAACGGGTAGGGCATCAAAGCGTCCTCGGCAATCAACGGTTTTCCCGTTTTCGGGTCAATTGCCAATTCCGCTCCCGGACGTTTTAAAATGACGGATTCGGGAATGGCGTTTTTAATCGCGCGGTTGGTGTTCATCCAGCGCGCCAGCGAAAACAGTTTCGTTTTCGGCACGTCGGCAATCGGGGCGAACCCGCCCGACATATCGCCGTTGATTGTGGCATATCCCATATAAAGTTCGGATTTGTCGGATGTGGCGATAGGAATGCAGGCGGCGAATTCGTTGGCAATGCCCCATAAAAATACGGCGCGGGAACGAGCTTGGATGTTGTCCTGCGTAAAGGACGCTTGATAGCGGCAGTTCCATTGCGCTTCGACTTTTGAAAACAGTTCGGCAAAGCAGTCGTTCGCCGCGTCCACCATTTCCTTAATCGGCATTTGGGTAAAGTGAATGCCGAGGTTCTTTGCCAGCGTTGCGGCGTCGTCGCGGCTTTCGGCGCTGGTGATTTTGGACGGCATGCTGACGCCGAACACGTTTTCCGCACCCAAGGCATCCGTCAGCAACACCGCACAGACCGTCGAATCCAATCCGCCCGACAATCCCAAAACCGCGCGCTTCAGCCCGCATTTCGCAAAGTATCCGCGGATGGCTTGCACGATTGTTTTGTAAGTGCGCTCCAAATCGTTTTCGTAATCCAAAGTAAAGACTTTTTCCTCGGATAACGTTTTCTCCAGTCCGTCGGTCAAAGGGTAGACCGCGCCTTTGTTTTTCGTCGGATTGACAATCAGGCATTGTTCGGCGAACGACACCGCGCGCGCCGTCAAAGTGCCGTTTGCGGAAAACACGCGGCTTGCCCCGTCAAAGGAACAGCAGTCCATTGCTCCGACTTGATTGACATAAGCAAACGGGATTCCGTATTGTTTGGCGATAAAGGACAGCATGTTGTGCTTCAGCTGTTCTTTTTTCGCGCGGCAGGGCGAAGCGGAGCAGTTGACAAAAACGTCGGGTTTGTCCTGCGCCAGTTCGTCCACGGGGTCGACGGTGTATAAAGTATGGTGAAAGAAAGCTTTGTTGTTCCAGCAGTCTTCGCAAATCGAAATGCCGTAAGATATGCCGTTGACGGTGAGCGTTTTTTTCATATTTGCGATTTTGTCGGGGGTGAATACGCCCAAAGTGTCGGCGGGCTGAATGCCTGCGACGGGGGACGGTTCGATATAGCGGCTGTCGTTAAACTCCGAATACGTCGGCAGCAGGCGTTTGCGGACGATGCCTTGGATTTCGCCGTTGTGCAGGACGGCGACGGCGTTATAGTGCCGCCGCCCGACGACCGTATCCCCGCGCGGTTCGACAAAGCCCACCAAAGCGGTTGTGTTTTTGGCAAGCTTGGCAAGCTCCTTGATCCAGCGGACGTTTTCGGCGACGACGACGGGGTGACGGTCGATGATGTCCTCAACGGGATACCCCATCAGCGCCAGTTCGGGAAACACAATCATATCCAATCCGACGCGTTCGGCGTAGCGGATATAGCGTGCGATTTTCAGCCCGTTTCCCGCAATGTCTCCGATGGTCAAATCGATTTGCGCCAGACCGATAAAGCCCGCTTCTTTGGACACGATTTGTTTGATTTCGTCGAAAACGCGTTCGGTGTCGGCGTTTTTGACGCCCGTTTGCAAAAAGCCGTCCGCTTGTTTCGCAAGTTCCGCCAGTTTGTTTTCGTCAAAATCGGTCATGGGAAAAACTCCTTAGTCAAAATTTGCGAAAGTATAAAATTCAAAAAGGACTGTGACAAACGAAAAATCGGATGCTATCATTAAAAAAACAGGAGAATCCGCCATGCCGTCCGTTTATGAAGCCGTTAAAAAACAAGACATCGCCCGACTGCGGGACTGTTTGAAGCAGGGCGGGAATACGGACGATTTCAAAGGGGCTTTGGTCAATGCGTGCGAAGCGGGCGAAAACGCAATCGTCGAATGTTTTATTGCGGCGGGCGTGTTCGATTCGTGGGCGATTGTTGCCGCCGCGCGGTTCGGTCATACGGATTTGGTCGAATACCTGCTGCGGCACGGGGGCGGGGATGTGAACGCCGCTTTGATTGCCGCCGCCGCGCACAACCGAATCGATTCGGCGCGCGTTTTGATTCCCGCCGCCCCCGACGCTTTGGACGAAGCTTTGGCGGATGCGGCTTTGCGCGGATATTCGGACGTTGCGGCGCTGTTGTTTGACGCGGGCGGCAACCCCGAACAGCCTGTTTACGGCGGGCAAACGGCAATCGGATTGGCGCGCAAAAACGGACACGAAGACATTGTGCGGCTTTTTTGTCAAAAAGGTGAAAATAACTGTTGAAAACAAAGCCTTTTTTTCATTATCTTTATTAGGAAATCAATCAAAGGAAAAGGACGAAAAGCATGGAAAAAATCGGGACGTTGTTAAAAGCTTTGTGGGAACAGGATTTTCAAACGCTTGCCAACCCCGATTTGGTCGTGATGCTTTACGCCGTTTTGTTCGTCGTTCTGGTGCTGGAAAACGGCATTTTGCCCGCCACGTTTTTACCGGGGGACAGCCTGCTGTTGCTGGCGGGAACGCTGATTGTCCACGGGATTGCCGATTACTGGATTACCCTTGGGGTTTTGACGGTCGGCGCGGCGCTGGGCTCCGAAGTCGGCTATTGGCAGGGCAGGTGGCTGAGCGAAAGCCGCGTCGTTAAACGCTGGATGAGCCACATTCCGCAAAAATACCACGACAAAACCGAACGGATGCTGCACAAATACGGCATTCTGGCGCTGTTGCTGGCGCGCTTTACGGCGTTTGTGCGGACGCTGATGCCGCTGATTATCGGCGTGTCGGGGATGGAACGCCGCGTTTTCCACGTTGTCAACTGGGTCAGCGGCGTGCTGTGGGTCGGATTGCTGATTACGCTCAGCTACTTCGCGGGGCAGACAGAATTTTTCCGCAATCATCAGGAAGACGTCATGCGCGTTTTGACGATTATCCCGATTGTCCTTATCGGGTTCGGAATTTTGACATCACTCTATTTCATCTGGAAAACCAAGCGCGAACGCGAAGCGGCGGCTAAGCAAGCTTCAACAAATCCCTGACGGCGTTGGCGGTGCTGATGGCAACGTCCTTTAAGGATTTGTCCAGCATATAGCACGGCGTCGAAACGATTTTGTTTTTTGTGTCGACGCAGACTTCGGCGGCGTTGCAGATTTGATGCGCGCCGCCCATTTGTTTAATCGCCATGGCCGTTTCGGCATCGTTGCCGATTGTGACGGTAACTCCCTTTAATACGCGGGCGACGACAACGGGCGCGATGCACAGTGCGGCAATCGGTTTGCCCGCTTGATGCGTTTCAATCAAAGCGCGTTCCACATCGGGATGAACGGAACAAGTCGGACCTTGATGCGCAAAATCGCACAGATTTAAAATCGCGCCCATGCCGCCGGGGAGCAAAAGCCCGTCATAATCGGCGGCGCGGTAAGAGCTTAAAACCGAAATGTCGCCGCGCGCGATGCGGGCGGATTCGGCGGGCATGCGGCGGGTTTCATCCATGGGGCGCTTTAAAACGTGGTTCATTGCAACCGCTTGATTGCCTTCCGGTGCAAAGCAATGATAGCTTGCCCCTTGCTGTTCGATGGCAAGCATTGCCGTGACGGCTTCGTGAATTTCCGAACCGTCCATAACGCCGCAACCCGACAGCAGCACCGCGATTTTTTTCATCCGTTTCATCCTTTCGTTGTCCGCATTTGTTTCTTTATAGCAAAAACAGGGCGAGGTTTCAAATCCGATGTTGTATTTGAACGAAAGATGTACTTATATAAGGATAAAGATTTATCGATTTTCATAGGAGTTCATTCGTGAAATACATCAGTACGCGCGGCAATGCCCCCGCTTTGGATTTTGAAAACGTGCTGCTGGCGGGACTTGCCCCCGACGGCGGGCTGTATGTGCCGCAGGAATATCCGCATTTTACGGCGGATGAAATCCGCAAAATGCAGGCGCTGAGCTATCCCGAACTGGCGGCAAAAGTCATGGCGCCCTTTACCGCGGACTGTTTGAGCGAAGCCGAATTAAAGGATATCGCACAGGACGCTTACGGCAAATTCACGCACGCCGCCGTCGCTCCGCTGAAGCAAATCAGGGAAAACCTATGGGTGGAACAGCTGTTTTACGGTCCGACTTTGGCGTTCAAGGATTATGCTTTGCAGGTCGTCGGGCGGATGTTCGACCGCGTGTTGTCCCGCAGCGGAAAACGCATCACCATTGTCGGCGCGACGTCGGGCGATACGGGTTCGGCGGCGATTGAGGCATGCAAAGGGCTGGACAATCTGGACATCTTTATTCTGCATCCGCATAACCGCGTGTCCGAAGTCCAGCGCCGCCAGATGACGACGACTTTGTCGGAAAACGTTTTCAATATCGCGCTGGAAGGGACCTTCGACGATTGTCAGGCGATTGTCAAAGCGTTGTTCGGCGACGAAGCGTTCAGAACGAAATACAACCTGTCCGCCGTGAACTCGATTAACTGGGCGCGCATTATGGCTCAGGTCGTTTACTATTTCTATGCCGCTTTGCAGCTGGGCGCGCCCGACCGCGAAGTGTCGTTTGCCGTGCCAACGGGCAACTTCGGCAATATTTTCGCGGGATTTGTCGCGAAAAAAGCGGGCTTGCCGATTAAAGCTCTGGTGCTGGGGTCGAACGCGAACGACATTCTGCCGCGTTTTTTGGAAACGGGCGTTATGGAAAAACGCCCCGTCAAGCCGTCCATCAGCCCGTCAATGGATATTCAAATCTCGTCGAATTTCGAACGTCTGCTGTTTGAAATGTTCGACCGCGACGCAAAAGCGATTGTGCATTTGATGGACGTGTTCAAATACGACGGCAAATACGAAGTCCCCGCCGAAGTGCTGACGAAAATCCGCGGATTTTTCAAAGGCTTGCGTTGCGACGACGCGGAAACAAAAGCGGAAATCGGGCGGATTTTCAAACTGTCGGGCGAAATCGTCGACCCGCATTCCGCCATCGGCTTTGCGGCGGCGGAAAAATATGCCGAAAAAGGCGTGCCGATGATTGTGCTGGCGACGGCTCATCCCGCGAAGTTTCCGGTTCCCGTGCGCGAAGCGACAGGCATAACGCCCGCTTTGCCGCCCGTTTTGTCGGATTTGATGACGCGGCGCGAAAGCTTTACCGTTTTGCCCAACCGATACGATTCGATTACTTATTTTATCGAAAACAGCGTGAAAAAAGAGGTCTGAAAATGCGCACTGTTTCCCGTTTGCCGAATTCCCTGCGAATCGTAACCGACGAAATGAACGAACTCGACACCGTGGCTTTGGGCGCGTGGGTCGGGGTCGGGTCAATGTATGAACCCGCCGAAATCAACGGCATATCGCATCTGTTGGAACACATGGTCTTCAAAGGCACGACCACGCGTTCCGCCCGTCAAATCGCCGAGGAAATCGAAAACGTCGGCGGCTATTTCAATGCCTGCACGTCGCGCGAAACGACATCGTTTTATATCAAGGTGCTGAAAGAAGATTTACCCCTTGCCGTGGACATTTTGGCGGATATTTTGCTGCATTCGACCTTTGCGCCCGAAGAATTCGATCGTGAAAAAGCCGTCGTTTTGCAGGAAATCAACCAATCCATTGATACCCCCGACGACATCGTTTTCGATTATTTTCAGGAAACGGCTTTTCCGAATCAGGCGTTCGGGTGTCCCGTCTTGGGTTCCGTCGAAACGGTCAAGGGCGTCAGCCGCGAAACGCTGAACCATTACTTGAAATCGAACTACACGCCCGACAGAACGGTGCTGGCGGCAAGCGGCAATGTCAAACACGATGTATTCGTGTCTTTGGTCGAAAAAGCGTTTGCCGAAATTGCCCCCGCAAAAGGTTTCGAAGCGGCTCAGCCGACTTATGTCGGCGGGGATTTCCGCCAAAAAAAGAAAATCGAGCAGGTCAACCTGATTGTGGGTTTTCCGTCGGTAACATATTATGACGAAAATTATTACACCGCGCATTTGCTTTCGACGGTGTTCGGCGGCGGTATGTCGTCGCGGCTGTTTCAGGAAATCCGCGAAAAGCGCGGCTTGGTTTATACGGTGTATTCGTTCTTTTCCCCCGCGACAAAGGGCGGACTGTTCGGCGTTTACGCGGGTACGGGCGAGGACGAAGCCGCCGAAATCATGCCCGCCGTTTGCGACGAAATCAAAAAAATGCAGGATTCGCTGACCGAGGACGAACTGAACCGCGGCAAAGCGCAGCTGAAAGCGGGAATTTTGATGTCTTTGGAACATCCGACGGCGCGCTGCGAACAAAACGCGGGCAATTTGCTGATTTACGACCGCTTGATTGAAAAGGACGAGGTGCTGGATAAAATCAACGCCGTAACGCCAGAACAAGTGCTGGATTTCGCCCGCAAAACGTTTGCGCAAAAACCGACGTTCACCGCTTTGGGGCCTGTCAAAAACGTGATGTCTTACGATGAATTGTGCAAGGCTTTGGAAAAGTGAGCGACGGAATCATCCTGCAAATCCAGCCGATAGGCAACGCCGTCAAAGTCATTGCCGTTCACGAAGAAACGGGAACGGAGGTCAGCTTTATGGCGCCGCGCAACACGCCGATGCTGTCGCTGAAAATGCTGGCGCGCAAAAAACTGGAATATGTTTTGACCAAACATAATCCCGTGTGATAAAACTTTGAAAAACATTTTTGTAAAGGAGTTGTCGTTATGGCTGAAGTCATCGCCCTTGCCGCGGATCACGGCGGATTTGAATTGAAAAACCTGTTGGCGGAAAAGCTTGCCGAGTGGGGATATGAACCGTTGGATTTGGGAACGTATTCGACCGATTCCGTCGATTATCCCGATATGGCGGCGAAAATGGCGGACGCGATTAAAGCGGGCAAAGCCGAACGCGGCGTTTTGGTTTGCGGAACGGGCATCGGCATCAGCATTGCCGCCAACCGCTTTCCTTTCATTCGCGCGGCGTTGATTCACGACGCTTTCGGCGCGCGTCTGTGCCGCGAACACAACAACGCGAACGTCATCGTTTTCGGCGGCAGAACAACGGGTGTCGAAGTCGCTTACGACTGCCTGAACACGTTTTTGAACACGCAATTTGCGGGCGGCAGACACGCCCGCCGCGTCGAAAAACTGTCCCACTTGGTTTAAGGAGATTCCATGACCAACGCTTTTTTCACCCGTTCGCTGAAAGAATCCGATCCCGAAATCTATGCGGGGATTTACAAGGAATTGACGCGTCAGCAAAATCAAATCGAACTGATTGCGTCCGAAAACATCGTTTCCAAAGCCGTTTTGGAGGCTCAAGGGTCGATTTTGACCAATAAATACGCCGAAGGTTACTGCGGCAAACGCTATTACGGCGGATGCGAGTTCGTCGACATTGCCGAAAGCTTGGCGATTGAACGCGCGAAAAAACTGTTCGGCGCGGAATTCGTCAACGTTCAGCCCCATTCGGGCGCGCAGGCGAACGGCGCGGTGCAGCTGGCTTTGCTGCAGCCGGGGGACACCCTGATGGGCATGTCTTTGTCGGCGGGCGGTCATTTGACGCACGGCGCGCCCGTCGCTTTGTCGGGCAAGTGGTTCAACGCCGTTCAGTACGGCGTGCGCAAAGAGGACGGTTTGATTGACTTTGACGAAGTCGAACGTCTGGCGAAAGAACATCATCCGAAGCTGATTATCGCAGGCGGGTCGGCGTATCCGCGCGCCATCGACTTTGCGAAATTCCGCGCGATTGCGGATGAAGTCGGGGCTTTGCTGATGGTCGACATGGCGCACTTTGCGGGACTGGTCGCGGGCGGCGTTCACGAAAATCCGCTGAAATACGCGGACGTTGTGACCACCACGACGCACAAGACTTTGCGCGGTCCCCGCGGCGGCATGATTTTGACCAACCGCGAAGATTTGGCGAAAAAAATCAACTCCGCCGTTTTCCCCGGACTGCAGGGCGGACCTTTGATGCACGTCATCGCGGGCAAAGCCGTCGCTTTGGGCGAAGCGCTGAAACCCGAATTCAAAGAATATGCGAAATCGGTTGTCGCCAATGCCAAGGTGTTGGGTGAAACGCTGATTGAACGCGGATTGAATCTGGTTTCGGGCGGAACGGACACGCATTTGGTGCTGGTCGATTTGCGTCCGAAAGGATTGACGGGCAAAGCGGCTGAAAAAAGCTTGGAACGCGCGGGAATGACGTGCAACAAAAACGGCATTCCGTTCGACCCCGAAAAACCGACCGTAACTTCGGGCGTCCGTTTGGGAACGCCTGCGGGAACGACGCGCGGATTCGGTGTCGAAGAATTCAGAACGGTTGCGAATTTAATCGGCGACGTGTTGGACGGTCTGGCGCAAAATCCCGACGACAATACCGCCGCCGAAGAAAAAGCGCGCAAAACCGTGTTGGAGCTGTGCCGCCGTTTTCCGATTTACGAAGGCTTGATGGCGGAGGCTTGATTTATGCGCTGTCCTTTCTGCGGCTTTGCCGAAACGCAAGTCAAGGATTCGCGTCCCAGCGACGACAATTCGTCCATTCGCCGCCGCCGCTTTTGCCCCGCTTGCGGGTCGCGCTTTACGACGTTCGAACGCGTGCAGTTGCGCGAACTGACCGTTATCAAAAAAGACGCGTCGCGCATGCCGTTCGACCGCGACAAACTGCAGCGTTCGATTATGATTGCGGTGCGCAAACGTCCGATTTCGCCCGAACAGGTCGAACTGATTGTGAACAGCATTCAGCGCCAGCTGGAAGTGTCGGGCGAAAATGAAATTCCGTCGGTGCAAATCGGCGAAATGGTGATGCAGGCGTTGTCCGAACTCGACCCCGTGGCGTATGTGCGTTTTGCGTCCGTGTACCGCGATTTCCGCGAAGCCGAGGATTTCAAAGCTTTTGTCGCGTCTTTAGAAAAAGTCGCCGAAACAACCGATAAACATCAGAATACCGAGGAGGACATTTAATGTCTAAACAAAGAACAAACCGCAGTTCGTCCCGTTTGGCGGCGGTTCAAGCCCTGTACGAATACGGGTTCGGGGAAAAAACGATTGACCAAATCGCCCGCGAATTCATGAACGGCGACATCGGCGCGGAAGTCATCGAGGAAAAGGACGATTTCGGAACGGAAGAATTCGTTCCCGTCATGCCCGCCGAACCGACGCTGTTTTCCGGAATTTTGGCGTCTTATGCCGAAAACGCCGATCACATCAACGAAATGATTAAATCGTCGCTGGCCGCCGATTGGACGGAAGACCGCGTCGAAAAAACGCTGAAAGCGATTTTGCAGGCTGGTGTCGCCGAATTGCTGGCTTTTCCCGAAACGCCCGTTGCCGTGATTTTAAAAGAATACGTCGATTTGGCGTCGTGCTTTTACAACGGCGCGGAAATCCGCGTTACCAACGGCATTTTAAGCAACATTGCCAAAGCGTTGCGCGATTCCTGACGGAAAATTCAGCCGTTAAAGCCGCCGCATCTCCGTTTAAGGGTGCGGCGGTGTTTTTTTCCGATTTTTGACAAAAAAACAGAACGGTAACCACTTGTTAATTTAAGCCGAAGTAGTATGATACAAAGTTCTACGGAGGGTATTAAAATGCGCAACATCATTCAGGACAAGCTTTATTTTTCATTCAGGGATACCGACGGAATGCTGAGCTTTTCCATGAACGCGTATGACGGCGACCCGCAAAACCCGCGCTTTTTGTTGGACGAAAACGGCAAAGCTTTTTTAATCCGCCGTGTGGGGCAGGTAATCGCTTTGGCGGATATGCAGGAAGATTTGTGCCCCGTTTTGCAAAAAGCCAACCGTGTCCGCATTTTGGAAAATCCCGAAGATTCGTCCGAAATCCTGCGCCAATACAATGTTCCCGTTACATTGATTGACGCCGTGTCCGAAAATCATCTGCTGACCGAAGCGATGCCGCAAATCGCCTAAACACGGGCGTAATAATCGTACCTTTCCGCAAACAGATTCAACGCCGCTTCGTCCGAAACGGTCAGTTCCGATTTGATTAAATCCCGCAAAGCTTTGCAAAAATAATCCAAATCCGTTTCGGTCGTATTTTGTGCCGCCGTTTGCGCATACGCCAAAAACGCCAAAGCCTCCGTTTTCAGCCGTTCAATGATGTCCGTGTCCATTTTCGCTCCTTGTATATAACGAATTGTTGTTAATTTAAAGCTTTTGTCAAGAACATTGACATTCGGCGGCTTTCGCCCCATTATCCGAAAAAAGTTTTGTTTCAAACGGGGAAAGTTATGAAAATCGGTTTTGTATCGCTGGGATGTTCCAAAAATCAGATTGATTCGGAAATGATGCTGGCTCATTTGAAAAACGCGGGGTTTGAATTGACGGGAAAATCG
>CAVCSV010000012.1:0-33363 GCA_963604715.1 Limosilactobacillus gorillae
CCATTAGGACCGATTAAGGCTGTGACTGGAAAATCAAACTTAATGGAAGTGTTTGAAAATGCACGACATTTTATGAGCTCAACTCTTGACAAATATTTTTCATAGTTTAAGGCTCTGGCTTTATCGTTGAGAGAATTTATTTGAGATGGTCTAATTTCGCTTTTGTACATACAGTACCTCACTAATTGTATATTCTGTTATGATATACATAAGAAATATATAAAAGCAATAAAATTTTTTATAGATATTAACATTGCCTAAAATACGATGCCTTCTGTTCCTATGTCTGTGTATGTTTGTATATAAAAAATCACCATTTCGCTTGCGCCTCTAAAGAATTTTTTTTATGCTTTTATATCTGCCGTCGGCAATGGTGCCGGCGGCAAACAGAGCCTGAAAAAGACAGGTTCGGAAGTGTCGTAACTTCTTACCGTAAGCGGTGCTTGATATAAGCGCCGTACAATCCGTTTTGCGTAAGGCGAAACGGAATTATATCCCCGATTTCCGTTATGGATCGGGGAGGATTTGACGTATGTTCAGAAGCCCCGATTTGAATCGGAAAGCTTTAAAGGTCAAATCAATCACGCTTACGGTTGATTTACGAACTCCCCGAATCCGCCTGAAATCAGGCGGATAACGGAGAATTTTTATGCCGAAGAGCCTGATAGAGTATTTGCCCGAAATCGTGGCGGAGGGAAAGCGCGAGGTTGCGCGGTTGTTGGAGCGCACGGAAAGCGCGAACAAATTGACATTGCAGACCAACGAATACGTTTTGCCCGCCAAGGACAAAAGCGGGCTGTTCCGCGGCGTTGTTCCGTCCGTTCAATCGGCGGACGCATGGAAAAACAGGCTGTGTTACGGCGACAACCTGCTGGTGATGCAGGCTTTGCTGTGCGGAGATTCGCCGACGGGTTTGCCGCCCATGCGCGGCATGATTGATTTGATTTACATTGACCCGCCCTATGATTCCAAAGCCGATTACCGCACGAACATCACTTTGCCGAACGGAAACGTCGAACAAAAACCGACGGTGCTGGAACAGTTCGCCTATTCCGATATGTGGAAAGAGGGAACAGTCAGTTATTTAAAGGCGATGTATCCCCGTCTGGCTTTAATGAAAGAACTGTTGTCGGACCAAGGTTCGATTTACGTTCATCTGGATTGGCATGTTGCACATTATGTAAAATTACTGCTTGATGAAATTTTTGGAAAAGAAAATTTAGTCAACGAGATAATTTGGTGCAGAAAATCCTCATCAGCTAAAAAAGCACAAAGCAAAGATGAAAATTCAAAAACTTTTGTAAGAGCACATGATACAATCCTTTTGTATGCAAACGATGTTGAAAAATTTAAAGGAATTCAAAAAAATAAATACACGTCTATTCCGTATTCAGATAGAGTTTTGAATTCGTTAAGTACAGATGAGGAAGGTAATGTTGTTTATAAAAGAGGCAAAGGCAGCATAGGCGGAAAAGAAATTTCAGAAGTTGTTCAAGTCGATATTAAAAATGGAATGTTGGCACGAAGTTGGTGGGAAGATATTTCGATTCTTCGGCATAACAGCCCTGATAACGTAGGCTATTCGACCCAAAAACCTGAAAAACTGCTTGAACGGATTATAGCGGCTTCTTCCAACGAAAATTCGATTGTCGCGGATTTTTTCGGCGGGTCGGGGACGACTGCGGCGGTGGCGGAAAAATTGAGGCGGCGGTGGATCACGTCCGATTTGGGCAAGCCCGCCTGCATGCTTATGCGCAAGCGTTTGGTTGACAACGAGGCGAAGCCGTTTCTATTTCAATCCGTCGGCGATTATCAGCGCGAAATTTTCGCGTCCAGCCGCGAATTCAAACGTATCGGCGATTTGGCGCGCGTCGTGTTGAATTTGTTCGGCGCGTTGCCTTTTCCCGACGACGGTGCGCCCGCGAATTTGGGGCAACTGAAAGAATCCCGCACGCTTGTCTATGCCGACAGCCCAAACAAAATAACGACGGCGGGGACGCTGAAAAAAGCACTCGCCCTGCGGCAAAGCTTTATGGGCGGGTGGCGCAAAGTCATCGTCTTGGGTTGGCAGTTTTCATTCGACATCGGGCGGGCTTTGCGCGACATCGACCGTTCCGAACTGGAAGTGTTGGTCATTCCGCCCGATTTGATGGATATGCTGAAAAGCAAGAAAGTCAATTTGCTCGACCCGTCGAAAATCCGTTTCGCGTCCCTGCAATATCTGACAATCAAGCCGCCCGTTGTCGCCACCGCCGCGAAGCCCGACGAACAAGAAATCACGGTTGCGCTGGACAACTACGTCCTTTTGTCGCCCGACACGCTGCCTTTGGACGCGAAAAACAAAGAAAAAATCCAAGAAATCGTCGCGAACAATCCGTTGGATTTAATCGAATACTGGTCGATTGATCCTGACTACGACGGCGAAACTTTTGTTTCAAAATGGCAGGATTACCGCGAAAACACGCAAAATGATTCGGACGCCTACCGCGTTTCGCGCACGGCGAGGCTGATTGTTCCCGCAAAAGAACACCGCAAAATCTGCGTCAAAGCCGTTGATGTCTTCGGTTTGGAAAGTGTTTGCGTCGAGGAGGTGTAATTATGGCAAACTTAATCAATACGGGAACGAAAGACCGACCTTTGAAATTCGCCGCCGCGTTGTCGGAAATTGTCAATCGCGCTTGGGAGGACAAAAGTTTCTTGCGGCAAGTCACGCCTGTCACTGCCGATTTACTGCGTTACTGGTTTGAAGACGTGTTTTGCGACGAACGGGCGCGTAATTTTCATATCGGACAGCGGCAGGCGATTTTAAACGCCGTCTATTGCCACGAAGTTCTGAAAGCGGCAAGCGTGTTCGATATGTATGCCGCCGTCGCCAATGATGCGGACGAAGACGTTTTGGACGCGGACTTTCTGCCGAATCTGCAAAAGGACAAGTACGCTTTTCCGAAATACTGTGTCAAAATGGCGACGGGAACGGGCAAAACGTGGGTGCTGAACGCTTTGCTGATTTGGCAATATCTGAACGCCAAATTTTCCGAAAACACGGAACAAAAATACACGAAAAACTTTTTAATCGTCGCCCCAGGGCTGATCGTGTACGACCGCCTGCTTGACGCGTTCAAGGGCAAAACCCGCCCCGACGGCACGCGCGATTTTTATTCCGCCGACATCGTGCGCAACGCCGATTTGTTCCTGCCAGAACGGTATCGGGAAACGGTGTTCGCTTTTTTGCAAAACGCAGTGGCGGAAAAACGCGACATCGGGCGCAAAGTCACGGGCGACGGCATTATTGCGATTACCAACTGGCATTTGCTGGCGGGCGAGGAGGACGAAGTTTCCGACATCGAAAACGATTCTTTGGAAAACACGGCGGGCATTGTCAAAGACTTGCTGCCCATTGCCCCCGGAGTGACGGCGGGGCATGATTTAAACGCGCTGGACAGGAAGTTTTTTAACGGCGGAGAGTTGGAATACTTGATTTCCCTGCCCGATATTTGCGTCTTTAACGACGAAGCCCACCATATCCACGAAAACAAAATCGACGGTGTTGTGTCCGATGTCGAATGGCAGGAGGCGATGAACAAAATCTCTGCCGACAAAGGACGAAATTTTACGCAAATCGACTTTTCAGCCACACCCTATGACGTGACGGGCAGCGGGCAAAGGCGCACAAAGCACTACTTCCCGCACATCATTGTCGATTTCAACCTGAAAACCGCGGTAAAAAAGGGCTTGGTCAAAGCGATTGCTTTGGACAAGCGCAAGGAAATCGCCAGTTTGGCGGACAGCGAAATCGAATTCAAAGCCGTGCGCGACGGGCGAAAAGTCGTCGCTTTGTCCGAGGGGCAACGCTTGATGCTACGCGCGGGATTGTCAAAACTGCGGATATTGGAAGAGCAATTCACGTCCCTTTCGCCCGACAAGCCCCCTAAAATGCTGGTCATCTGCGAAGACACGGCGGTAACGCCGTTTGTTGCGGACTTTTTAAAAACCGAAGGGTTGGACGATGACGACGTGATGACCATTGATTCCAACAAAAAGGGGCAGGTGTCCGCTGTCGAATGGGGAAGTATCAAGCAAAAGTTGTTTGATTTGGACAATCACGCGAAACCGAAGGTCATCGTTTCCGTTTTAATGTTGCGCGAGGGCTTCGACGTGTCGAACGTGTGCGTCATTGTGCCTTTGCGTTCCAGCGAAGCCCCCATTTTGCTGGAACAGGTTTTGGGACGCGGCTTGCGTCTGATGTGGCGGGAACACGACTATGACGAAATAAAGCGCGAAAACTTGATCAATTTGTACGAAAAGCGCATCGCGCCCGCCAACTATTTGGATATTTTAAGCGTTGTCGAGCACCCCGCTTTCGAACGTTTTTACGAAGATTTGGACAAGGAAATCGTTATCGACGATACGCAAGAACGCGACAGCCGCGAAAGCGTTTTGGGCGACATGATAACGGTCGGACTAAAGGAAAACTATCGGGATTACGACCTGTTCTTTCCGCTGATTCTGCGCGACCGCGAAGAAATCCTTTCCGATGTGGAAATCCGCGTTTCCGATTTGCGCCCTTTGCAGGGGTGGAAATTGGAACAGCTGCAAAACATGATGAGCAGAGCGGACGCGGAAACCTTTTATTCCAAAGATATGGTCGTGCAGACGAATTATGGCGAATACAAGGTTAAAGCCGATTTGTTCACCGCTCAGACGTACAACGAATTCTTGCAAAAGCTTTTGGCGATCGTCAGCGGAAACATCAACCGCGTCAGCGGCGACGGGCGCGGCAAACCGCTGCCTTTGATGAGCATGAACCAAGCCGTTTTGATGCGGACAATCGACAAATACATTCGCACGCGTTTGTTTGAACAAAATTTCGACCCGATGGCGGGCAACAATTGGCGCGTGCTGATGATTTCAAAAGTCGGCATCGTTAAACACGTCATGCGCGAATTCAGCAATGCCGTCTATCAAATGCAGAACAATATCGACATAACCGAAGCCGAAGTCGTCAAACAATGGTTTTCACAGGTCAAGGCGCTGAAAATGCGTGAAAATTTCGCGCTTGATTTGGTCAAGACGATTTACGAAAAAACGTCTTATCCATCCAACAAAGGCGGATTCGAGCGCGATTTTTTGACGGCTTGCGATTGCGACGCGGGGGTGGAACGCTTTATCAAAATCAATGAAAACCTGCACACGTTCGCGCATTTGCGATATTTGCGCACGGACGGCATGCTTTCGTCCTACTATCCCGATTTTATGGTCAAATGCGGGGACAAAATCTTCATCGTCGAAACAAAATCGGACAAAGACGCGGCAAACGACGCGAATGTGCGTCAAAAACAACGCGGAGCTTTGGACTGGATTGCGCAAATCAACACTCTGCCCGCCGACGACAGAATGAACGCCGAATGGAAATACGCTTTACTGGACGAAACGACTTTTTACGGCTGGAAAAACAAAGGGGCTACCATCGCCGAAATTTTGTCCTATGCCGCGTTGAAAAAATCAACCGTTACGGGCGTGTTGATTTGAAACAATCCTGTTGCAAACGGATTCGCGATTGCGGATAATGAAAAAGCCCCGAAAGGGGGCTTGGTTGGTGCGGATAGCGGGACTTGAACCCGCACGAGGACAAAGCCTCAACAGATTTTAAGTCTGTTGTGTCTACCATTCCACCATATCCGCGCAGACGGTTCTTTGTAGCATAGGGACGGGGCAAATGAAAAGACTGTTTTTGATTTTTTGCGGATTTTTTTTCGCGGCGTGTTCCGCCCGCGATGTGTCCGAACGTTTTTGTTTGCTTGTCGCGCCGAACACTTACATCCTGAATTTCGGCTACAACAGCGCGCGGATGAACGCCGACGCCGAACGTGAACTTGCGAATTTAGCGCAATCGCTGAAGCCCGAACAACACATTGAATTGTACGGCAACATTGCCTATGCGGGCGTGCCGCAAGTCCAGTTGGCTTTGGCTTTTGCGCGGCTACAAGCGGCAGCGGGCGTGCTGATGAACGCAGGAGTGAAATCGCGTCAAATTTATCTGAATTTACAGCCCGAAACGCCGCGTATCGGGCTGGACGCGCCCGTTTCAATCAAAGACGAACAGTACAGGACTTTTTTGGAAATCAAGTAGGAAACGTTATGGAAAGCAGAGTTCAAAAAGCGGTCGATTTGCGTGAAAAGCACGGTTACAACTGCGCGCAGGCGATTTTGTGCGCCTATGCCGACTTGTTCGGGCTGGACGAAGAAACGGCGTATCGCATCGCCGAGGGCTTCGGGACGGGCATGGGCGGCATGGGGGACACTTGCGGCGCGGTGTCGGCGGTGTTTATGCTGCTGGGAATGAACAGCAAAAACGACTTTGGCGACAAAGCGGGCAGAGCCGCGCTTTACAAAGACATCCGCGAACTGTCCGACGCGTTCAAAGCCGAAGCGGGTTCGACCGTTTGCCGCGAACTGAAAGGGCAAACGGGAAAGCCCGTTTATCCGTGCGCCAAATGCATCGAAACGGCGGCGAAATTGTTTGAAGAACGATTGAAAAAAGCGGACTGAACAGCCCGCTTTTTCTTTTTACGCTTCCTGCAAGCGCGTCATTTTCATAAACTTGTCGGCGCGGTCCTGTTTGACCTTGTCGCGGTCCAGTTTTATCAGTTCGGACAAGTGCTTGAAAACCGCATCGCCGACCGCCGCAATCGTTTGAGCGGGCGCACGGTGAGCCGCGCCGTCGGCTTCGGGAATGATTTCGTCGATAACGTTCAGCGCCTTCAGGTCCTGCGCCGTCAAATGCAGAGCGTCGGCGGCTTTTTGCGCCTGCTGTCCGTCGCGCCACAGAATGCCCGCGCATCCTTCGGGCGAAATGACGGAGTAAATCGAGTTTTCCAGCATCAAAATACGGTTTGCGGTGGCAATCGCAATCGCGCCGCCCGATCCGCCTTCGCCGATAACGACGCTGATAACGGGAACGCGCACGCCGAAACTGGCGTCAATGCAGGACGCAATCGCTTCCGCCTGACCGCGTTCTTCGCCCTCCAGTCCGGGGAAAGCGCCCGCCGTGTCGACAAACGTGATAATCGGCAGTCCGAAACGGTCGGCAAGCTTCATCAAGCGGATGGCTTTGCGGTATCCTTCGGGCTTTGCCATGCCGAAGCTGTGTTTCAGGCGCGTTTCGATGTCGTGTCCCTTTTCCTGTCCGATGACAACGACGGAATACCCCTGAAAACGCCCGACGCCGCCGACAATGGCTTCGTCTTCGCCGAACAGGCGGTCGCCCGCCAGCAGTTCGAAGTCGGTAATCAAAGCGTGAATGTAATCCAAGCAATGCGGACGGTTGGGATGCCGCGCGACCTGCGTTTTCTGCCACGGAGTCAGTTTGGAATACAGCTGTTCGGCTTGTTTTTCGACTTTTTTCTGCAAACGCGAGATTTCTTCGGCGATGTTGACGCCGTCCTCGGTCGCGGACAATCGGCGCAACCCCTCGATTTTGCTTTCCAATTCGGCAATCGGCTTTTCAAATTCCAAATATTGTTCCTGTTCCATGGGAAACTCCGTATTAAAAACAACTTCCGTCCTTTTTATCACTTTTGAAGTTTAGAGAGAATAAAAATCCGCAAATTTACCGATTTTTTATAAAAAAGCCCTAAAATCAAGCTGTCACATTTCGCGAAAAAGGGTCAAAATATGGTGGGTTTAATCGTTTTGTTCGGCTTTTCCGTCGCTGTTTCCCTGCTTTGGCTGGGGGGAGTCGGGTTTTACGTTTTTGCCAAAATCGGCTTTGCGCAACTGTTCGGACTGCCCGTTCCCGAAATCGCGATGATTGCCGCGACGGCTTTTGCGCCTTTGGCGGCGCTGTGGCTGGTCACGGGATTGCTGTACAACGTGATGACGCTGAAAAAACAAAGCAACACCGTCAACCTGCTGTTGACGCAAACGCGCCGTTCCGCCGACCATGCCGAAGCCATGGTGCGAACCCTGATGGAAGCGCAGGTGCAAACCCGCAGCGCCATGGTGCTGCACAACGCGGATTTGTTCATTAACGAACTGAACGATTTGCTGTCCGATATTCTGGTGCGTTTCGGATTGGTTCAAGCGGCGCATACCGAAACAATCTGGCAACGCGTCGGCAACGGCAACCGCTGGGCTTTCTGCAAAGTTTTGCTGCTCAGCGCGGAAAATTCCCCGCATTTCAAGGACGATTTGAAAAACCGTCTGATGCGCGACGAAATCCTGTCCAATGCCGTCAGAACGTTCTGCTACCGCTTCGAACAAATGTTTACGATGCTGGAACGCCACGACATCGAACACTACCTGACCAAAATCTTTGAAGAGGGGGCTTTGGGGCGCGTTTACCTGCGCTTTGTCGAAGCGTGCCGCGAAGTCGACCGTCCCGAACCGCAGGCGTACGCCATGCCCGACCCCGAACCCGAATCCGCGCCTTTGCCCGATCCCGACGAGGCGACCGCGCCGCAGGAAGCCGCCGTCCCCGCGGCCGACGCCGAAGAAACGTATTTCCCCGACCCCGAACCCCTGCCCGATCCCGAACCCGAATCCGACGAAGTGTCGCCGTTCGGATTTTTGCGCCCGACGCGATAAAGCTTTTTTTTTCGGATTAAACGCGTTAAACTGTCCGCGCTTTGAAATTCAAGCGGGAAAGGTCTTGCCATGATTGATTTTGATTTTTCGATTCCGACGAAAGTGCTGTTCGGCGTGGGAAAGCTGGACGAATTGAAACGTGAAAAACTGCCGGGGAAATTGGCTCTGGTCGTTATTTCGAACGGCAAGACGATGCGCGACCGCGGCTATTTGGACAGAGTTCTGGCGGCGCTGAAACATCAAAACATCGACTATATGATTTACGACAAAATCACGGTCAACGCGGGCAAAGACGAGGTCATGGAAGCCGCGCAGTTCGCCCGCGACAATTTTTGCGATTTCGTGCTGGGATTGGGCGGCGGCAGCGTCATCGACGCGGCGAAAGCCATTGCTTTGATGGCGCGCAACCCCGGTGATTTGTGGGATTACATCGTAACGGGTTCGGGCAAGGGGCTGCCCGTCAAAAACGCCGCTTTGCCGATTGTCGCGATTCTGACGACGGCGGGAACGGGAACGGAAGCCGACCAATGGATGGTCGTCACCAACCGCGCCGCCAAAGAAATGATAGGTTTCGGCGTGCCGTCGACGTTTCCCGCTTTGTCAATCCTTGACCCCGAACTGATGGTGTCCGTTCCGCCGTTTTTGACGGCGATTCAGGGCTTTGACGCGTTTTTCCAAGCCGCCGAGGGTTTTATCGCCAAAATCGCGACCCCCATCAGCGAAGCGTTTTCCTTGCAGATTTTGCGTTTGGTATCCAAAAACCTGCCGCGCGTCGTTCAAAACGGCGACGATTTGGAAGCGCGGACAAACATCGCTTTGGCGGGATTGCTGTCGGGCATGGTGCAGTCGACATCCAGCTGCACGTCGCTGCATTCCATTGAACACGGATTGACGGCGACCTATCCCGATTTGCCGCACGGCGCGGGGCTGCTGATGCTGTCCAAGCCGTACTTTACGTTCTTTGCCCGTTACGTCCCCGACAGATGTATCAAAATGGCGCATATCTTGGGCGTTTCGACGGACGGAATGGACGAAGCGCAAAAACCGTTCGCTTTCGTCGATGCGATGATGGATTTGCAACGGCGGTGCGGCGTTGCCGATTTGAAAATGTCGGATTACGGCGTCGAAGCCGACAAAATGGAACAAATCGCCCGCAACGCGCACAAAACGATGAGCAATCTGTTCGCCATGGACCGCTACAGCCTGTCGCTGAAAGAAACAGTCGACATTCTGACGGAAGCCTATAAATAAGCCTCGACGCCGTTTCGTCAAGCCAACGGTTTCAGCGGACCGTAGAAATACGAAGCCGTCGCTCGAAAATTGGAGTTAGCCCCAAGCCAAGCTGTTTTTAAGGGGTAATCCGTTCGAAACAAAAAAACAGCGGGATAAATTCCCGCCGATTGAATTTGGCGACCCTAACGGGACTCGAACCCGTGTTGACACCTTGAGAGGGTGCTGTCCTAACCAATTAGACGATAGGGTCTTGGCTTTCCTTTGTATAAATCCAAAGCGGGCGGCGGTCAACTTATTATTTCCTTTTTTAGCCGCATTGTCGGATTTTCCAAGCGTCCGCCTCCTTTTATAATTTCAAAAGTGTTTTATCAAAGGAGGTTTTTCATGATTTGTGCAAAATGTTCGCTTTCGCTGTTGTTCCGTTCTTTTTACGACAAGGATTTGTCCGAAAAATACGCCGCGGCGGGACACGGCATAGGGCTGATTCCGCTGTTTGTCCTGTCCGTCGTCGCCGCGCTGATTTACGCGGTGTATGCGCTGATTCTCATCAACGCGTTTTCGCCCGAAATCATTACGCAAAAAATTACGGATTTACCCGATATTCAGATTCAAAACGGGCAAATCGTCCAACCCGAAAACTTTTTCGGGCGTTATCAAATCGGCGACGGACTGCATTTGACCATCGACACGGCAAGCGGCGACGAAACCGTCAAAGATCCGTCCCCCAACGAAATTTATGTTTCCAAAAACGGCATTCAATTCGTTAAAGGGCAAAAAGTCGAACTGATGCCGCTGAACAAACTGTTCGGCACGGACAATCTGTCGATTACCAAAGATTCGATTTCCGATTTTGTCGTGCAGAGCGCGGGGAAAATGATGTTTGTTCTTCCCGCTTTCGTTCTGTCGATTGCGATTCCCATGCTGTTTTTGAAATACGTTGTTTTGGTGTATTTGCTGGCTTTGGTTTCGTATGGTGTAACATTCTTTTACAAAAACGGCGTTCCGTTCGAAGCGCGAATGCGCTTGGCGACGGTTTCGGCAATCCCCGTATTTGTGTTCAATGTGATTTTCGGCGTATTGCTGGGACTGTTTGAACTGGGCGCGGTTGTCGGAACAATCGTTTCGCTGATTTACTTGTTTTTCCACGCGTCAAGAATGCCAAAAGCGGCGTAAAAGCAAAAGAAAAGGGAGCGAAAGCTCCCTTTTTTCATTCGGCGTCGGCTGCCGTACCCGCCATTTTAATCACACGCCATTGGCGCGGGTCAAGCAAAGTCGACAAAGCGACGGTAACCGTACGTTCGTTTCCGCCTTGTTCGATTAAGCGGACGTGCAACGGCAAATCGGGAAATTCAATCACGCGATCGACAATCCATTTGGACGTCAATCCGCTGGCTTTTTGAAAAATATCGTTCGGTTGAACAGGGGATTTTGTCATTTTTCACACTCTTTCTAAGTTGTTTTTCGGTATACTGCCGAACAATTTTTTTATTTTAAATCAAAACAGCCCCGACTTCAAACTATTTTTCGGAAAGTGTCGACGGCGGCTTGCGGCGTCCAATTCCGATACATGAAATCAATCTGCCGCCATTGCGCGCCGTCCGCCTCTTTTTTGCGCAAATGCGGCTTTTCGTTCAGCAGGAAATGACGGCAGTGCTTCATCACGGAAACGAACGTGCCGTAGCGGGACGTTATCGTCTGTTGACGGCATCCGCCGCATTTCAAACACTTGCCCGCGACAGACGCATACGGACATGTTTCGCTGATGAACAAAGGCAAATCCTGATAAATGACGGCGTTCGCCTTGTCGGGAAAGGCGGCGAACAACGCTTGCGGGTCGGGGGCTTCGTAAGACACGGTAAACCGCGACGCGCCCAAAGCCAGCGCTTCGCGCGCCGCCGCCGCGTTGGCGACGTAAATAAAGCGGTCAAACGCTATGTCGGCGTGCAGTCCTTTTAAAAACGTCAAGCCGCCGATGTTGCCGATTTCAAACTTTTTCGCCCCTTGAGCAACCAAAGTCTGCATTGTCTTGCGCCACGCGTCGCGCGAGCGGATGACCGTCGGCAGGGCAAAGCGGATTTTGCGCATGTCGGGGCAGGCAATCGGTTCGGCGTATCCGACGGGAAGTTCAATCACCGCTTCGTCGATTTTCGCCCAATCTTCGGGTTCAAACGCCGTGAAAATCGCGGGCCGGTCGGTTTTGACGATGATTTTCGGTCGGTCAATCACAACCGCTTTCGGCAAAGCCGTTTCGGCGGACAGGATTGTTTCCTTTAACGCCGTTTGTTCGGCGGCGGCGCGTTCCGCCAACCGTTTGGCAACCGCGTCGTACAGCGCGCGGCGCACTTCGTTTAAAACCGCCATCGGCACGAACAGCCCGTCGTTTTCGATTTCGATTTTATCCAGACAAAGCCCCGTTCCGCCCGTTTTGCCAAAGGAATCGCGGATACTTTTGTTCGCCGTTTCCAAAGATTTTGCAGGGCTGAAAGTCCCTGTTGCGGTTTCGGTGCATCCCTCGGTAATCGCTGTGACGGAATCGGGCGTGACATGCACGAACACGCAAACTGGAACGGCGGGCGCAAAGTCCGCTTCGCGCGGCTTTTCATACGGATACGCCGATTTCACCGCCGACGCGGACGACAGGTAAACGGCGGCTTTTTCGGGGATAAAGGGTGAATGGGACGGCAGCAAAACGTCCACGGTCGCTTTGGCGGGCGCGGAAAAAACGTCTTTGCCGTTGACGCGCAGGCGTTCCGCGGAAAAACCGAACGGGCGTTCTTCGTTCGGCAAATCAATCTGCACACCGTCGTAACGCGACAGGGCAAACGCCGTTTTGAACCGTACAAAGCGGTCTTTGCCGAGGGTTGTCAGCTTTGCGATCTCGCCCAAAGGCAAGCCGCGGTGTCCGACGATTTCGGTGTCGGTGACGCGGCGGTTTTCGGGATTGGTCAGATAAAGCGACGTGGTCGGACGGCTGAAAATACAGCGGATATTGTTCAGTTTCTGCGTCAAAACGGATTTGTCTGTTACGCCGTTCAAAATCGCGCGGTAATAGTCCGTTACCGCCGCGACGTAGAGCGGGCTTTTCTTGCGTCCCTCGATTTTCAAAGCGGTGACGCCCGCCTGTTTCAATAGCAGGACATTTTCGCTTTGCGCCAAATCTTTCATGGAAAAGACGTGCTTGTTCACGCCCTCGAAGCAAAACGATTCGCGGCAGGGGTAAACGCATTTGCCGCGGTTTGCGCTGCGCCCCGTGTAAACGGACGAAAACTGGCACAACCCGCTGTAGCTGTAGCACAGCGCGCCGTGAATGAAGACTTCCTTTTCGATGCCCTGCACCGAACAGATGTCGCGGATTTCGTCCAATGTCAGTTCGCGCGCCAGAACGACGCGTTTAAAGCCCATGTCGCGCAAAGCTTCGACCCCTTCGCGGTTATGCACCGCCATTTGCGTACTGCCGTGCAGGCGCAGGGTCGGAAAGTATTTGCGGATGATGCGCGCCGTCCCCAAATCCTGCACAATGACGCCGTCGGCTTTGGCATCCTTGACGGCGCAAAGCGTGTCAATCAGCCCGCCCAGTTCTTCGTCGAAAATCACAGTGTTGACGGCGACCAGAACGCGTTTGCCTTTCGCATGGGCGAACGCCGTGAACGTCTTTAACGCTTCGGGGGTGAAGTTCGTCGCTTCGGCGCGCGCGGAAAACCGCGTCAAGCCCAAATAAACCGCGTCGGCTCCGTAAGCCAAAGCCGCGTATCCCGCTTCCAAATCGCCCGCGGGCGCCAAAAGTTCCGTCATTGTTCATCCTTTCCCGAAACGGTCAAAACGCCGTTTTTGATTGAGCAAACCGCGCCCAAAGGCACGACCGCGCTGTACGCCTGATGCCCGTAATTTAAGTTCGTAAAAACGGGTTTTTCAATCCTTTTTTCCCATTCGTCCAAAACGTCTTGGATTGTACCGTCCGCCGAATCTTTCGCCAAGCAGTCGACAAACTGTCCGAACACGACGGCGGAAACCGCTTTGAACACGCCCGCGCTTGCCAAATGCTGCAGCATGCGGTCAATAGCGTAGGGTTCTTCGCCGACATCCTCAATCACCAAAACCGCCCCTGTCATACCGGGCAAGTACGGCGTGCCGAGCAAAGCGGTCATCAAACTTAAACACCCGCCAATCAGCCTGCCCGATGCTTCGCCTGCGCCGTCCAATTCGTATTTCAGTTCCTTTCCCGCGAAAAAATCCAGCAAAGTCGGCGGAATTTCGTAGTCGGCAAAGCGTTTTTTCAGCAAAAATCCCGTCGGACAAATCAAATCCGCTTTCGCGACCAAAGCGTTTTGCAATGCCGTTGAATCGCTTAACCCGATTAAAGGTTTTTTATGCCGTTTGATGAAATCATAATCCAACCCGTCCAGCAGGCGCGAAGAACCGTAGCCGCCGCCCGCTTCCAAAATGCAGTCGACGGAATCATCTGCGAAAAAAGCGTGCAAATCGGCGAGTCTTTGTTCGTCCGTTCCCGCCAGAAAACGGTTTTGTTCAAAGCAATGCGGACTGAACACGATTTCAAAGCCCAGCTTTTCAAATGCTGCCGCGCCGATGCGCACGGGCTTTTCCGAAACGGCGGATGATGATGACAAAACCCCGATTTTCATGGACTTTATCCGATGCTGTTCAAAATCGTTTTCGCAAAATCGCTGAGCGTTTCGTCGCGCGCGCCCATAATCACGACGCGGTCGCCCTTTGCCGCCAACGCTTTGACCAGCGACACGATTTTTTTGCGGTCGGGGATGAAGTGAACGCGCTTGCCCGTTTTTTCCAAATCGCGCACCAAATCGGCGGACGAAATGTCCTTTGCCGCCGTGCCGCCCGCGTAATAAATCTCCTGCATTATCAGCGTGTCGTCCATGCTTAAATGTTTGTCGAACGCTTCGACGATTCCCGCGCGCATCATTTTGGTCGGCTTGAACCCGTGAGGCTGATAGACGACTATCAATCGTCCCGCGTATTCTTTCAGCGCGGACAGCGACGCCGCGATTTTTTCGGGGTTGTGCCCAAAATCGTCAATGACAGTTACGCCTTTTTTCGTCGTGCCGACCGTTTCCAAACGGCGGTGGATGCCCTTGAACGTCGCCAAAGCTTCAATCGACTGCGTCTGTGTAACGCCTATCAATTCCGCCGCGGCGATGGCGGCAAGGGCGTTTGCGACGTTGTGACGTCCGATGACGGGCAGGAAAACCTTTTGCCCGTCCAGTTCGAATTCGGTTCCGTTTTCGACGGGCGTGATGTCGACCGCCTGCAAATCGGCGGGGTTGCCCTCGGTCGAAAAAGTCAGCACGGTGGGATTTTTATCTTTTAAAGCCAGACAATCCGCGTTGTCGGCGTTCAGCACAGCGCCGACGCTTGCCCGCGCGACAAAATCGCCGAACAGCACGCGCAGTTCCTCCAGCGGCTTATGGTCAAGGGTGATTGAAGTCACAATCGACACGGCGGGTTTGTAAAGTTCTATCGACCCGTCGCTTTCATCCGCTTCGATGACGCAAAACGAGCTTTTGCCCGCCAAAACGCTGCCCGTGCCGAGCGAATCGGGATAGTTCAGCATAACCCCGCCGTTGATGACGGTCGGGTCGACGCCCGATTGCCGCAGGATATGCCCCAGCATGCCCGTCGTCGTCGTTTTGCCGCTGGTTCCGCCGACGGCGATTCCGTTGCGGGCGTTGAAAAACTCCGCCAACAGCTGGGCGCGCGTTACAATCGGCAAGCCCAGTTCCCGCGCTTTGACGACGTCGGGAACGGTTTCCTCGACCGCCGTCGAAACGACCAAAGCGTCCGTGTCCGCCGTTACTCCCGAACCGTCCTGTGCGAACAGCTTAAATCCTTGATTTTTCAGCGTTTCGAATTTTTCCGCCGCATTGCCCGCGTCATACGCCCTGTCCGACCCCGAAATGTCGTCGCCGCGGTTTTTCAACGCCAAGGCAAGCGAGCTCATCCCGCTGCCGCCGATGCCGCAAAAAAAGTATTTTTTCATTTTTTCGCCCTTTATCCGAAATTCGATGCTTTTTTTATATGAAAAAAAAGATAATTTAAGGTAAACTGTTTGTCGAAATTCTGTTTTTTCGGACGAAAGGGGTTTTCCTATGCGTTTTATCGGTCTTTTGGCGTTGCTTGTGTGTTTTTCGGTGCCGGCGCAGGCGCAGTACACCACAAAATCCAAACCTGCGGCTTCGACCGCAACGGCTCAGCCCGCCGCCGCGCGTCCTTATCAGGCGCGTCCGACACAGGCGACACGGCAGGGTTCCGCGCAGACAACAGCCCAACAGGCGCAGGCGCGCCCCGCGGCGGCAGCCCCCGCGGCACGGTTCCGCCCCCAAGCGGCGGCAACTGACGAAGGCGATTCCGATATGCCGTCGTTCGAAGCGTTCCAAAAACCCGCCGCCCAAGCTCCCGCGGCGGCGCAAACCCCCGCGCGCCCTGCCCAGCGCGTCAATCCGTATGCCGTCCGCCGTCAAGGTTCGGCTATGGCTCAAGCCCCCGCGCAGGCTCATGGTTCCGCGCAGGGTTCTCATCAAACCGTTTGGCCCAAAGGCGAAATCTGGGTTTATATGTCGGATTTCGAATGGGGGGACATTGACGGCGCGTTTGTTCATTGCGAATGGAAAGCCGTTTTGCAAAACAGAACGGATACGACCATCGAACGGCTGAAAGTTTCCTTTGTCGTGCGCGAATCGTATTCCGAACTGACCTTTACAAACATCAAACCGCGCGGCGCGGACGTGCAGGGCATGCTGGTCTATTCCGATTTGTGCCCCGCCATGCAGGGCGTCAAGCCGAAAGTTCAGGTTCTGTCCTGCCGCATGGGTGACATTTCCGGATCGGATTGTTCCAAGTACGTCACCATCAAGTAATCCATGCGTTTTGTTCGGGTGATTTGTTCGTTTTTCGCGGGCGCGGCGTTTTTTGCCGCCGCCCCCGTTTTTGCCGACGAACAAATCACGCTGCTTCAGCCGCCGCCCCAAACCGACGCGCCGACGGTCAAAGGCGTGCTGACCGAATTGGACAAAGCCGTTTACGAGCAGATTTTTCTGCATTTGGACAACGGCGAAACACAAGCCGCCGAAACTCTGCTGAAAACCGTCGAAAATCCTGTTTTAAAGGGTTATGTGCAGGCTTTGCTGTATTTGGCGGACGGGGCGAATCCCAAAAAACAACAGCTGACCAACTGGCTTTACGCGTACAAAGATTTGCCGATTTCCGACGACGTGTACGATTTGGCGGTCAAGAAAAAATCCTACCTGCCCTACATCCGCCGCGACGACAAAACACAACACATGGTCGCAGGCGTTTGCACGTCCATGCGCATCGCCGATCCGATTGATTTGGTGTTTTTCCGCCGCGCGTCGTATGTTCCCGAACCGCATCGGGCGAAAGTCCGCAAATCCCTACAATACTTTTCATCCGCCATCCGCCGCGGTAAAACGCTGGCGGCAAAACTGCATTTGAACGAAAAGCACATGAAAAAATACCTGTCGCAAAAGGACAGGGACGATTCCGAAACCGCTTTGGCGTTCGCGTATTTCATCGACCGTCAGGATGAAAAGGCATGGGAAACGATACAAAATCCCTTGAAACGCAGTCAGACGCGCAATCCGCTGGCGCCGTGGGTGGCGGGACTGACGGCGTTCCGCATGAAAAACTGGCAAGCCGCCGAAGAAAACTTCAAAGCCGCCGCCGCGCATCCCAAAGCGATTCCGACGCAAAAGTCCGCCGCCGCGTTTTGGACGACCCGCGCTTTGATGAAACAGGAAAAGTATACGGAAATTTCAACCTATTTGAAACAAGCCGCTTTCGCGTCCCCGCGTTCGTTTTACGGCATTCTGGCGCAAAGGGCTTTGGGCTGGGAAATCGGGCATTCGTGGAAATCGCCGTCCGTCGCCGAACCGAATATGGACGCGATTTTAAAGGAAAAAGCGGGACAGCGCGCGGTCGCTTTGATTCAAATCGGACAGACCGAGTGGGCGGAAAAAGAGCTGGTCAAACTGTTTGCCGCCAAAAAGAATCTGCGCGACGATTTGCTGGCGTATGTCGAAACCCTGCCCGAATATCCCGATTTAAGGGAACGGCTGGCGGGGCTGAACGGCAAAATCGAAACGCCCGACGGCGACAACGCGCTGTATCCCGTTCCGAACTGGACGCCCGTCAACGGGTGGAAGCTGGACAAAGCCCTTGTATTCGCTTTTGTGCGGCAGGAATCCTGCTTTAAAAACAAAGCGTTCAGCAAAGCGGGCGCGCGCGGCGTCATGCAGCTGATGCCGTCGACGGCGCGGCTGATGGCGCGCAAACTGAACGTCAAATATCAGCTCAGCCGTTTGCACAAAATCCCTTACAACCTGATGATGGGGCAGGAACTGGTCAAAACGCTGCTGAACTATCCCAGCATCGACGGCAATCTGCTGATGGCGATTGCGTCCTATAACTGCGGTCCGCGCAACACGAAAAAATGGCAGAAACGCGATGATTTCATCAACGACCCGCTGATGTTCGTCGAAGCGATTCCGTCACGCGAAACCCGCGGCTTTGTCAAAAAAGTAGCGTCGAACTACTGGATTTACCGCAGTCTGCTGGGCGAAGATTTATCGTCCGTCGATGACGTTCTGGCGGGACGCTATCCCGTTTACAAACCCGAATAAGCCGCATCGTCGTCGGGGTCGAACGAAATTTCACGCACGACTTTGCCCCAGATTTCCGCAGGCAGTCCGCCGCCCGTTACCTTGTCCATCGGCGTTTCGTCGTCGTTGCCGACCCAGATACCCGCCGCAAAGTCGCGGGTGTATCCGACAAACCATGCGTCGCGGTAGCTTTGGGTCGTTCCCGTTTTGCCTTTGGCAAGAATGCCGGGGTTGGCTTTTTTGCCCGTTCCTTTCAAAATCACATCGATTAAGACCGTATCCAAATCGACAATGTAACGCGGGTTGACCAAACGGTTCCGTCCGCCCGAATCGCGCTGATACAGGATTTCGCCGTCCGCCCCCAGAATTTCCGATATGCCGTAGGGCATAACCCCGATTCCGCCGTTTGCCAGCGCGGCATAACCCGCCACAACGTCAATCAGGCGCGTTTGGCACACCCCCAGAGCAATCGCGGCTTCGGCTTTGCAGTCCGCGCCGACGACGCCGAATTTGCGGGCAGTTTTCAGCACATTGCGCACGCCCGATTTCAGCGCGGTCGCCACCGCCACCGTGTTGACCGAATGAATCAGCGCGTCATGCAGGGATATTTTGCCGTAATACCGTCCCGAAGCGTTCTTGGGACTCCAGCCGTTCAGGTATATCGGCTTGTCCTCGACGACATCGGACGGAGTCGCGCCTTGTTCAAAAGCGGTCAAGTACACAAACGGCTTAATGGTCGAACCGATTTGACGGCGCGCTTCGGCGGCGCGGTTGAATTGGCTTTTCGTGTAGTCTTTGCCCCCGACCATCGCCAGCACCGCCCCGTCGGGGGACAAAATGACGCCTGCGGCTTGGGAAACGTGCTTGGCGCGCGCCTCTTCGCCGTTCAAAGCCGCCGTGATTTCAGAGGTCAGAATATTTTGCATTTCGGGCTGAAGCGTCGTGCGAATGGCGATGTCTTGCGTGATATTGCCCAGATACGCGTCCGTTTCGTCGGCAATCCAGTCGGTAAAGTAAAAAGCGGATTTGTTCTTTCCGTCGCCCGTTTTCGCGCCCGTTTCGGCGGCGTTCAAGCCCTCAATCGCGGAAATGTAGCCCGCTTTCGCCATATTCGCCAGCACAATGCGCGCGCGTTTGTTCGCCGCTTCGGGATGCGTCAAGGGATTGTACGCCGTCGGCGCTTTCAAAAGCCCCGCCAGAACGGCGGCTTGGTACAGCGACAGACGGCGGGCTTTGACGCCGTAGTATTTCTGCGCGGCGGCTTCCAGCCCGTATGTTCCCGCGCCGAAATAAACGCGGTTCAGATAAACGGTCAAAATCTGGTCTTTGGTCAGATTGTGTTCCAGCCACAGGGACAGCATGACTTCCTGCACTTTGCGGCGGAATGTCTTTTGCGACGACAAAAACAGATTTTTGGCAACCTGCTGGGTAATCGTGCTTGCCCCCTGCGCCTTGCGTCCTTTTATCAGGTTGGTTACGGCGGCGCGGAGGATGGAGCGGACATCCAGCCCGAAATGCGAATAAAAACGCACGTCTTCGGTCGCGACGACGGCTTGCGGCACATAGGGCGGCAAAGTCCGCAAATCAACGGGATTTCCGTATTTCGCGCCATAGGATGCCAGCTCCGTCCCGTCGGCGGCAAGCACGATTAGTTTCGGCGGTCTGGACGCTTTGACGGCTTTGGAAATATCGGGCAAAGTCGCCCAGCAGTAAATCAAATACACGGCAACCGCCGCCGCGCCAATCCAAACGAATCGGGCGGGCTTTTTAAACGCTTGTCCAGCTTTTTTCCAATCGAATCCGATTCGTTTCGCCGTCCGTCTTTTGGGAGCGGATTGTTTTTTTGTTTTCGACTCGGCGGATTTGGGAGTGTTTGCTTTCTTTTTCGCCATGGGGACGTAAAAGTTACCTTTTGTTAATGATTCCGTGCTCAGAATCGAACTATAGCTTTAAGAGCTTAAAGGCAGGTTAAGGAGGCGGCTATGACTACCATCGCGGAACATCAGAAGAAAGTTTCCCTGAAAATCGAAACGCCGCTGTATTCTTTGCTGGAACGCCAAGCCATGGAAAGCGGCGAAGGTTTGAACGATTTGATTTGCCGTTTGCTGTCCGAAGCCGTCGACGACTGGCGCGACTACTGCGCAACCGTGCAAAGGATAGCGTCGGACGACGACCGTCCCATGCACGTTTGGAAATAGTCTTTATTTTATTTTTTTGCGAACGGCGTTGCCGATAATGCCGCCCAAGCGGACAATCAAAGTGCGTTCGGCTTCGGCCGCATCGGCATAAGTGTTTCCGACGGGGTGCGTCAAAACCGATCGGGAACGGTAAACCGTTTTGCCGTCGCGGGACGTCAGCGTCCACCATGCGTTCAAAACGGCGTCTTTGCCGAACGAAGCGTCAAAACGCGAAACTTCAACCTGCAGGCGGTACGGAAACAAATCGCGGTTGACGTTGATTTGCTTCGCCGCGGGATACCCGAATGTTACGTTCATCGAATCCGCCAAAACGCGCGGGAAAACATCGCCGATTTGTTCCCCCCAGCGGTTGAATTCGGATATTTTCAGCGTCACGCCGTCATCGTCGCGGATAACGATTTGCGGACGGTTCAAATAATTCGGAATGATAACGGGCTCAATGCCGATTTTGACTTTGCCGGCATTTGCCTGTTCGGGTTCGTCCGCGGGAATGGCGCCCGAATCCAAAGCATAGAAAGTCGACGGCTTTGTCGTGCCGCACGCGCTTAAAAACAAAACGGTCAGACAGGCGAATAAAATTTTTTTCATCAGTATCCTCCTTTTCCTTTCAGTAAAGCTTCGGGATGACGTTCCAGATAATCCGCCCAGTTGCGCAAAGACGCCGCCGCGGCGCTGAAATCGCGCAGCATTTGGTTCAAATCCAGCATTGTGCGGGAATTTTCGTCAAACGAATCAAGGGCTTTGTCGGCTTTGTCGGAAATGCTTTCAACCGAATGGGTGATTTTGCGCATTTCCTTGATGATTTCGGGCACGTCGCCGTTCAGCGCGGCAATAAGCTTGTCGGTTTCCTCCAACACTTTGTTCAACCGCTTGAACGTTTCGTCCAGCGGCATTTTTTGCAAAGTTTTCGCCAGTTCGTCCGAAATCGACGGCAATGTCGGGATTTGAATCATTTTCAGCGATGTCGGCGTCATAATGACGGGCGTGTCGGGCAGATAACTTAAATCAATCATCATCTGTCCCGTCAGAATGCTTTGCGGAATCAGGCGCGCGCGCAGACCCTTGGCTATCATTTCTTCGGTAAAGCGGCGGATTTCTTCGTTTCCCGCGCGGGGATTGATGCGTTTCTTTTTGCTTAAAATGATAAAGCTGTTGGCGTTCGTTTCAATGGTGACGGGGATTCTGACCTCCAGCGTCTGCATGTCGGTCACCAGCGAAATGTTGATGACGCGTCCGACGGGAACGCCGTTGAACACAACGGGCGACCCGATGTTCAAGCCTTTGACCGACCCTTGAAAGTACAAAACATACTTCGTCGTTTGCGAAAAGAATCTGTCGCGGTTCATCAAAAAGAACGTCCCGATTGAAACGAAAACCGCAATCAGGATGAAAACACCGATTAAACGGGGATTGGCTTTTTGCGACATTTATTTTTCTCCTCGGGTCAAAAAGCGGCGAACTTTGTCATTCGGCGGGTTTTTCAGCAAATCGGCGGGCTTTCCCTGCGCGATAAGCGTCTTTGTGTCCACGTCCAGATAAATCGAATTCGTGCCGACCGCCAGCAAAGACGGCAATTCGTGCGTTACCATGACAATCGTCGTGTTCAGGTTTTCTTTGATTTGCAAAATCAAATCGTCCAGATTTTTGGAACTTATCGGGTCCAGCCCCGCACTCGGTTCGTCGAAAAACACGATTTGCGGGTCAAGCGCCAGCGCGCGCGCCAGCCCCGCGCGTTTTTTCATGCCGCCGCTGATTTCGGACGGATAAAAATCTTGAAATCCCGCCAATCCGACCAAATCCAGCTTCAGCGCGACAAGGTCTTGGATTTCGGCGGGGGTCAGCGCCGTATACTGTGATAAGGGCAACGCGATGTTTTCCGCCAAAGTCATGGACGTCCACAACGCCCCGCTTTGGTACAAAATGCCCGCCTTGCGCATGGACGTCCTGCGGTTTGCGTCGGTCGCGCCCTTGCCCCAGAAAGGCAGTCCGTCAAACACGACATCGCCTTTCGCAGGCGGTTTTAGCCCCGTCAGAACGGACAAAAGCGTGCTTTTGCCGCAGCCGCTGGCGCCCATGATGATAAACACGTCGCCTTGGTTGATGGTGAAAGACACGTCTTTCATAATCACGTTGTCGCCGTAAGCGACGGTTAAATCCGAAACAGTCAAAAACGGAGCGGTCATGTTCTCTACACTCCGATTAAATTAAAGAAAAACGTCAGCAAAGCGGTGGCGACGGTCATTCCCACAATCGCATACACAACCGCCGCCGTCGTCGCCCGCCCGACGGCGGAAGCGTTCCTGCCGCAAACCAACCCTTGATAACAGCCGCACAGCGCGATAATCACGCCGTACACCGCCCCGTGCACCAAACCGACGATGATGTTTTTGGCAAACAGCGCGTCCAGCGTCATGCGGGCGTATTCTTCGGGCGACAGTCCCAGCATCACGATACCGACAAACGCGCCGCCCAGTATGCCCATCAAATCGGCGTAAACCGTCAAAAGCGGCATCATCAGCGACAACGCCAGCAGGCGCGGCGTAATCAGAAAGTCAAACGGCGATATGCCCATGGTTTTCAGCGCGTCGACCTCTTCGTTCACCTGCATCGACCCGATGGTCGCGGCATAAGACGCGCCCGTCCTGCCCGCCATAATGACGCCCGCCATAATCGCGCCCATAACGCGGGTCACCGCAATGGCGACCAAGCTTGCCACATAAATTTGCGCGCCGAACAGTTTAAGCTGCACCGACCCGACAAAAGCCACAATCAGCCCTATCATAAAGCAAATCAGCGACACAATCGGCAAAGCGCCGACGCCCGCTTCCTGAATTTCCCACAGCAAATCGCTTTTGCGCAAAACGGCTTTGCCCGACACAAAGCGTATCAGCGACCGACGGGCTTCGTTCATAAAAGCGCACGCCGTTTTCGATGCGTTCCATGCGGCGATTCCCGCTTCGCCCAACGCGTCCAACGCAGGCTTGAAAGTGGCTTTTTGTTCCCGTCCGACACGCGGAGGAACGGACAAAGCCAGCTTTATCAGCGGTTCGACCCCTTCGGGCATAGCCGAAAAAGCGTAATCGATTTTGCGTTTGGCGCATTCGTCAATCAGCCGAATCAACAGCGCCACCAACGCGCTGTCCCATTTTTCGATTTTTTCACCCGAAAAAACAACGGATTTGAATGTCGCGGCTTCAAACGCCGCAACGACTTCGTCACGGTTGGCTACGGGATTGTCGACCGACCAGATTCCGCCGAAAGCAACGGAAGCCGACGATTCGTCCTGCGATACAAAAACGGTTGCGTGCATAAATTCCTTCTCCGCGACAGATGATACCCGAACGCAAACGGGTTTGACAGCTCTTTTTTAGTTTGGATTTTCAACCCTGTCCAGCGGCGACCAGCCGTACTGCAAAATCAAATGCTTCAAGTAATCGGGGTATTTGAAATCCCTGTCGGGAAACAGACGGAACGCGCCCGTCGTATCCGCGCCGTACAGAACGCTTTTGCCTTGGCGGTAAATTTGGCGGGCATCCCGAAAAGACGAAAAGCGAACCCCCGAATTCAGCCAGACTATGCGCGCCAAAACCGCGTCGTACAGCGTCGGATAAGCGACAATACGGTAATCTTCGCCCTCCTGCATCGGTTCGTCGGGAACAATGCCGTTGCCGTTCCAGTCGCGGGCGTGAAACACGGAATTGTATTCACGGGCGTAACGGCTGGTCGCAAATCCCGAATCTTCCGCCGCCATCGCCAGCAGCAAAGACGGCGGCACGCCGTCGACATGCAACAGCATCGTTCTGAAAGAACCGTCCCAATCTTCAGTATCGAAAGCAATGTCGTATTTTTGCGCCTCCGATTCCAGCCAAGCCAATTCCTCTGCGGAAAAAGCCTCTTTCGCTACGAATTTCGCGGTCAGCCGTTCGATTTCCGCCCGTTCGTTCAAAACGGTTTTGTTGGCTTTCATAATGACGGGCAACAGCATTTCCGTAAACAAAGCGGGACGTTCTTCGTCGTATTTCGGACGGTTGAAATCGCGGGGAACGGATTCGACGAACAGCCGCGGCACGGGCTGTTTGTTTTCCAAAACGTCCGCCATGTCGTAGCCTTGCGCTTTGAATGCCGATTTCATTTGCACGGTCGTCATTTTGCCGAAATAAAGTCCGTCGGCGCGCCGTTCCCCGACGGGAACGGATTCGGGCATAAAAAGCCAAATCAACGTCCCCGCAATCAAAACGGCAAGAACAACAACGATTTTTTTCATCGCAAATACGCTTCCGTTTCCGTCAAAACGCTTTGCGCGCGGGACAAATAAAAGCCCAGTCCCAGCAAGTGGTTCGGCGCGAATTGCGTTTGCGGGCTGGCATTCGCGACTATCAAAGGCTGAATGTCCAGCGCTTTTTGCAAAGCGATTTGCGCATCGGCTATCAAGGCTTTGAACGTTTCGTCCTCGAACGCGGCGGGAAAATCGGTTTTCATGTCGCGCAGCAGCAAAGCGATGACATACGTCCGCCCTTTGACAAAGTAAAACAAATCGTCCGCCTGCCAGTCAAAAAACTTCTTTTCGTTTTTGACGATATGGTTTTCGATGCGTTCGCCCTCGCGTTTCAGGGAATCGCGCAAAGAACGGACGACGGCGGGCAGTTCGTCGACGGACAGTTCCGACGCGCGGAAGCTTTTCTTGTACGCGCTCAGCGCCGCAACGGCTTCCTTGTATTGAGCGGCGGACGATTTGGCGGGTTTGCCGCCTTTGAAATACCAGACATCGGGCGGATAGGAAAACAGCTCCGCCGCGCGGGACAGTTCTTCGCTGTCGGGCTTCAGCACGGAAAGGGTTTTGGCAAAATCCTTGATTTCGCTGAAAATTCCCGTTTGAAAAGCGGGCATGTTGTCCAAAACCGCCGCGGGATAGAAAAACGGCAGGTTCGGCGTGTAAATGTTGCGTTTCAATTCGCGATTGCCCAACGCTTCCAAAGTCGAAACGGCTTTGGGCGCGTCCGCGCCGTCGTTCAAAGCCATCGACAAATCGATGCGGTGGGTTACCAGCGCGCCTGCGGGGTAATAGAACAAAACGAACAGGACAAACCCCGCCAGAACCCACCCCCACCATTTGACGGCGAAATCCAGCAACTGCTGTTTGGCATGCGGCGTAAATTTGTTCGACGTTTTCAAATAAAGCTTGATTTTCCCCAAAAAAAGCCCGACGGCTTTGCGTGTTTTTTGTAAAAAAGGCATCAAAATCCCCTTGGTTGATTGATTAAAGGCATCATACCTTGTTTGGACAAGAAAAAAAATCGAAAAAAATCGCTTGCGGCGGTTGCGAAACGTAAAACCCCTGCCTATATATCTCTGCGATGGATGCCCGAACGGGCGGTTTCTTTTGAAAAGAGGGAATTTTTATGGGAAAAGTCATTGGTATCGATTTAGGTACGACAAATTCTTGTTTTGCTATTATGGACGGCAAGGACGCCCGCGTCATTGAAAACGCGGAAGGCGCCCGCACAACCCCGTCAATGGTCGCTTTCACGCAAAGCGGCGAAAAATTGGTCGGTCAGTCCGCCAAACGTCAAGCGGTCACCAACCCCGAAGGCACTTTTTTTGCGATTAAGCGTTTAATCGGCCGCCGTTTCGACGACAAACAGGTTGAACGCGCCAAAACTTTGGTTCCGTATCACATTATTGCGGGCGAAAACGGCGACGCGTGGGTTCAGGCGTATGATAAAAAGTATGCGCCTTCGCAGGTTTCCGCTTTCATTTTGCAGAAATTGAAAGAAGACGCCGAAGCTTTCCTGGGCGAACCCGTGACGCAGGCCGTCATTACGGTTCCCGCCTACTTTGACGACTCTCAGCGTCAAGCGACCAAAGACGCGGGCAAAATCGCGGGCTTGGAAGTGCTGCGCATCATCAACGAACCGACGGCTGCGGCGTTGGCGTACGGCATGGATAAAAAAGCCAGCGGCACGATTGTCGTGTACGACTTGGGCGGCGGCACGTTCGACGTTTCCGTTTTGGAAATCGGCGACGGCGTGTTTGAAGTCAAAGCCACCAACGGCGACACGTTCCTGGGCGGCGAAGATTTCGACGCGCGCATCATCAACTATCTGGCGGACGAATTCCAGAAAGAACAGGGCATTGACCTGCGCAACGACAAACTGGCTCTGCAGCGTTTGAAAGAAGCCGCGGAAAAGGCGAAAATCGAACTGTCTTCGGCTCAGCAGACCGAAATCAACCTGCCGTTCATCACGGCGGACGCGACGGGCCCGAAACATTTGAACGTGAAACTGACCCGTTCGAAAATGGAATCCTTGGTCGAAGATTTGCTGGAACGCACCAAAATTCCGTGCGAAAAAGCGTTGAAAGACGCGGGCTTGAAAGCTTCCGACATTGACGAAGTCATTTTGGTCGGCGGTATGACCCGTATGCCCAAGGTTCAGGAAATCGTCAAGGAATTCTTCGGTCGCGAACCGCACAAAGGCGTGAACCCCGACGAAGTCGTGGCTTTGGGCGCCGCGATTCAGGGCGGTGTTTTGAAAGGCGACGTCAAAGACGTTCTGCTGCTGGACGTGACCCCGCTGTCTTTGGGAATTGAAACGCTGGGCGGCGTGTTTACGCGCTTGATTGACCGCAACACGACCATTCCGACGCGCAAATCGCAAGTCTTCTCGACCGCCGAAGACGGACAGACGGCTGTGACCATCCGCGTGTTCCAGGGCGAACGCGAAATGACCGCCGACAACAAGCTGCTGGGTCAATTCGACTTGGTCGGCATCCCCGCCGCTCCGCGCGGCATGCCGCAAATCGAAGTCACGTTCGACATTGACGCGAACGGCATTGTCAACGTGTCCGCAAAAGACAAAGCCACGGGCAAGGAACAGACAATCCGCATTCAGTCGTCGGGCGGTTTGAGCGAAGCCGACATTGACAAAATGGTCAAAGACGCCGAAGCCCACGCTTCCGAAGACAAGAAACGCCGCGAAGCCGTCGACGCGAAAAACAAAGCCGAAAGCTTGATTCACGCGACCGAAAAGAACATCAAAGACTTGGGCGACAAGGTTTCCGCTTCCGACAAGGAAAAAATCGAAGCCGACATCAAAGCCCTGCAGGATGTTCTGGAATCGGGCGACGTCGAAAAAATCAACGCCAAATCCGAAGCTTTGATGCAGTCCTCGATGAAAATCGGCGAAGCGCTGTATAAGGCTCAGCAGGAATCGGCGGCGCAAGCCGGAGCGCAGGCGGGGGCTGAGGAAGCCGCGTCCGCAAAACCCGACGAAGACGTTGTCGACGCCGACTTTGAAGAAGTCAAAAAATAATTAGCACACTTGCTATCGACCGTTCGGGGGAAAAATCCTCCGAACGGTTTTCGCTTTAAAAGGATACCGTGATGGAAAAGGATTATTACGAACTGTTGGGTCTGCAAAAAGGGGCGACGGACGTCGAAATCAAAAAAGCGTACCGCACGCTGGCGATGAAATACCACCCCGACCGCAACCCCGGCAACGCCGAAGCCGAAGTCAAATTCAAGGAAGTCACGGAAGCTTACGAAGTGCTGAAAGACAGCCAAAAACGCGCGGCTTACGACCGTTACGGTCATGCGGCGTTCGCCCAAGGCGCGGGTGCGGGCGGATTCGGCGGATTCAACTTTGATTTCGGCGGGTCGGGCGCGGGTTTCGGCAGCATTTTTGAAGACATCTTCAGCGAATTCATGGGCGGCGCGCGCCGTTCCCGTCAGCAAGAGGGTGTTCGCGGCGCGGACATCCGCTACGACTTGGAAATCACGCTGGAGGAAGCCTACAAAGGCTTGACCAAGGAAATCGAAATTCAAACGGCGGTGAAATGCGAAGACTGCCACGGCACGGGCGCGGCGGAAGGATCGAAAGCCGAAACCTGCGACACCTGCCACGGCACGGGACGCGTGCGCCGTCAAGCGGGATTCTTTATCGAGGAAAGAACCTGTCCGACCTGCAACGGGACGGGAAAAGTCATCAAAAATCCGTGCAAAAAATGCGGCGGCACGGGCAAAGTGTCGCAAAAGAAAGTGCTGGAAGTCACCATTCCCGCGGGCATCGATTCTGAAAACAGAATGCGTTTGGCGGGACAGGGCGAAGCGGGTATGAACGGCGGACCGAACGGGGATTTGTACATCTTTGTTCACATCAAACCGCACCCGATTTTCAAACGCGACGCGGCGAATTTGTACTGCACCGTTCCTTTGTCCATGACGACGGCGGCTTTGGGCGGCGAAATCGACATTCCCTGCATTGACGGTACGTCCGAAAAGGTCAAAATCGACGAAGGCACGCAGTCGGGAACGGAAATCCGCCTGCGCAAAAAAGGCATGACCATGCTGCAAAGCAAGAGTGTCGGCGACTTGTTCGTCCGCTTTACGGTCGAAACGCCGACAAAACTGACCGACAAGCAAAAGGAATTGCTGAAACAGTTTGCCGAGGAAAGCAAGGAATCCAGTCCTCAATCGACGGGATTTTTTGAAAAACTGCGCGAATTGCTGAAATAACCCGCCGCTCTGCTCATAGACGAAAGAAACAACATCGAAATCGCGACGAGCTAAGAGGTGAGCCCGTGATTGATCGGCACGCATATCAATGATTGCATTGAATAACAAACACTCAAACTTGCGAGGAGTGTTGTAGACACGACGCGGCAATCTTAGCCTTGGTCGGCACGGATGCCAACGCCCGCCCCGCGGAAAATAACTTTTTGTTGAGAGTTCGCTTTTGTTTTTGTAAAGTATCTCCGTTTTTTGCGAAAGGATGCGGTTATGAAAGTTCTGGTCGGAATGAGCGGCGGGGTCGATTCTTCGGTCGCCGCGTATTTGTTGAAAAAAGCGGGGCATGAGGTCATCGGCGCGACTATGTCGATATGGGAAAAAGGGCGCGCTTTTCACGGAACGGCGACCGCCGACGCTTGTTTCAGTCCGCACGAAGAACAGGACATCGAATCCGCCCGCGCCGTTTGCGAACGGTTGGATATTCCGTATTACACGCTGGATTGCTCCGAAATTTACAAAAAAACCGTGCTGGAAAATTTCAAGCAGGAATACCTGTCGGGCAGAACGCCGAATCCGTGCGTGTGGTGCAACGCCAAAATCAAATTCAAAGCCTTGCCTCAAGCCGCCAAAGAACACGGATTGGAATTCGACAAATTCGCGACGGGGCATTATGCGCGCGTCCTTTTTGACGAAGCCTCAAACCGCTGGCAGCTGTTGAAAGGCGTTGACGCCAAAAAAGACCAGTCTTACTTTTTGTACCGCTTGGAACAGGAACAGTTGGGCAAAATCCTGCTGCCCGTCGGCGACAAAGCCAAAACGGAAATCCGCCAAATCGCGCGCGAAGTCGGATTGGAGGTCGGCGACAAACCCGACAGTCAGGATTTTTACAGCGGCGACATCAACGACATTTTGCAAACCGAACCGAAAGCGGGCAATTTCGTTACCAAAGACGGCAAAGTTTTGGGCACGCACCAAGGCATTTGGAATTACACCGTCGGACAGCGCAAAGGGTTGGGTATCGCGGCTGAAAAGCCGCTGTACGTTTTGGGATTCGATGTCGAAAAAAACAATGTTATTGTGGGATTCGAGGACGAAAACGTCCGCCACACCCTGACGGCGTCCAATGTGAATTGGTCGGGCATCGCGCCGCTGTCCGAACCGCGGCGCTTTACGGCAAAAATCCGTTCGTCGCAACCCGCAACACCTGTTTTCGTAACGCCCGTATCCGAATCGGAAATCAAAGTCGATTTCGAACTGACCCAGCGCGGAATCGCTCCGGGGCAGTCCGTCGTTTTGTATGACGGCGATTTGGTCGCGGGCGGCGGAATTATCGACGCCGTGCGGTAATCAGCGGGAAAAAGCCTTGGCTTGCGCCGCCGCCTGCATCGCGTATTCTTTATCTTTTTCTTTGTTGACTTTGGCGATGTCGTCACGCAAGTCGTCGCGGAAGTCTTTGTTGATGCGGTTCATGGCAATCGAACCGATTTTGAACGACGGCAAAGCTTCGTTGCGGCGTTTCTGCGCATGGTCGGACAGAACGTAATCCCGCGCCGTCCATTGCGCCGTGTCCGCCGGCAGATTCGTTTGCATGGAGCGCACTCCTTCGGAAATCGCGGAAGCCATGTCTTTGCCCGCATCCCAGTGTAGCGAATCGATTTTCCACAGCAAATCTTCGTCGAACGCCTGTTTGATGTCGCGCTGTTCTTTGGCGGGGAGCTTGCCCTTAATCGCGTCCATCTGCGCATAGCTTTTGTCCCCGCAGGACGCCATTAAAACAACCGCGGCGGCGGCAGCCGTCATCGCGGCAAGCTGTTTGCCGTACTTGGAAATTTTAACGCCGTGCTCGTGGGGCGTTTTGCCCGACGGATGAACGGTAAACGGTTTTTCAAAAAACGATTCCAACGACATTTTCAATTTCCCCCTTATTCTGTACTGTTGAGTAAATTATTGGACAAAAACGACAAAAAGTCAAGAAGAGTCTTTTTAAACTTTTTTGTTCAAAACCTAAAAAAATACTTGCAATTTGAAAAAAAAACAGATAGAAAATCTGTGTGTTGTGCCGGTGTAGCTCAGTTGGTAGAGCAACGCATTCGTAATGCGTGGGTCCGGTGTTCGAGTCACCGCACCGGCACCATTAAAAAAGCCCTTGATTTTTCAGGGGCTTTTTTTGTTGGTTCCATCATCCGAGAAATCCTTTAGGACTGGCGCCCTTCTCGCGATGACGATAATAGATTGAAAATAAACACATATCCGTCATTGCGACGTCGTCAGACGGAAGCAATCCATTTGCAGAATGCCAGATGCAGACGCGGAGTTAATGGATTGCTTTGTCGCTGACGCTCCGCGCAATGACGAAGCAGGGCGACACTCCTGCCGACCAATCACGGGATTGCTTCGGGCTAAAGCCCTCGCAAGTTCGATTCTGTTGTTTTCCCCGTGCGGATAGCACCCCCGTGCGGGCAGCACCTTACGTCAGGATACTGATGGCTTCCTGCACCATTTCGTTGACGGTTGTAAAGGCGTTGACCGAACTGGAATATGCGCGCTGAGTTGTTACCATATTGGTAAATTCCTCTTCCAACGCGACGTTGGAATTTTCCAGCTTGCCGCCCTCGACGGTCGTTTCGGTGCGTGTTGCCTGCAAATCAACGATTTCCAAGTTGCCCGCGTTTTCCGAATACTCGAACATATTGCCCGAGACGGCTTCCATCATATTGGGGACTTGAACTTGCGCAATGGCGACTTTGCACACGGGAATCGACGCACCGTTGCTGTACACCGCGTTCAAAACGCCTTTGGAATCCCACGACGTGCTGACCAAAGACCCGAATCCTTTGCCGTCCTGACTTAACACCGACCCCTGCAAGTGTGTCGCGTATTGCGTGAAATGGCTTAAATCCAGCGATATATTGCCCGCCGATCCGTTGCCCCAGTCAACCGCAATGGTCGTTGCGGAGGCGGGCTTTATCATCTGCGCGTTTTCGTCGAACTGCACTTCTATTGTTCCCGAAGTCACGCTTGCCCCGCCGTCCAGCCCGATTTCCAAATTCCAAGTGTTCGTGTTGTCCGTCTTTGTCCAGCGCATCGTCATATTGTGCATGGTGTAGTCGTTGTCGTACACGCCGAATTTCAGCAGCTGAGATTCCGTCGCGTCGGCGGGAATGTTGCCTTTAAAGGACATTGTCGTCGTCAAATGCCCCGGCGTGTATTCGTTCGGCGAAATCACAACGGGTTCAAGGGAGGAAGAAAATGCCTCGCTGTCGGCATTATAGTTCCACCCCATGACATAATAACCAGACGCATTGACAAAGTACGATGCGGGCTTGCTTTGCGTAATCACGCCCGAACCGTTTGTCGGCTTGTAATAAGTGATTTGCTGCGGTTTATAGCCCGCGGGAGTTACCGCCGTTGCTTGGAAATCGCCCGCGCGGGTGTAATAAGTGTTGTTGTCGCCCTGAACGACAAAGAACCCGCGCCCCGAAATGCCAAGGTCGTAAATGCTGTTCGTCGTGTCAAGAACGCCCGCAATGTCGACCATTCGCCTGTCCACGTTTCCCGCCGTAAAGTAATGGGAATCCGTGCCGATTTCGTTATACACCGACATTTGCGTTTCAAAGCGCGCATTGACTTTTTTATACCCGACCGTGTTGACGTTTGCGATGTTGGAACTGATTTGCTCCAAAGCGTGCGCCTGGGCGTGCATGCCCATCGTGCTGGTGACATAATTGCCTATTGCCATCGGGAATCTCCTTTCCTGACGATAAAACTCCACTTTATTTATGCAAATTTTATGCCAAAAAAGCGTGTTAATTTAGGTGCAATTCGATTCAAAGAGTGCTATAAGGATGTCGAAGTTTTTAAAAACGGAATCTGGCGGATGTTCAAAATTTTACTGTTAAACGGTCCGAATTTGAATATGCTCGGCACGCGGCAGCCCGAAATTTACGGCAAGCAAACCCTTGCCGACATTGAACGCGCCTGCACGGAACGCACCGTACAACTGGGCGGAACGCTGGACTGCTTTCAAAGCAATTCCGAAGGGGCTTTAATCGACAAAATCCAACAGGCGCGCGGCGTTTTTGACGCGATTGTCATCAATCCCGCGGGGTATTCGCATACTTCGATTGCCTTGATGGACGCGCTGTTGGCGTGCGACATGCCCGTTGTCGAAGTCCACTTGTCCAACATT
>CAVCSV010000012.1:33373-53499 GCA_963604715.1 Limosilactobacillus gorillae
ATTCCGCCACGTTTCTTATGTTTCCAAAGCCGCGACGGGAGTCATCTGCGGCTTGGGGTCAAAGGGGTATCTTTTAGCGATTGAGGCTGTCGCCTCGCTTTTCAAAGGAGAATAAGTCCAATGTCAAAAACCGACATTTCTTTGGCAGAAAGCCTTGCCAAACTGGTCAACGATCAAAACCTTGCCGAAATCGAATACGATACGGAAGGCTTGCGTCTGCGCGTTGTCAGAACCGCCGCGACCGCTTTTGCGCCCGCACCCGTCGCGATGCCCGCGCCTGTTGCCGCTCCCGCCGCCGCGCCTGCCGCAAACGCCGCTCCCGCCGCCGAAGAAGTCAAGGGCGAAGCCGTCAAATCCCCGATGGTCGGCGTGATTTACGCGTCCCCCGAACCGAACGCCGCGCCGTATGTTTCCGTCGGCGACACCGTTTCGGCGGATCAGACGCTGTTTTTGGTCGAAGCGATGAAGACCTTTAACCCCGTCAAAGCGCCGCGCGCGGGCAAAGTCGTCAAAATTCTGGTCACCGACCGTTCTCCCGTCGAATACGGCGAACCTTTGCTGATTTTGGAATAAGCCATGATTGAAAAAGTTTTAATCGCAAACCGCGGTGAAATCGCTTTGCGCATTTACCGCGCGTGTCGGGAAATGGGGATTAAAACGGTTGCCGTCCATTCGACCGCCGACGCGGATGCTATGCATGTCCGTATGGCTGACGAAGCCGTTTGCATCGGTCCCGCCCCCGCCAAAGACTCTTATCTGAACAAAGCCGCGATTATCACCGCCGCTTTAGTCACGGGCGCGGACGCGATTCATCCGGGTTACGGTTTTTTGTCGGAAAACGCAGACTTTGCGGAAATGGTGCAGGAACACGGGCTGACTTGGATTGGTCCCACGCCCGAAATGATGCGCTTGATGGGCGATAAAATCACCGCGAAACGCACCGCCATCGAAGCTGGCTTGCCCGTCGTCCCCGGTTCGGACGGCGCGGTCGACACGGTCGAGGATGCTTTGGAAGCGTCCGAAAAAATGGGCTATCCCGTTTTGATTAAAGCGACCGCGGGCGGCGGCGGCAAAGGCATGCGCATTGCGCACAACGCCGAAGAACTGCCCGACGCTTACATGCAGGCGCGCGCGGAAGCCAAAGCGTCGTTCACCAGCGATCAGGTGTATATCGAAAAATACCTTGAAAATCCGCGCCATATCGAAATGCAGGTGCTGGCGGACAACTACGGCAACGTCGTGCATTTGGGCGAACGCGACTGCTCTTTGCAGCGCAACAACCAGAAAGTTCTGGAAGAAACGCCCAGCCCCGCTTTGAATGCCGAACAGCGCAAAAAAATCGGCGAAATCGTATCGAACGCGATGCGCAAAATGGGGTACAGCAACGTCGGCACGATTGAATTCCTGTATGAAAACGGCAAATTCTACTTTATCGAAATGAACACCCGTTTGCAGGTGGAACACCCGATTACGGAAATGGTCACGGGCATTGATTTGGTGCGCGAACAAATCCGCGTTGCGGGCGGCGCTCATCTGAACTATACGCAGGACGACGTGCATTTCACGGGGCATGCGATGGAATGCCGCATCAACGCCGAAGATCCGTTCACGTTCGTTCCCTGCCCCGGAAAAATCGAACAGTGGCATGCCCCAGGCGGGCTGTGGACGCGCGTCGATTCCGGCATGTACACGGGCTATACCGTGCCGCCGTATTACGACAGCATGATTGCCAAACTGATTGTGTTCGGTAAAACGCGCAACGGCTGTTTGATGCGTTTGCACCGCGCAATCGACGAATTCGTCATTGAAGGCGTAAACACAACCCTGCCTTTGCATGACGCGATTATTTCGTCGCAGGACTTCATCGACGGAAACTATAACATCCATTGGTTGGAAAAGTTCCTGAAAAAACTGAAATCCGAAACGCAAAAATAAAGCAAAATACAACCCGCACGGTTATGCCGTGCGGGTTTTTGATTCAGGCAAATCGGCGTACAGCGCTTTCAACAGTTCTTTCAAAAAATCGGGGGCGCCGATTTTGTCGAAAGCATTATTTCCGCTGTCCGAACAAAGCCGAACCGATGCGAACGTATGTCGCGCCCTGCTGAATGGCAACGGTATAATCCGCGCTCATCCCCATAGAAAGCTCGGACAATCCCGCTTGTTTTGCCAGTTTTTTTAAAAACGCAAAATGCGGGGCGGGTTCGTCGTCTACGGGCGGAATACACATTAAACCGATAATGTTCAGCCCCAGTTCACGGCATTTTTCCAACAATGAAAATGTTTCACGTGGAACAATTCCCGCTTTTTGGGGTTCTTCGCCCGTGTTGACCTGAATAAAGCAAGGGATGTTTTTCCCCTGCTTTTTCATTTCTTTCGCCAGCTTTTCCGCCAGTTCGACGCGGTCGACCGTTTCGATGACGTCGAACAGCTCCACAGCTTCTTTGACTTTGTTTGTTTGCAATGGACCGATAAGATGCAGTTTCAAATCGGGGTATTTTTCCTTGAGCGGCGGAAACTTTTCCATCGCTTCCTGCACGCGGTTTTCGCCGAACACGCGCTGCCCCGCTTCTATCAGCGGCAGGATTTTGTCAACGCCGTGCGTTTTGGAAACCGCGACCAAAGTGACGGGTTTTCTGTTGCAGTCGACGGCTGTTTTTGCGATTTCGCTTTTGACTTCGGAAAGATTGTCCATTGCTTTCAGGCCTTAGAATCTGACGGTGACGCCCATGGTGAACAGCGGCGAATCGTTGGAATAATCGCTGTCTTGGCGTGCGGAGTTGAAGTTGATGTAGCCGCCTTCGCCATAGACGGACAGTCCTTTGGCGATATGGTAGCGCACGGCAAGCAGTCCCAGCGTATAGACGTCTTTTTTGCCCTGTTCGAAAAAGCTGTTCGCGCGGGACTGGATGACGCTGGCGCTGGTTTCCAGCGGTCCGAAGTTGTAACCGACGCCGAAATCCCACGAAATCCCTTTGGCAAGACTGCGCCCGCCGATATTGAAATGGCGCCCGATTTCGTCGGAAGTGTTGACGACGTTGACAGACCCGCCGACGGTCAGATTGCCGCGCTGAACGTTAATGCCGCCGCCGTATTGATGGACGTTCTTTTCTTCAACGTCAATCGCGGCGTAATCCATTCCCTTAAACGTCGGTTTTGCGTAAGCGTAATTGGCACTGACGGACCAAGTGTATTTTCCGAAATCATGCGAGTAAAAAGCGGCGACGTTCGCCCCGTACTTCAGCCGCGTTTTTTTCGAAACGTAATAAGCGTCGCCCGCGGACAACCCCGCGTCGGACGGCATAACGGTCGCCCCCAGCTGCAAACCGTTTATTTCGGGCGAAATGTAGGACACTTTCGCCGTATCGTTGTCGATGACGGAATACGTCGCGGGATTCAGCGCAAAGCCGTACGGCAGGGCGATTAAGTTCGTCGCGTAAGTGTCTTGGATGCCCAAAGTGCCGGCATCGGGGGCTGTAACCGCCATCATATTGGAAACGTTTTTGCTGTTGCCGACGATAAAGCGACCGAATTTATTGTCCCATTTGAAATAGCTGAGGTCGACGTTGACTTTGTCGCGGATGATGTCAAGGCTCATAAAGAAAGACAGTTTGTTGTCTTCGTCAAAATTGTATGTGCCGACAAAATCGACTTCGCCGTCGGTGACCAAGGACGCCTTGTCATAACCCGACAATCTGCCCGCCCCGTCGGACAAAGCGGTCGGCGTATTGGTGCCACCCCCAGTGTACACGTTGTCGTTTTGTTTGGCAAAGCCCGCGTACCATGTCAAAAAACCTTTGGTTTGCAATTCAAAGCTTTCTTCGGCGGCGGCGGTGTTCGCGCTCAAAGCCGCGACAGTCGCGACAGCGGTCAAAATTTTTTTCATAAACTGTTTTCCCCATTAAATAAAAAGTTGGAAACAGCCTATCCGAAAAGGCCGCAATGTGTAAACAGAAATTTACAGTCCTTTCAAAGGGAATTGACTTTTTGTAATCTATGGATTACACTTTATTCAGTTAAGGTGAAAAATGATTCTGATTGAAACGACAAACATTTTCGATGATTGGCTGCGAAAATTGAAAGACAGGCAGGCAAAAGCCAAAATTATCTGTCGAATCAACGGGCTGAGTTTGGGCAATTTCGGAAATGTCAAAGGTGTCGGAACGAATTTGTATGAAATCAAAATCAATGAAGGTCCGGGATACCGGATTTATTTCACCAAAAAAGGCGAAGTGCTGATTTTATTGCTTTGCGGCGGGGACAAAAGCACCCAAAGCAAAGACATTCAAAAGGCAAAGGAGATGCTGAAATGACAGAATACACCGTTTCACCATGGAATGCCGCGGATTACCTTGAATCCGACGAAGACATTTCCGCTTATCTGAATGCCGTTTTGGAAGAAGACGATGCGGAACTGTTCATTATGGCTTTGGGGGATGTCGCCAAAGCCAAAGGAATGACCGTTTTGGCGCGGGAAATGGGCATCAAGCGCGAAAGTTTGTATAAAAGTCTGTCGGGGAAATCAAAGCCCAAGTTCAACACGATTGCCAAAACGTTGGATTGTTTGGGCTTTGAATTGTCGGTCAAGGTCAAAAAGCAAGACAAAAAAGAGCTTGTTCCCGCTTAAAACGTCAGTTTCACCCCTGCGGCGGCGGCAAAACCCCGATTGCTTGACGCGCGGTCTGTGTTTGCCGATTGATAGCGCAGATACGCCGTATCGACAAACCCGTCAACGCCGTCGGCAAAGGCGTAGCGGGCGGACAGCTGGTATTGCTTGTAATCGTCTTTGCCGCTTGCCGTAAAGCTGTCGGCGCGCGATTGCATGAAGTTCGCGCTGACGGCAAACGCGTCTTTTTCGTATTTGACGCCCGCTTCCCACGACGCGCCGTGCGCGCCCATGGTTTGCACCGCGGCGGCGGCTTGGGCGGCGAACTTATTGGAATTGACAAAGTGGTACGACCCGCCGAAGCTCCAATTTTCAACGGCGAACACGATGCCGCCGCCGTATTCGTTCAGATTTGATTCTTTTGAATCAATATCATTGGCTTTCAAATTCGGCTTGTAGCTGGAAAACGAACCAGACACATCCATTCGGACTTTTCCGAAAGCATGCGTGTAAAGCGCGGTGGCATCCGCGCCGCGTTTAAAGATTTTCAGCCCGTCTTTGGGGATAAGCAGGTTGTCCGCGTCTTTGCCCTTGACTTTGTTGCCGGGCATCAGACTGACGCCGAACGAAAATCCGTTCATCACGGGCGTGATATAGGACAGCTTTGTCGAAATGTCGTCCAAAGTCGCATAAGTCGCTTTGTTGTAGGCAAACAGCGCGGGAACGGCAATCAAGCGCGTAAAGTCCGTTTCCTGAAATCCCATAACGCTGGCGGTCGGGGAACGTACAGCCAGCATATTGGACGCGTTTTTGACGTTGCCCGCAATGATTCTGCCGATTTTTGAATCGAAAGTCATGTAGGTTTCGTCAATGACTTGATTTGACGTGTTGGAATCGGTTCCCGCCTCCAGCTGAACGACCGCGCCGACTTTTATGCCGTTTTCAAACGTGTGCGATCCCGTAAAATAAATTTCCGCATCGCCCATCAAATCATAAGCGTTGTAATCGCCGATTGCTTTCGTTTGCGCCGTCAAAGGCGGAAAAGCCAGGTTCATCGGAACTTTTGTCGATTTTCTTTGGTTGGCGTATGTGCCGTAAAACGTCATAAATCCGCCCAGTTCAAGCTCGATTGCGGGGGCGGCAAGCGTCTGTTCCGTCAAAAACGGCAGAAAAGCGGCGGAAAGCAATAATTTTTTCATAGCGGTATCCTTGAAACAAAAAAAGCCTGTTTCAAAATCGCAAACTCCGCGACGAAAAGACAGCTGGCTTTTAGGCGGGAAAACTGCTATCACTTTCGATTAAAGGAGAATGAACCATGTTGAAATTTTTAACGGTGGCGGCGGGGCTTTCGGTGCTGAGCGCGTGCGCGGGCGATGTCAAATACGAATACCCCGAACGGGTCGACAAACGCTATGAACGTCCGACGGAATACAAACAGGAAGACCGCCTGTTCGGCGCGGACACGCTGAAGTTCACTTTGGGCGGCGACAAACAGCCGAAACAGGAACGGCAAACGGCGAAAGCGGCGCAACAGCCGGCGGCGAAATCGCTGTGGCAGGCGGCTTTGGTCGTTTTGTCCGACTATCCGCTGCAAACGGTCGACAAGGCGGACGGCTTGATTATGTCCGAATGGTTCCCGTCGGACGGACGGACGCTGAAAATCAACGCCGTGATAACGGATTCGGTCAAAATCACGGTGCTTGCGCGTCAAAAATCAAAAAATCAGTCGGACGGGGTTCAAAATTTCGACCAAAGACTTGCAGATAAAATCAAAAATGATATTCTGGCACATACACAACACTAACTTTTTTGTGAAAGCCTTGTTATGAGCGAAGAAAGATACAATTTTCGGACAACCGAAGAAAAATGGCAATCCGTCTGGGAAAAGGAACAAGCCTTTAAAACAGAGGAAAACAGCGATAAGCAAAAGTATTACGCCCTTGAAATGTTCCCGTATCCGTCGGGCAACATCCACATGGGGCATGTGCGCAACTACGCCATGGGCGACGTTGTGGCGCGGTTCAAACGCTTGCAGGGCTTTAACGTGTTGCACCCGATGGGTTGGGATTCGTTCGGGCTTCCCGCCGAAAACGCCGCCATCAAGCACAAAGTCCACCCCGCGAAATGGACGCGCGAAAACATCGCCAACATGCGCAAACAGATGAAGCGCATGGGCTTGTCGATTGACTGGGACCGCGAAGTGTCGACCTGCGAAGTCGAATACTACAAACACGAACAGAAAATGTTTTTGGATATGTTTAAGCGCGGCTTGGCGTACCGCAAAGATTCTTGGGTCAACTGGGACCCCGTGGAACAAACCGTTTTGGCGAACGAACAGGTCGTCGACGGCAAAGGCTGGCGTTCGGGCGCTCCTGTCGAAAAGCGCAAGCTGTCGCAGTGGTCGCTGAAAATCACGCAGTATGCCGACGAGTTGCTGGAAGACTTAAAAACTTTGACGGGCTGGCCCGAAAAAGTCCGCACCATGCAGGAAAACTGGATCGGCAAATCGCACGGCGCGTATTTGTATTTCCCGATTGTCGGAACGGACAAGACGTTGGAGGTCTTCACCACCCGCGCGGACACGTTGTTCGGCGCGTCGTTCTGCGCGATTTCCGCCCAGCATCCGATTGCTTTGGAACTGGCGAAAACCAATCCCGAAGCCGCGAAATTCATCAAGGAATGCGAAGCGCTCGGCACCAGCGCGGCGAACATCGAAACCGCGGAAAAGAAAGGCTTTGACACGGGGCTGAAAGTCATGCACCCGTTCCCCGAAGAATTCAAAGCGTTGGGCGGCAATCCCGAACTGCCCGTTTACATCGCGAACTTCGTGCTGATGGAATACGGCACGGGCGCGATTTTCGCCTGCCCCGCGCACGATCAGCGCGACCTTGACTTCGCGCGCAAATACGGCTTGCCCGTCCGCGTCGTCGTCGCGCACAAGGATGAAGGGACGCCCGTTGTGACCGATACGGCTTTTGCCGACATCGAGGACGGCGTCGCGGTCAATTCCGCCTTTTTGGACGGCATGGCGACCAAAGACGCGATTCCCGAAATGATTAAGCGGCTGGAAAAAATCGGACGCGGCAAGGCGACCGTTCAGTACCGTTTGCGCGACTGGGGCATTTCCCGTCAGCGTTATTGGGGCTGTCCGATTCCCGTGATTCACTGCGAACATTGCGGAATCGTTCCCGTTCCCGAAAAGGATTTGCCCGTCACTTTGCCCGAAGACGTTGTTTTCGACGGCAACGGCAACCCGTTGGAAAAGCATCCGACATGGAAACACACGGTTTGCCCCGTTTGCGGCAAACCCGCTTTGCGCGAAACGGACACGTTCGACACGTTCTTTGAATCGTCATGGTACTTTGCGCGGTTCTGCGCCCCGTTTGAAAAGGACAAACCCTTTACGCGCGAAGCCGTCGACCACTTCCTGCCCGTCGACCAGTATGTCGGCGGCATCGAACACGCGGTTATGCACCTGTTGTACGCGCGCTTCTTTACCAAAGCTTTGCGCGACTGCGGTTATTTGAGCGCGTCCGAACCGTTCAAGGGTCTGTTCACCCAAGGCATGGTCTGCCACGAAACGTACAAGGACGTCGACGGCAATTGGCTGTTCCCGTCCGAAGTCGACAAACGCCCCGACGGAACGGCGGTCAAAATCAGCGACGGCACGCCCGTTACGGTCGGCCGTTCGGAAAAGATGAGCAAGTCGAAATACAACCTTATCGACCCCGAAGACATCTTGAAAAACTACGGCGCGGACGCCGCGCGCGTGTTTGTTTTGTCCGACACGCCGCCCGAACGCGACTTTGAATGGACGGCGGCGGGAATCGACGGCGCGTGGCGTTATGTCAACCGCTTGTGGCGTTTGGCTTTGAACTGCCCCGCCGAAACCGCAAAGCCCGCCGAATTGACCAAGGAAGCGGACAAGCTGATTCGCTTGACGCACAAAACGGTCGCGGCAGTTACGGAAAACTTTGAAAAACTGCAATTCAACGTCGCCTTGGCGCGTTTGCGCGAATTGACGAACGCCGTTGCGGAAATCAAGCTTGACAACGATGCCGCAAAATACGCTTACCGTTTCGCGTTTGAAACGCTGGTGCGTCTGCTGGCGCCCGTAACGCCGCATATCTGCGAAGAAATCTGGCACACGACGTTCGGTCATGCCGATTTGCTGGTCAAATCCGCTTGGCCTGTTGCGGACAAAGCGTATCTGGCAAACGATACGGTCACGATTGCGGTTCAAGTGCAGGGCAAACTGCGCGGCACTTTGGAATACGCCAAGGACGGCGACGAAGAAGCTTTGAAACAGCTGGCTTTGGCTGTGCCGAACGTGGCGGCGCAAATCGGGGATAAACCCGTTCGCAAAATCATTGTGGTCAAGAACAAAATTGTCAATATCGTCGTTTAAGCCGATTGCGGCTCTGCTTTTATTGTCGTTGAGCGGCTGTGGTTTTCAGCCGATGTATGCCGGACAGGGGACGGACAGCTCCCTTGACGGCGCGTCGGTCAAAGCCGAACAGGCGGCGATTTTCATTGACGAAATCCCCGACCGCACGGGGCAGCTGCTGCGCCGCGCTTTGCTGAACCGCCTGACGCCTGCGGGCGAACCTGTCAATCCGCGTTACCGTCTGTCGGTTGCCTTGTCCGATGCGGCGATTTCCGAACAAGGCGTGCGCAAAGACAATCTGGCGACCCGCTACGAAATGACGTACAGGGGCAAGTATACGCTGTCCTCGTATCCCGACGGCAAAATGTTGCTGAGCGGCAACACCAGCGCGCGCGCCAGCTATGACGTGCAGAAATCGCCTTATGCGTCCCATGCGGCGGAAGAAGCGATGAAAGAGCGCGTCATGCGGATTTTGGGCGACGATATAGCCTTGCGTGTGGCGGCGTATCTGAAAAGCGCGAAAAAATGAGCAAACTGTCCGCCGATTCGTTTGAAGCTTTTGTCAGGGGCGGCGCAAAAACTCTGCGCGCCGTGCTGATTTACGGGCAGGACGACGGATTGGTCGAAGAATCCCGCATCAAAGCCGCCCGCGCCGTGGTTGACGATTTGAAAGACCCGTTCCGCGCCGTGTGGCTGACGCCCGCGCAAATCAAGGACGACATCTCCGCCCTTTCCGCCGAAGCCAACGCTTTGTCGCTGATGGGCGGCAGGCGCGTGATTATGGTGCGCGGGGCGGACAACACGTTGACGGCGGCGTTAAAGGACTTTCTGCCCGCTTACGACGGCGACGCGCTGTTGCTTTTCACGGCGGGGGCTTTGAAAACCAAGGATTCCCTGCCCGCTTTGTTTGAAAAAACGGCGGGCGCGGGCGTTTTGGCGTGCTATGCGGACGAAGGCGCGGCGTTGAAACGGCTGGTGTGGCAGACGTTGACGGATGCGGGCAAAACCGCCTCTCCCGACGTGATAGAATTCATTGCCGAAAATCTGGGCGCGGACAGGCTGTTGTCGCGTTCCGAATTGAACAAGCTGATTACTTATATGGGCAAGGAAACCGCCGTGTCCATGGAGGATGCGACCGCCTGCATCGGCGACGCGTCGGCTTTGTCGATAGACCGGCTGCTTTACGCGCTGTCGGGCGGAAATCAAACCGTATTGCATCAAACGCTTGACCGCCTGTTTGCCGAGGGGGAAAGTCCGATTTCCCTGTTGCGCGCCGCAAGTATGCATCTGAAGCGCTTTCATATTGTTTTGGGTAAAATCGAGGACGGCGGTTCCATGGACGAAGCCGTCAAAGCGTTGTTCTTGCACTTCAAGCGTGTTGAGCAGTTCAAAGACCAGTTAAGCCGCTGGAATCTGACAAAAATCGGGCGCGCGATGGATTTGCTGACCCAAGCCGAACAGGACTGCAAAAAAACGGGACGACCGCAGCAACTGACCGTCGCCCGCGTGTTTATGCAAATCGCCGCACAGGCAAAGAAATAAGCAAATTTAGTTTTTTAGGGACGCGATACTCTCATGTCCCGCGTGCCAACGCCAAGGAAATATCGATTTGCTTGACAATCAAAGTCAGCGTTTTTTCGTCGCAGTCACGCAGACGGTCGATAATGTGAATCAGGGGCAGATTCAGCGCTTTGTCGTATTCGCGTTCCGCCGTCAAATCCGCAAACGAAATATCCAGCACATCCATAATCGCCAACAGCGTGGACAAGCGCGGATCGGCAATACCGCGTTCGATATTTGAAATCGTGTTGATCATTTTTCCCGATTCGGACGCCAAATCAAATTGATTCAGCCCTTTCAATTTTCTGAACAGGGCGATTTTTCGACCGACGGATTTTAAAGTTTCCTGCTTATCCATAGGTGTAGTTTCCTATTTTAATGTGGATTCAAACACCCTGTTAAAATGTGTAATTTCATATTTACAAATCGGATACACATATTATAATGTGTTTATCCGATATTTTTTAGGAGGGTAAAATATGAAAATCAAAACAGCAGTTTGTTTATTGCCGCTTTTGGCGTTGGCGGGGTGTGGAGAAAGCAATTCGGCGCCGTCGTGCGACGGGACTGAAAATTTGGCGTCGTTAATGACCCAATGGTTAAATGAAGCGATGGTCAAAGAAGACAGCGGCGCAAAAAAATATCCTGTAAAAGTTGTAGGAGCAGACGGTTTTCTGGAATACAAGACCGTTCCGACGGTTATGGGAACAACGCTGTACAATGATTACAAAAACAGCCGCGTCTGTTCGGTGACGCTTAACATCGATTTTACACCGAACGGAGAGAAACGAAACATTGAACAAATTGAAACGCGTTATCAACTTTACACCGTGAACGCCGACGATGAAGAACATATTATGACGGGTATATCGGGCTACGATGTAGACGAATTGGGCAAAAACGGCGTTAAAAAGCTGATTGAAGTGCTGAAAAAATAAGGAGAATACGAAATGAAAAAAGTTATTTTACCCGCCTTGCTGGCGTTGACAACCGGTTGTTCTTCGTACACTTTACTGCCGGAACCGTATGAAACGCGGTATTTTTCGGTTGAAAAAAGAAAATTATTTAATCCTCAGGATGTCGATACTGACTTTAATAAAAAATGCGGGGTGGTTCACTATGCATATAATTGGTATGAATCTGAAAAAAATGTTCTTATTTCGGAAGGAAGCGGTTTTTCAGAAAAAATAAACAAATATGATAAATATAATGTTGTTGCAAAATCTAAAGATAGTAAAAAAATATATTTAAAAAACGATATAGCTGGTATGATTATTCCTGTTCAAAAAATGAAACAATGTACAATAAACGAACAGACGTATAAAGCGGAAAAAATAGCGGCGCAAAAGAAAGCGGCGGCGATAGCCGAACAAAAACGCAAAGCGAAAGAAGCGGAAGCCGCCAAAGCTGCCGCGGAAAAACGCGCGGCGGAAAAAGAAGCCGCCAGAAAAAATAATGCTGTTTTGGCAAAATACGGAAAACCGCTTTGCGAGCCATATAAAGCTGGCGATAGCGATGAAAAAAAGATGGTATTTTATGACGTCACCGAAAAAAAGAAAAATTGCCTGTTTATAAAAAACTTTAAAATTTCTCAAACAGTCAGCGACGGTTTTCTCGCATACACAACTTATGGCTATTGGTCAGCTCAACAACAAGGTCCGTATTTTATCGTGAAAAACAAAAACGATGCCGACGTTGTCGACGATGAAGAAATTACGGGGTTGTTTGAATATATCGGAACATATTCCTACGATTCGGTAATGGGCCCTAAAAAAGTATTGAAATTCAAACATGTGAAGTAAGAAAATGGCAAAGAAACCTGTAAAGCGGACAACGGGCGTTTGTCCTAAATGCAAAAAAGTCGTGCCTTGCACTCCGGTCATTCAGAACATTGTTACATGCATTAATTGGATTGTGTTTATTATAATGATGTTCGACAGCGGCTTCGATATTTTCATCAGCGGATTTGTAACGTTGATTGTAATGGCGTTCCTTCAAAGCATTGCCGGTATATTTGGATACAAATGCGACTACTGCGGTTCGCGGGTTAAAAAAGTAAGGTGAGGCTATGACAAAACATTTTGAAAGGCGGGCGGATATTCCCACTCCGACAAACGATATCATTACCGAAGACGTTGAAGCGGACAGAAAAGCGCCCAATCATTACGCCGCGCAGGAACGGGCTGTAAACAGAGTTTTCAAGGATTACCCCGAAAACAACGACTTGGCTAAAATTTTAATCAAAGTCTGCGTTTTAAACGATCTTTACAGCACGAATATCCTGTCCGTGTTCAAAATGGCTCAGCATATTTTAGATTTGAAAATCGACAGCCGTTTGGCAGCAAAAGATTTAACCGTCGTCAACGATATTGCGCTTTTGGATGTCGGCAACGGCAAAACGCGGAATTTCTATTCCTTTGCGACAAAATATTGCTGTCATCAAAATCAGGACGCTTATCCGATTTACGATTTTTATGTCGCACAGTTGCTGACTTACTATGCGCAAGTCGACAAATTCGACACGTTCAAGCCGCAGGATTTGCGAAATTATCCGCGTTATTGCGAAGTGCTTCGAAATTTTCGCGAACACTACGCTTTGAATTCAGAAAAAATCACAACGCGGGAATTGGACGCGTATTTGTGGCGGTTGGGCAAAAAGGTTTTCTGACAAAAAAGGCGGGGAAAGCCCCGCCTTTTCAAATTCTTACAATCCGTTAATCCACGCCGCGATTTTGGCACTGACCGCCGCGTCGTATTCCTTACCCATATTGTTAAACGAGGCATCGGGCAGAATTTGCGCGTTTTTGGTCAAAGCCGTGACATCGGGCAAAAACGTGCCGCGGTTGCTTCCCTGCGTTGAAAAGAACGCGACTTTCGCCCCTTGAAAATCCGCCTGTTCCAAAAACGACAAAACGGGCGTCGCCGCCGTGTACCACCATGCGGGCGCGCCGACAAACACAACATCGTATCCCGTCAAATCGGGCAGCTGCTTCAAAGCGGGATATTTCTTCGTTTTCAGCTGATCTTTGACCGTCAAATGCAGTTTCGCCCCCGTCGGGAACGGTTCGGCGGTTTCCAATCCGAATATGTCCGCGTTCGTCATTGTTTGGATTTTGTCGGCGATTTCCTTGGTGTGTCCCGTCAGCGAGTAATACACGACCAAAACTTTGCCCAAGTCTTTTTTGACTTCGGCGGATTTGCCGGCGTATTGCGCCATTTCCCGTTTGTTGACGGACGAAACGCGGTACAAATGCCACAATCCCGCAACCGCGACGACAACAACAGCCAAAAGCAAAACATATAAAACGTATTTCATTACAAAGCTCCTTTTGTCGAGGGCAGAATATCCCTCGCCCTTTCATCAAATTCGACCGCATGGCGCAAAGCACGCGCAAACGCCTTGAAGCACGATTCTACTATATGGTGCGAATTGCCGCCATATAAGCTTTCGACATGCACCGCCGCCCGCAAATTGTCCGCAACGGCGGCAAAGAATTCCTTGAACACTTCGGTATCGACTTCGCCGACTTTTTCGGTCGGAAAGGCGACATTCCACACGCAAATGCCGCGCCCGCTCAAATCCAGAACGCAGCGGCTCAAAGCTTCGTCCATCGGAATACACGCCGCGCCGTAGCGGTTGATGCCCTTTTTGTCGCCCAAAGCGCGCGCGAACGCTTGTCCCAGAACGATGCCGACGTCTTCGACCAAGTGATGCGCGTCAACCTCCAAATCGCCGTGCGCCGCGATTTTCAAGTCAATCAAGCCGTGCTTCGCCAACTGCGCCAGCATGTGGTCGAAAAACGCGCAACCCGTAGAAATGTCGTACTTTCCCGTACCGTCCAGATTGACATCGACTTTGATTTGTGTTTCCGCGGTATTGCGTTCCAAAACGGTTTGTCGCATTGCTTTTTTCCTTTCTTTCGGTGAAAATCTGTTTTAAACCATCTTAAAATCAAAAAGTTAACAAGGAGTCTTTAAATTATGGAATCTTGGCGCGGAACAACGATTCTGTGCGTGCGCAAGGACGGACAAACGGTCATTGCGGGCGACGGACAAGTCACTTTCGGCAACACCGTATTGAAAAGCAACGCCAAAAAAGTCCGCCGTTTGGGCGGCGGCAATATCATTGCGGGCTTTGCGGGCGCTACCGCCGACGCTTTTACTTTGTTCGAGCGGCTGGAAGCCAAAATCGACAAGTATTCCGGTCAGCTGACCCGCGCCTGCGTCGAACTTGCCAAAGACTGGCGCACCGACCGCTATTTGCGCAAACTGGAAGCGATGATGATTGTCGCCGATAAAGATACCACCCTTGTTTTGACGGGCAACGGCGACGTGCTGGAGCCGCAAAACGGCGTTATCGGCATCGGATCGGGCGGCGCGTTCGCCCAAGCGGCGGCTCTGGCGTTGATTGACGGCGACAAATCCGCCGAACAAATCGTTGAAAAAGCGATGAACATCGCCGCCGACATCTGCATTTACACCAATCACAATATCATTACGGAAAAGCTATGAGCACTCTTTCACCCCGCGAAATCGTCGCCGAATTGAACCGCCACATCATCGGACAGCAGGACGCCAAGCGCGCCGTCGCCGTGGCTTTGCGCAACCGCTGGCGCCGCCGTCAGCTACCTGCCGCTTTGCGCGAGGAAGTCGTGCCGAAAAATATCTTGATGATTGGTCCGACGGGCGTCGGCAAAACGGAAATCGCCCGCCGCTTGGCAAAGCTGGCGCAGGCTCCGTTCATCAAAGTCGAAGCGACAAAGTTTACGGAAATCGGCTATGTCGGGCGCGATGTCGAAAGCATTATCCGCGATTTGGTCGAAATATCGCTGACCATGACGCGCAAAACGATGCGGGAATCCGTCAAACCCCAAGCCCGCGCCAAAGCCGAGGAACGCGTTTTGGACGCTCTGGTCGGCAAAAACGCGACGGAAGAAACGCGCGAAAAGTTCAAAAAACTGTTGGAAAGCGGTGATTTGAACGACCGTGAAATCGAAATTGAAGTACAGGAAGCCCCGAACAACACTTTGCCGACATTTGACGTTCCGGGCATGCCGGGGGCGCAAATGGGCATGTTTTCGCTGAGCGATTTGCTGGGCAAAGGCGTCACTTACAAAAAGAAAAAAATGTCGGTCAAAGATTCTTACGACGTTTTGATAACCGAGGAAAGCGACGCCCTCATCGACGATGAAAAGGTCGTCAAAACAGCGATTGACGCCGTTGAAAACAACGCGATTGTCTTTATCGACGAATTTGACAAGATTTGCGGCAGAAGCGAAGGCAAAAATCCCGACATTTCCCGCGAAGGCGTTCAGCGCGACCTGTTGCCGCTCATCGAAGGAACTACCGTTCCGACCAAGCACGGATTGGTCAAAACCGACCACATCCTGTTCATCGCGTCGGGGGCTTTCCATGTGGCAAAACCGTCCGACCTGCTACCCGAACTGCAAGGAAGACTGCCGATTCGCGTCGAACTGAAAGCGTTGACGACAGACGACTTTTATCAAATCTTGACCGAACCCGAAGCCAACCTTGTCATGCAGTACAAAGCGCTGTTGAAAACCGAAAACGTAACGCTGGAATTCGAGGACGACGCTTTGCGTGAAATTGCCGCCCTGTGCGCCGAGGTCAACGAAAGCGTCGAAAACATCGGCGCGCGGCGTTTGCATACGATTATGGAAAAATTGCTGGAAGACATCAGCTTCGACGCTTCGGAACGAAACGGCGAAATCATAACGATAACGAAACAAACCGTGCGCGACAAGGTCGGAGGACTGGCTCAGACATCGGATTTGTCAAAGTTCATCTTATGAAAACCGTGCTTCGTCTGTTTTGGGGATTCTTTAAAATCGGCGCGTTCACGTTCGGCGGCGGTTATGCCATGATTCCGCTGATTAAAGCGGAACTGGTCGATAAACGGAAATGGATTGACGAGGGCGATTTTTACGACACTATTGCCATTGCGCAGTCTTCCCCTGGACCTTTAGTCGTCAATATGGCTGTGTTTCTGGGACTGAAAATCGCAAAATTCGGCGGAATGGTCGCGGCGGCTTTGGGGGCGACTTTGCCGTCGTTTATTACGATTTTAATCATTGCGATAGCGTTTCAAAGCTTCCAACACAACCCGTATGTCGTTGCGGCGTTCAAAGGCGTCAAGCCCGCCGTTGTCGCTTTGATTTTGGTTCCCGCTTGGGCAATGGCGAAAAAATCAAATATCAAGGGATTCAAGCTGTTGATTCCCGCCTTTGTCGCCGCGGCGGTCGCTTTTTGCGACGTGTCGCCGATTTTATTCATCATCGCCGCAATGATTGCCGGCAATCTGGTATACGGACGGAAAAAATGATTTTTTTGGAATTGTTTTACACATTCTTTAAAATCGGCCTGTTCAGCTTCGGCGGCGGATACGCTATGCTTGCCCTTATCCAAGACGAAGTCGTCAACAAACACGCGTGGATTACCGTCGGTAAATTTACGGACATCATCGCGATTTCACAAGTCACCCCCGGACCGATTGCAATCAACACCGCAACCTATATCGGTTACGAAAGCACTCAATCCGTATGGGGTTCGTTTGTGGCGACTTTGGGCGTCAGCGCGCCGTCCGTCATCGTAACAACTCTGCTGTTCTTGTTTTTGCAAAAATACAGCTCTCATCCGATTGTTCAAAACGCATTCAAAGGGTTGCGCGTCGCCGTCGTGGGATTGTTGTTAAGCGCGTCCGTCATGCTGATGAATAGTGAAAATTTCATCGACAAAAACTCGTTCATCATCTTTGCCGTTTCCTGTTTGCTGATATTTTTTAAAAACATTAGCGCGATTTATTTAATGCTGCTATCGGCGGGCGCGGGTATCCTGCTGTACGGCTGATTTTGTTTCGATTTCAAAACAAACGGCTTTGACAGCTGTAAAATGTTTCACGTGAAACAACGATTTAACAAAAAATAAAATTTTTTGCTTGTCTGGCAGGGACAAAAACGTCTATCTTAGGCAACAGCAAACAAAACAAAATGTTTCACGTGAAACAAAATCAAGGAGCTTTACCGTGATAACAGCCGACAGGCAAGCCGTTTTCGACCGTCTGAATGTGTCGCCGACGGTTCAATCGAAATTAGACACATACGTCGCTTTGCTGGAAGAATGGCAAAGTAAAATGAACCTTGTCGGCGATTCGACTCTGCCCGTCGTTTGGACGCGTCACGTCTTGGATTCCGCGCAAATCGAACAATATTTAAAACCGTCAGACAAAGTGATTTTGGATTTGGGCAGCGGCGCGGGCTTTCCCGCTTTGGTATTGGCAATACTGGACGAATCAAAAAACAGAACCGTTCATCTGGTTGAAAGCGACGGCAAAAAATGCTCGTTCTTGCAAGCGGTGGCGGACGCGTGCGGCTTGCAAGTTGTCATTCACAACGAACGCATCGAAAAAATGGCCGTGTTCAAAGCCGACGTGATTACGGCGCGCGCTTTGGCGGCTTTGGACAAGCTGGTCGGCTACGCCAGACCGTTTATCGGCGAACAGACTCGCTGCCTGTTTTTAAAAGGCAAAAAAGCTGACGAAGAACTGAAGCTTTGCGCCAAAAAGTTTGTTTTCACCGTTGAAAAACATCCCAGTATCACCAGCGAAGAGGGCAGAATTTTATGCCTGACGGGGGTTAAAAAGAAATGAACGCTATGATGAAACAACCGCGGATTATCGCCATTTCCAATCAAAAAGGCGGCGTTGGAAAAACAACGACGACGGTCAATTTGGCGACCGCTTTGGCGGCGGCAAAGAAAAAAGTGCTGGTCATCGACCTTGACCCGCAGGGAAACGCGACCGTCAGCTTGGGCGTCGACCGCATCAACGCGCCGAAAAACAGCTATCAAGTGCTGATGGGGGATGAAAAAATCTCGTCTTCCATTATTTGGACCAAGATTCCGAACCTGTCCGTCATCGCGTCGTCCAAAGATTTGGCGGGGGCGGATTTCGAGTTGTCACATTTGGAAAAGCCTCAATTCTATTTGAAAAAAGCGTTTGACGGCGAATTGCTGAATTACGACTATATTTTTATCGACTGCCCGCCGTCCGTCGGAATGCTGACGGTCAACGCTTTGGTGGCGGCAAACGGCGTTATCGTTCCCGTGCAGTGCGAATATCTGGCTTTGGAAGGCGTCGCGGATTTGATGCGGACGATTGAACGCGTTCACAAAAACTTTAATCCGAATTTGGAAATCCAAGGTATTTTGCTGACCATGTACGACGGACGCACGGCTTTGTCCGAAGTCGTCGCGGCGGATGTCCGCAATTACTTCGGCAACAAGGTTTACAAATCGGTCATTCCGCGCAACGTCCGCGTGTCCGAAGCGCCGTCCCACGGCAAACCGATTTTATTGTATGATTTCAAAAGCAAAGGCGCGCAGGCGTATATCGGCTTGGCGGCGGAAGTGTTAAAGCAAGAGGTGAAAAAATGAGCAGAAATTTGGGTCGCGGATTAAGCGCGCTGTTGGGCGAAGAAAACGAAACCGAACAAACACCCGTTCAAAACGGCATTAAAACCGTTGCCGTTGCCGATTTGGAACCCAGCCCTTTTCAGCCGCGCCACACTTTTGATGAAGAAGCTTTGCGCGATTTGGTCGAATCCGTCAAAACCAAAGGCGTAATTCAGCCGCTTATCGTGCGCGAACATGCCGGAAAATACGAAATCATCGGCGGCGAACGGCGCTGGCGCGCGGCACAGCAGGCGGGTTTGCGCGAAGTCCCCGTTCTGGTCAAAGACTTTTCCGACAAAGAAGCGATGGAAGTCGCGTTGATTGAAAACCTGCAGCGGCAGGATTTGAACGCTTTGGAGGAAGCCGAAGGCTACCGCCGCTTGATGGATGAATTTTCCAACACGCAGGAAGAATTGGCGCAAGCCGTCGGCAAAAGCCGCAGTCATGTCGCCAACACGATGCGTCTGCTGGGATTGCCTCAACCCGTCAAAAAAATGCTGGAAACGGGCAAGCTGACCAGCGGTCACGCCCGCGCTTTGCTGACGGCGAAAAATCCCGAAGCTTTGGCGCAAACGGTTGTGGCGCGCGGATTGAACGTGCGGCAAACGGAAAAGTTGGCGCAGGAAGAAAACGCTCCGAAAAAACAGAAAGCCGCCCCGAAAAAATCGGACAAGCAAATCGAATGCGACGAATTGGCGCAGGATTTGTCGCGCGTGCTGGGTATGGCTGTGTCCATCCGTCCCAAAGCCCGCGGCGGGGAATTGGTTTTAACTTATTCGACGTTGGAAGAATTGGACAGGCTGATTAACCGTTTAAGCGCAAAATCGGCGGCAGGCGACGAAATCACGGCGGCTTCCGACGAAGAAATCATCGAAAACGGCGACGATGTCGGCGAAGTGATTTTCGACGATTCGTTTGACAAAGACGCGGACATCATCACAAACGACGACAAATAAGTTAACAAGGCGGATTATTTCCGCCTTTTCTTTTACGATTAATTTTGATAAAATGACCTTGCGTTTGTGAAAAAGACGGACGCAGGGCGTCAGAAACCCTTTAGCAAATAGTCGCGTTGTGTATGGCGACTGATAAATCATACGCCGA
>CAVCSV010000013.1:0-52476 GCA_963604715.1 Limosilactobacillus gorillae
GATTAATGGCTTGTTTTAAAACAATATTCATCTTTTTGTGTTTTATACGGGCGATACAATTTATAGCAAAAAATGTCTTGATTTAAATGTCCCTTTATTTGCATACGTTCGCACACCAAGTTTGATAAAGAAGCCCGTTTCGAAACAAGGAGATTATCCCGATGATTTATGGATACTGCAGATGTTCAACCGACAAGCAAACAGTCGAAAATCAAAAATTCGAAATCAGCCGCTTTACGGAACAAAATGGATTGAGCGTTGAAACTTGGGTAACGGAAACCGTGTCCAGCAGAAAGCCGCTGGAACAGCGAAAACTTTGCAATCTGTTGAAAAAATTGAAAGAAGGGGACACGTTGATTGTAACCGAAATATCCCGCCTTGGGCGCAGCCTGATGGAAATCATGGGCATTTTGCAATGTTGTTTGGACAGGAACTGCAGGGTTTGCACCATCAAGGAAAATTACCGCTTGGGCAACAATTTGGAAAGCAAAGTGCTGGCGTTCGCTTTCGGCATTTCCGCGGAAATCGAAAGAAAACTGATTTCCGACAGAACCAAGATGTCGCTGAACAAATTAAAAAGCGACGGCGTGAAGTTGGGCAGACCCTTGGGCGCAAAAAGCAAAGCACTGAAACTGTCCGGGAATCAGCGAAAAATCTTTCAACTGTTGGAGCAAGGCGTGTCCAAGGCGCAAATTGCCAGAATGATGAATGTCGATAAAATGACTTTGCATCGTTTTATCAAGAGGCTAAGGGGCTGACAGAAATTTTTTTTCATTGAAGCTCCTGTAAATCCCCTTGCGTGCGGGGAAAAACGCCCTATATGTTTTTCAAACGAAAGGGGATATGCTTCAATGAATATCGAAAAATTTACAGACAGATGCCGCGGCTTCATTCAATCCGCCAGCGGATTGGCGCAAAGCAGCGACCACCAATATTTGACGCCCGAACATTTGTTGAAAGTTTTGCTGGACGACCAGGAAGGCTTGTGCGCGGGGCTTATCGCGCGCGCGGGCGGCGACCCGAAACGGGCGCTGAAACTGGTTGAGGAAGCGCTTGACAAACTGCCCAAAGTATCGGGGCAGGGGGTCGAGAGCTACCCGAACCAAGAATTCGGAAAAATCATGCAGCAGGCGGAAGACGTTGCCAAAAAAGCGGGCGACGAGTTCGTAACGGTTGAACGGCTGTTGCTGGCGATGGCGATTGTGCCGAACACGGGCGTGCACCGCATTTTGTCGGACGCTGGCGTTTCGGCGCAAAACCTGAACGCCGCGATTGAAGCTTTGCGTCAAGGGCGCAAAGCCGATTCCGCCAATGCCGAAGACAAATACAACGCTTTGAAAAAGTACACGCTGGATTACACCGCGCGCGCCGCCGAGGGTAAAATCGACCCCGTTATCGGCCGCGACGAGGAAATCCGCCGCACGATTCAAGTGCTGTCGCGGCGCACGAAAAACAACCCCGTCCTTATCGGCGAACCGGGGGTCGGCAAGACCGCGGTTATCGAAGGACTGGCTCAACGTATCGTGAACGGCGATGTTCCCGAAAGCCTGCGTCATAAAAAGCTGCTGGCTTTGGATATGGGCGCGCTGATTGCGGGCGCGAAGTACCGCGGCGAATTCGAAGAACGCTTGAAAGCCGTTCTGGAGGAAATCAGCGCCGCCGAAGGTGCCGTGATTTTGTTCATCGACGAAATGCACACGATTGTCGGCGCGGGGGCAAGCGAGGGGTCTATGGACGCTTCGAACCTGATGAAACCCGCTTTGGCGCGCGGCGAACTGCATTGCATCGGCGCGACCACTTTGGACGAATACCGCAAGTACGTTGAAAAAGACGCCGCTTTGGCGCGCCGTTTCCAAGCCGTTTATGTCGACGAACCGACGGTCGAGGAAACCGTTTCCATTCTGCGCGGGATTAAGGAAAAATACGAACTCCACCACGGGGTCAAGATTTCCGACAGCGCGCTGGTGGCGGCGGCGACTTTGTCGAACCGCTACATTTCCGACCGCTTTTTGCCCGACAAAGCCATTGACTTGATGGACGAAGCCGCATCGCGTCTGCGGATGGAAATCGATTCCAAACCCGAAGCTTTGGATGAAATCGACCGCCGTTTGGTGATGCTGAAAATCGAACGCGAAGCGTTGAAAAAGGAAACCGACGAAGCGTCGAAAGAACGCTTGCTGAAACTGGAGGGCGAAATCAAAGCTTTGGAAGACCAGTCGTCCGAAATGTCTGGCAAATGGGCGTCGGGCAAAAACGCGATGGCGAACGCCGCAAAACTGCGCGAACAGCTGGATGCCGCGAAAATCGACGTCGACAAAGCTTTGCGCGAGGGACGCTACGAACACGCGGGCGAATTGCGCTACAAGCTGATTCCCGACTTGGAAAACAAGCTGAAAGCCGCCGAACAGCTGGCGAACGAAACGCAGGTTTCCGCGACGAAATCGGTCACGCCCGAAATGATTGCGGCGGTTGTGTCGCGCTGGACGGGCATTCCGACGGACAAAATGCTGACGGGCGAACGCGAAAAACTGCTGCACATGGAACAGCATATCCAAGCCCGGCTTATCGGGCAGGAGGAAGCCGTCAAGTGCGTCAGCGACGCGGTGCGCCGTTCGCGTTCGGGGTTGCAAGACCCGAACCGTCCGATGGGGTCGTTTTTGTTCCTTGGTCCGACGGGCGTCGGGAAAACGGAACTGGCGCGGTCTTTGGCGGCCTTTCTGTTTGACGACGAAACGGCTTTGCTGCGTATCGATATGTCCGAATATATGGAAAAGCATGCTGTTTCGCGTCTGGTCGGCGCGCCTCCGGGCTATGTCGGCTATGATCAGGGCGGGGTGCTGACCGAAGCGGTTCGCCGTCGTCCGTATCAAGTCATCCTGTTCGACGAAGTGGAAAAAGCCCATCCCGACGTGTTCAACATTCTGTTGCAAGTGCTGGATGACGGACGGCTGACGGACGGACAGGGACACACGGTCGACTTCAAGAACACGATTATCATTCTGACGTCGAACCTTGGCGCGGAAATTCTGGCGAATCAGCCCGACGGACAACCCGTTGACGTGGTGCGTTCCGAAGTGATGGAAATCGTCCGCGCGTCGTTCAAACCCGAATTTTTGAACCGTCTGGACGAAATTCTGCTGTTCCGCCGCTTGAACCGCGCCGATATGACGGGCATTGTTCAAATCCAGCTGAAACGGCTGGGCAGCCGCTTGGCGGAACGCCATATCGTTTTGGATTTGGACGAACAGGCTTTGAACTGGCTGGCGGATGCGGGATACGAACCGATGTACGGTGCGCGTCCGCTGAAACGGCTGATTCAGCGCGAATTGGAAAACCCGCTTGCCATGGCGATTTTGGAGGGCAGAATCAAAGACAATTCGACCGTCAAAATCCGTGTCGTCAATGACAAGCTGGAAATCATCGAAGATATTCCGACGGAAGAGGAAAACACCGAGTACGCCGAATACACCGAAGTCAAGCCTGCCGTAAAAGCGCAAGGTGATACTTTGCGGATTGCGAAAAACAAGCAATAACGAAAATAATAAAAAGAAAAGCCCCGAATTTTCGGGGCTTTTCTTGTATATAAAAACGCCGGCGGATAACCGTCGGCGTTTTCGGTTGATTGTTCGGGTTTAACGGCAAACGCTGCCCGAAATCATGGTATAACCGGATTTGCAGCTCAAGCACTTCAAGTCGGTTGCGCAGGAATTGCATCCGCTGTTGCAGGCGGTTTTTACGCCGTTGATGCAGGTGTAACCCGATTCAAAGGAGCATCCGCCGCTACTTGAACTGCTGCTGCCCGAATTACTGCCGCTGTTGCTTCCGCTGCTGCCGCTTGACGACGAGCTGGTCGATTTTTTGACGCAGTCATAGCACGTTCCGTCGGAACCGCTGGTTTTCCATGTCCAGTTCGATCCGCTTGACCCGTAGGTTTTGGCAACATATCCCGACGGGCAAGATGTGGAATATCCCATTTCGGAACAGGATTTCTGAACGCACTTGCCGCACGCTTTACCCGCCGAAGACCCGTTGGTTTCCAGTTTGTATCCGCTGGAACACGATGTAACGCTGGTCGAATAACCCGACGGGCAAGACGGCGTTACACATGAACCGCTGACGCATTTCTTGCCGCCCGAACAGCCCGAATCGTTGCAACATTCGACACACGGTCCTTCGGTGCCGCCGCATGTGACTTTTCCGCCGGAACAGCATCCGCCGCCGCCGAACGTCGAACCGTCGCAGACGCAGGCATAGCAAGTCGCGTTGCCCGATTGTCCGACCGCTTTGACGTACCATTCGGACAATGTCGAACAAGACGGGCGGGTTGTTCCCAGATTTTTATAGTTGCCCGTTGCCGTGCACGGTGCCGCCGTGCATTTTACACAGTTCTGACTGCCGGATTTTCCGTTGGTTTCGGCTGTATAGCCCGTGCCGCAGGTCAAGCCTGCCGTGTATCCGCTCGGACACGACGACGCAACGCATTTGCCGCACGCTTTGCCCGCGGACGTGCCGCTGGTTTCCAGCGTATAGCCGCTACCGCAGGATGTCGTGCTTGTGGAATAACCGCTGGGGCAGGCGGCGGCGGGGCACGTTACGCACGCGCCGTCGGAACCCGTAATGCCCGTGGAGGATGCCGTATATCCCGAAGAACACGAAGTCGAATATCCCATTTCGGAACACGATTTTGACTGACAGCGATAGCTGACGCATTTTTGAGTGCTGTCGCAATCGCTGTTGGACGAACAGTAATCCCCCGGTTTTTTGCAGTTGCGGCATCTGTTGGAACCCAACACCGCGCCGTAATCGATATATCCCGCGGGGCACGACGTCAAATACCCCATTTCTTCGCATGATTTTTCGACACACGAATTGTTGGAGCATTTATAAGTGCTGTCCGGGCAATCGCTGTTGGACGAGCAGTAACCGTCGATTTTTCGGCATTCGTAGCATTTGCCGTCGGAACCCGAAACATGGGCGTCAACGGCGTTGTATCCTGCAGAACAGCTTGTTTTCAGGGCAGAGCCGATTTCCGAACACGATTTTTTGACACATTTGTAGTTGACGCATTTTTCGTAAGCACCCGTGCATTCGCTGTTCGAAGCGCAATAGTCCCCCGGTTTTTTACAGGTGGCGCAGGTGTTCGAGCCGATGGTGACGGGGTAGTTGATATATCCCGCGGGACATTCGTTCAAATATCCCATTTCGGTACACGATTTTTGAACGCAAGTGCTTCCCGACAGTTTATAGCCGCTGACACAGCTTGAGCACGAAGTCGCCGAACCAGAACAGGTCGCGCAGGGCGAAGAACACGAATCACACGATGCGGGATTTTTGGACGTGTTCAAATACGAACCCGCCGCGCAGTCGATGCCGACGCATTGTCCGTTTTTCAATGTGTAGCCGTTCGCGCAGGTTGTGCAGGTGTTCGCCCCCGAACAGGTCAGGCAGTTTGACAGCGCGCCCGAACAGGGCAGGCATTCGTTGCCTTTGACATATTCCGAATCCGAACAGTTCAGCGGACGGCATTCGCCTGTCGAGGAATCCAGAGCATAACCCTCGGCGCATTTTGTACATTGCGATGTTTCCGCCGACGACATTACCGTCGAACACGCCGTGCAGGTTGACGGACACGACAGACATTCGCCCGTTGCCGAATTCAAATAAAGTCCTTCGGAGCATGTCTTGGCAATGCAGTATCCGCTGTCCAGATTGTAAGCCACTTCGCAAGCCGTGCAGGAATCTTCATCCGTGCAGGATTTGCACCCGTTCGAACAGGAATAGCATTGACCGTCGTCCATGTTCAGGTACTGACCCTGACCGCAATCATGCAGTTCGCATTTGCCGTTGACCAAATCGTAGCCCGGTTGGCAAGCCAAACAGGTATTTGGATTGTTGCATTCGGCGCAGTTCGAAATCGCGCCCGAACACGAATTGCAGGTGTGATTCGCCGCGTATTCGTCCGCACCGCACGACACCGTTTGACACGCCGAGGAAGCCGTTCCCGCGTTCGCGCAGTACTGGTCGTCGGCGCATTTTGTGTCAAAGTTGCATGTCACGCATTGACCGCCGCCGTTCGACACCGTTCCCGCGGGACAGCCGCATTCTTCGTCTTTGGAGCAAGCGGAACAGGAGGCGGATTTGCCCGATTCGGCGCATTTGTACGCGTTGGGGCAGGAATCGTCCGTGCAGGCGCAGTAGGATTTATGGTTCGACGCCGTGCAAACGGGCGTTTCACCCGAACATTTGACTTTGTCCAAAGTGATATTCTTTTCGCACAGCGGTTTGCAAACGTGGACGGTCGTACAGTATTCGCCGTTCGCGCATTCCGCTGCCGAGTCGCAATGTTTGCCGCCCGAACAGGTCGGGTCGCCCGGAGCGCAAGTTTTTTGCGCCGTTTCCGATGTTTTCGGCGAAAACGACGATATGGTCGTGTCGCCCAATTTTACGCTGCGGGCGATAACGAACGCGCCCGATTCGTCAAATACGGATGCGTTTGAAGATGTTGGCAACAGACAAACCAGCATTGCCAATGCCGTAAGAACTTTTTTCATAACAGACCTCTTTTAAAACCGTTTCACACTCAGTCTGTCCGATAGTATAGTTTAAAAATAATTTTTTTTCAATTATTTTCGCAACCTGTTGAAAATTATAATTTTTTTGTTCGGAGAGAAAAAGAGGTCAAAAAAATGCGCCGTTAGTGTTTTATGAACTTTTTTCCATTAAAGTTTATCGGTTCGAACGTAAAAGGCGTTTAGCAATGAAAAGAAATTTGATTTTATCGCTGATTTGGTTTTTGACGATTCCGCCCGCTCACGCCGAATCCATGTCGGAAGCCCAGCAATTCGGAACTTTGGCGGGGGTCGCTTTGGCATGCGGGGCGACGACGGCGCTGTATAAATACGAAGAAATCGCCAGCCGCTACTTTGCCAACACAACGCCGAACGAAACCGCCGAAAAAGAACTGAAAAAACAGTATGTTCATGCAAAGCTCAACGGTTACCGCAATCAAAAACTGCAAATGAGCAACTGCGGCAACACGCTGGTTCGCTTTACGCAAATGCCGTTGATGCAGTTTCAGCTGTTTTCGGACGGTTCGCTGAAAACGCCGCAGGGAAAATACTTGCTGCCGCGCGGGCAAAAACAATTCAATCCCGCCGCGCAAAGAATTTATTGAGTCAATCCGTCGGAACCTCAATCAAATCCGCCCCCTGCACCAACGAGGCGGGCGGATAAACACCCAATCGGCGCGCCGCCGTCATATTGACGACGAACAATCCGCGATGCGGCGTGTCTATCGGAATGTCGAACGCAGGCACGCCGTTTTGCAAAATCCGCGCGGCTTTATTCCCCGCGGCAAGCCCTACCGTGTAATAGCGGTGCACATAGGCGAACAGCGCGTCGCCGTGGCGGACAGCCCCTTCGGATGCCGAAAAGACGGGCATTCCCGCTTCGAAAGCCGACTGTGTCAAAAGCGCTCGGTTTTCGTTCATGACGACATCGGGCGGCAGGTAAATCAGCCCCGCTTTCTGTTCCGCGATTTCGGTGACCAAAGCGGGAATTCGGGACGCGTCGGGATTGCCCGCGCCGTCAAGAGGCAGGGAACGGTCTATCACGTCGAAATTCATCAGTGCGGCGTATTTTTTGATTTGTTCGACGACGGATGCCGCCCCGATGTCCGACGCGTTGTAAACGATGCCCAGTCTGTCGAACAGTTTGAACTGCCGCGCCGCCTGTAACTGCTCGCTAACGGGCGGCAGATGCGAAACCCCCGTAATATTGCGTCCCTGAGCCGACAATGCCGCCGCCAAACCGCTTTCAACGGGTTGGGAAACAACCATAAACACCGTCGGAACGAATGCGGTGAAATCGGGGGGCGCGCTGTTGACCGTTCCGACCAGACTGACGGTCGGCAAAGTTCCCCATGTCGCCAGCAAATCGGGCTTTGTTTGCTTGATTTCCGCAATCAAGTCGGGGATTTTACTTAAATCCTTTTGCAAATCGCGCACGTTTAAAATCGCTGAAACGCCGTTGTTTTGCAAGGCGTCGCGAAAGCCGCGGCAAGCGTCTTCGCATCCGTCCCACAGCACCAGAAACACGCTTTTCGGCGCGGCGGATGCGCTTGAAGTCAGTCCGATGAGAATCAGAAGCGCTTTAAAAAATGTTTTCACGCACAAACCTTTCATTGATGCCGATTTGCACCCATCCCACGGGCGCGGCGTTGACGACAACGGGTTCGGCGGTGTTGAAATATCCCGATTTCAGGGCGACGGAGCCCGTGCGCGCGTCGGTTTCGAAAGCGCCCTGCGCCGAACCGTTTTCGAACAAAACCCGTCCCGATTTGTCCGTTACAAGGATGAACATCAGTTCGGGATTGTTTTTGCGGATTTGTTCCAAAAAAGCGTCCATTCCCGTTTGTTCCGCAAAGGGAACGCCGCTTTTGACCGATTTTTGCACTATGCCGCCGATGACGTGCGCGACGGTTTTGGCTTTCATGGAAATCTGCGGTTTCAGGGAACGTTCGAAGGCGCCGCACATTTTTTGCACAGACGGCGGAATCAACAGCAACAGCAGGACTACGGCGGCGCCCGCAAAGCCGAAACGGCGCTTGCCGTTCGGCAGACGGCTTTTCAGATAAATCGCCGCGATGCAGGCTATGCCGATAAGCGTCAGCCGCAGCCAAGCGTGAAACGCGCTCCGCATCATTCGTTCCCGCACGGTCCCGTCCGTTTCGTAAGCGGCTGTCAGACAGCCGACCTTTTCATCCAAAGCATTGGTGAGCGGAAGCCCGACGGTTTCCGTCCCGTCGGTTTCGGTTATGAAAAACTGTGCCGCGGCTTTGCATTTTTCCCGCAAATCGAAAGGCATGACCGTTCCCGCAAGGGGGCTGTCGGAGGAAAGCAGGATTTTCCCCGCCGTCGCGTCGAATACGGAAAAAGCGGCAATATCGGGGGACAGTTTCGCATAGCCGTCCATCGCGGGCTGCAGTGTTTCCGTTTGGGGCAAGGGCGCGCCCGCGTCCATAGCCGCCTGAAATTCCCCGCGCAAATCCGTCAAAACCGTTCGAATGCGGGAACTGCGCAAATCCAATCCCGCCGCGTCGTATGCCGAAAAGACATGACCGACGCCCGCGAACGCCAGGACGCTCCACAAAAAGCAGATTAAAACAATGCCGGAAACCGAAATATTGCGCATCAAAGACACCTTTTTTATTCTTTATACAAAAGGATGCCTCTTAAAGCAAACATTAAGACGGATACAGCGGCGGGACGGGGATTGATTTTTCCCCAGCGGCGGATTTGCGGTAAATTTTCGTGTTTTTGAACGCCGTCCACAATGCCTTGCCGTTCCATTCGACGGGGGCGGGCGCATACAAAACGGTGTTGAGCGCGTCAATCTGTCCCGCAAAAACCGCGTCCCCGAATCTGTCCGCGATTCCCGACAGCGTCAGCGGCGGATTGCTTTCCCAATACAATGCGGCAACCTGCAACAGGGAAATGCGGGCGGCGACGGCATCGTTCGCCGCGCAAGCCTGTTTCAGCGCGTTTTCGGCGTTGCGGCGGGGCAGGACGGTTTCGCGCTCTGCGGCTTTGCGCACGCGGACAAAAGCGAAACGGCTGACAATCAGCCAAATCAGTGTCATCAATCCCGCGCCCGCCAAGATGCCTGCGAAAAACAAACGGTAATCCGCTTCAACCGTTGCGGGGGGCAGCGGTTTGACGGGGACGGCGGCGGGGGCTGTTCCCTGCTCAGGCACCGCAACAGGTTCGGCGGGCGTTGCGGGAACGGGGACGGAACCTGTAGCTTTGACGGTTTTGGCGGGCAAAACGGCAGTCTGCACGGTTTGCGTTTTCACGTCGAACCACGACAGTTTCATAGCGGGCAGGACGATTTCGCCCGCTTTGGTCGGCATAAACACGATTTGACGGGTTTTGACGCCGACAATGCCTTTGTCGTCAAACAGGTTTTTGGCGTCCGCCTGTCCGGGGTAAAGCTTGTAACCGTCGCCCGCGGGAAAAGTCGGGTCGGGAATTTGCGAAGCGGGCGCGCCGTTCGCCGCAACCGACACGGTGCGTGTTATCGCTTCGCCCAAGGCGACTTCGGCGGAGGAAGGGGAAATTTCTTCGGCGATTTCGACATTCGACGCGGGCAGCCAATCCGTTCCCGCGGCGGCGGGTTTCGGGCGGACGTCCAAAACGGAATCCCCCGCCCGAACGGCAATGCTTTTTTGCCCGAACAGTCCAGAAAACGCCGATTGAAAGCCGAAAAAGTCCGTATCCCGTCCCGCGTCGGGATCGCTGACCGTTCCTTGAAAACGCGGGGCGGTCAGGGTGATTTTGCCGCTTTTTTGGGGAAACAGCAGAAAACGGTATTCCAACACGTTGTACGGGACTTCGTTAATCAACGTTCTTGACCGCCGCATATCGCCCCATTGTTCGACGGTGACGCCGTCGGCTTGGGGCGGGGTCAGACCGCCGTCCAGCAAAACGGTGTTTTCGTCGGTGTACAGTCTGACCGTGTAGACGACCTGCTGGGCGACAAAAGGCTTTTCGTCGGACAGAGCGGCACGCAGAAATACTTTTGCTTGCGCGGCTTGCTTTTGCGCAAGCGTCGCCGAAGCGGGCAAAGCCGTTCCCGCGGGAACGACGGTCAGCGTCGCGGGCGAAGTGTGTTCTTTTCCCGCATAAATCGCGGGCAGGACGACCGTTCCCGTTTTTTTTGGAATCAGCGTCAGAATGTTTTCGTTGTATTTTTCGGCTTTGCCGTTGATGATGCTGGTTTTGTAGCTTTTGCGCTGACCGACGACGGAGAAATCCTTGTTCAAAACGGAAATATCGGGCTGTTCCGCGTCGCCGTTCTGACGCAAATACAGCTGAAAGCTTTCGCCTTCGGGCAGCGTCGTGCGGCTGACCGTCGCTGTGAAATCCGCCAAAGCGGGTGCGGAAAGGAAAATCAAACAAAAGAATAAAAACAGTTTTTTCATTATCTTGTCCTTCTGTTCAAGTTGTGGCGGCGGATGCGTTCGCGCAGCAGTCCCGATGGATCGTCATCGATGACGGACAGCCATTGACGCTGTTCCTGTTCGGCTTTTTCCCTGCGTTGTTCGGCGGCGGATTGCGGCGCGTTTTGCTTTTCGCCGTCGGGCTGTCGGTCGGTTTTGCGCCGTTCTGCGGATTGTCCCTTTTCTTCGCCGTTTGAGCCTTGCTGCTGTTGCGCCTGTTGTTGACGGGCTTGCCGTTCCTGCTGTTCCTGTTCGCCCGATTGCGCTTGATTTTGTTGCTGTTGCGCTTGTTTTTGGTTTTGCGGCGTGTTTTCGGATTGGTCGGATTTGTTTTGCTCCGACAGTCCCTGTTCGCCGTTCTGCGGTCTGTTTTGTTTGTTTTGCCGCTGATTCTGCTGTTGCTGTTTTTGCTGTTGTTCCAGGTACTTTTTGTTGAAAGCCGCGTCCGCATGATTTGGATTTTGCTTCAAAACCGCGTCGTAAGCTTTAATCGCATCCTGAATTTTGCCCGCGTGCGCCAAGGCGTTGCCCGCATTGTACAGGTCTTCGATTCCGCCGCTTTGCGCAAAGGAATCCGCCGCCGCCTGATAATCGCCCAGTTTGTACTGCGCCGCGCCTTTCCAGTCGGGGGCGGCGAACATATCGGCGTTTTCGGGGCTTTCACCCGCCGTTATGCGCGCGGCGGCTTTGTAATCGTCGCGCTGCCAAAAATCGCTCCACCCCGCAGAAGCGTTGACGGGCATCAGGCTGAAAATCAGAACGCCCAGCCACCCGCGGCGGAATCCGAACGCCATAAACGGCAGAATCAGGGCGGCGACATACGCCCCCAAATCTTTCCACGCGTCGGCTTTGATTTTACCGTCGGACAGCCCCGACGCGCCGTCCTGTTCAACCGCCGTCAATGCGTCGATGTCGGCTTCGTCCAGCGAAACCGTGCGGTAAACGCCGCCGCCCGCATGAGCAACGCGTTTCAATTCCTTTTCGGGCAAAGCCGACAAAACCGCCTGTCCGTTGACGGTCGCAAAACTGCCGTTTGCCAGCCGAACGGGCGCGCCTTCCTGCGTGCCGACCCCCAGAACGGAAACGGTGAAACCGCTTTTTTTCAGGGCTTCCGCGGCTTTGACGGATTTCGCATCGCCATACGCGCCCAGCACGACGATTTGTCCTTTGGCGGCTTTGGCTTGGCGCAGCAACGCGCCCGCCTGTTCCAAAGCGGCGGCAAGGTTCGGCATTCCGCCGTCCGTCAAATCGCTTTTCACGGTCGGCAGGATGTTTTCAATCATTTTTGCGTCGGGGGTCAAAGGCACGGCGGTAAACGGCGTTTGCGCGTACAAAATCAGCGCGCTTTGATTGCCCGCGTTGCGCTTCAGCAAATCGTACAGCTTGAACACCGCGCGTTCCAGCCGCGACGGTTTCAAATCCTGCGCCCCCGTCAACGGCGAAATATCCAGCGCGTAGACGACGTCCGCGCCTTTTTTGAACGTCGGCTGCGGCAGCTTTTCCAGCGCGGGACCCGTCAGCGCGAAAATCGCCAAACCCCAGCAAACGCTCAGCAAAAACAGCGGAAAAAACAAACTGCGGGCTTTGTTTTTAATCAACAGCGCTTTCAACAGCGGGGCGTCGCAGATTTTGCGCCAAGCTCCGCCGTCCCTCCGCGCCGAACGGGTCAACAGCGGGACAAGGGCGAAAACAATCAAAGCGAAAGCCCATTCGGGGCGCAAAAAGTGCATGGCTTACCCCCTTTTGACCAAAAAAAACAGCGCGCCCAAAACGCTGAGCGCGAACGCGGCGGCAAGGGGAATGTAAAACAATTCTTTGACGGGACGGACGAATACCGCGTCGTTTTTCACGGGTTCAAGCGCGTTGATGTCGTCGTAAATGTCCACCAGCTCCGCCGTGTTTTTGGCGCGAAAATACTTGCCGCCCGTCATTTTCGCGATTTGCTTCAGCGTTTCTTCGTCGATTTCGTCGCCGCGCGGCATTTGCATCATGCCGAACAATCCCGTCATTTCCACCGTGTCCGATCCCGCGCCGACGGTATAGACTTTAACGCCCGCCTTTTGGGCGATTTCTGCGGCTTCCAGCGGTTTCATCACGCCCGCGTTCGCCACGCCGTCGGACAACAAAACGACGACTTTGCTTTTGGCGGGCAGGTCAATCATATTCTTCAGCGCCAATCCCAAAGCGTCGCCGATTGCCGTTTGCCGCCCCGCCATGCCGACGTCCGCTTCTGCCAGCAAAGTCGAAACCGTTTGCAAATCGTAAGTCAGCGGGGAATACAGGTACGCGCGTTCGCCGAACAAAACCACGCCGACGCGGTCGCCTTCGCGTTTTTTCAAAAAATGCCGCGCCACGGCCTGCACGGCGTCCCAGCGGCGCACGGGCGAGCTGTTCAATACAAAGTCGGGTTCCGCCATCGAACCCGACACGTCCAGAACCAGCATCAGATTCCGTCCTTCGGATTCGATTTTTTGCGCTTCGCCCGCCCATTGGGGACGCGCGGCGGCGCACACAAGCAGCGCCCACACGGCAAGCGCCAGAAAACGGCGGACGGACGCCCCGCCCAATACGGCAAAAGTCTGCCGTCGGGGCAATGTTTTCAAATCGGCGTAAAACGGCACTTTCAGCGCTTCGCCGCTTTGCGCGTCCGCACGCGGCAGCACCGCGCGCATCAACAGCGGCACGGGCAACAGCAAAAACATCAGCGGCGCAACGAAATGAAACATCAAAACGACCTCTTTCTTTATGGGTAATATAGGAAATCTTCGCCCGCGAAACAAGCCCGCTTTCCGCCGCGGTTATAAAATTCTGGACAAACAAGGGTTTATGGCTCAAAATACACGAAGCATTTATATTAAAGAGGTTTGAAATGCAGGATTCGTTTCGCCCGTCGCGCGCGGAAAGCGCCGCGGGAATGCAGGAATATCAATCGAAAATCCGTACACCGGACGACGTTCCCGCGCGTTATCGGAATTTTCCGAATTTTGAATCGCTGATGAACGACCCCGCGCACGGCGGTCATCCCGAACCCAAAGTCATTCGCGAAGCCATGTCCGCCGCGCAAGCCGTAATGGACGGCACGCTCAAAGGTCCCGTTTCCCGCCCGTCGGAAAGCTATATCGATTTTTACGACGGCGACGGTCATCCGATTGATGTCAAAACGCCCCTGTCGCCCTGCAAAGCCGACAAATGGGAATTCGACGCTTCGCGCAACGCGGAAACGATTTTGAGCCAGCTGGACAAAGACTATCCCAACAAACTGACGGGGGAAAACGAACCCGTGCGCGTGCTGCTGGACACAACCTATATGAAGCCCGCGGATTACGCCGCTTTGCGCCACGAATTGAACAAACGCACCAAGGAAGACCGTTCGATTTTGAACAATGTCATGACGGTCAACGTCGATTTGGGGACGAAAGGCAAAATCAATCCCGCTTTGACCAAAGCGCTTTTTACCGCACGGGGGCGCTGAGCATGCTGAAAAAAATCGCCGTTTTGGCTGTTTTGGCACTGACGCCAGCCTGCATTTTCATTCCCGATTTCGACACTTTGTCCGCGGACAGAACGGATGTCGACCGCGGGCGCGACGCGTTTGAACGCGCCAACTATGCGCAGGCTTTGGAATTTTTGGTTCCTTGTGCCGAAAAGGGGGACATCGACGCGCAGTATGTCGTCGGCTTGATTTACCTGTACGGCTTGGCGGGGGACAAAAATTCGTTTTTGGCGCAGAAGTATTTGGTTATGGCGGCAAATGCGGGGCACTACGCGGCGCAGGAACAGCTGGCGTTTATGTATGCCGATCCGTATGAACGCCTGCACAACCCGATTGACGCCTATCATTGGTTCAAAATCGTATCCGCGCGCAATCCCGCTTATCAGACGCAGCTGGATGATTTGCGCTGGACGCTGAAGTCGCGCGGACTGCTGGAAAAAGCGAACAAACTGCCGTCGCCGCGTGAAACACGCTATCACGGCGTCGATTACAACAATCTGTTTTTGTTCCGCTGACACTTTTTATATTACGACTCTAACAAGGAAACATTATGGTTGCTTATCAGTACATCTATGTCATGAAAAACCTGTCCAAAACCTACCCCGGCGGGAAGCGGGTTTTGAACAACATCTGGCTGTCGTTTTTCCCCGGCGCGAAAATCGGCGTTTTGGGGCCGAACGGCGCGGGTAAATCGACGCTGTTGAAAATTATGGCGGGCATTGAAACCGAATTCAACGGCGAAGCGTGGGCGGCGGAGGGGGCTTCCGTCGGCTATTTGCCGCAGGAACCGCAGCTGGACCCGAACAAAAACGTCATCGAAAACATTATGGACGGCTGCGGCGCGGTGCGCGACTATTTGAAGCGGTTTGAAGAAATTTCCGCCAAATTCGCCGAAGAAATGACCGACGACGAAATGAACGCTTTGATTGCCGAACAGGGCGAGCTGCAGGAAAAAATCGACGCGGCGAACGGCTGGGATTTGGAACGCACGGTTGAAATCGCGATGGACGCTTTGCGCTGTCCGCCCGCCGACGCCGACGTCACCAAACTGTCGGGTGGCGAAAAACGCCGCGTCGCGCTGTGCCGTCTGCTGCTCAGCAAGCCCGATTTGCTGCTGCTGGACGAACCGACCAACCATTTGGACGCGGAATCCGTCGCTTGGCTGCAGCAACATTTGCACGATTACGAGGGAACCGTCGTTATGGTTACCCACGACCGCTACTTCCTTGACAATGTAACGGGCTGGATTCTGGAGCTTGACCGCGGCGAAGGCATTCCTTACGAGGGGAACTACTCGTCTTGGCTGGAACAAAAGGAAAAACGTCTGGCGCAGGAAGCCAAAGAGGAATCCGCCCGTCAGCGTACAATCAAAGAGGAATTGGAATGGATTCGCCAAAGTCCCCGCGCCCGTCAGGCGAAAAGCAAAGCGCGTATTCAGGCGTTTGACGCTTTGGTGGCGGAAGCCGACAAGCAAACGCTTGAAACCGCGCAGATTGTCATTCCGCCCTGTCCGCGATTGGGCGATTTGGTCATCGAAGCCAAAAATCTGTGCAAAGGTTTCGGCGACCGTTTGTTGATTGACGATTTAAGCTTCAAACTGCCCCCCGGCGGCATTGTCGGCGTCATCGGCGCGAACGGCACGGGCAAAACGACGCTGATGAAGATGATTACGGGGCAGGAAAAACCCGATTCGGGCGAATTCAGAATCGGCGACACCGTGCAGTTGGGCTATGTCGACCAAAGTCGCGACGCGCTGGACGACAACAAAACGGTGTGGGAGGAAATCTCCGGCGGGAACGACGAAATCATGCTGGGCAAGCGCAAAGTTCCGTCGCGCGCTTATGTCGGACAGTTCAACTTCAAAGGTCCCGACCAGCAGAAAAAAGTCGGTCTGCTGTCGGGCGGCGAACGCAACCGCGTCCACATGGCGAAAATGCTGAAATCGGGCGCGAACGTCATTCTGCTGGACGAACCGACAAACGATTTGGACGTGGACACTCTGCGCGCTTTGGAAAAGGCGTTGCTGGCGTTTCCCGGATGCGCCGTCGTTACATCCCACGACCGCTGGTTCCTTGACCGCATCGCGACGCACATTCTGGCATTCGAGGGCGACAGCCACGTCGAATGGTTCGAAGGCAATTTCGAGGAATACGAAGCCGACAAAAAACGCCGCTTGGGCGAACAGGCGGACCAGCCGCACCGCGTCAAATACAAACCGTTGGTGCGGAAATAACTTCTAAAAAGGCGGGCGCGACGGAGTGTCCGCCTTAACTATTATTCAAAAGCAAATCTTTTAAAACAATTTTAAAAATACATACTATTAAGTGTTTCGTTTTATTGTTAAGACTCATCGGTTTAATTCCGTCTTTTGTTTCTCGTTTGTTCCCGTTTTTGCGTTTTTGAGCGTGTGCGACTCGTTGATTCCCTTAAAGAGTCAAAATCCGTTGTTTTATCGGGCTTCCGAGTCGTTTTTCGCTTTTTGATTTAAAATTTTTTTGTTGATTTTGAAAATTTTTCTGGATTTGCCGAGTCGTTCCTCTCTATAGTGGGATAAACAATCAAACAAACGACAAGGGGTCGGTTATGGGTTTAACTTCATCGCGCTGTAAAGTCATTCCGCTGGTTTTGGATGACTCGCTTTACGAAACAATCGAAGCGCAGGCGCAAACGGCGGGTGAAAGCGTCGAAACTTTCATCCTGAACAGATTGAACGATTCAATCGAAGCGTGGGCGGATTACTGTTCCGCGATTTCCATGCTCAACAACGAAGAACAGGAACATTTCCATTTGCGGGTTCCCGAAGCGGGCTAAGGCTTTTTCAGCAACGCTTCCAAATCTTTTTCGGCTTCGGCGACATAGTCCATTTTTGCCAGAAACGCGGACATGTCGCCGTAAGTGTTTATATCCGTCAGCGGCAAATCGTCGTCCATTTTCATTTCGACAATGTAATCCGTATGCTCTATCAGCGCGGGCGTCCAATGCGAATCTTCGGGGATGATTTTAACGCTGTTGAACAAATCGCGCGGCCATAAAACGGGATTGTGCCGCACGCCGTTGTACGACGGCATGACAACGGGCTTGCGCGCCGCCGACACGTCAAACAAATCTATCAGTCCGTCAATGTGTTTGGATTGAAAAGCGGGCATATCCGCAGGCAGAACGACCGCGCCGACGACATCGGGCGGCAAAACGGACAGTCCCAGTCGGATGGACCCCAGCACGCCCGACGAATAATCCGCGTTGCGCACGATTTTGACATCGTATTGCGACAGCTTGCGCTCGATTCTTTGCGCGTCGTGTCCCGTTACGACGGCAACATATTCGGCTTTGGACATCAATGCCGCTTCGACCGCATGCTCGACCATTGTTTGCCCGCCGACCGTTTCCAGCAGTTTGTTCGTTCCCGGCATTCGGCGTCCCGCGCCCGCCGCCAAAACCACCACGGCGATTTTATCGCTGTCGGACAGTTTCCCGACGGCAATCGAGCTGCGCATCTGGTCGTCCGTCAAATGCTGAACCATGCGTTCCAGCGACAGGCTTCCCTGTGTCAGCAAAGGGAACTGTTCCGCGGGCGGTAAAGACCTTGTCGCCAGAAAACGAAGCAGGCGGTCGAATGCGGGACGCTGGAAGTCAATCGCCGCATAGCCCAGCAGCATGACGTCTTTGCGTTTTGCCAGCACCAAGGGGATTCCCGCGTCCAAAGGCCAGTTCATCCGTTCGATGTCGGCGGAAGCTTCGGCGAACGCTTTGGGGACGACGTCGTTTCTGTCCGCGGGCGCATCCGCGCTTTGCACAAAAACGATTTCAGCCCCCGCGTCCATGGCGTTTCGGACGGCGTTTTCGATTCTGTCGACGCTGTGTTCGCACAAATCCTTGTAAACCGTGTCAAAGCCGTATACGCCGAACCGCTGAACCAAATCCGCATCATCCAGCGGTTTGATTTCGTCCATGGTTGTCTGCGTTTGGATGTAAGCGATTTTGCGGAAATCGTAACCGCAGATTTTCAGCAAAGTGCCGATGCCCGAAATTTTTGTTACGGCTTCGTTGACGATGTCTTCGTGCAAAGCGGGACCGAACAGGCGCAGGTTGCCCAAAAACTGCCCCTTGTACACGGGCGTATAGGGCGACAGCACCGCCAGCGCGATTTGTTCGCTGTGGGCGTTGAATCGCAGCAAGCGGTCGGTGTCGTAAACAAACACGCCGTCCCTGTCCGCGTACAGCGCGCTGTACCCGTCTTTGTTCGGGGCGGTGTAGCGCAGAAAGTCGCCGCACACGGATTTCAGCAGAATATCCGCCGCCGTTTCGGGTTTGATGTCCGCCGCGTCGAATTGCGCTCCGACGATTTTTTTGATGCCCGCCGCGCGCAAATCGGAAATATCCGCGGAATCCAGAATGCGCCCCGCTTTTAAAAGTCTTCCGTTGCATTTGACGGGGGCGGTCAGCTCCACCCCTTGCGCATCAAACAAAGAAAACTCCCCAAAGCGCATGACGCCTCCGTTATTTCATAAAGTTTTGAATCGACAGCATGACGTCGGACGGCAGATCGACGGGGGTCGTGTCTTCTTTCAACAGGTTTTTAAAGCTGTTCGAAAATTCGAATTTCACCGTCGAATCGTTTTGTTCCAGCGGCGAATGCCCCGTGATTTTTGTCTTAAACGTCAGCGCGCCGTTCAGCGGTCCCTGAATCGTAATCCCCATCTGCTTGACGATGACTTCGCTCAGGAATTTGACAACGCCCGCGTCCATCGTTTTTTTGATTTTGACGGACGGGTCGAAGTGAATCGTTCCCGGCAGTTTGGACAGCAGTTTGGCTTGGTCGATTTGCAGTCCTTTTTCCCCGAACGACATTTTCCATTCCGAATTCAGCGTGCCGTCGATTTGCAAAGCGGAGGATTTCAGATTCCGCGCCAGCGTCTGCAAATCGATGCCGCTGCCTTCCATCAAAATTGCGGACGGCGCCCCGTCGTAAGGATAGAAGAACGATTTAATCGTTTTGAACTGTCCGTCCGAAAAGGTCATCCGCGCGTTGGCAATCTGAACCCCGCGTTCGGCAACCACTTTGAAGTTGAACAAAGCGTTGTTGAACGGCATTCCGGGATTGAACCGCCCGATGTACAGCATCTGGTTTTCGGGCGTTTCCAGCGGCAACAGCGAAGTCAGAGTCACAACGCCGTTGATTCCCTGCAAATCCATGCCCTGCCATTGCGTCGAAATATTGTCCAACAACAGCGTGACGGGCCCCGTCATTTTGCCCTGTGCGATGGAAACGCGCCCTTTTACGGCAAACGCGCCCGATGTGGATTTGGATACCTTGTCAGCCATAAACGGCAATACGGATTCTATCGGCAATCCCGTTTCGGACAAGATGACTTTCGGTATATTGACATAAAGATTCCATGCGTGCGACGGCAAAGCGTAAGCGCCTTCGGCGGAAACGGTGGCGACGCCGTTTTGAACGGACAGCAGCGATTTTATGCCGTATTCGTCCGTTCCCATCGGTTTCAGCGCAATGTCGGCTGAAAAATTCGGCAGGATGTTTTTCTTTTTCAGTTCGATTTCGGCAATGCGCACCCGCCCCGACGGCAAAGCGTTTCCGTCGAACGTAAACGCGCCCTGAACGCCCGAAGCTTTGATGTCCTTGTCCGTATAGAACGACTGTCCGAAAGCGAAATCACCCGAAACGCCTGTCGAAAACACGTTTGTTTTCAGATGCATTTTCGATGCGTTCATCGCCAGTCCGATTTGGCGGTTGTCCATTTGGTCGGCAAGGAACAGCTGCGCCGTAAAGCCCGACAGCGGCAGGCTGAACGTCAGCGCCCCGCCGTCAGTGGACAGGAAGTCTTCCTTGGCATCGGGATTGATGCGCAAAGCGACGGGCTGATAGAATTTGAACTGGCGGAACTGCGTGTTGACAATCGCGCTGTTGAACGATACGGGCATCGGCGCCAGCAGTTTGAACGAACATTTGCCTTCGTCGCAGTTCATCTGAATATCGGTGGCGACTTTCAGCTGCTGAATCAGTTTATTGCCGTCCGACAAAGAAGTCGAAGACAGTTTCAGCGGCAAGCGTCCCGAAAATTTGTGAACCGTGCCGCTCATTTCCAGATTTTTGGCTTCCAGCGTCAAATCGCCGACCAGCTTGCCCGCCGCGTCCTTTTTGTCTTCGAAAGAACGGTTCAGTTTCAAGCTCAGGTCAAACCCTTTTTCCTGCGGGACGACTTCGCCGTCCAGAGTCAGGGTTTGCGTCGACGACGTCAGCGCCAGATTGCCGACGCCTTTCGTCAGCGCGCCGTTCAGAACGGAAAATTCCATCGTTCCTTTGACGGAACCGATGACCTGCGGTTCCTGTTCGGATTCCGAAACGGTATCCTCGGCATCGTCTTGATTTGTTTTGACGGGGGCTTTCAATACGTCGCCTTCGGTGATTTCCGTTTTGATTTCCGCTTCGTTGGCGGATTTTTTCAAAACGGATGTCGTTCTCAGGCGCATTTGCGGCGATTCGTATTCGGTGTAGAACGTCAAATCCAAAACGGATTTTTGCAGTTTTCCTTTTGCCGAAAAGCCGACGACAACCGTTTCGTCAATCGGATCGCCGTTTTCGTCAAGCAGTTCCTTTTCGCGTTCGCGCTTCATAACGAACGACGAGTTGTTAATCGACAGCTTGGGCAAATCCATTTCCAGCCCTTTTTTCGCCTGCGCGGACGAAGACAGCAATTCGCCGAACGCCCCCAAAGAAATGCCGTCGTCGCGTCTGACGCCCGTGACGGACAAACCGTTGACGGTAATCGATTTCAATTTGTTGTCGAACAGCAGTTCTTTCAGCGAGTATTCGGCTTTCAGGGATGAAATCGACAGCGTGCCGCCTTTGTCGGTCAGCCCTGTCAGTTCCATGGTGCCGATGGTCAGTTCTTTGACTTTGAACGACCGCAGTTTCAATCCGTTTGCGGCGAAAATTTCGGGCAGTTTCTTTTCCGCCAGAACGGGCAGATAGGAATAAACGCCCGCCAGAACAGCGCACAAAAGAACGACGAACATGCCCGATTTTACGATTTTTTTCTTCCAAAACGACGACGCTTTTTTCTTGGCGTCTTCAATCGCCTGCTGAGCTTTCTTTTTGGCGGCGTTTTCGGCGGCTTTTCCCGATTGGATTTTGTCGCGCCGCCGCTTGCGCGAAGAAATTTTCGACGTTTCGACGGGCGTGCCGCCTTTTTCTTCGGGCGGCAAAGGCGGTTCGGCGGCGGAAGAAGTCGGCTGATGCACCGTTTGCGCCGGCGGAACGGGTTGAGATTCCGCAGCGGGCGCGGCGGGCTGTGCCGCAGGTTGGGGCGAAACGGGCTGGTTTACGGGCTGAGGCTGAACGGCGGGTTTCGGTGTTTCCGCATAGATGGGTTGAGGAGTCGGGTAGTCTTCCTCTTCGGGCGGCAAAGGCGGCTCGGTGTCGGACACCTCCGGCTGGATGATTTTGGGCGCGGGTTGCGCCGCGGCGGCGGGGGGGACGGGATGAGGGACGGCTTGTCCGGCGACGGGGACTTTCACCCGTTTGACCATCGGAAGCTTGACCATTTTTTTCACAGCCGCCGGCGCGGGCGGGTTCTGTCCGTTTTGTTGATTATCGACCATATCGACCCTCATTCAGTATTTTTTTACGAAAACAAGTGTACACTTAAAGCTCAAGTATACGTTGTTTTTTATACGAATTACAGGAAAAATTCAAATGGAAATACCGTCTTTGCCGTCCGTTTTCGATGCCGCCGAATGGTTTTTGGACGCCGCGCTGAACGACGGCGAGTATTTGCAACCGATGAAAATGCAGTATTTGCTGTACCTCGCCCAAGGGTATTATGCCGCCGTTTCAAACGGGAAACGCTTTATTCCCGCTGTTTTTCTGGCTTCGGCGCGCGGTCCCGTCGAACCGAATTCGTACAGGCTTTACGCGTCGGCGCGTCCCGTTCTGCAATATCAATCTTTGGATAAAAAGGCGGTGTCCTTTATGGAAACGATTTGGCGGCGGTTCGGCGCTTATTCGGCGGAATGGCTGTACCGCACGATTTGCGGGCACGACCCGTACGCCCGCGCTTTCGCCGCGGGGGAAGATTCGGAAATCGGCATCGAGGATATGCGGCTGTACTATTCTGGAAAAAGCGAAAATTTCCGCCAAAGCCCCGTTTTGTCGGGACTGCGCGTCATGCGCACGGGAACGGGCAAAACCGTTGCCGTAAAAAAATGGATTCCCGCAAATAAATAAAGGGATTTTTAATCACTTTTCCTTTAAACTGAAGCAAATATAACTCGAATGGAGCCGATTATGCAGGATTTGGAATTACGCGTTCAAACTTTGGAAAAGAAATGCCGTGCGTTGAAACAATACGTCGTCGGCTTGACGTGTTGCGCGGTTTTGGCGGCTTTGTCGGGCGCCGTGTCGCTGAACCGTTCGGCGAACGCCGCGGACGGCGACAACATTGACCCGAAAGATATCGGCATTCCCTCCGTTGTCGAAGCGCAGGTGTTCATGCTGAAAGATTCCGCGGGCAACATTCGCGGCATTTGGAACGCCGACGATACGACGACGTCGTTTGCCATGATGCACAAAGGCAAATTCCCCATCATCGCCATGGCGGTCGACAACAAAAACGCGTCCATGTCGCTGACCGACGTATACAAAGGCAAAATCAATATCGGATTGAGCAACTCCATCCGTTCGATGTCCGTTACGGACGATACGGGCAAAAACAATATCTATATGGGGCTGTCGGGAACGGGCGAGGCGTCGATTGACATGGTCAGCACGGGCGATTCGTCGGTGGTCATCGACGGCAAAACGTCCAGTATCGACATGACGGGCGACCGCGCCGTTCTGGCGATGACGGAAACGGTCGGTTCGACGGCGGCTTTGCAGGCTCAGCCCGGCAGCAGCACGCTGACGTTCCTTGACCACGCCAACACCAAAACGCTGGATATTTCGACGGTTGACGGCAAGACGACGGTGTATATGAATTCACCCGCGACAAAGGAAAACAAAACGCTGACGACTGCGGTTGAAGTGCTGAACGTTTCCGCGCCCGCCGCTCAGCCCGCGGAGGAGGATGCCGAAAAAACGGAAGCGGCGTCCGCCGAGCAAAAGGCGGATACCGTAGCTTCCACAACTCCCGCCGCCGACTTGAAAAATTATTCTCCGTTCGGAAAATAAGGAAACAAAGGGTCGGAATTTTCCGACCCTTTTTCATATCGGGAGGCGTCATGCGTTGGGCGGTTTTTTTGTTTGTGTTGTTTTTCGGCTGTTCGGCGCAGGCGCAAAGCGCGTTTGTATTCGACAAAGCCGATGTGACCGTTCGGCGGACGGACGGCTCGTCTTTGACGATTCGGGCGGAATTGGCGGACACGCCCGCCAAACAGGCGCGCGGATTGATGTTCAGGACGGAAATGGATGAAACGGCGGGGATGCTGTTCGATTTCGGAAAACCGCGTCCCGTTACGATGTGGATGGCGAATACGCCGCTGTCGCTGGATATGCTGTTTTTCGACAAAGACGGCACAATCAACGAAATCGTCGGCGGCACGGTTCCTTTTTCGCGCGAACGCATTGCGTCAAGCTTTAAAAGCCGCGGCGTGCTGGAATTGAATGCGGGCGCGTCCGAACGTTTGAACATAAAAGTCGGCGACAGAATATTATTGCTTGAAAACGGCGGTGAAGTCCGCTAATTTCCATTTGGTCGTCGGGGCGTGGCTCAGCCTGGTAGAGCGTCTGCTTTGGGAGCAGAATGTCGCAAGTTCGAATCTTGTCGCCCCGACCAAATTTCAACCCGTCGAAATATCCCCGTCATCCGCGCGGGGATTTTGTTTTGCGGTAAGCCGTTTTTTGCGTTTTGGGTTTGCGGGCGGGTTTGGCTTTTTTGACTTTTTTGGGTTCCTGATAAGCCATTTTGCGGCTTTCGGGCAGGGCTTCCGCCTTGGCATACGCCGTTTCGTCCGCCATTTTTTCGCGCATTTGGTTGCGCGCGTCCAAAAACAGGCTCAATTCCGTGCCGACCAGTTTGCGCTGAGCCGTAATCTGCTGTGTCGTCGGGTTGATTTTCTGTCCGTTTTTAATCAGTTCCCAATGCAGGTGCGGTCCCGTCGAACGTCCCGTATTGCCCACGTAGCCGATGACTTCGCCGGCTTTGACGCGTTTGCCGACATAAATTTTGTCGTCGATTCGGCTCATATGCGCATAAGCCGACGAATACTCCGAATTATGCTTGATTTGCACATAGCGGCCGTAAGAACCGCGGCGTCCCGACTGCGTAACCGTGCCTTCGCCCGGCGCGCGGACGGGTGTGCCGACGGGGGCGCCGAAATCCGTGCCCCAATGCATAATCTTGTAGCCCAGAATCGGGTGCTTTCTTTGCCCGAAACGGGAAGTCTGACGCGGATTTTTCAGCGGATGCATGACGAACAGTTTGCGGGCGATTTTGCCCTTGTCGTCGTAAAAATCCTCGTGCCCTTTGCTGTCCGTGTAGCGGTAGCGTTCGTGGGTTCCCGTCGTTTTCAGATTCAAAGCGGCGTAAAGCAGTTCGCCGTTTCCCGTCGGTTCGTTGTTTTTGTTGTATTCTTTGTTAAAGACGGCGGTGAACGAATCGCCTTTGCGCAAATCGCGCGTAAAGTCGACGGGACCGTCGAAAGCCCAGATAATCTGCGAAATCACGTTAGTCGGAATGCCGCTTTGTTTGGCGTTGACGACAAAAGCCCCGTCAATGTCGCCCGATGCGATTTCGGCTTTGAGCGTCACTTCGGGCGGCAGCATGGAGGCTTCAAACGCGTCGTCCACGCCGCGCGCCGCCGTATAGCGGTTCCCGTGACGGTCTTCCAGCGTAACGGAAAGCAGATGGCTGTTGCCGTCGTTGTCTTTGGTCGTGCCGACTTCGACCGTGTCGCCGATTTGAACCTGTTTCAAATTCAAAACGTCCGACAAAGCCGTCGTGACCTGATAGCTTTCCTGATTCGTCAATCCCGCGCGGCGCAGAACGACCGCCAAGCTTTCACGCGGCTTGATTTCGAATTTTTCAATATTGTCGGGAACGGGGGCTTCTTCGGCTTCCGCGGTTTCTGTCGTTTCATCCGATTCGGCGGATTCGACCGATTCGGGCGTCAAAGGCAGGTCGATTTCCGCAATCGGGGTCAAAGACGGCGTTTCGGCGGCGCGTTCTTCCATCAGCAGGGCGTTTTCCTGCTCTTTGGCGGTCGGACGTTCCCAATGCAGAACGGCAAGCGTGGACAGCGTTCCCAATGCCGTTCCGATTAAAAAAGAATGCAAAACTTTGTTGTTTTTAAAGGAAAATCCGCTTGTCGAAAAATCATCCGCGACCAGTTCCGCCGCGCTGTCGCCCAGACGGTCGAACAAATGGCGCGTCGATTCTGCGATTCGTTTCAAACATCCCGCCTGCAGCGTGTTGCTTTCCGTATTTTCCGACATTCCCGAATCCTTTTTCAAAAAACACAATGTTTTAGAAGTAGTCCCAAATTGCTAAGATAAACTTAAAGCCGCTGGCTCAAATCGTACAAAGCGATTGCCGCCGCGTTCGAAACGTTCAGGCTTTCGACCTTGGGCGAAATGGGCAGTTTGACCATAAAATCGCAGTTTTCCGCGGTCAGACGGCGCAAACCGTAGCCCTCCGACCCCATAACAAGGACGATTTTTTTCGGCAAATCGGCTTCGCGCAGCGTTTTGTCCGCGCGCCCGTCCATGCCGACGCACCAGTACCCTTTGTCCTTTAAATCTTGCATTGTCCGCGACAGATTCGACACGGCGGCAAGGGGGACAAGCTCCAACGCGCCCGATGCCGATTTCGCCAAAGTTCCCGTCGCTTCGGGGGCGTTGCGTTCCGTCATCAGCACCGCGTCCGCGCCGAATGCCGCCGCAGAGCGCAGAATTGCCCCGACGTTGTGCGGGTCCGTTACTTGATCCAGCAAAACCACCAACGACGATTCCTTTTCGGGCAAATCGTCTATATAAAAGTCGGGCAGGGGCTGAACCAGCGCCGCAATCCCCTGATGCACCGCGCCTTTGGGCAGCAGCTGGTCAAGGTCGGCGCGCGACACCGATTCGTATTCGACCGCTTTGTGCAAAGTGTTCGCCAGCTCGCCCGCCGTTTCCTTGGTCATCAGCAGGCGCAGAATCGTGCGGTTCGGATTTTGCAAAGCCGCCGTAACGGGGTGATAGCCGTACAGCCACAGTCCTTTTGCCGAGTTCGATTCGGGCTTGCGGGAGGGCGCGGCGTTCTTTTTGTCGTGTTTAGCCATATCCATACTCTTTATAACAATAAGCTTTAAGAACGGTTTTAGCATATTTTTTCAAAAGAAAAAGACTTTATTTCATTTTTTGTGTTGACAAACGCCCTCGAAATCCCGTATTCAAAGGACGTTGCTTTCGCAACATGGAACGGATGGGTGGCCGAGTGGTTAATGGCAGCAGACTGTAAATCTGCCCGCGTGAGCGTACGCTAGTTCGAATCTAGCCCCATCCACCATCCTGCGGGTGTAGCTCAATGGTAGAGCAGAAGCCTTCCAAGCTTACTACGTGGGTTCGATTCCCATCACCCGCTCCATTAGAAGCTTGAAAAGAGCGAAGGGAACATCCCTCCTTTTTTCCTGCATTTTCGCGGCCGCCGACGAGGGGGCTTTTTGTTTAAACGGATAGGGATATCTACAAAATGGCAAAAGAGAAGTTTACGAGAACGAAGCCGCACTGCAACATCGGCACGATCGGACACGTTGACCACGGTAAAACGACGTTGACGGCGGCGATCACGAAAGTGTTGGCGAAGAAAGGCGAAGCGCAGTTTGTCGATTACGCGAACATCGACAAAGCGCCGGAAGAACGCGCGCGCGGCATTACGATTAACACGTCGCACGTGGAATACGAAACGGACAAACGTCACTATGCGCACGTTGACTGCCCGGGGCACGCCGACTATGTGAAGAACATGATCACGGGCGCCGCGCAGATGGATGGTGCGATTCTGGTTGTTTCCGCGGCGGACGGTCCCATGCCGCAGACCCGCGAACACATTCTGTTGGCGCGTCAGGTCGGCGTTCCCGCGCTGGTCGTGTACATGAACAAAGTCGATCAGGTTGACGACCCCGAATTGCTGGAATTGGTCGAAATGGAAATCCGCGACCTGTTGTCGTCGTATGACTTCCCGGGCGACGAAATTCCCATCATCAAAGGATCCGCTCTGGCGGTTCTGGAAGACGGAGACAAGAAGATCGGCGAAGACTCCATCATTGAATTGATGAAAGCGATTGACGATTACATTCCGCAGCCGGAACGTCCGAAGGACAAACCGTTCTTGATGCCGATTGAAGACGTGTTCTCGATTTCGGGCCGTGGTACGGTTGTGACGGGACGTGTCGAACGCGGCGTCATCAAAGTAGGCGACACGATTGAAATCGTCGGCATCAAACCGACGCAGACGACGACGTGCACGGGCGTTGAAATGTTCCGCAAATTGCTGGATCAAGGCGAAGCGGGCGACAACATCGGTGTTCTGTTGCGCGGTACGAAACGTGAAGAAGTCGAACGCGGTCAGGTTCTGGCAGCTCCGAAATCCATCACGCCGCACAAAGTGTTCGAATCGAAATGCTACATTCTGACGAAAGAAGAAGGCGGCCGTCATACACCGTTCTTCTCGAACTATCGTCCGCAGTTCTATTTCCGCACGACGGACGTGACGGGAACGATTGAACTGGAACCGGGTGTTGAAATGGTGATGCCGGGCGACAACGTTCACATCAAAGTGTCGTTGATTACCCCGATTGCTATGGACGAAGGTCTGCGCTTCGCGATTCGCGAAGGCGGTCGTACCGTCGGCGCCGGCGTCGTTTCTAAAATTATCGAGTAATTTGAATTTTTTCAAATTTTCTTCTTGATTTTTCCGAAAGGGATGGGTAGTTTAGCTCATCCCTTTCGTTTTGGTTAAAGGGATCTCAGACAGCGGTTTAGGGGTATAGCTCAATTGGTAGAGCACCGGTCTCCAAAACCGGGGGTTGCGGGTTCGATTCCTACTGCCCCTGCCAAACCGCCAAAGTAGGAATTTCTTTTTATGGCAAAAATGCATCCTGTATTGTTTTTACGTCAAGTTCGGCAGGAAATCGGCAAAGTTGTTTGGCCGACCCGCAAAGAAACGATGATGTCTTCCTTGATGGTGATTATTTTTACAGTACTCGCCGCATTGTTCTTTTTTGTCGTGGATCAAATCATCGGTTATGCGATGAAATTGATTCTTGGATTGGGAGGTTAGGCTATGGCCGCCCGTTGGTACGTTTTACACGTTTATTCTGGTTTTGAAAAAAAAGTCGCCGAGTCGATTCTTGAATTGGCGGCGCAAAAGGGAATGACCGATTCGTTTGAGCAGGTTCTGGTTCCGACTGAAGAAGTCGTTGAAGTCCGCCGCGGATCGAAAGTCAATTCCGAACGCAAATTTTTCCCGGGCTATGTCTTGGTCAAAATGGAAATGACCGACGAAACATGGCATTTGGTTAAAAATACGCCGCGGGTGACGGGATTCTTGGGGGCGCGCGAACGTCCGACTCCGATTACCGAATCCGAAGCGCAGCGCATCTTGCATCAGGTTTCCGAAGGTGTCGAAAGACCTAAAAGCTCCGTTTCTTATGAAGTGGGCGAACAGGTTCGCGTCATTGACGGTCCGTTTGCTTCCTTTGTGGGGTTTGTTGAAGAATCGGATGACGAAAAAGCCCGTTTGAAAGTTTCTGTTTCCATTTTCGGTCGTTCGACTCCTGTCGAACTGGAATATTCTCAGGTCGAAAAAGTCTAAGAAACAGTTTAAACGTCTTTGTCGGTTTCGATTCGCCCGATAAAGACGTTTTGCGGAAGATAAGCCATTTATCGCACCGCAAGCCTTAAAGCGAATCGCTTGTTTGTGATTTAGAGGTTTAACAATGGCAAAGAAAATTGTCGGGTATATCAAATTGCAAATCCCGGCGGGTAAAGCAAATCCGTCGCCTCCCGTAGGTCCTGCCTTGGGTCAGCGCGGTCTGAACATTATGGAATTCTGCAAAGCGTTCAATGCTGCGACGCAAAAATTGGAACCGGGTATGCCGATTCCCGTCGTCATTACGGCTTATGCGGATCGTACTTTCTCTTTCATTACGAAAATGCCGCCGGTGAGCTATTTCATCGTTAAAGCGGCGGGCGTCGCCAAAGGTTCGAAAGAACCCGGTCGCTCGAAAGTCGGTAAACTGACCAAAGCCCAGATTAAAGAAATCGCCGAAAAGAAAATGCCCGACCTGAACTGCTCGACGGTTGAAGCCGCCATGCAGATGGTTGCGGGACAGGCGCGTTCCATGGGTATCGATGTGGTGGAGTAAGAGAAGATGGCTACTAAAGGAAAACGTTTAACGGCTGCTTACAAGGCCGTCGATCCCGCGAAAGCTTACGAGCTGGACGAAGCCATTGCTCTGCTGAAAGCCGCTCCCAAAGCCAAGTTCGACGAAACGGTCGAAATCGTGATGGGCTTGAATGTCGACCCGCGTCAGGCGGATCAGATGATTCGCGGCGTTGTCGGAATGCCCAACGGTACGGGTAAAACCGTTCGCGTTGCCGTTTTCGCCCGCGGTGCCAAAGCCGAAGAAGCGAAAAAAGCCGGAGCCGATGTCGTCGGTGCGGAAGATTTGATGGAAGAAGTCATGAAAGGCACCATCAATTTCGAACGCTGCATTGCGACCCCTGATATGATGGGTGTCGTCGGTCGTTTGGGTAAAGTTTTGGGGCCCCGCGGCTTGATGCCGAACCCGAAACTGGGTACCGTTACGATGGATGTCGCCGGTGCGGTCAAAGCGGTTAAAGCCGGTCAGGTCGAATTCCGCGTCGAAGCCGCCGGTCAGATTCATGCGGGCGTGGGCAAAATCAGCTTTGACGAAGCCAAAATCAAAGAAAACGTTTTGGCGTTTGCTCAGGCTGTTTTGAAAGCCAAACCCGCCAGCATCAAAGGCACTTATTTGAAAGCTGTCGCGTTGAGCACGACTCAGGGCGTCGGCGTGAAAGTTTCCGTTCCCAACATCGCTTCGTTGGCTTCGGGAAAATAACAAAGGATACCGAATCGGTTTGCCGATTCGGGGTTGGGGGAAAGACGGGCAACCGCCGTTCCCCCGAACCTGTCCAAGACCGCAGGTTCGATTCGTTTTGAATTGTTTAATGGGGAACCGCCTGCATAGACAGAGGAACAAGTTTTTATAAAGCCGCTCCGTTAAAAGTGGTTTTGGCTTGAGCTTTTGGACAGGAATCGACGTTCACCATGGGGGTGGATGTCGGGTTTAACTGAACTTTCGAAGGCGTTGCTTTCGAAAGGAATCATTGAGGATACAAAAGTGAAACGGGAACAAAAATCTGAATTGCTCTCGACCATGAACGAAGACTTCAAGTCCGCCTCTTTGGTTGTTGTCACCCACTATGTCGGGCTGACGGTTGCCGAAATGTCGGAATTGCGTAACAAAGTTCGTGAAGCGGGCGCAAAGTTTCGCGTGACCAAAAACCGTATTACTCGCCTTGCTCTTGCAGGAACACAGTATGAAAGCCTGAGCGATCTGATGAAAGGACCGACCGCCGTGTCGTTCTCGGAAGATCCGATTGCCGCCGCCAAAGCTGTTGTTCAATTCGCCAAGAAAAACGAAAAACTGATTGTTCTGGGTGCAATCATGAACGGACAAACGTTGTCCGTTGCTCAGGTCAAAGAACTGGGTGAATTGCCGTCCCTGGACGAACTGCGCGGAAAACTGGTCGGTCTGTTGCAGGCCCCCGGCGCTCAAATCGCGCGCGTTTGCAAAGCGTATGCCGACAAAGAACAGGCTGCGTAAGCGGTTACAAGTCTTGGGGAGCAATCCCCGCAATGTTTTTGTACCAATCGGTACGATGTGTTTAATAACTAAACGGAGTTTAAGAAAATGGCTGATCTCGCCAAAATCGTTGATGAATTGTCTGCTTTGACAGTGTTGGAAGCTGCCGAACTGTCCAAAATGTTGGAAGAAAAATGGGGCGTTTCCGCTGCTGCTCCCGTCGCTGCCGCCGCTGCTGGTGCCGGTGCCGCCGCCGCTGAAGAAAAAACCGAATTCGATGTCGTTCTGGTCGAAGCCGGTGCCAACAAAATCAACGTCATTAAAGAAGTCCGCGCTATCACCGGTCTGGGTCTGAAAGAAGCCAAAGACTTGGTCGAAGGTGCGCCCAAGACTGTTAAAGAAGCTGTCAGCAAAGAAGACGCTGCCAAGATGAAAGAACAGCTGGAAAAAGCCGGCGCCAAAGTTGAAGTTAAATAATTTGGCTTTAACTGCGTAATTTTGGGGATCGGACGACAAAGGGATTAGTGTCCCTTTCGTCCGGTCCTTGAAGTCGTTTAAAATGCTTGGCGTTCGGGGCATTCAAATACAACACGGACGCAACAGAATTTTTATCTCTTTTTAAGAATGGGGAGCAGTTATGGTCAAATCTTTCACAGGCCGCAAGAGAGTACGCAAAAATTTTGGCAGAATCCCTTCTGTCGCACCGATGCCCAATCTTATCGAAGTTCAGAAAAGCTCTTATGCTCAATTCCTTCAATCGGATGTTCCCGCCGCCAAAAGAACCGATACGGGTTTGCAGGAAGCGCTGAAATCGGTTTTCCCGATTAAAGACTATTCCGGTCGCGGCGAATTGGAATTTGTCAAATACGAACTGGACGAACCGAAATACGATGTCGATGAATGCATTCAGCGCGGCATGACCTATTCGGCTCCTTTGCGCGTAACGTTGCGTCTGGTCGTTTGGGATGTTGACGAAGAAACGGGATCGCGTTCGATTCGCGATATTAAGGAACAGGACGTCTACATGGGCGACATGCCCCTGATGACGGAAACGGGAACGTTTGTCGTCAACGGCACGGAACGCGTTATTGTTTCCCAGATGCACCGTTCTCCCGGCGTGTTCTTTGACCATGACAAGGGCAAAACCCATTCTTCGGGCAAATATTTGTTCGCCGCCCGTGTCATTCCGTACCGCGGTTCTTGGCTGGATTTTGAATTCGACGCCAAAGATTTGGTCTATGTCCGCATTGACCGCCGCCGCAAACTGCCTGTAACGACTCTGCTGTACGCTTTGGAATCCAAGGCGACGGAAGATTTGCGCAAAGCGCGCGAAGCCGAAGGGCGTTCCGTCGACCTGTTGGAAGTCCAAGGGATGAGCCAGGAAGAAATCCTGTCCTACTTCTATGACAAAGTGGTCTTCACGGCTGACAAAAAAGGCTTCAAAACCCCGCTGATTGCCAAACATTTGAAAGGCACGAAACTGCGTTACGATTTGGTCGACGCCAAATCGGGCGAAGTGCTGATGGAAGCGGGCGAGAAAGTCAACACCGCCAAACTGAAAAAATTCGAAAAAGACGGTGTCGAAGAAATCCGCGTCAACGACGACGAACTTATCGGTCGTTTTGTCGCCGAAGACATGATTAACGAAAAAACGGGTGAAATCCTTGCCGAAGCGGGTGACGAAATCACCGAAGCGATGTTGGAAACGTTCAAGAAATTCAAAATCAAAGAATTTTCCGTTCTGCATATCGACAACGTCAACGTCGGCGCGTACATCCGCAACACGATGGCTGCCGACAAAAACAGAACCCGCGAAGACGCTTTGGTCGACATTTACAAAGTGATGCGTCCGGGTGAACCGCCCACCGTCGAATCCGCCGATGCGCTGTTCCGCAGTCTGTTCTTTGATTTGGAACACTACGATTTGTCCGCGGTCGGTCGCGTCAAAATGAATTCGCGCCTGAATTTCGAAAAAGCAGATACTCCCCGCATTTTGCGCAAAGAGGACATTTTGGAAATCGTCCGCGTGCTGGTCGAACTGAAAGACGGTCGCGGCGAAATCGACGATATCGACAACTTGGGCAACCGCCGTGTCCGTTCGGTCGGCGAACTGATGGAAAATCAGTACCGCATCGGCTTGCTGCGCATGGAACGCGCGATTCGCGAACGCATGAGCTCCGGCACGGGCGACATTGATACGGCAATGCCGCATGATTTGATTAACGCGAAACCCGCCGCCGTCGCCGTTCGTGAATTCTTCGGCTCTTCCCAGCTGTCGCAGTTTATGGACCAGAACAACCCGCTGGCGGAAGTGACGCACAAACGCCGTTTGTCCGCTTTGGGACCCGGCGGCTTGACGCGCGACCGCGCAGGCTTTGAAGTCCGCGACGTTCATCCGACGCATTACGGTCGTATCTGCCCGATTGAAACCCCCGAAGGTCCGAACATCGGCTTGATTAACTCTTTGGCGACGTATGCCCGCGTCAACCAGTACGGCTTTATCGAAAGCCCGTATCGCAAGGTTGTCGACGGCAAAGTCACAAAAGAAGTCGTCTATCTGTCCGCGATGGAAGAAGGCAAGGAAGTCATCGCCGAAGCGAACGCGGAATTGGACAGCAAAGACTGCTTTGTCAAAGACAAATTGGTTGCTTGCCGTAAAAACGGCGAATTCGTTCTGTGTCCGCCCGAAGAAATCACGCTTATCGACGTTTCGCCGAAACAGCTGGTTTCCGTTGCGGCGGCGCTGATTCCGTTCTTGGAAAACGATGACGCGAACCGCGCTTTGATGGGGTCGAACATGCAGCGTCAGGCTGTTCCTTTGCTGCAAGCGGACGCTCCGCTGGTCGGTACGGGAATGGAAGCCGCGGTTGCGCGCGACTCGGGCGCTTCGATTGTCGCCAAACGCGCGGGCGTCGTGCAGAGCGTTGACGCGAAACGCATCGTCGTTCGCGCCACGGGCAAAATCAAAGCCGACGAATCGGGCGTTGACATCTACAAACTGCACAAATTCCAGCGTTCGAACCAATCGACCTGCATTACGCAACGTCCTTTGGTCAAAGTCGGCGACATCGTCGCTTCGGGCGACATCATTGCCGACGGCGGTTCGACCCAGCTGGGCGAATTGGCGCTGGGACGCAACGTTCTGGTGGCGTACATGCCGTGGAACGGTTACAACTACGAAGACGCTATTTTGATTTCCGAACGCATTGCGCGCGACGACGTGTTCACCTCGATTCACATTGACGAATTCGAAGTGATGGCGCGCGATACCAAACTGGGACAGGAAGAAATCACGCGCGACATTCCGAACGTCGGCGAAGAAGCGTTGAAACAGCTGGACGAAGCGGGTGTCGTTTACATCGGCGCCGAAGTCAAAGCGGGCGACATTCTGGTCGGCAAAGTCACGCCGAAAGGCGAATCGCCGATGACGCCGGAAGAAAAACTGCTGCGCGCCATTTTCGGTGAAAAAGCCGCCGATGTCCGCGACACGTCTTTGCGTGTACCGCCCGGAATCGCAGGAACGGTCGTCGAAGTCCGCGTCTTTAACCGCCGCGGCGTTGACAAAGATCAGCGCACGCTGGACATCGAAAGACGCGAAATCGAAGCTTTGGCGAAAGACCGTGATGCCGAAAAAGCGATTTTGGAAGGTTCGTTCTATGACCGTCTGCGCGCTTTGCTGGTTGACCAAAAAGCGACGGTCGGCGTTAAAAACGTCGAATCGGGCGCGGTGCTGACCAAAGAAATGCTGGACGCTCTGCCGCGCAAGGAATTGCGCAAACTTGCCGTCGAAAACGACGAAGTGATGGCGGACATCGAAAAACTGTCCAAAGTGTTCGACGCGGATATTGAAAAACTGCAGGAACGCTTTGAAAACAAAGTCGAAAAAGTCCAAAGCGGCGACGAAATGCCTCCGGGTGTGTTGAAGATGGTCAAAGTCTTTATCGCCGTGAAGCGCAAATTGCAGCCGGGCGACAAGATGGCGGGGCGTCACGGAAACAAAGGTGTTGTTTCCCGCATTCTGCCGATTGAAGACATGCCGCACATTGCGGACGGAACCCCCGTCGACTTGGTGTTGAACCCGCTGGGCGTGCCGTCGCGTATGAACGTCGGACAAATTTTGGAATGCCATTTGGGTTGGGCTTGCCGCGAACTGGGCAAACAGGTTCATGCTTTGTATGAACAGGTCGAAGCCAAGAAAGCGACGGTCGACGATTTGCGCGCCAAACTGGAAGACGTGTACGGCAAGAAAGAATACAACGCCAACATCGCCAAACTGAGCGACGACGAAGTGTTGGAACTGGCGGACAACCTCAAAGGCGGTCTGCCGATTGCAACCCCCGTTTTCGACGGTGCGCGCGAATCCGACATCAACGAAATGCTGCAAAAAGCGGGACTGCCCGTTTCGGGACAGGTTCAGCTGTTCGACGGCAGAACGGGCGAACCGTTCGACCGTCCCGTCACCGTCGGCATTACCTACATGCTGAAACTGCACCACTTGGTTGACGAAAAAATCCACGCGCGTTCGATTGGTCCGTACAGCTTGGTTACGCAGCAGCCTTTGGGCGGTAAAGCGCAATTCGGCGGTCAGCGTTTCGGCGAAATGGAAGTGTGGGCTTTGGAAGCGTACGGAGCGGCTTATACCCTGCAGGAAATCCTGACGGTCAAGTCCGACGACGTGTCCGGTCGTACAAAGGTTTACGAATCCATCATTCACAACGACGACAAGTTCGAAGCGGGTATTCCCGAATCGTTCAACGTTCTGGTCAAGGAAATGCACTCCTTGTGTCTGGACGTTGAATTGAAGCAGCGTCAATACTGAGAATCGAATCTTACGAAAGAGGAATGTTATGAACGAAATAACAAAAGTTTTGGGATCTGTTACGACTTCGCAGGCGTTTGATCAGATTCAAATTTCATTGGCTTCTCCGGAACGGATTCGTTCTTGGTCGTACGGCGAAGTGAAAAAGCCCGAAACCATCAACTACCGCACGTTCAAGCCCGAACGCGACGGTTTGTTCTGCGCGCGCATTTTCGGACCTGTCAAGGACTATGAATGCTTGTGCGGCAAATACAAGCGCATGAAATACCGCGGCATTGTCTGCGAAAAATGCGGCGTCGAAGTTACGTTGTCCAAAGTGCGCCGCGAACGCATGGGACACATTGAACTGGCGGCTCCCGTCGCGCACATCTGGTTTTTGAAATCTTTGCCGTCGCGCATCGGCTTGCTGGTCGATATGATGCTCAAAGATTTGGAAGCGGTGCTGTATTTTGAAAAATACATCGTTATCGAACCGGGGCTGACCCCGCTGAAAGTCAACGAACTGCTGACCGAAGAACAGTATCAGCGCGCGATTGAAGACTACGGCGAAGATTCTTTCCGCGCGGGCATCGGTGCGGAAGCGCTGAAAGAAATCCTGTCGTCCATCGACTTGGAATCCGAAGCGGAAACCATTCGCGCCGAACTGCGTTCGACGGCTTCAGAAGCCCGCCGCAAGAAATTGGTGAAACGCTTGAAACTGGTGGAAGCGTTCTTGGAATCGGGTTCGAAGCCCGAATGGATGATTTTGGATGTCATTCCCGTCATTCCGCCCGAATTGCGTCCGCTGGTTCCGCTGGACGGCGGCCGTTTCGCGACGTCCGACTTGAACGACTTGTACCGCCGCGTCATCAACCGCAACAACCGTTTGAAACGCTTGATGGAACTGCGCGCGCCGGAAATCATCATCCGCAACGAAAAACGCATGCTGCAGGAATCCGTCGACGCTTTGTTCGACAACGGTCGCCGCGGTCGCGCGATTACGGGCGCGAACAAACGCCCGCTGAAATCCTTGGCGGATATGCTGAAAGGCAAACAAGGCCGTTTCCGTCAGAACTTGCTGGGTAAGCGCGTCGACTACTCCGGTCGTTCCGTGATTGTCGTGGGGCCCGAACTGAAATTGCAGCAATGCGGCATCCCCAAGAAAATGGCTTTGGAACTGTTCAAACCGTTCGTTTATTCCAAACTGGAACTGTACGGCATGGCGACGACCATCAAAGCGGCTAAGCGCATGGTCGAAAAAGAACGCCCCGAAGTGTGGGACATTCTGGAAGAAGTCATCCGCGAACATCCCGTTTTGCTGAACCGCGCGCCGACTCTGCACAGACTGGGCATTCAAGCGTTTGAGCCCGTCTTGATTGAAGGCAAGGCGATTCAGCTGCACCCGCTGGCTTGCACGGCGTTCAACGCCGACTTTGACGGCGACCAAATGGCGGTTCACGTTCCTTTGTCGCTGGAAGCGCAGTTGGAAGCCCGCGTTTTGATGATGTCCACCAACAACATTCTGTCCCCCGCAAACGGCAAGCCGATTATCGTGCCGACCCAAGATATGATTTTGGGCTTGTACTACCTGAGCTTGGAACGCGCGGGTCAGAAAGGCGAGGGAATGGTTTTCTCGGGCGTGGACGAAGTCGAACACGCGCTGTACAACGGCTTTGTGACCTATCAGACGAAAATCAAATGCCGTCTGGAAGTCATGGGCGAAGAGGGCAAAATCGTGCGCAAAGTGTTCGACACAACCCCCGGACGCGTTTTGCTGTCGCAGGTTCTGCCCAAACATCCGAATTTGCCGTTTGCGTTGTTCAACCGCTTGTTGCGTAAAAAGGAAATCGCCGACATCATCGATCAGGTTTACCGTTATTGCGGACAGAAAGAAACCTGCATCTTTGTCGACCGCATCAAGAATATGGGCTACAAATACGCGGCTGTTTCCGGCGTTTCGTTCGGCAAGGACGACATGATTGTCCCCAAGACAAAATGGAAGCTGATTAAAGAAACCGAATCGAAAGTCAAGGAATTCGAAAAGCAGTACACCGACGGTTTGATTACCAACGGCGAACGCTATAACAAAGTCGTTGACGCTTGGTCCGCCTGCACGGATAAAATCGCTGACGAAATGATGAAAGAAATTTCGAAAGACGATCCCTCAAAACCGATTAACTCGGTTTACATGATGGCTCATTCCGGGGCGCGCGGTTCCGCGGCGCAAATGAAACAGCTGGGCGGTATGCGCGGTTTGATGGCAAAACCGAACGGCGAAATCATCGAAACGCCGATTATCGCGAACTTTAAAGAAGGACTGTCCGTGGCGGAATACTTCAACTCGTCCCACGGCGCGCGCAAAGGCTTGTCCGATACCGCTTTGAAGACCGCAAACTCCGGTTACCTGACCCGTCGTCTGGTCGACGTTGCGCAGGACGCCATCGTTTGCGAAGACGATTGCGGCACGACGCGAGGCATTTGGGTAACGGCGGCTTTGGACGGCACGACGGTTGTTGCGACTTTGGGCGAACGCGTGCTGGGACGCACGGCGCAGGAAGACGTCAAGAACCCGACAACGGGCGAAGTCATCGTTCCGCGCGGCAAGCTGATTGACGAAGTCGATGTCGACAAAATCACGGCTGCCGGCGTTGAAAAGATTTACATCCGTTCTCCGCTGACATGCGAATGCAAAGACGGCATCTGCGCGAAGTGCTACGGCCGCGATTTGGCGCGCGGCACGCCCGTCAACATCGGCGAAGCGGTCGGCGTTATCGCGGCGCAGTCCATCGGCGAACCCGGAACTCAGCTGACCATGCGTACGTTCCACGTCGGCGGTACGGCGCAGAACGTCGAAGTGTCCGCGATTGAATCGGGCTTTGACGGCATTGTGAAGTTCACGGCGTCCGAACCCGTCGTCAATACGAAGGGCGAAGCGATTATCACGTCGCGCGACTGCGAATTGGCGATTGTGGACGGCAACGGCGCGGTCAAAACGCACTATCACGTCCCGTTCGGCGCGGTTGTCGCGGTCAAAGGCGGCGACAAGGTCGTCAAAGGACAGCGTTTGGCTGAATGGAACGCTTACGTCATTCCGTACTTTATCGACAAGGAAGGCACGGTCCGTTTCGAAAACTTCGTTGACGGCGAAACCATCCGCGAAATCCGCGACGAAGCGACGGGCTTGACACAAATCCGCGTGATTGAAACGCACGGAACGGCGAAAAAAGCGCAAATCGTTTTGGAAAAAGACGGTTCGTCCGTCGGCGTGTACAACTTGCCCGCCAATTCGACGGTCATGTTGGAAAACGGTGCGGCGGTCAAACGCGGCGATATTTACGCCACGATTGAAATCGAACGTAAATCCCGTGATATTACGGGCGGTCTGCCGCGCGTTGCCGAATTGTTCGAAGCCCGCAAACCCAAGGATTGCGCGATTATCGCCGAAATCGACGGCGTTGTCGAAGCCGGCAAGGATTATAAGGCGAAACAGCGCTTGGTCGTCAAAGGCGAAAACGGAATCGAACGCGAATATCTGGTTCCGAAAGGCAAGCTGATTCTGGTTCAGGAAGGCGACACCGTCCATCAGGGCGACAAGCTGACCGACGGCGCCGAAGATCCGCATGACATTCTGCGCGTCAAGGGCTTGGAAGCCTTTGCCCAGCACATGGTCAAGGAAATTCAGGACGTTTACCGTTTGCAAGGCGTGAAGATTAACGACAAACACATCGAAGTCATCACCCGCCAGATGCTGCAGAAAGAAGAAGTCACCGATGCGGGCGACACGACTTTGACGCAGGGCGAACAGGTTGACCAGCAGACTTTGGAAAAAGAAAACGCCAAAGCCGTTGCCGCGGGCGGTCGTCCGGCTTCCGCTTCCCCGATTTTGTTGGGTATTACGAAAGCCAGCTTGCAGACGAATTCGTTCATTTCCGCCGCGTCCTTCCAGGAAACGACGCGCGTGCTGACCGAATCCGCCGTGTCGGGCAGAACGGACGATTTGATCGGCTTGAAAGAAAACGTCATCGTGGGTCGCTTGATTCCCGCGGGTACGGGATCGGTGGTCAACCGTTTGAAAATCGAAGCCGCCGCGCGCGATCGCGAAATCGAAGCGTCCGAACCTGCGGCTTTGCCGACGGTGGAAGAACAACCCGAAGCGTAAGCCGAAACAACTTTTTAAAAACCGCCGAGAGTTCTCTTTCGGCGGTTTTTTCGTGTTTCTTATCGAAAAAAGTTGACAAAAAACGCGCTTCATCGTAAAAATGAAACAAAGATTGTTTTTGGAAAGGAACTTGCTATGCTGTCTTTGAATAAAAATGAAAAACCGGTGTCCGCGTGGGATAAACATTCGTTGGACAGCTATTTGGTCGGCGCTGTCGTTTTGATGGACGGCAAAACCAAAGCCGAAGCCGAAAAAATCGCCAAGGATTACGTTCGTACAACCGACCGCGAAAATATCCGCGAAGCCGCCGTTGACGCGAAAGCGGCTGAACTGAAAAAAGAAGCCAAAAAGTACGGTTTACGTGAAAAATTGAACTATGCAACCGATGCGGATCATGGGCTGAAACTGGAAATGACCGTCATCGGTGCCGCTTCTTTGGTTGAATCGCTGGCAAAATCCGAATCGATGCCGAACGGTCCCGTCGCTTTGGTCGTTCCCCAAAACGCCGTGCAGTATGCGGTCGGCTCTATGGTTAAAGCCGACACGCCCGAAAAAAAGGTGAAAGCCGACGAATACGCCAACATCAAACATGCCCAACTGGTTTTGAAACAGCTGAAGCGTTGCCTGTTGGCGACTTACGATCCCGCGCGCGCGGAAAAAACGGAAAAGAAATCCATGATGCAGGAAGCCAAAGAACTGTATGCGTCTTACGGCAATCCGGGCGGCGGTATGGTACATAAGGACATCTTGGCGGCGCGTAAAGCTCAGCAGCAGCGTTGAACGCGAAAAAACAACGATTTCAAAAGGCGGATGGTTTTTGTCCGCCTTTTTTATTGAAAAAATTTAATTTTCAAATAAGATAACCCTTTATCGTGAATACGGAGAGGGCATTTGTTTTCGGCAGGCATTTTTTTGAAAAAATACAAGGCCAATTTTTTATACGGCTGTCTGTTTTGCTTTTTGCTTCTTTTCCCCGATTTTGTTTTTGAAGCCGTCTTTGAGGGTATCGGATATTCCACGGACCTTGCATTTATCGCTTTTTTGGCGGCTTTCGGCTTTTGTCTGTCGAAAGCGGGGCGGGGGACCTTTTGTTTCGTAACGATACTGTTGTTTTTGATTGAATTGATTGAGTTGTGCCATATCGGCTACTTTGGCTTTCCGATAAATCCGACGGATATTTCCAAAATTTGGGCTGAAAGCGGAGATGTTCTGGAAAGCGGTCGTGCTGCCGTCGGCGATTTGTGGTTTATTCCCGTTTTGCTGTTTGGCGTGTTTTCGATTTTGGGAATCGTCTATTTCAAATATCGAAAAAAATTCGGTTTTTCGATTGTTGCGGTGATAATCGTTTTCGTCTGCTTGTCAATCAAACCTGAACGGGCGGCACGGAAAAATTTAAAGGCGTTTCTGCCGTCGCCGACACGGTATTCGATTCATAACGCCGTCAACACTTTTTCGTTTTTTGCGGTCAAAGGCTGGCGTATCAAGCCGATTGACGCGATTGTACCCGTCGATTTTTGGAAACCGTACGTTTTGACGGATACGTCGGAATTTCGAGGCGGCAATATTGTTCTGATTATGGGGGAAAGCACCGCTTCCCGAATGATGTCTTTGTTCGGCTATGCAAAAAAGACAACGCCTTTTTTGGATTCTTTGAGCGGTGAAAACTTCAAAGCCGTTTCGGCGGTGTCGGGTGCCGTTTCCACACACTCCGCTCTGCCGCTGTTTTTCAATACGGTTCGGGAACCGGGCAATGTCAGGGAAATTCGAGCCAAAACGGCAAATTTGTTCAAAGCCGCCAAAGCGACGGGATATGAAACGCACTTTATTTCGGCCCAGGACGCTTTGCAGACTCATCAAATCGGAACGGCATTCGTTGATGATGTCCGTACCAGAGAAGACAATGCCTTCTGCTTTCAAACGGACGGGGACAGATGTTTGGTCGCCATGCTTGACGGCGTGTTGTCGAATCGTTCCCGCAAGCATTTTGTGGTACTGAATTTCAAGGCGGTTCATTCCCCTTATGCGGCGATTTATAAGCGCGACAAAAAGTTTGATGTGTTCAGGAGCGAAGGAAACACTGCTTCTGCGCGCAGAAGAGCTGAATACGAAAACGCTTTGCTGTGGACGGATGACGTTTTCAAACGCTTGTTTGCCGTTTTTCAAAAATACGACAAACAAAGCGGGGTGTTCGTCATGACTTCGGACCATGGTGAAAATACTGGCGAAAACGGACGGTGGGGGCATAATCTGCTGGATTTGGAAACCGCAAAAGTGCCTTTTTTTGTGTACAGCCGCAAATTGGCGGAAACAAGATTGCCCGATGAACGCGAGATCACGCATTATGAAATCGGGAAATGGATGTTATCTTTGTTCGGAAAGCGTTTGAACAACCCGAACGAAGACGGAAAAACTTTTTATATTCACGGCAACAACCTGTATCAGGATTATGATTTTCTGAAAGCCGAACGCGGACGGGACGGTTCGATTGACGCATTGAAAAGGAATGTCGTCGGTTCGTTGGTCAAGCATGGAAAAAAATAAAGAAAACGTTTATTTTCCTTGACTCTTTCGCTGTTTTTTGCGACTATGCAAACCTAAAAGTATAGGAAAGAGGATTTTCATATCTGCTGTCTTATTCTTTTTGAGACGTTGAAATCGGCGGATTTCCGCCGCTTTTGAAAGGTTAGCTTTCCGGTTCCGCCGCAGAGGTTGGAATCGAGTAAGTATGTTGTAACGGTTAGATAGGAAAGAGGATTTTAATGCCTACAATTAACCAATTAATTCGCAGTCCGCGTAAACCGAGCGTGAAACGCAACAAAGCTCCGGCTCTGCAGGCTTGCCCGCAGAAGCGCGGTGTTTGCACCCGTGTTTACACAACGACTCCGAAAAAGCCGAACTCCGCTTTGCGTAAAGTCGCGCGTGTTCGTTTGACCAACAGTGCTGAAGTATTGAGCTACATTCCGGGTGAAGGTCACAACCTGCAGGAACACTCTGTCGTGCTGATCCGCGGCGGTCGTGTGAAAGACTTGCCGGGTGTGCGTTACCACATCATTCGCGGGACTCTGGATACTCAGGGTGTTTCCGCTCGCCGCCAGAGCCGTTCTTTGTACGGCGCAAAGCGTCCTAAATAATTTGGAAGGAATGAAAATATGTCTCGTCGTCACGCAGCAGAAAAACGCGAAATCGTGCCTGATGCCAAATACGGTGATCTGGTCGTCGCCAAATTTATGAATTGCGTCATGCTTCACGGTGCCAAAGCGACCGCCGAAAAAATCGTTTACGGCGCGTTGGATCGTGTTGCCGAAAAAACAAAAATGGAACCCTTGAAAGCGTTTGCCGATGCTTTGGAAAACGTCAAGCCGGCCGTCGAAGTCCGCTCCCGCCGCGTCGGCGGTGCGACCTATCAGGTTCCCGTCGAAGTCCGCCCTGAAAGAAAGCAGGCTTTGGCTATCCGCTGGATTATCAATGCCGCCCGTTCCCGTTCTGAAGAAACGATGGAACAGCGCTTGGCGGGTGAATTCATGGATGCTTTGAACAACAAAGGTGCCGCTGTCCGCAAACGCGAAGACACGCACCGCATGGCAGAAGCTAACAAAGCTTTCTCGCACTATCGTTGGTAATTTTAATTTTAGAGAAGGTTTTGTGTAATGGCTCGCACTACACCAATTGAAAAATATCGTAATATCGGTATCATGGCGCACATCGATGCCGGTAAAACGACAACAACCGAACGTATTCTGTACTACACGGGTAAATCCCACAAAATCGGCGAAGTTCACGACGGCGCCGCGACCATGGACTTTATGGTGCAGGAACAGGAACGCGGCATTACGATTCAGTCCGCCGCGACGACCTGCTTTTGGCGCGGTCACCGCTTGAACATCATTGACACCCCGGGGCACGTTGACTTCACGGTTGAAGTTGAACGTTCTCTGCGTGTTTTGGATGGCGCGGTTGCTGTTTTCGACGGCGTTGCCGGCGTTGAACCGCAGTCTGAAACCGTTTGGCGTCAGGCTGACAAGTACAAAGTTCCCCGTATCTGCTTCGTCAACAAGATGGACCGTATCGGCGCGAACTTCCTGCGCGCGGTTGATATGATTAAAGACCGTCTGGGTGCCCGTCCCGTCGTTATGACGTTGCCGATTGGCGCTGAATCCGAATTCGCGGGCGTTGTCGATGTTTTGAACAAACGTTCGATTATCTGGAACGGCGAACACTTGGGCGCCGAATTCTCCTACGGCGAAGTTCCGGCTGATTTGAAAGAATTGACCGATAAACTGCATGCCGAAATGGTCGAAACCGTTGTCGAACAAGACGATCAGGCGATGGAAGACTACTTGGAAGGTAAGGAAATTTCGCTGGAAACGTTGCAGAAATGCATCCGCAAAGGCACAATTTCGATGAGCTTCGTCCCTGTTTTGTGCGGTTCTTCGTTCAAAAACAAAGGCGTTCAGCCGATGTTGGATGCGGTTGTCGACTATTTGCCGTCTCCGCTGGACATTCCGCCCGTCGTCTGCACGACTCCGAAAGGCGAGGAAGTCATTCGTCACGCGACTGACGACGAACCCTTGGCGGCTTTGGCGTTCAAAATCATGAACGACCCGTTCGTCGGTTCTTTGACGTTCGCCCGTATCTATTCGGGTACGATGACTGCCGGTTCGTATGTTCTGAACTCCGTTAAGGACAAGAAGGAACGTATCGGCCGTATGCTGTTGATGCATGCGAACCACCGTGAAGAAATCAAAGAAGCCAATGCGGGCGATATCGTCGCTTTGGTCGGTTTGAAAGAAACTACGACGGGCGAAACCTTGTGCGCGGACAGCTCTCCGGTCATTTTGGAAAAAATGGAATTCCCGGAACCCGTTATCGAAGTCGCCGTTGAACCCAAAACCAAAGCCGATGTCGAAAAAATGGGCTTGGCTTTGAACCGTTTGGCGATGGAAGACCCGTCTTTCCGTGTCGCTTCCGATGCCGAAAGCGGTCAGACAATCATCAAAGGAATGGGCGAACTCCATCTGGAAATCATTGTCGACCGTCTGAAACGCGAATTCAAAGTCGATGCGAACGTTGGTGCTCCGCAGGTGGCTTACCGCGAAACGATTTCGCAGACATACGAAATCGACTACACGCACAAAAAGCAGTCCGGCGGTTCGGGTCAGTTCGCCCGCGTCAAGATTCGCTTTGAACCGTTGAAACCGGGTGAAGGATACGTCTTTGAAAACACCGTCGTCGGCGGCAACGTTCCCAAAGAATACATCCCCGGCGTTGAAAAAGGCTTGAAAGCCGCTTTGGAAACGGGCGTTATCGCCGGCTTCCCCTGCACGGACTTTAAAGCAACCTTGTTCGACGGTGCATACCATGATGTCGACTCCTCGACGATGGCGTTTGAAATTGCGGCGCGCGCGGCTTTCCGCGAAGGCATCGCAAAAGCGAAACCCAAGCTGTTGGAACCCATTATGAAAGTGGAAATCGTGACGCCTGAAGACTACATGGGCGACATCATCGGCGACTTGAACAGCCGCCGCGGTCAGGTTTCCGGTATGGATCAGCGCGGCAACGCCCGTGTGATTGACGCGACAGTTCCTCTGTCCTCGATGTTCGGATATGTGAACACTCTGCGCTCGATGAGCCAGGGACGCGCTCAATACTCGATGGTCTTCTCGCACTATGCGGAAGTTCCTGCGAACGTTGCTGAAGAAATCAAAGCCAAAGTCAATGGCTAAGACAAAATTTGGAGTTATATAAAAATGGCAAAAGAGAAGTTTACGAGAACGAAGCCGCACTGCAACATCGGCACGATCGGACACGTTGACCACGGTAAAACGACGTTGACGGCGGCGATCACGAAAGTGTTGGCGAAGAAAGGCGAAGCGCAGTTTGTCGATTACGCGAACATCGACAAAGCGCCGGAAGAACGCGCGCGCGGCATTACGATTAACACGTCGCACGTGGAATACGAAACGGACAAACGTCACTATGCGCACGTTGACTGCCCGGGGCACGCCGACTATGTGAAGAACATGATCACGGGCGCCGCGCAGATGGATGGTGCGATTCTGGTTGTTTCCGCGGCGGACGGTCCCATGCCGCAGACCCGCGAACACATTCTGTTGGCGCGTCAGGTCGGCGTTCCCGCGCTGGTCGTGTACATGAACAAAGTCGATCAGGTTGACGACCCCGAATTGCTGGAATTGGTCGAAATGGAAATCCGCGACCTGTTGTCGTCGTATGACTTCCCGGGCGACGAAATTCCCATCATCAAAGGATCCGCTCTGGCGGTTCTGGAAGACGGAGACAAGAAGATCGGCGAAGACTCCATCATTGAATTGATGAAAGCGATTGACGATTACATTCCGCAGCCGGAACGTCCGAAGGACAAACCGTTCTTGATGCCGATTGAAGACGTGTTCTCGATTTCGGGCCGTGGTACGGTTGTGACGGGACGTGTCGAACGCGGCGTCATCAAAGTAGGCGACACGATTGAAATCGTCGGCATCAAACCGACGCAGACGACGACGTGCACGGGCGTTGAAATGTTCCGCAAATTGCTGGATCAAGGCGAAGCGGGCGACAACATCGGTGTTCTGTTGCGCGGTACGAAACGTGAAGAAGTCGAACGCGGTCAGGTTCTGGCAGCTCCGAAATCCATCACGCCGCACAAAGTGTTCGAATCGAAATGCTACATTCTGACGAAAGAAGAAGGCGGCCGTCATACACCGTTCTTCTCGAACTATCGTCCGCAGTTCTATTTCCGCACGACGGACGTGACGGGAACGATTGAACTGGAACCGGGTGTTGAAATGGTGATGCCGGGCGACAACGTTCACATCAAAGTGTCGTTGATTACCCCGATTGCTATGGACGAAGGTCTGCGCTTCGCGATTCGCGAAGGCGGTCGTACCGTCGGCGCCGGCGTCGTTTCTAAAATTATCGAGTAACTAAAGGAAAATTGATCATGGAAGGTCAAAATATTAGAATTCGTCTGAAAGCCTTCGACCACCGGTTGTTGGATCAGTCGACTCGCGAGATTGTAAACACCGCAAAACGTACGGGTGCGCAAATTTGTGGTCCTATCCCCTTGCCAACTCGTATAGAAAAGTTTACAGTAAACCGTTCGCCGCACGTTGATAAGAAGTCGCGCGAACAGTTTGAAATCCGCACTCACAAAAGAGTGCTTGACATTATCGATCCGACGCCGCAGACGGTTGACGCTTTGATGAAGCTCGATTTGGCTGCCGGTGTTGACGTCGAAATTAAACTTTAAAGGATAAAAGAGCCATGCGTAGTGGTCTTATCGCTGAAAAAATCGGCATGACTCGCCTTTTCACGGACGACGGGGCTCATGTCCCCGTCACCGTTCTGAAGGTTGAGGGTTGCAAGGTCGTCTCTGTCCGCACAAAAGACAAAGACGGTTATGTTGCGTTGCAGTTGGGCTTCGGCACGGCCAAAGCGAATCGCTTGTCCAAAGCGGTGCGCGGCCATTTTGCCAAAGCGAACAGCGAATTGAAACGCAAGTTAGTTGAATTCCGGGTTAGTGAGGATTGCGTCCTTAACCCCGGCGATGAATTGTCCGCCAACCACTTTGTTGCGGGACAGTTTGTCGATGTAGTCGGCACCTCTTTGGGTAAAGGGTTTGCCGGTGCCATGAAACGGCATAATTTTGCCGGTCTTGAAGCTACACACGGTGTGTCTATTTCTCACCGCTCGTTGGGTTCCACGGGTAACCGTCAGGATCCGGGTCGTGTCTTCAAGGGTAAGAAGATGGCTGGACATTTGGGTGCGGAACGGGTTACCGTTCAGAATTTGAAAGTCGTCGCAACGGATACCGACCGTGGTTTGATCATGGTTAAAGGTGCCGTTCCGGGCTTTGAAGGCGCCTATGTTTTGATTAAAGATGCAGTGAAAAAAGCTCTTCCGAAAGAAGCTCCGATGCCTGCCGGTTTGAAAGCCAAGGCCGAAGCTGTCAAAGAAGTCGCTCCTGCAGCTGAAGAAGTGAAGGAATAACGGCGATGAAATGTGATATCGTCAATTTGGACAACCAGAACGTCGGTTCTATCGAACTCGCTGACAGCGTTTTCGGCGCCGAAGTTCGTGCGGACATTTTGAGCCGCGTTGTCAACTGGCAGTTGGCCAATCGTCGTGCCGGTACGCACAAAACCAAAACGATTGCCGAAGTCAGCGGTACGACCAAAAAGCCGTACAAGCAGAAGGGCACGGGTAACGCCCGTCAAGGCTCTCTGCGTGCGACTCAGTTCCGCGGCGGCGGCATCAGCTTCGGTCCGGTCGTGCGTTCGCACGCTCAGGATTTGCCGAAAAAAATCCGTCGTTTGGGCATGCGTTGCGCTTTGTCCGCCAAAGCCCAGAACGGCAAGCTCATCGTTGTCGACGAACTGAAATTGCCGGAAGTCAAAACGAAAGAATTGTTGGCGAAAATGAACAAAATGGGTTTGGAATCCGCTTTGTTCGTCGGCGGTGCCGAATTGGACAACAACTTCAATCTGGCCGCCCGCAACATCGTCAACGTTGACGTTTTGCCGCAGCAGGGTGCCAATGTTTATGATATTTTGCGCCGCGACACTTTGGTTCTGACCAAAGAAGCTGCCGAAAACTTGGAGGCTCGTCTGAAATGAGTAAGCCGGAAATTAAAGTAACGGAAAAAATGTACGACACGTTGGTACATCCGATTATTACGGAAAAAGCGATGAAATGCTCCGAAAACGGACAGGTCACTTTCCGTATTCCGTTGACAGCGACGAAAACTGACGTTAAAAAGGCTGTAGAAGCTTTGTTCAACGTCAAAGTGAAATCTGTGAACACCGTTCGCGTCGGCGGCAAAACGAAACGTTTCCGCGGCACGGTCGGTACGCGCAGCGACTATAAAAAAGCGATTGTTACCTTGGCTGAAGGCAGCAATATCGACTTTACGACGGGAGTTTAAGAAATGGCGTTAAAAACGTTTAATGCGGTAACCCCCAGCCGCAGACACCTGGTTCTGGTGGAACGCAGCGATCTGTACAAGGGCGGTCCCGTGAAAGAATTGACCGAAGGTTTGAACAAGACCGGCGGTCGCAACAATCAAGGACGCATTACCAGCCGCCGTATGGGCGGTGGTCACAAACGTCGTTACCGTTTCATCGACTTCAGACGTAACAAGTTTGATGTCGCCGCGACGGTCGAGCGTTTGGAATACGATCCGAACCGAACGGCTTTCATTGCTTTGGTCAAATACGAAGACGGCGAACGTTCTTATATTTTGGCTCCGCAGCGTTTGCAGGCGGGCGATGTCGTTATCTCCGGTGAAAAGGTTGATATCAAACCGGGTAACGCCATGCCGTTGAAGAACATGCCCGTCGGAACCGTTGTTCACAACATTGAACTGAACCCCGGTCGCGGCGGTCAGATAGCCCGTTCCGCCGGTTGCTATGCACAGTTGATCGGTAAAGACGCCGGTTATGCGCAGTTGCGTTTGAACTCGGGCGAATTGCGCTTGGTTCGCGGGGAATGTCTGGCTTCCGTCGGTGCTGTTTCCAATGCCGACAAGCAGAACGAAAACAGCGGCAAAGCCGGTCGCGCCCGTTGGTTGGGCGTTCGTCCGTCCGTCCGCGGTGTCGCGATGAACCCGGTCGATCACCCGTTGGGTGGTGGTGAAGGTCGCTCCTCGGGCGGTCGTCATCCGGTTACCCCGTGGGGTAAATGCACAAAAGGCAAGAAGACCCGTACGAACAAGAAGACCAACGTCTTCATTATGCGTACTCGTCATGCTGCCAAGAAAAAAGCTTAAGTAGGAGGGTAGTAAATTATGTCTCGTTCCGTTTGGAAAGGTCCCTTTGTTGACGGTTACCTTCTGACAAAAGCAGAAAAGGTTCGTGCATCGGGACGTAACGAAGTGATCAAAACGTGGTCGCGTCGTTCCACCATTCTGCCTCAATTTGTTGGGTTGACTTTTGGCGTATATAACGGTAAAAAGTTTATTCCGGTTTTGGTTACCGAAAACATGATTGGTCATAAAATGGGCGAATTCGCTCCGACCCGCACGTTTTACGGTCACGCGGCCGACAACAAAGCCAAGAAAGGCTAATGAAAATGGTAGCGAAAAAGAATATGAAAACAGCAATGGCCTGCGGTCGTGCGTTGAGAACCAGTACGCGTAAGTTGAACCTTGTCGCCGCGTCGATTCGCGGGATGGCGGTTGAAAAAGCTTTGACGCAGCTGACCTTTTCTCCGCGCCGCATTGCGGGTGAAGTCAAAAAAGTATTGCAGTCGGCGATCGCCAATGCTGAAAACAACCACAACATGGACGTTGACAAACTGGTCGTTTCCGAAGCTTATGTCGGTAAAGGTCTGGTTATGAAACGTTGGCAGGCTCGCGCTCGCGGTCGTGCCGGTCGTGTTGAAAAGATGTTTTCCAACCTGACGGTTGTTGTTGCTGAAAACGAGGAGCGTTAAAATGGGCCAGAAAGTTAACCCGATTGGTTTACGTTTGGGAATTAACCGTACTTGGGATTCCCGTTGGTTCGCTGATGGCGATTACGCCAAACAGTTGCACGAAGATTTCAAAATTCGTGAATTTTTGAAAAAACGTTTGGCTTTGGCGGGCGTCAGCCGCGTCATCGTCGAACGTCCGGCGAAAAAAGCCCGCATTACGATTCATTCCGCTCGTCCCGGTGTCGTTATCGGCAAAAAAGGGCAGGACATTGATGTCTTGAAGAATGAATTGCAGAAAATGACCGGCAACGAAGTTCACTTGAACATTGTTGAAGTGCGCAAGCCGGAATTGGACGCTCAGTTGGTTGCGGAAAGCATTGCCCAGCAGTTGGAACGTCGTGTTTCTTTCCGCCGTGCAATGAAACGCTCGGTTCAGTCCGCTATGCGTCAGGGTGCCGAAGGCATCCGTATCAACTGCGGCGGACGCTTGGGCGGTGCCGAAATCGCGCGTACCGAATGGTATCGTGAAGGTCGCGTGCCGTTACACACCTTGCGCGCCGACGTAGATTATGGTATATCTACCGCACATACGACATACGGGGCTTGCGGGATCAAGGTCTGGATTTTCAAAGGTGAAATCATGGCTCATGATCCGATGGCGCAGGACAAACGTCTGTCGGACGGACAACGCTAAGAGAGGACAGAAGAGATGTTAAGTCCTAAAAGAACAAAATTCCGCAAGCAGTTCAAAGGTCGTATTCACGGCGTTGCGAAAGGCGGAACCACATTGGCTTTCGGATCTTTCGGTCTGAAAGCGTTGGAGCCGGAACGTGTTACGGCTCGTCAGATTGAAGCGGCTCGCCGCGCGATTGTGCGCCACATGAAACGTCAGGGACGTTTCTGGTTGCGTATGTTCCCGGATGTTCCCGTTTCCAAGAAGCCCCCTGAAGTTCGTCAGGGTAAAGGTAAAGGCAATCCCGAATTTTGGGTTTGCCGCATTAAACCGGGTCGCATCATGTTTGAAATTGACGGCGTATCCGAAAAGACTGCGCGTGAAGCTTTCGATTTAGCTGCCGCTAAACTGCCCATCAAGGCACGTTTCGTTTCCCGCAGCGTGGTTGAGGAGGCTTAAGCTATGGCTAAAATTAAAGATTTGCGTGCAAAGACCGAAGATGAACTGAACGAACAGGTCATCGCTTTGAAAAAAGAAGGCATGAACCTGCGCTTTCAGCAGACAAGCGGTCAGTTGACCAATACCGCGCGTATGGGTCAAGTGAAACGTGAAATCGCTCAGATCAAAACGATTTTGACTGAACGTAAGGGGTCTAAGGAGTAATAAGATGCCCAAACACATTTTACAGGGTGTGGTCGTCAGCGACAAGATGGACAAAACCGTTGTTGTCAAAGTTGAACGCCGCGTTATGCACCCGATCTACAAAAAATTCATCCGGCGTTCTAAAAAGTACGCCGCTCATGACGAACTCAACCAGTTCAAGGTCGGCGATATCGTTCGCATCCGCGAATGCCGTCCGCTTTCCAAGTCCAAAACTTGGGAAGTTCTGGTCGATGCCGTTTAATCGGGAAAGTGAAGGAATTATCCCATGATTCAAATGCAAAGCAACCTGGATGTCGCTGATAACTCCGGTGCACGCAAAGTACAGTGCATCAAGGTATTAGGTGGATCCAAACGTAAGACGGCGGCTGTCGGCGACGTTATTGTTGTTTCTATTAAAGAAGCGATACCTCGCGGCCGTGTGAAAAAAGGTGATGTGCAC
>CAVCSV010000014.1:0-51743 GCA_963604715.1 Limosilactobacillus gorillae
CAGTCTATTCCAAAATTACACTGTTCTCAGCGTATCTCTTAAATTGACAGAGGTTTTCTCATACTACATACTTCCGTATCTTTGTACTTTACCTCGTCTACCGATGTACTCAGCCAACGTCTCGTCCTAAAACAAGCCCGCCGCCTGTACATCTCTTCTTCTCTTCCTTATCCACTCTGTCTTAGTAGCTCTCTGCACCACCATCGCGACGCAAGAACGGTTATAATGTTTTCCCCCTCCCCTGTCAACAAGTTTATTGAAAATTTTTCAACTTTTTTGCATTTATTTGCACAAAGCAAAGATTTCCGCAGGGTTCAGCCCTTTGTCGCGCAAGGATTTTATCGTAATCGATTGATTGCGCTTTGCCAAACGCTGTCCGTTTTCATCCAAAACAAGCCGATGATGCTTGTACAACGGCGTCGGCAGCCCAAGCAAAGCCTGCAAAAGGCGGTGAACGTGAGTCGAATCGAATAAATCTTCGCCTCTCGTGACCAAAGTTACGCCCTGCGCGGCGTCATCCAGCACGGAGCAAAGGTGATAACTGGCGGGAGTTTCCTTGCGCGCCAGCACAATATCGCCGAAAATCGCGGGATTTGCCCGCGCTGTGCCGCGCGATTCGTCCGTAAAATAAAGCGAATCGCCAGTCAAACTCATACTTTTGGCAATATCCAGCCGCCAAGACCACCTGTCGTATTGCGACAAATCCAGCCGTTTTCCTCGGCAAGTCCCCGGATAGACCGCCGTTTCCCCCGCATGCGGCGCGTGTCCCATGCGCGCGATTTCCGATTCGATTTCTTTTCTGGTACAGACGCACGGATACAAAACGCCCAGTTTTTTCAGCTTTTCCAAAGAATCGGCATAAAAATCCATCCGTTCGGACTGGCGAATCGGCGGTTCGTCCCACTTCAATCCCAGCCAATCCAAATCTTCCATGATGCCGTCGACAAATTCGGATTTGCAGCGAACAGGGTCAATGTCCTCGATTCGCAACAGGAATTTGCCGTTCGCCTTTTTGGCTTCGTCAAAGGCGAATCGGGCGGCGAAAGCGTGTCCGATATGAAGCCGTCCCGTCGGCGACGGCGCAAAACGCGTTACAATCATAAAAAAATCCTTTACCGTGCGTAAGTATCTTTGTTCTCGATGCGTTATGTTTGAGTATAATATAAGGAGGCGTCCCATGAAAAAACTATTCGTTTCTTTGTTCAGCATTTTATTTCTGTTTTCGACCGCCGCCGAAGCGTCGTCCCGTTCGCGTAGCTTTTTTGAATCAAATGTCGATTCGAATCGGGAAAACAGCAATTTTTCGCGATACAGTCGCAATCACGGCATGAATCCTCCGCCTCCGCCGCCGTTGGATGAAAACGGCAATCCGATGCCGCCGCCCGATAACGACGAAAACGGATTCGGTCGTCGCGGAATGAATCCGCCGCCTCCTCCGCCGTTGGATGAAGACGGCAATCCGATGCCCCCGCCCGATAAGGACGAATCGAATTTTAAAGGCGGCGAGTAAAAGAAAAGCTCCGAACTTTCGGAGCTTTTTCATTATTAAAACAGCTTCATCGCCGCAAAACCGCCCGCCAGCAGGACAAAAAACAGAGTCGCCAGCCATCCCAAATGCTTTTCGATGAATTTTTCCATCGGCGCGCCGAATTTCCAGAACAGCGCCCCCAGCAAAAAGAACCGTCCGCCGCGCGACAGAACGGAAGCAACCGCAAAAACGCCCAAATTCAAATGCGTCATACCGCTGAGAATCGTGATGATTTTGTACGGAAACGGTGTAAAGCCCGCCGCCGCGACAATCCATGCGCCGAATTGATTGTACGCGTCGATGAAAACCTGCAGTTTGTCCATATAGCCGTAAAAGCTGAAAATCGGCACGGCAACCGCGTCATACAAAAACCAGCCGATGGCGTATCCGAAAAAACCGCCGACAACGCTGGCAAGCGTACAAACACCCGCGTAAAAGAACGCGCGACTCGGACGCGCAATCATCATCGGAATCAGCAAAACATCGGGCGGAACGGGAAAACACGAGCTTTCCACAAATGAAACGAACGCCAAAATCCATACGGCTTGCGGATGTTGAGCATATCGAATCGTTGCCGCGTACAACCGACGCATCAAATTTCCGCATCCCGTGAAAAAAATTTTTACAGAGTTTTTCATCAGAACCCCTTTTGTTTTCATTTTTACGTTTGACTTTTTATAAATATAATCAAACGGTTATAACCAAATATCTAACCGCGTGTATATTATGCGGTCGGCTATATAGACAAATAGTTGACAAGCCTTTATACTTTTATCCGTTAAAGGTTCAAATCTGCAGGAGAAAACTATGAGGGTCAAGCTTACCCCTAAACAAACCGAAGTGCTGTATTACTTGTCGCAAGCGTGTTCCAACCAGCAAATCGCCGAAAAAATGAACATTTCCGTCGCGACCGTAAAACTGCACTTGTCCGTTTTGTACCAAAAGCTGGATGCCCATACAAGGACAAAAGCTTTGATTAAAGCGCAGGCGCTGGGCATTGTTCCGTCGAAATTGCCGAAAAAACGTCCCGAAATCCGCGAAAGCGCCTGATGCCGAACCGCCTGCGCCCGCCCGAATCACAAAGCCGTGTTTTCGCGAATGATATGTACATCCTTGTCGCCGCGCCCCGACAGATTGACAACAATAATTTTATCCGAATCGAGCGTTTCCGCCAGTTTCATCGCATAAGCCAACGCATGCGAAGATTCCAAAGCGGGAATAATGCCCTCTGTGCGGCTTAATCGCAGACAGGCTTCCAAAGCTTCCCCGTCTGTCGCGGTTTTGTAAACGGCGCGTCCCGAATCTTTCAAAAAACCGTGTTCCGCGCCGACCCCAGGATAGTCCAGCCCTGCGGAAATGCTGTATGTCGGTGCGGGTTCACCCTTTTCGTCCTGCAACAAATAGGAATAAGCCCCGTGCAAAATCCCCGGACGCCCTTTTGTCATTGTCGCGCAATGCTTGCCCGAATCCAATCCTTTGCCCGCCGCTTCGACACCGATTAAAGCGACCTCCGCATCATCCATAAAGCCCGCAAACAGCCCGATGGCGTTGCTGCCGCCGCCGACGCAGGCAACGGCGCAATCGGGCAAACGCCCTTCGTGTTCCAAGATTTGCCGCCGCGCTTCCCTGCCGATAACGGACTGAAAATCACGCACCATCGTCGGATAGGGATGCGGACCGACGGCGGAACCGACCAGATAGAAAGTGTCCCGATAATTTTCCGCCAAATCCTGCAAAGCGGCATCGACGGCATCGCTTAACGTGCGCTGTCCTTTGGTCACGGGAACGACTTCCGCCCCCAAAAGCTTCATGCGGAACACGTTCAATTCCTGCCGTTTGGTGTCTTCCTCGCCCATATAGACGCGGCATTTCAACCCCAGCAAAGCCGCGCCAGTTGCCGTGGCGACGCCGTGCTGTCCCGCGCCCGTTTCCGCGATAATGCGGGTTTTGCCCATAAACTTGGCAATCAAGATTTGCCCCATGACATTATTGATTTTGTGCGCGCCCGTATGGCACAAATCTTCGCGTTTCAGGTAAATTTTCGCCCCGCCGATTTCGCGGCTGAGCCGTTCGGCGAAATACAGCGGCGTTTCGCGTCCGATGAATTCTTTGGCATAATAAGACAACTGTTTTCTGAAACCGGCGTCGTTTTTCAAAGCTTCGTAAGCGTCCGCGATTTCCCGCATAACGGGTTTCAGCGTTTCGGGAACGAAAGCTCCGCCGAATTTACCGAAAAATCCGGCAGTTTCACAGGCGGTCGAAGAAGTTGCGTCATTCATTTTTCAAATCCTTTCTTTCATAAAAAAAGCCGCTTTTCCCGTTCGGGGAACAAGGGCTTGAACCTTTCAAGGATATGAAAAACGCCCGTTCCCGTCGGGGAAACGCGCGGCAAGCAAACAGTCAAAGCACTTTCACGCCATCCCCGATTAAGGACGGCGCCACCACTTTTGCCCGCACGGGGCTATGTCAAAAATGCTTTTTGTCATAGGCGTAATTTTACCACAGCCGCAAAACGAAAGTCAATCCGTTTCGATCCCTGCGGTTTTCAAATCGGCAATCAGCTTTTCGGGCGTCGTAAAACGGAACGCCGTAAAGCCCAATTTTTTCGCCGTATCGATATTCGGTTGGGAATCGTCAATAAACACGCATTCATCCGCCTTTAAACCATAACGTTCCAGCAAGATTTGAAAAATGCGAGGTTCGGGTTTGACTTCCTTTTCGACGCCCGACACGACAATCCCGTCGAAAACGTCGAAGAAATCGAATTTCGGCTTTGTCAGGGCGAATTTTTCTGCCGACCAGTTGGTCAGTCCGTACACGGGATAGCGTTTTGCCAATCGGCACAACAAAGCGACGTTTTCGGCAATCGCGTTTCCGCGCATTTCCTCCCACCTGTCGTCGAAAGCGCGGATTTCATCGGCATATTCGGGAAACAGGGCAATGCGTTCGGCAACGGCTTGTTTGAACGGCTTGCCTTTGTCCAAAGACAAATTCCATTCGGGCGTGCAAACGTTTTTCAAAAAGTATTCCGTATCCGATTCGTTTTGAAAAATCTTGCGGTACAGTCTGCGCGGGTCCCATTCGATTAAGACCCCGCCGAAATCGAAAACAACCGCCTTTACCGTCATTCGGACACTCCTTGCTTAAAACGCTTCAAATCATGGAAAAGTATATTATAATGAATCGCGTTTTCAAACAATACGGAAAGCAAACCATGCTGGACATCAACAAACTTCCGCGACTGCAGCCGAATTCCGCCGCGCCTTTGCCGCGCAAAAGCGCCGTGTGGAGGAAAGCCGCCGATTTTTTTGCGGGCAGCCGCGGCATCGTCGCGTTGTTTTTACTGCTGTTCTTGTCGGTTGCCATGCTGAATCTGTATGTGGAACGCCGTTTGAAAGCGCAGGTTTATGCCGTCTTTAAAGAAATCGGCGCAAACGGATTCGGCGTTTCGTATCAGCCGAAATCGTCCTTTGCGGATTTCACGGGCGGGTTGTATTTGGACAACGTCGTTTTGACCGCGCCCGCCAAAATGGGCGGCTGGACGTTGAAAACGGGGCGGTTGAACGTTTCGGCAAATCCTTTGACGGGGAAAATCAAGCTGAAATTCAACGGCACGCATTCCCTGACGACAGACAAAATTTCCGATGCCCGCCTGATTGTCGGCGAAGGAACCGCCGTCATCGGCATATCGTCGTTTTCGGTAACAGTGCAAAACGTGCAAGCCGCTTCCCCCAAAAACTGGACGGGCTTCGACATCAAGGACGCCGTCCTGCATTTCAATCGGGACTCCGAATCGGGCGCCGCGTTTGACTTAACGGCAAACGACGTGTCTTTGCCTTCCAGCATCGCGCCCCCGTTGCCGCCGACAGTCGGCTATCTGTTTGTCAAAGGAACCGTTGCAGGATTGCCCGCCGAACGCAACGCCCCCGTTTTGACGGATTGGATTAACAGCGGCGGACTGCTGGAAATCGAACAAGCGGAAACCATTTGGATGCCGTTTATGGCTCAGCTGTCGGGAACGGTCGGGCTGAACGCGTCGTTTTCGGCGACGGCGGCGGGGGTCGGCAAAGTATACGGATTTTTCGATTTGCTGGACAGGCTGGCGCAAATCGGCGCCGTCAGCCCTTCGCAGGTGTCGCTTGCCAAAATCGTTTTGGGTGAACGCGTCAAGCAGGCGACGGGGGAAACGCGCCCGTCGCTGTCCGCCTCTTTCAGTCTGCAAGACGGCAAAATCTACGCGGGACAAGTGCCTTTAAATTAAAAAAACTCAAAATTTCCGCTTTTTTTTCATTTTTTCCATAATTTTGCCACAATTCTGTGCTAAGTTGGTTACAGTTGAGATTCTAACCAAGGATAACACTATGAAACAGTTGGTATGTTTTGTTTTGGGGCTTTGCTGTATGACGGCGGCTCCCGCATTTGCGAACAACGCCGCGTCCGTGTTGAACGATGCGGATTCGTTCGTGATTGCAAAAAGCGTCAAGCTCGGTTACGGGGATTCGACAAAATCGGCAGCCCCGGCAACGGGCGGAAAAGGAATGTGCACGTCCAACGAAAACTGCATGTCGGGTCAGCTGTGCGACAAAGGCAAATGCGTCCCCGTCTGCGAACATTCGCCGTGCAAAGATGCGGAAACGCCCGAATGCGTCGCCAAAGACCATAAAGCGACATGCGTTTGCACCGATTCGTCCTGCGGCACGGGAAAAGTTTGCAAAGACGGTCAATGCACGACCTGCAAAGACGGCGATTCCTGCAACTGTCCGGGGGCGCAAGTTTCCGACGGCAAGGGCGGCTGTTACTGCGGCGGTGCGAAATCGTGTTCCGCGGGACAATTCTATAAAGAGGACAGCTGTTCCTGCGGTTCCTGCAAAAAGGACGACAAATGCGACTGCATAGGCGACAGCGTTGCCGACGGATTCGGCGGCTGTTATTGCAAAAACGAACCCGTTTGTTCCAAAGGTCAGCAGCCCAACTCCGCCACCTGCAAATGCGACGCGTGCCCTGCGGGGGACAACGTCAACTGTGAAATTCCGTGCGACAACGGACAGGTTCCCGACGGCAAAGGCGGCTGTTCCGCGGTTGCGTGCTTTACGGATTCCGATTGCGGCGCGGGCAAACAATGCAAAAACCCCGGCACATCGGACGCGGAATGCGTTGCCTGCACGAAAAACACGCAATGCACCTGCCCCGACGGTCAGCTGGCTGACGGCAACGGAAGCTGTGTCGAAATCAAATGTTCGTCCGACGTTCCCTGCCCCGAAGGCAATTCGTGCGAAAACGCGGGAACAGCCGACGCGGCTTGTTATCCGTGCGAAAAGAACGAATCCTGCAACTGTCCCGACGGACAGGTCGCGGACGGCAACGGAAATTGCGTAACGCCCGCCTGTTCGAAAGATTCGGACTGCCCCGCGGGCAAGCTGTGCGAAAACGCGGGAACGGTTGATGCCGAATGCGTATCGTGCAAAGAAAACGAACCCTGCCCCACCTGCCCCGCGGGCTATGTTTCCGACGGCAAGGGCGGATGCAAACCGGGATGCACGTTTACAACGGCGGCGGCTTGCGTTTCGGGAACGGCGAATTGCGCGGCGTGTTCTTCGGTCGGCGGATGCTTCGACTGCACGGCATGTAAAACGGGTTATACGTTAAGCGGCGCTACTTGCGTCGCGTGCAAAACCGTCAATCCGAACTGCGAACAATGCAGTTCCGAATCGACCTGCACGAAATGCGAAGACGGCTACAAAGTCGTTGCGGGCAAATGCGTCAAAATGACCTGCGAAGAGCTGGGATATTCCACGTCCTGTTCGGCGGGCTATACCCCTGCTTCGACGAAGTACGACGGATGCGTGACCTGTTCGCCGATTGACGGCTGGTGTTCGTCCGACAGCACTTGCGCTTCCGACGAAAAGTGCGAAAACAACGCTTGCGTTCCCGTTTCCTGCGGCGGATGCCAGAAAGCCGAAAACCACGCCTGCACCAAAATTGCGGGATGCTGTTCCGCCGACGCGGACTGCGATTTCGACGCGACCTGCAAAAACGGCAAATGCGAAACGCTGACATGCGCGAAATGCCAGTCGCCGCTGAACCATCAATGCGTGGAAGAATCGGATTGCTGCACCAAAGATTCGGATTGCGGCGCGGGTGAACAATGCGGTTCGGACAACAAATGCGAACCCAAAGCTTGCCCTGCGGGATATTCGACAAGCGTCACCTCCTGCGATGCGGGATACAAGCTGGAAACCAGCGGTCAATCGGGTTCTTCGCCCTGCGGCAAATGCGTCAAGATGACCTGCGAAGACAAAGGTTTGCTGGACAACAAATACGATTGCGACACGGGATATTGGGGCAGCAATATCGAAGGCTGCTACAAGTGCATGAAGTGCACAACGGGTCAAGGCGCCGAAATCGATCAATGTCTGACAAAAACTTGTAAGGAAATCAATTCCGCCTACTACGTCCCGACCAATATGTCCGACAACTTCATTTATACGGGCGCTATTGGAAAGGACGGTAAATGCGGCATCTTGTGCAGCGATTACAACCACAAGAGCGGTAGCAACTACCAAATCAATCACAGTTGGTGTTTGACATGCCCCTCGGTGGACGGATGTTTGCATTCCAACGTCGCCACATCCCATACTTGCTGTACGGAATGCAAGCCGGGATACACGATGGGCAGCAACGGCGAATGCATCGGCGGCAGCAGCAGCGGCAGCAACAAGAGCGAAAGCAGCAGCACTCCGTCCGTGGACAACAGAATCTGCAAAAAACATGCTGATTGCCAAGAGGGGTACGAATGCTCCAACGGCGGGTATTCGTGCGTCAAATGCAAATCCGGCAGTAATTTGCAGTCAGGCTACGACAACTGCAACTGCCCTGTCGGCACATACTCCGACGGAAACGGCAACTGTTCCCGTGACGTATGCCCCGGCGGGCAGACGAAAAAATACAACCACAGAACAAACTCCTACGAATGTTCGTGGTAATCCGAAAAACGCCGACGGTTTTCCCGTCGGCGTTTTTTTTATGATAAAATTCGAAATTGCGAATCCGCCGAGCGGATGAAGCTCGGCACAAAAACCAAAATTTGGCTTTTTGCTTTTGTTTCACACTATCCCGAACACGTCGCGCAGTTTGGCAACCGCCAACAGCACCGCGTCGCGGGTGGCGGCGGATTGCGCTATCGGGTTCAGCATCATAAAGTCGTGAATCGTCCCGTTGAACCGCACGGATGTCGTTTTCACCCCCGCATCGTTCAGTTTGCGGGCGAACGCTTCGCCCTCGTCGCGCAAAACGTCGTTTTCCGCCGTTATCACCAATGCGGGCGGCAAATCTTTCAACTGTTCCGCCGAAGCCGTCAGCGGCGATGACAAAATCGACTCGCGGTCGGCGGAATTCGGCGCGTACAGCTTCCAAAACCACGCCATCGCTTTTTTGGTCAGCCACGGACCGTTTTCAAACCGATGATACGACTCCGTTTCCATCGCCGCGTCCGTTACGGGGTAAAGCAACAGCTGAAACCCGATTTTCGGCGCGCCCTCTTTTTGAGCTTTCAGCGCCATGGCAATCGCCATATTGCCCCCGACGCTGTCCCCCGCCACAACCAAACGCGACGCGTCCAGCCGCAGTTCGTCCGCATGTGAAACGACATACTTCAGCACGGCAAAAAGTTCTTCGGTCGGCTGGGGAAAGGCGGCTTCGGGCGACGGCGTGTAGACGGGGAAAACGACCGCCGCGGGAATCCCCGCCGCCAGTTCGCGCACCAGCCTGTCATGCGTCGTGTCGTCACCCAAAACCCAGCCGCCGCCGTGAATGTAAAACACTATCGGCAACTTGGCGTCAATGCCTTTCGGACGGTGGATTTTGACGGCTATTTTTGTTCCGTTGACATCGACATACCGCGTTTCGACATCCGTATCGGGCGCCGTTACGGGAAAGCTTTGAACCGACGTCAAAACCTGCCGCGCCTGCTTCGGCGTCAATTCGTACAGCGGTTTTCCGCCCGCTTTTTCCGTGTTTTCGATAAATTCTTTGACTTTTGAAATCAAGTGCATTGCATCCTCCTGTTTTTCACAAAAGGAAAGCATAAGCCGCCGAACCGCATTTGTCCCGACGGCAAAAGGGATATAATTTTTACAGGTTTTGCACCGTTTGAGTCAAAAAATCCAAATTCCGCTTCAGTCTGCGGCGAATTTTCCGCGTTCTGAAAAACGAAAAAAGCTTTGATAAAGGAATGGCTTCCTTGACGGTCAGCATTTTCATGTCAATCGAAAAGATTTTGATTTCGGACGGCGACACGCGCTGAATCACAATGTTTTCGACATTCAGTCCGCATGTCATTTGCGGACAATTCGCGAATTCGGCGGTCAAGCGTTTGATTGCATCCAAAATTTGCGTTTTATGCAAACGCACGAAATCCGCATTGTTTTGCAATAATTTCAGCAGCGTTTCCGACGGTTTTTGCGTATCGTAATCCACAATTCTTTCAAAACAAAGCCCTTGCCCCAAATTGGTTTCGACCGTCCCGTAAAAATGCGGGCAAAGCGCCAGAATGTTTTGCGGCAAAGTTTTGTACAGCATCATTTCCCGTTCGTTTCCATCGGATTCGGCATGGTTGATTTTAATGACCTGCCCCGCGTTTTCTGGATTTAAAAAAGTTTTGCGGCAATGTCCCGCCGCAATCAGCAAATCCGGTGTCAAAATGATTTGTTTTTCCATGTCGATTTTCCCATTCATCCAAATCCAACGGTCGTTTGATTTGTTAAAATATCACTACCGACTTTCCGCTTCAATTACGTTTTTTTCCGCCATTCAAATCAAACGACCCCTAAATTTGATTACTCTTCATTCGAAGTTCCGCTTGCGTTTCGGCGGCTTCATCCTTATAATTACAGCGTCGGGATTTCCCGACTATGATGCTAAACGCCTTGTGGAATAGGCGTAGCGGACCCGGGGGCGGTACCCGGCGCCTCCACCATACGGGGGCGAAACAGGATCGACGCGCGTAGTAAAGGTAAGGTTTGCATCCGGCATTGTACCACCGTTATCGGGCTGAAACTTTAAATGCGAACGATAATCGCACTCAGGTTGCTTTGGCTGCGTAATGCGGTCGAAAAACCGAACTTAATCCCTGCGGCTTGAGCGCCGTAGGTGGGGCGGGGACTTGCCCAGCAACAGAAGTGTCCCGTTTTTCTTTATAACGATTTTGGATTGGACATGACCGATATTTCCTATGAAAGCCTTGTTGAAAAAGCGTTGTTGAACGTCGTGCGCGACGCGCTGGATTACGCCGCGCAAAACGGATTGGGCGACGCGAACCATTTTTACATCAGCTTTAAAACGCAACATCCCGACGTCGTTTTGTCCGACCGTATGAAAGCGTCCTATCCCGACGAAATGACCATCGTTCTGCAGCACGAGTTTTCAAATCTGGACGTTGCCGACGACGGATTTTCGGTCACGCTCAGCTTTGGCAACATTCCCGAACGCATCACCGTTCCGTTCGCGGCGATTACCCGCTTTGCCGACCCGTACGCGCAATTCGGTTTAAGCTTCAAGCCCGAAACCGCGCCCGCGCCGAAGCCCGAAAAACAGAAAAAGCCCGCGAAAGCGGACAAGGACGAAAACGTCGTCAGCCTCAGCGCTTTCCGCAGGAAAAAATGACCCTGTATCCCGCAAAAGCCGCTTTTCGCAAAATCGACACCGCGCCCGTTTCATCCGAAAACGGACTGTTGAAAATCCCCGCGCAAACTTTGACCGATTTGGCATTCGAAGCGTTCAAAAGCGTGTCGTTTCATCTGCGCCCCAATCATTTGCGTCAAATCCGCGGCGTGTTTGACGCGCCCGACGCCGCGCCGAACGAACGATTCGCGGCATTGGAGTTTCTGAAAAACGCGTGCATTGCTTCGGCGGGCGTTTTGCCGCTGTGTCAAGACACGGGAACGGCGCTGATTTTCGGGGAAAAAGGACATACCGTTTTAACCGACGGCGACGATGTGCAAGCCCTGTCCGACGGTGTGAAAAAAGCGTATGCGACGCTGAATCTGCGGCTGTCGCAAAACGTTGCGACCGACACCTTTACGGAAAAAAACAGCGGCACGAACCTGCCCGCGCAAATCGATTTGGCGGCGGGCAAAGGAAACGAATACCGCTTTTTGATGATTGCCAAAGGCGGCGGTTCGGCGAACAAAACCTTTTTGTTTCAGGAAACGCGCGCTTTGCTGAACAAACCCGCTTTGCTGACTTTTCTGCGCGAAAAAATAAACGCTTTGGGCGTCGCCGCCTGCCCGCCCTATCATCTGTCGATTGTCATCGGCGGATTGTCGGCGGAACACACGTTAAAGACGGTCAAGCTCGCTTCCGCCAAGGCGCTGGACACGATGCCCGCTACCGAATACGGCATGCGGGATGCGGCGCTGGAAGCCGAAATTCTGCAAATCGCCAACCAAAACGGATTAGGCGCGCAATTCGGCGGCAATCATTTTTGCTTTGACGTCCGCGTCATCCGCCTGCCCCGTCACGGCGCGTCTTTGCCGATTGGAATCGGCGTGTCGTGCATCGCCGACCGCAACATTTTGGCGAAAATCACGCCCGACGGCGCGTTTATCGAACAGCTGGAGGACGATCCCGCCCGCTTTTTGCCCGACATCAAAGCTGAAAAACTGCCCGATTCGGGCGTTGAAATCGACCTTGACCGCCCGATGGCGGACAGCCTTGCCGATTTAAGCAGACTCAAAACGGGCGACCGTGTATCCCTGACGGGAACGCTGATTGTCGCCCGCGACATCGCCCACGCGCGGTTCAAAGCTTTGCTGGACGCGGGCAAAGACCTGCCCGATTACTTGAAGCGGCATCCCGTTTATTATGCGGGACCCGCAAAAACGCCGCAAGGATTGCCCTGCGGTTCATTCGGCCCGACGACGGCGGCGCGTATGGATTCCTATGTCGATTTGTTCCAAAGCCATGGGGCGTCGATGATTATGCTGGCGAAAGGCAACCGCACGAAAGCCGTGCGCGACGCGTGCCGAAAGCACGGCGGCTTTTATCTGGGAACTTTGGGCGGGGCCGCGGCGTTGGTCGCGTCCTATATCAAATCGTGTAAGTGCATCGACTTCGCCGATTTGGGCATGGAAGCCGTTTACGAAATCACGGTTGAAAAACTGCCCGCTGTTATCCTGATTGACGACAAGGGCAACGATTTTTACGCGGGGCTGAGCCGATGATTCAAAAATATTCGGTTTTGGTGGCGGGACATAGCACCAGCATATCGCTGGAACCCGAATTTATGACGGAACTGAAAAAAATCGCCGCGCGAAAAAATCAAACCGTCGCGGCTTTGATTACGGAAATCGACGCGTGCCGCGCCCTTGATATGAAACACGCAGGGGGATTGTCGTCCGCCCTGCGCGTTTTTGTGTTAAACAGCCTGATTAAACCAGAGCTTTAAGATCTTCGGTCGAACCGACAAAGCGTCCGTCGACGAACACCTGCGGAAAATGCGTGTAGTTCGTATACTGGCGCAGTCCGTCAAACAAAGCATGGTCCGCCAAAACGTCGACGCTTTTGTACGCAACGCCTGCTTTTGCCAGTTTTTCAGCCGCTGCTTTGGAAAAGCCGCAACGCGGTTTTGCGGGCGTGCCTTTCATAAACACAACCAGATGGCTGGCTTTGACTTCCTGCCGAATACGATTGAACACCGGATTTTCAGTCATTTTTTTTTCGTCCTTTGAAAGAGTGAACCGATTTTATATCAGCGCCCGTCCTATGGGCGTTCTCTCTTTCTTCGTCTTTTCAAGCGTTAATACTATACACCTTTCGGCGCGGAGAATAAACCGTTTTATGACAAGGATTCGCAAAAACGCTTGATTCGTTCGCACGCTTTTTCCAAAGCTTCGGTCGAAGTCGCATACGACAGGCGGAAGTACGGCGACAACCCGAACGCCACCCCCGGAACGACGGCGACGCCTTCGGATTCCAGCAAAGCGGATGCAAAATCCGTATCGTTTTCAATCACTTTGCCGTCGGGCGTTTTTTTGCCGATGCATCCCGCCACCGACGGATACAGGTAGAAAGCCCCCTCGGGCGTGCGGCAGGACATGCCTTTAACGGCGTTCAATTTGGCAACGACCAAATCGCGGCGCGCTTTGAACGTCGCGTTGCGTTCCGCCAAGAAATCCATCGGCGAATTCAAAGCGACGACACCCGCCGCCTGACAGAACGAAACGGCGTGCGACGTGCTTTGCGACTGCACTTTGTTCATCGCCTTAATCACTTCGACGGGTCCCGCGGCATAGCCCACGCGCCAGCCCGTCATCGAAAACGATTTCGACAATCCGTTGACGGTCATCGTTCTGTCCTTCAGTTCGGGCGCGACGGCGGCAATGCTGTAAGATTTGAAGCCGTCGTAAACGATGTGTTCGTAAATTTCGTCGCTGAGTATCCACACGTTTTCATGACGCGCCAAAACGTCCGCCAAAGCGCGCAGTTCTTCGCGCGAATACGCCGCGCCGGACGGGTTGGAGGGCGAATTCAAAACAAACCATTTCGTTTTGGGGGTGATAGCCTTTTCAAGGTCTTCGGGCGTGATTTTAAACCCGTTTTCCTCGCGTCCCGTAACAAACACGGGCGTGCCGCCCGCCAAGCGCACCATGTCGGGATAGGACACCCAGTACGGCGCTGGAATGACGACCTCGTCGCCCTCGTCGACGGTCGCAATGATTAAGTTGTACAGCGTGCCTTTGCCACCGCAGTTGACGGTGATTTGGTCGGGCGTGTAGTCCAACCCGTTTTCGCGTTTCAGCTTGTCGCAAATCGCCTGACGGAACGCAAGCGTTCCCGCCACGGGCACATATTTCGTTTCGCCTCTGTCCAAAGCCGCTTTCGCCGCGTCGCAAATATGCTTCGGGGTCGGAAAGTCGGGTTCGCCGATGCCCAAATCGACGACATCGACACCTTGCGCTTTCAATTCTTTTGCCTTAGTTGTAACGGCAAGAGTCGGTGACGGTTTGACGGCGCTTAAACGTTTTGCGATAATGCTCATAACAATCCTCCTTTGGATACGGGCGACAGCATACTTTAACACCCCCGATTCGTAAAGGATTTTTGTAAACGAAAGGCATATTTGATGACAACGCCGTTTCCGCTGTATCAGCACCCCGTATCGACCTCCCCCGCGGACTTCCGTCTGGTCAGCGCGTATGAACCCGCGGGCGACCAGCCCGAAGCCATTGCAAGCTTGATTGACGGCTTGAACAAAGGCGAACGCAATCAGGTTTTGATGGGCGTTACGGGGTCGGGCAAAACGTTCACCATGGCGCAGATTATCAAGCGGATGCATCGTCCCGCGCTCATCCTTGCCCCGAACAAGATTCTGGCGGCGCAGCTGTACGGCGAAATGAAGTCGTTTTTCCCCGACAACGCAGTCGAATACTTCGTTTCGTATTACGACTATTACCAGCCCGAAGCCTATATTCCCCGCACGGACACCTATATCGAAAAAGATTCGGCGATAAACGAACAAATCGACCGTATGCGCCACGGGGCGACGCGCAACGTGCTGGAACGCCGCGACGTCGTGATTGTCGCGTCCGTGTCGTGCATTTACGGCTTGGGCAGCGTGGAATCGTATTCGTCCATGGCGTTTTCTTTGCAAACGAGCATGACCGTCGACATCCGCGACGTGGCGCGGCAACTGACCGAATTGCAGTATCAGCGAAACGACCTTGCCTTTGCGCGCGGCATGTTCAGGCTGAAAGGCGACGTTTTGGACATTTTTCCGTCCCACTACGAAGACAGGGCTTGGCGCGTCAGCTTTTTCGGCGACGAAATCGAAAGCGTTTCCGAATTCGACCCGCTGACGGGCGAAAAAAAGCTGGAGCTGAAGGAAATCACCGTCTACCCCGCCAGCCACTACGTCACGCCGCGCCCCGCTTTGTCCCAAGCGATGACGACAATCAAGCAGGAATTGAAAGACCGCCTTGCCTACTTTACGGCGAACAACAAACCGCTGGAAGCCGAACGCATCGAACAGCGCACGCGGTTCGATTTGGAAATGCTGGAAGCGACGGGACACTGCAAAGGCATTGAAAACTATTCCCGCCATTTAACGGGACGCGCCCCCGGCGAACCGCCGCCGACGCTGTTCGAGTACCTGCCCAAAGACGCGATTTTGTTCGTGGATGAAAGCCACGTTTCCGTTCCGCAGCTGGGCGGCATGTACCGCGGCGACTTCAACCGCAAAAACACGCTGGCGACATATGGATTCCGCCTGCCCAGCTGTATCGACAACCGCCCTTTGAAGTTCGAGGAATGGAACAAAATGCGCCCGCAAACGATTTTCGTTTCGGCGACCCCCGGAAATTGGGAGCTGGAGCAGACACAGGGCGTATTCACCGAACAAATCATCCGTCCGACGGGCTTGCTTGACCCGATTTGCGAAGTCCGCCCCATTGCGACCCAAGTCGACGATTTGCTGGCGGAATGTCACGCCTGCGCCGAGAAGGGTCAGCGCGTTCTGGTCACCACTTTGACCAAGAAAATGGCGGAGGATTTGACCGACTATCTGGCGGAAAACGGCGTCAAAGTGCGCTATATGCATTCGGACATCGACACCTTGGAGCGTATTGAAATCGTGCGCGATTTGCGCTTGGGCGTGTTTGACGTGCTGGTCGGCATCAACCTGTTAAGGGAGGGTTTGGACATTCCCGAATGCGCGCTTGTCGCGATTTTGGACGCGGACAAAGAGGGCTTTTTGCGTTCCGACCGATCGCTGATTCAGACTATCGGACGCGCCGCCCGCAACGCCGAGGGACGTGTAATTCTGTACGCCGACAAAATGACGGATTCGATGAAGCGCGCTTTGGGCGAAACGGCGCGCCGCCGCGAAAAGCAGGAAAAGTTCAATCTGGAACACCACATCACGCCCAAAACAATCAAGCGCGACGTCGCCGACATTCTGGAAAGCCTGCGGGAAAAAGAGGGCGGCGAACTGCCGACCAAAAAGGACGAATCGGTTTTGGCGAACGACAAAAAACTGCGCGACACGTTGGCGAAACTGGAAAAGCAGATGCGCAAAGCCGCCGAGGATTTGGAATTCGAGCAAGCCGCCAAACTGCGCGACGAAATCAAACGCCTGCGCGCGATGTCTTTGCAGTTTTCGGATTAGTTCATCTTTTCGCTTCGTACAGCACATGCGGCATGTCGACGCCGCGGTAATGTTTGACAAACGTATCGACGACTGCCATTCCGTTTCGCTCCGCCACTTTGCGCGATGCTGTGTTCGTATCGCGGATGATTGAATAAACGGCATCGGCGTTCAAAACATCGAAAGCGTACCGCTTGCATGCCCGCGCCGCTTCGGTTGCAAAGCCTTTGTGCCAGCAGTCGCGGCGGAACAAATAGCCGATTTCCAAGACTTCTCGGTTTTTCCACGGTTGCAGGGTCAGCCCGCATTGTCCGACAGCCTCGCCCGTTGTTTTCAGTTCAACCAGCCACAAGCCGAAACGTTCGTACTGCGCATAACGCCGCAACTGACGGTCAAGCCAATCCTGCACTTCGGCATCGGAAAACGCGCCCTCGTAAGCGTACATGGCTTCATCGTCTTGTAAAATTTTGCACAAAGCGGCAAAATCCGCCTGCGTCATTTGCCGCATTCCCAACCGCGGCGTTTCCAATAAATACGACATTGTCATTTCTCCAGCAAAAACAGATATTCTTTGTATTTTCCGTCGCCGTTCAGCCATTCTTTGGTGGATGTCATCCGCGCCATTACGTTTTTCGCATGGCTGATTTCGGCGATTTTCAGCCGCTTGCCGCGCGCCGCCAGCACATCCGCCAAATCCGACTTCGCCGCCCGTCCGTTCGCCCCGTAGGACAGCAGAACATACCGCGCATCCGTTTCGGCAATCAGCCGTTCAATCGCGTTCAGCACGACGTCGGGGCGGCAGTTTTCAAACACGGACGGGTTTGCCGAATCTTTTGAATCCGCACGGCGGTTTGCTTTGCCGAACAGCGCGGGCTTGTCGTTTAAAACAACGGTTGTCCACAGATGATAATAAGCATTGTACCGCACGCGGCTGGTCGGCATTTTGGCGTTGTCCGACCCATAAGGCGGGTCGAAATACGCCAAATCGAACGTCCTGCCCCGTATCGCATCAAACACGTCGCCCCTCAGCACCGTATTTTCGGTCGTCAAGGCAAACCGTTTCGGCAGCTTCAGCACCAACTCCTTTGCCGAACGCGCCGACCAGTCCGCCAAATAGGACGCGTAATGTCCCAACGTGCTGTCCACGCTGTCCAGCGCCAAAATCAAAGCGGTCAGCACCACGCTTTTATCAACGAAATCCAATCCCAAACGGTCGATTTCGTCACGAACGGCATCCAGTTTGCGGGTGTTTTTGATTTGAAAAGGCTTTTTTTTATCGTTCGGATTTCCGCCGTAATGTTCGGTAAACCAGCCGTCAATCCCTTGCAAACCGTTTAAATGTTTCAATATTTCGGCATAAAAAGAATCAGGCTTTTCCGATTTCAAATAGCAGTTTGCGAAAACTTCCGACCAGACCGCCGTATCGTTCACCGTCGTGTTCAATCCCGATTGCGCGAACGCCTGTGCCACGCGCGTCGACCCCGAAAAACCGTCCAGCACCGTTTTCACGCCTTGCGTTTCGGACAAAGCGTGCAGGATGTGCGGAATGATTTTGCGCTTTGAGCCCGCATATTTGATGCCTTGGGTTTCCATCGGCGATTGTTCCGTTCAATTCAAAAAAACCGCCGAAAAAGAAACTTTCGGCGGCTTTAAAATTGCAAAACCAATAAATTACTTCGCGCCTTCTTCGGCTTCGATTTCTTCTTTCAGTTTCAGTTTCTGGCGTTTCAAATTGGTAATCGCCGCTTCATCGGGCAGAGGGCGAGCCATTTCTTCCTTAATCGCGTCGTCCAAAGCGGCGTGTTTGGCTTTCAATGCCGTCAAATGATTCGTTTCCGTCATGTGCAATACTCCCACATTCTTAAATTGACACTTTTAACAGTATACAGGCTTTTAAGTCCTTTTAAAAGCATAAAAAAACGGGACGGAAAAAGTTTTCCGCCCCGCTTTGAAAACGTCTGATTATTCGCCGACGTACATGCCCAAACCGCGCGCGGTTTTGACAATCATACCGTCGGGATCGACTTTCGCCGTACCGATGGCGGCGACTTCGTCCAAGCCCACATCGGTAATCGAACCGCTTTTCCAAACAACCATGCGGTCGGTTTTGCCCTGCGCCAGCACGTCGACCGCGTGAACGCCGAAGCAAGACGCCGCCAAACGGTCGTGAGCCGCGGGAACGCCGCCGCGCTGAACATGACCCAGCACGGTAACGCGCGTCGAAAAGCGCGGATCGATTTCGTTCAAGCGCGCGCTCATATACTGACCGATGCCGCCGTAGCGCACACCGTCAACCTGCGCGACGGAAATGTTCTGACCGTCGGGGGTCTTGACACCTTCCGCAACGACGACCAAGCCGTGATCGCGTCCCTGTTCGCGAACCAGATGCAGTTTGCGGACAACGCCTTCCAGCGTATAGGGGATTTCGGGGATCAAGCACACATCGGCGCCGCCAGCAATCGCGGAATGCAAAGCAACGTGCCCCGCATCGCGTCCCATAACTTCGCAAATCATCACGCGGTGGTGGGACGAAGCCGTCGAATCCAAGCGGTCCAAAGCTTCGACACAAACGTCGCGCGCCGTCGAAAAACCGACGGAATGTTCGGTAATCGGGGTGTCGTTGTCAATGGTTTTGGGAATGCCGACCATCGGGATGCCCGCGCCGCGGCACAATTTGCTGACGATAGCCATGGAACCGTCGCCGCCGATAACCGCCAAAGCGTCCAGTCCCAATTCGCGGCAGCCCGCACCGAAATCTTCAGTCAGGTCTTTGGTCGTGCCGTCAGGCATCGGGTGCGCGAACGGCGACCCTTTGTTAATCGTTCCCAGCATGGTGCCGCCCAAACGCGCATACGGCGTGTGGAAGTCGGCAATGCTCATCTTGCGGTAACGCAGGGGGCGGAACGTCAAACCGTCCGTACCGTCCAAAATCCCGTAGACTTCCCAGCCATACGTCCAGATAGCACGATGAACGACGGCGCGAATGACGGCATTCAAACCGGCACAGTCGCCACCGCTTGTCAAAACACCAATTCTCTTAATTTGCGGCATATTCAAACTCCTTGAGCCCGAAAGTGAATCTTTTGTACTGAAAGCAATACCTTTTTTCAAAGAATTCTGCTACTCTAAAATGACAAAAAGGTCAATTTTTTTTATCAAACAAAGCGAAAAAGCCATGAATTCCCTCTCCGCGAACCAAATCCGACACACCCTGACCAAGCTGAAACGGGAACATTCCGATTTGGACGCCGCGATTCGGGATTTGCAAAACGCCGTAAACGGCGACGAAATCCGAATTCAGCGGCTGAAAAAGCAAAAACTGGCGCTCAAAGACGAAATCGCCCGTTTGGAAAATCTGCTGTTGCCCGACATTATCGCATAATCCGCCCGACGGACAAGCCGACGAATCGGTTTAATCCGTCAGTTCGCGTTCCATCGAAACGGCGGGAACTACGCGTTCGGCGGGAACTGCGCGTTCGGCAGCGGCGCCGACCGCTTCAGCCGCCGCGGGTTCGACGTTTTCCGCAGGCGTTGCGGGTTCGGCGTTTTGCGCCGCCGGAACTTCCGAATTCTGCGATTCGGCGGCGGGCGCGGCGTCCGCGCTTTCTTCCGTTCCCAAAACGCGTTCCGTCGGCTGTTCGGCGACCGTTTTTTGCAGTTCGGGCGCATTTTCACCCATATCCGTTTTTTCCGGCTCGACGCGAATCAAATCCGTCTGCAGTTCCTTTTCCGTATATTTTTTGTCGTAGCGGTTCGGATTCGGCTGACGTTCGATAAAGATATAGGTTTCCGTATCGCCGTATTCGTTTGTGCGTTCCGTTACGATTTCCCGCGTAATGTCCAGCGCGTTTTCGGCTTCGGCGGGCGGGAAAGCTTTTTTGGCGGCGGCTTCGGCTTCTTCGCGGGCGCGCGCTTCGGCGGCGGCTTTCTGTTTGGCTTCGGCTTCGTCAATGGCCTTCTGAATGCGCGCGGCTTGTTCGGCCTTCGCTTTGGCTTCTTCCTCTTCCCTGCGTTTTTTAGCCTCTTCTTCGGCTTTCAGTTTTGCTTCGGCTTCCGCTTTCAGCCGCGCTTCCTCTTCGGCTTTGGCTTTTGCCTCGGCTTCCAGTTTCGCGCGGACTTCAGCTTCGATTTTGGCGCGCAGTTCGGCTTCGGCTTTGGCTTTGTTTTCCGCTTCCGCCGCGGCTTGAGCTTCGGCGGCTTGCTTTGCGGCATCGGCTTGCGCGGCTTCTTCTTGCGCTTTCAGTCTGGCTTCTTCAGCCGCTTTTGCCTGAGCTTCCGCTTCGGCTTTTTGCGCGGCGGCGGCTTCCATTTCGGCTTTGGCATTGTCGACGGACGCCGCCTGTTCCAAATCGGCGGTCGATTCCGTATCAGCAAAATCCAAAGTCGGCAAATCCAGCGTTTCCGCAGGCAAAGGCGTATTGTCGACGGCAATCGGCGCGGGAGCGGGTTCAACCGACTCGGCGGGTTCCGCTTTCGGTTCGGCGGGCGGAGGAACATCTGCGGGCGGCGGAGGCGGCACATCGGCAATCGTTTCGCCGGCGTTTTCCGCCGACGGCGGAGGCGGCGGCACATCGCCGAACAAATCGTCAACCGCGCTGTCCGCGGCAGGTTCGGGAGCGGGAACGGGCGCGTCAAGCGTTTTCCATTTTTCTTCCGCCGTCGTTTCGGGAATTGCGATAGGCTGCGGCAAATCGGCGAATTCCTCGTCCACGACTTCCGTTCCGACAGGCGGCAACGCCTGCGCTTCATCGGGAACGGGCACGAAATCGGGCGCGCCTTTGACGGCGAAAGCGTCGTCTTGCGCTTGTTCGGCGAACGGCGCGTTTTCCGCGGGCGGCGCAACGAACATCATTTTTCCCGCATTTGCTTTGGATTTGTCCGCCTGCTGCTGGCGCTGAGCGACGCGCGCCATAAACGCCTGCCCGCCCTTTTCACGCCAAGCCGCGTAAATCGGCGCATAGCTTTCTTTTTTCAGCCACGCGTCCTCGACGGGTTCGGACAGCCAAGTCATCACGGCTTCTTTTTCGGGATCGGTCGCTTTGGACAAATCGGGCGGCAGGCAAGTGCCGTCTTTGACATCCAGAACATGCCGATTGACCAGCGTTTGCAAATCGCACGCCCCTTTTTCGACCGCCGCTTTGCCTTTTTGAGCGTCATACACGGCAAAAACCGTCGTCATATCGCGCTTCAAGCGGTCGACCTGATATTGTATGCGGGTCATCGACGTCGTCAGGCGTTCGTCTTTCTGCAATCCGTCGCCGCGGTCGCCGTGAATGACGATTTTCGTGTTTTTCAACGCGCCGCTTTCCTTCAAATCGTTCAGCATGTAGTTCAACTGACCGTAAGTGCACGCCAGCTGACGCATATAAGCCTGCCTGTTCTGCATCCCGTCCAGCAAGTCTTTTTTGCCGACGGAACTGCGCGACCGCCATTTCATCGGGTCGGTTATCAATTTGCAGTTTTCGTCATACATATACGGATAATGCGGCAGGTTCAAATGCGCGAAAAACACGTTCTTGCCCTTGGCGGCTTCCGCGTCTTTGACCAAGCGGTACAGCACGCCCGCCTGCCCGACGGGCAAAGAATGGGACAGCGGGTTGCCGACGAACGGCAGTCCGGACAGCGACGGCTTTGCACGCATTTTTTCGATTGCGTCCTTGCCGACGGGGGTCGAATTCAAAAAATGCCCCGCCAGCAGCAAAACACGGTCGGAAACGCTCAAATCCGTTTGATACAACGCCCCCAAAGGCGCGGGATACGTCACGCATTTTTCGACCTGCCCTTCGAATCCTTTGCAAAAATCGAACGGATAAGTCTGATAAACGTTGATTTTGTAGTCTTTGTCCTTCAACGCTTTGAACAAATCGTTTTGCAGCAGAAACACGCGCGCTTCGGCGGAACTGACGAAATACGACGAATCGTCGCGGCTGAACAGTTTCGACGTTACATCCTCCAGCGACGGGTTCAGCGCCGCGCCGACGTTGCGGTAGCGGTCGGGAAAGCGCAAATACGCCGACGGATAGAACGTAAAGCCGTTCGACCGGTAAAACGCATTGATGAAAGCGGGCGAATTGGATTCCGCAATCGGATTTTTCGACTGCGGAAACGCGGCTTTCCATTCTTCGGTTTCGGCTTTGTATCCGCCGTGATCCGCCAAAATCAAATAAATCAGGTTTTGCGTTTTTCCGTCGCCGTTTTCATCGTCGAATCCGACGGACTGCCGCTGAACGATTTGCGGGGAAACCTGCTTTGACGCCGTGTTGAGCAAAATCAGCAAAGCCGCCAAAACGGGCAGCGACAGAAACGCCATCGCCGCGCCCCTGCAAATGTTCAAAAACACGAACAGCACGGCGCCGATGGCACATCCCGCAATCATATTTCCGTTTTCCGCCAGCCACATCAGCTGGGAACGGGGCAGAAACGGCAGCCACCCGCCCAAATAAACACCCACGTTGTCGGGATAAATCAGCCCCAGCACATAAGCGCCGCACGCCCCCGTTACAACCGCCAGAAAAGCGCGTCCCAGCAGCTTCCAAAACGACAGCAGCAACATGCAAATCAGCGAAGCAATCAGCAGTCCGACGCTGGAAAACAGCACTTCGGGCAGGATTTCGTCGTTCAAAATCAGCGGATAACGGTTCTTGTACAAAAAGAACATAAACGTAAACGCCGTTATGAAAAACATAAACAGCGCGCTGTGCAAAAAGAACGTAATCGAGGATTCATCCTTCAGCTTTTGCAGCTTTTTCGCCTTTTTGTGGTTGCGTTCGATATTGTCTTCTTCCGTTTGGGCGGTTTGTTCTGTGTCTTCTGCCATTGCCGAATATCCGTCAAATAAACATAGGTGTAGATTTAATTCATAAACTCGCCTACAGTATAAGTCAATTTTTCATTGAAAAACGGACAGGATTTTTTATGTCGTTCGACCTTTTTTTTCAAAACGCGGTCGCCCTGCATCAGGCGGGGAAGCTGGACGAAGCGGAACAGCTTTACCGCAGTTTGCTGGAAATCGCGCCCGAACACGCGGATTTGCTGCATTTGCTGGGAATGATAGCCCTGCAAAAGGGCGCGTTCGATTCCGCTTTGGATTTTCTGTACAAAGCCGTCAAATTTGCCCCCGACGCCGTCCCCTGCCGATTCACGCTGGCGCAAGCCCTGCAAAACAGCGGCAGACCGAAAGAAGCGCTGGAACAGTACGCCGCCGTCGAACGGCTGGATGCGGATTTACCCGACACTTACAACAACACGGGCGTGATTTACCGTTCTTTGGGGCAGAACGGCGACGCGCGCAAAGCGTTCGAAACCGCTTTGCAAAAAAAGCCCGATTTCGCTTTGGCGATGATGAATCTGGCTTTGCTCGACCGCGACGGGGGACAAACGGAATCCGCCCTTGCTTTGCTGGAACAAGCGCAAAGCATCGACCCGAACGATGCCGAAATCCATGCCCAAACAGCGATTACCCTACGTCAAATCGGACGGTACGCGGATGCTTTGCCGCAAATGGAGCAAGCCGCCGCCCTTGCCCCGAACAACCCGCTTTATCTGAACGGATTGGGCATCATCAAAGAAGCGCTGAACGATTTGGACGGCGCGTTTAACGCCTACGACGCGGCGATTCGGGTTGCCCCCGATTATCCCGACGCGTACAACAACCGCGCGCACATTTACGCCAAGCGCGGCAAAAAATGGGATGCCGAGGACAACTACAAAACCGCCGTGAAGCTTGACCCGAAATTCGCCGAAGCGTTCAACGATTTGGGCGCGCTTTTGTACGACAATGAACGGTACGAGGAGGCGCTTGAATGCTACCGCAAAGCGTTCCTTATCAATCCGAAACAGGCGGAAACGTGTCTGAATCTGGGCATGGCGGTCAAAGAATCGGGCGATGCCGCCGAAGCCGTCGGACTGTATTTGACGGCTTTGTCCCTGAAACCCGAACTGACCGTCGCGCACCAATATCTGGCGCAAGCCCTGCATGCGCTTTACGTCCACGACAACAAACGGGAGCTTGCCAAACAGTTGGCGCACAAATGGCTGCAGTTTTTCCCCGACAATCCGACCGCCCGCCGCGTTTGCGACGCGTTCGACGGCAAAATCCCGACCGGCGCGTCCCCCGATTACGCGCGCGATTTGTTTGACTCTTTTGCGGATTCGTTCGAATCGTCCCTGAAAAAAATCGATTACCGCGTTCCCGATTTGCTGAAATCGGCTTTGGCGGGCGAAACAAGCGGTTTGCGCGTTTTGGACGCGGGCTGCGGCACGGGATTGAACGCGCCGTTTTTGAAAACAATCGCCGTTTCGCTGACAGGGGTGGATTTGTCGCCGAAAATGATTGAAAAAGCGCGGGAAAAAGCATTGTACGACCATTTGGAAACGGCGGATGTCGCAGCGTATTTGACCCGCCGACCGCGCGATTTCGATTTGGTCGTTCTGGCGGACGTCGCCTGTTATTTCGGCGATTTGGCGCCGCTTTTGACCGCCGCGGCGAACGGCTTGGACGACGGCGGACGGTTGTTCCTGACGGTCGAGGAAAACAGCGGCGACGCCCCCTTTGCCCTGCCGCCGTCGGGACGTTTCACGCATGGGGAAGCCCCCTTGCGTCAATCGCTGAAACAGGCGGGATTCGAGGTTCTTTCGCTGACGAAAGCCCCTTTGCGCAACGAGGATTCCGCCCCCGTCGCAGGCTTGGTCGTTCTGGCGCGCAAAGAAAAAACAACAAAAGAAACCGAAAAACTGGACAATGGGAACAAGAACGTCTAAAATCCTTTTCACCGTATTGGGGCTGACCGTGGTCGCCTTGATTGTCATGACATTAGGATGGAGTAAACAAATGCCGCATTACAACTGGAATGAAGTTCCCGAAACCGAAACGGAAGCTTTAATCAACAAAATCAATGCGCTCAGCACATACAACCTTTTCAACGCGGACCGCACGCATCTGCAGGTCGCCGATTTGCCGTTCTACACGAACTTCAAACTGTTGCAGGCGACGACGTTTTCGACGATTCCGCCCGTAACGATGGAATATCTGCTGACCAAAGACGGCGAAGTCATCAAAATGGACGGCACGCGCGAACCGATTTTCGAACACAACAAGGACGCGGGTCTGGTTTTGAACGAAGAGACCGTCGTTGCTTATGCGACTTTCGTTTTGGACGCCGTTCAGACCGATCAGGGCACCCTGCGCTTGGTTGAACACGTCGACGAAGACACGTTCACCGACACTCCGACCCCGCAGCAGCGCAAAGACGTCACCCACATGATTCGCCCCGCCAAAGTCGTCAAAACGGACGACGGATTCAAGCTGGACGTCATCATGCTGTACGGCGATTCCGTGTTCCGCGCCGATTTGGACGTCAAAAACGACGGCTATATCGAAATCATGGGCGAAGAAAAATTGGCGGAAGGCATGCCGATTCGCCCGATTTTCCTCGAGTAGTCGGATAACACGATGTTCCGCCGCGTCGCCGAAATAGTCAACCGTTTGAAACTGGACATCGATTTTCTGTCCAGCGGGAATTGTGTCGACTATTCGCCCGTGAACGGGGAAAACATCGCCTCCTTTCCTTTGGGCGACGAAGCGGCGGTTGACCGCGCCGTCGCCCGTTCAATCGCGGCGTTCAAGGAATGGCGCGAGGTCCCGCCGACGGGACGCAGCGAACTAATCCGCCTGTTTGCCGACGAATTGCGCGCGAACAAGGACGACATCGTCGATTTGATTATGATTGAAACGGGGAAAATCCGTTCCGCCGCTTTGAAAGAAGTCGAACGGTCGATTTCCCTGTGCGAATCGGTCGCCTCCATTCCTCAGCGCCTGTCGGGTGTTTCCGCCCCGACGGAAAGCCACAAACTGGTGATTTCCCAATCGTGGCTGCCTTTGGGTCCCGTCGCGGTCGTGACATCGTTCAACTTTCCCCTGCGGGTTTGGGCTTTGCACGCTTTGGTCGCCTTGGCTTGCGGCAATTCCGTGATTTGGCGTCCGTCGCGCAAAGCGACGCTGACGGCGTTTGCGGTAACGTCTTTGTTGCGGCGGGCGAAAGCGCGCTGTTCCGCAAACTGTCCCGAATATCTGGCGCAAATTTTGATTTGCGACCACCCCGAACTGATGCAGTTGGCAAAAAATCCGCAGGTTCCTTTGGTTTGCGCGACGGGCGCGCCCGCCATGGCACGGAAGATTCAAGGGCTGGTCGGCGAACGGCTGGGGCGTTCCATTCTGGCGACGGGCGGCAACAACGCCGCGCTTATCGCCCCCAGCGCGGACATCGACCTTGCCGTCAACCACATCGTCCGTTCGACGATTGCGGACTGCGGACAGCGCAGCACGTCTTTGCAGCGCCTGTTCTGCCATTCGTCCGTATACGACAAAGTCATTTCCCGCCTGCGCGACGAATTTCAGCGTGTTTACGTCAATTCGCCGTTTGAACGCCAAAGCATGATTGGGCCGCTGATTGACAAAATCGCCTATGACACCATGCGTCTGTCTTTGGAACAGGCGGCGGTGGACGGCGGCGCTGTTTCGGGCGGCAACCGTTTGGACGTCGGCAATTACAAGGACGCTTATTATGTTCAGCCCGCCATGGTCGAAATGCCCCGGCAAACGGGCATTGTGAAAACCGAATTGCTCGCCCCCGTTCTGTACGTCATGCGCTATGACGATTTCAACCAAGCCATGGATGAAATCAACGCTTTTCCGCAGACTTTGGTATCCTGCGCGTTCACGAACGATTTGAAAGAAGCGGGCGCGTTTTCGTCGCTGGACGGGGCTCATACGAACGTTGCAACGGTCAACGCGGGAACGGTCGGATACGATTTGGCGGCAATGTTCGGCACGGACAGAAACGCGGTCGGGTCGGGCACGGCGTCCGAACCGTGGCGTCCGTTCATGCAGGCGAAATCCTGTCTGGTCAACTTCAACTGTTAAAAGGGCAAGCAAATGCGCCGTCTGTTTTCGACCGTGTTGTTGTGCTTGGTTTCCGCGTGCGCGGCGCCCGAACGGCTTGACCCCGAAACCACTCCGCCCGAAGTGCTGTACAATCACGCCGCCGATTTGCTGATTGAAAAGCACGAATACACCCAATCCATCGAAGCGTTCGACGAAGTCGACCGTTATTATCCGTATTCCCGCTGGGCGCTGAAAGCCCAAATCATGCAGGCGTTCGCAAATTACGTCAAAAAGGAATACGACGACGCGGAAATCGTGCTTGACCGCTTTATTCAGCTGTACCCCGGCAACAAATACGCGCCGTATGCCTACTATTTGAAAGCGATGTGTTCCTACGCGCAGCTGTCCGACCCCAAGCGCGACCAAAAGAAAACGCAGGACGCCCTGCAGGCGCTGAACGAAGTCGTCAGCCGTTTCCCGCACACCGATTATGCCGCCGATGCGGGAAGAAAGATAAATCTGACGTATGACTATCTGGCGGCGAAAGAATTGAACGTCGGGCGTTTTTATCAGAAAAGCAACGAACATGCGGCGGCGTTGAACCGCTTTTTCACGGTTGTGCGGGACTATCCCGCCACCCGTTCCGTGCAGGAAGCGCTGTTCCGTCTGACCGAAACCTATCTGATTTTGGGGTTGGACGAAGAAGCGCAAAAATCTGCGGCGGTTCTGGGCTACAACTATCCCGACAGCCGCTGGTACAAAAAAGCGTATGCTTTGATGAAAGAATACGCCCCCGAAACAATCAAAGGATGACCTGAAATGCTGGTTCGCCTGTCGATTCGCGATGTCGTTTTGATTGAAAAGCTGGATTTGGATTTTGCGGACGGTCTGTGCGCTTTTACGGGCGAAACGGGCGCAGGCAAATCGATTTTGCTGGATTCGCTGGCTTTGGCGATGGGCGCGCGTTCCGATTCGGGACTGGTGCGCCGCGGGGCGAAACAGCTGTCCGTATCCGCCGAGTTTTCGCCCGTTCTGCCCGAAATCAAAACCTTGTTGGACGAACAGGCGATTGATTGCGACGACGATTCGCTGTTTTTGCGCCGCGTCGTTTCCGCCGACGGCAAAAGCCGCGCGTTCATCAACGACCAGCCCGTCAGCGCGGCTTTGCTGCGCCAAGTCGGGGATTATCTGGTCGAAATCCATGGACAATTCGCGACGCACGGTTTGCTGAACCTGGCAACGCACCGCGGCATTTTGGACGCTTACGGGCGATTGGAAAGTTTGGCGAAAGCCTGCGCGTCCGCTTTTGACGCATGGCAATCGAAAATCGCCGAAAAGCAAGCGGCGCAGGACGCTTTCGCCAAAGCGCAAGCCGAAGAGGACTTTATCCGCCATTCCGCCGAAGAATTGACCGCTTTCGCCCCGCGCGAGGGCGAGGAAAAAGAGCTTGCCGACCGCCGCGCTTTGATGATGAACGGCGAAAAACTGGCGGAGGGACTGAACACCGCGCGTCAGGCTTTGACGAACGAAGAAATCGAACGCTCCCTGCGCACCGCTCAGCGTCAGTTGGAAAACCTGTCGCGGCTGACGGACGGCAAATATGACGCGATTATCGACACGCTTGCCCGTGCGGAAAACGAATTGAACGAAGCGGCGTCCGCCGTCGAATCGGAATGCGACCAAATCGAATTCGACCCGCGCGAACAGGAACAGGTGGAAGACCGCCTGTACGCCTTGCGTTCTTTGGCGCGAAAGCATCAAACCGAACCCGACGCCCTGCCCGCTTTGCTGGCAGATTTTGAAGCCAAACTGTCCGCTTTGGACAAGGGCGGCGACGACCTTATCGCGTTGGAAAAAGCGGTTGAACAAGCGCGCGTCGCATATCTGACGGCGGCGCGCACGCTGTCCGAAGCCCGCAAACAAACGGCTGAAAAACTGGACGCGGCGGTCAAGGCGGAACTGCCGCCCTTGAAATTGGAGCGGGCGACGTTCAAAACGCAAATCGACATGCTGCCCGAATCCCTGTGGGGCGCGGACGGGCTGGACAAAGTCACCTTCACCGCCGCGACCAACGCGGGCACGGACGCCGCGCCGATTAACAAAATTGCGTCGGGCGGCGAGCTGGCGCGCTTTATGCTGGCGTTGAAAGTCAATCTGGCGACTTCCGAAAACATTCCGACACTGGTGTTTGACGAAGTGGACGCGGCTATCGGCGGCGCGACGGCGTCGGCGGTCGGCGAACGGCTGGCGCGGCTGGCGCGCGAAAACTGCCAAGTGCTGGTCATCACCCATTCGCCGCAGGTCGCTTCGTTCGGCGCGCATCATTTCCGCGTCGAAAAGGGCGAAACCGACGGCAAAACAATCACCACCGTCCGCGAACTGTCCGATTCCGAACGGCGCGAAGAAATCGCCCGCATGCTGTCGGGCGCGGAAATCACGGACGCGTCGCGCGCCGCAGCTGTCGAGCTTTTGAAAAACAGGATGAACGCATGACCGAAACGCCCGTATCCGCTTTGACGGATTTGGAAGCCGCCGCCGAACTGGCATTCCTTGCCAAACGCATGGCGGAACTGGACAAAGCCTATTACCAGTCGGACGACCCGCTGGTGTCGGATGCCGAATACGACGCTTTGAAACGCCGCAACGAAGCGATAGAAGCCCGCTTTCCGCACCTTGTCCGCGCCGATTCGCCGTCCAAGAAAGTCGGCGCGAAAGCGTCCGAAGACTTTGCGAAAGTTACGCACTCCGTGCCGATGCTGTCCTTGGGCAACATTTTTTCGACGGACGAAATTTTCGAATTTTCCAACCGCATCCGCCGCTTTTTGGGACTGGACGACAATGCGGAACTGGCGTTTATGGCTGAACCGAAGCTGGACGGGCTGTCGTTTTCCGCCCTGTACGTCAACGGCGAATTCGTGCGCGGCGCGACGCGCGGCGACGGCGCGGTCGGCGAAGACATTACGGAAAATTTGAAACAAATCAAAGACTTGCCGTTAAATCTCGTCGGGAATGACGTTCCCGAGCGCATCGACATCCGCGGCGAGGTCATCATGAACAAAGCGGACTTTTTCGCGCTGAACGACGAACAGATTGCGGCGGGAAAAAAGCCGTTCGCCAATCCGCGCAACGCGGCGGCGGGCTCTTTGCGCCAGCTTGACCCGCGAATTACGGGACGCAGACGATTGTCTTTGTTCGGTTACACATTCGGTGAAACAACAGCCGAACCATGGGATTCGCAGGACGGCTTTTTGAAGAAAATCCGTTCGTGGGGCTTTCCCGTCAACCCCGAAGTCCGCCTGTGCGAAACGGCGCGGGAATTGGTGGGCTTTTTTGAAAATTTGGGCGAAAAGCGTCCTTTTCTGCCCTATGACATCGACGGCGCGGTCTACAAAGTCAACCGCCGCGACTGGCAGGAACGCTTGGGCTTTGTCGCACGCGCGCCGCGTTGGGCGATTGCGCACAAATTCCCCGCGGAGCAGGCGCAAACCAAACTGGAAAACATCAGAATCCAAGTCGGACGTACGGGCGCGCTGACCCCCGTTGCTGATTTGACCCCTGTCAACGTCGGCGGCGTCATGGTGTCGCATGCGACTTTGCATAACGAGGACGAACTGAAACGCAAGGACATCCGCATCGGCGACACGGTTGTCATTCAGCGCGCGGGCGATGTGATTCCGCAGGTCGTGCGCGTCGTTTTGGAAAAACGTCCCGCCGATTCGGCTCCGTTCGTTTTTCCGACGACCTGCCCCGTTTGCGGCGCGCATGTCGTCCGCGATCCCGACGAAGCGGTGCAGCGGTGTTCGGGCGGCTTGGTCTGCCCCGCGCAGGCGGTCGAAAGCCTGAAACACTTTGTTTCGCGCGACGCGCTGAACATCGAGGGCTTGGGCGCGAAAAACATAGCGTTTTTCTTTGAACGCGGCTGGATAAAGACGCCGTCCGACGTGTTCACTTTGGAATCCAGAGTCGGCGCGGACATCCGCAAGCTGGACGGCTGGGGCGACAAATCCGCCGACAACCTGTTTGCGGCGATTCGCAAAGTCGCCGCCGCAACGCCGATGGAAAAGTTCCTGTTCGCCCTTGGAATCCGCGAAGTCGGACAAGCCACCGCGCGATTATTGGCGGCGCATTACTTGACAATGCCCGCTTTTCTGGAGCAGATGACCGCGGCGCAGGACCGCGAATCGGACGCGTACAAGGAACTGCTGTCCATTGAAAGCATCGGCGACGTTATCGCCTGTGAAATTCTGGACTTTACGGCAGAGGAACACAACCGCGCGGAAATCGGCAAGCTGTTGAATCTGATGACGGTTGACGCATTCGTTCCCGTTGAAAACGATTCGCCTTTGGCGGGAAAAACGGTGGTGTTCACGGGATCGCTGGAAACGATGACCCGCAGCGAGGCCAAAGCCAAAGCCCAAAGCGCGGGCGCGAAAGTCGCGGGTTCCGTTTCCAAAAAAACCGACTACGTCGTTTTGGGCGCGGATGCGGGGTCGAAAGCGCAGAAAGCCGCCGAATTGGGCATCACGGTTTTGTCGGAATCCGAATTTACGGAATTATGTAACAATCGGTAATCTTTTTTTAATCGATTTTTCGACTCTTTTTGTCTATCTTGCTTTCTACGGACACATACACTTTGGGAAAGGACGCGAAAAATGAAAAAAGCCGTTTTGTTTCTTGCCGCCTGTTTGATTTCTTTCCCCGCGTTTGCGCAGGAAATTCCCGAAGTGCCCGAAACCGACGAATCGAAATTCCAAGTCATCCGCGATTTGTCCGACAAAACGAAATCCATAGGCGGCGAAGCCCCCTTTTACGCGACCGACAAAGTCGCCGTCCGCGCCAGCGCGCGCTATGTCCTGCCGCAAGACCAAGGTTCGGCTCACCCCTCTGACGAACACACCGACGACAAACGCCTGTACGGCATCGGCGTCAGCGTAACGTTCGCCCTTTAATCACGCGAATTTGTAAACGTTTTTGTATCGGATGAAACAGTAAACCGACGCGGCGCAGGACAAAGCTTCCGCCAGCGGCACCGACAGCCATACGCCCGTCATTTGCCACAGCGGCGGCAAAATCAGCAAAAAACCCGCGACGAAAACCAGTGTTCTGCAAAACGACAGAACCGCCGACACTTTGCCGTTGGAAAGCGCGGTGAACAAAGCCGACGCAAACACGTTCAGCCCTATAAACAAAAACGTGAACGAAAACAAATGCAGTCCCCGATACGCCATTTCAAAGACGTGCGTTCCCCTGTCCACGAACAGCCCGACCAGTCCCGCCGACGCCAGATTGCAAAATGCGAACACGCCGCAGGACACCAGCCCGATAAGCTTCAAGCTGATTGAAAACGTCCGTTTCAGCCGCGCCGTTTCGCGTTTGCCGTAATTGTAGCTGACCAGCGGCGAAATCCCCATGGAATAGCCGAAACACACCGACATCAGCGATGTTTGCATATAAAGGACGACCGTAATCGCCGCCACGCCGTCCGCCCCCGCCAGCCGCATTACGATATTGTTCAGCAAAACGGTCACAATGCAAATCGACACGTTCGACACCATTTCGGACGCGCCGTTGAAACAGGTTTTGAACAAAACATAGCGGCTCCATTTCGGTTTTTCCAGATACAGACTGCCGCGGCGGTTCAGCGTAAAGTACAGCACGCCGATTAACCCCGAAACGGAATAGCCGATGCCCGTCGCCAGCGCCGCGCCGAACAGTCCCATATCGCAAAGCGCGATGAAAACATAATCCAGAACAACGTTAATCAGTCCCGCCGACGCGCTGACCGCCATGCCCAGCCCCGCTTTGCCGCGCGCGATGTAAAACATGAAAAACACGCAGGAAAAAATGGTAATCGGCATAAACAGCAGCGACGTGCGCGCATATTCGTAGCACATACCGAACAGCGCGTCGTTTGTTCCCAGAAAATACAACAGCGGCTTTAAAAATTTCAGCCCCAAAGCCGCCATGACACAACCGCTGACAAAAGCGGACAGCGCAATCAGGGAAAAATTCCGCCGCGCTTCGCGTTCCCTTTTCTGCCCCAAACGGCGGGCGACCAAAGCGCTGCCGCCTGACGAAAACATCATCCCCACGGCAATCGACATCAGAATAATCGGGAAAGTGATGTTGACGGCGGACAAAGCGTCCGTCCCGATAAGCCTGACGACAAACAGCCCGTCGACAATGCCGAACACCTCCATCAAAAGCATTGAAAAAATGGTCGGCGCGGCGAACTTCAACAGCGAAGCCGCCGATATTTTCCTGTCCAAAGCGTTTGTCATATTTTCCCCAAAAAACTGTTTTTCGCATTGTCCTTGTTTGAAAATTTAAAGTCAAGCCTTTAAAAATAAAGATAGAATTTGCCCCGCCGTCCTGCTAAATTGAAACAGTCTTTTCAAAATCGGAGGGATTTTATGTTACGGTTGCGCCGCGTGCCGATAGATACGGGTTCGGAAAACATCGCCTTTATTCACAGGCGTTGTCCCGAATTTCAAATCGACGAACTGAACGCCATGGCGCATCGCGTCGAAATTCACGGCGGGCTTCAGCCGTTGTTCGCGACCGCTTACGCCTGCGATGACGAAAACATCGTCGCCCCCGACGAAATCGGATTAAGCCTGCAGGCTTACCACTTAATCAACCTGCCCGAAGGGGCGGAGCTTGCCGTTTCGCCCGCGCCCCCGCCCGCCAGCATCGAATCCATCCGCCGCAAAATCAACGGCGGCATTCTCAGCGCGAAGGAATACCGCGCCATTATCGCGGATATGGCGGCTTACCGCTATTCGCCGACGGAACTGGCGGCTTTTCTGGTGTCGAACGCCAGCTTTATGTCCCCGCAGGAAGTTTTGTCCATGACCGAAGCCTTGGTCGAACACAGAAAGCCCGTCGACTGGGGCATCAATCTGGTCGTCGACGAACATTGCATCGGAGGGCTTCCCGCCAACCGGACTTCGATGATTGTGGCGCCGATTGCGATTGCTTACGGACTGTGCATGCCCGACACAATGACCCGCAGCGTCACCTCGTGTTCGGGCGCGGCGGACGCAATGGAAGTCCTTGCCAACGTTGAACTGAGCGAAGAACAAACCGCGCAAACCGTCAACGATGTCGGCGGCTGCATGGTTTTGGACGGCGGCAGGCTTGCCATGTCGGCAACCGAAGACATGCTGATGGGACTGGAAAAATCGCTGGGCATCAGCACGCCGCAGCAAATCGTCGCATCCATTCTGGCAAGCAAAATCGCCATGGGCATCACGCATCTGCTGATTGACATTCCCGTCGGCAAAACCGCAAAAATCCGAACGATGAGCGAAGCGCAAAGCCTGCGCAAGCTGTTCGAATACGTCGGCGACATGCTGTCGATGAAAATCGACGTGATTGTAACGGACGGTTCCGAACCTGTCGGCAACGGCATCGGTCCCGTATTGGAAGCGCGCGACGTGATGAAAGTCCTGCGCTGCCGCGAAGACGCGCCTCAGGATTTGCGTGAAAAGGCGCTGTTCGTCGCGGGGCGCATTCTGGAATTCGACCCGCATCTGCGCGGCGGACAGGGTTACTATCAAGCGCGCGACATTCTGGATTCGGGCAAGGCGCTGGAAGTGATGAGCCAGCTGGTTCACCGTCAGGGCAAAGTGTCGCCGCCGCCTTTGGGACAGCTGACGCGCGACATTCCCGCCCCCGTTTCGGGCGTGGTGGAGGAAATCGACGGCGGACAGCTGAACCGCATCGCCATGACGGCGGGCGCGCCGCAGGAAAAAGGCGCGGGCATCGATTTGTTCAAAAAAGTCGGCGACACCGTCGAACAGGGCGAGGTCTTGTACCGCATTTATTCGGCGAAAGCGACCTCTTTCGCGTTTGCCAACGGATTGGCGGAGGGCAATTCGGGCTATAAAATATCCGCCAAAGGGGAAGCCTACCGCCCCTAAAAGTATTGCCTTTTCGCTTTGTTTGCTTTACAAGCGAAAGAACACTCAAACTATTCAGCGGAACCGCCCGAATGTCCTTTTTCAAAAAGAAAAACCGTAAAGATTTGCCCGCTTTGACCAAAGACAGCCTGTTGATGTACAAGCGCGTCTGGCTGACGTATGTCGCGCCGAAATGGAAAATGCTGGCGCTGTCCGTCGTGCTGATGCTGATTGCGTCCAGCTTCGACGCGCTGCTGGTCAGCCAGCTCAAACCCGTTTTCGACAAGGTTTTCATCGACAAAAACCGCGAAATGCTGGGGCGCATCGGGCTGATTATCTTGGGACTGTATTTCTTGAAAGGCATTTTCAGCTATTCGCAATCGCTGGTGATGACCAAACTGTCCATCGGCGTCATCCGCGGCATGCAGTTCGACGTATTCAAAAAATTGCTGGCGATGGACAACAAATTTTATCAAAAGCACACGCTGGGCGAAATTCTGACGCGCTTCGGGTCGGACGTCGCCACGGTTCAGGGCGCCGTTTTGGGCAGTCTGACGACTTTCGTCAGGGATTCGGCGTCGGTGTTCTTTTTGGTTTTGCTGATGTTCTGGCAGTCGTTCGAAATGGCGTGCGTCGTGTTTTTCGTATTTCCCGCCGCGATTTGGCCCATCATCATTTTCGGCAAGAAAATGCGCCTGAAATTCAGGAAAAACCGCGAAGTCGACGAACGGTTTTTCGATCAGGTCACCCAAACGTTCAAAAGCATCAAAATCGTCAAATCCTACTGCACCGAAGAACTGGAATTCGAAAACGCCAAAAAAACGATTTACACGCAAAACAAACTGCAGTTTTCAATGGCGATACTCAACGCCCTGCAGCACCCGCTGACCGAATTCGTCGGCGGCGTCGGCATGGCGGCGACGCTGGCTTACGGCGGATACAAAATCACCGCGGGGGAAATGAGCGCGGGGAATTTCATGGTGTTTTTGCTGGCGATTGTAGCGGCGTACAAACCGATGAAAAATCTGGGCACCCTGCACATGACTTTGCAGCAGGGCATCGTTTCCATGCAAAGACTGTTTTCCATGCTGGACATCGTTCCCGAAATCCGAAACAAACCCGACGCAAAACCGCTGACCGTAACGGCGGGGCGTTTGGAAATGAATCACATCCGTTTTTCCTATGACGGCGGAAATCCCGTTCTCAAAGACGTTTCCGTCGTTTGCGAACCCAATCAGACCATTGCTTTCGTCGGTCATTCGGGTTCGGGCAAATCGACGATGATTAACTTCATCCCCCGCTTTTACGATCCCGACGAGGGCGATGTCGTCATCGACGGACAGAACGTCAAGGACGTTACGCTGGAAAGTCTGCGCAAACAAACCGCGTATGTGTCCCAGGACGTGATTTTGTTCAAAGATTCGATTAAAAACAACATCCGCTACGGCATGCCCGACGCCACGGACGAACAGGTCGTCGCCGCCGCCAAAGCCGCCGCCGCCCACGATTTCATCATGGGCATGGAAAACGGATACGACACGGTTTTGGGCGAACAGGGGTCGGGATTGTCGGGCGGTCAGCGTCAAATGATTTCCATCGCCCGCGCCATGCTGAAAAACGCGCCGATTTTGCTGTTGGACGAAGCGACCGCGGCTTTGGATTCCAAATCGGAAAGCATTGTTCAAAACTCGCTGGAACGGCTGATGTCCAACCGCACGACCGTTGTTATCGCGCACCGTTTGTCCACGATTATCAACGCCGACAGAATCTATGTGTTCAACGAAGGCGAAATCGTTGAGCAGGGAACGCACGAAGAATTGGTCGCTTTGGACGGCGTATACGCGCAAATGTACCGCATTCAGTACAAAAAGCGCGACGGTCAGCCCGCTTAGGGGCTTTTGTGCCAATAATAACCGAACAGAGCGAAAGCGGCAAAAACAACGGCGTATTTGGCTTTCGGCGCTTTGCGCGACAGGGTTGAATATCCCGCGGCAACCGCCAGCACGACGACCGAAACGCACACGAATTCAAGTATATTGTCCGACAGCGTCGAATTGTCCGCGCTTTTGTCCGAATGCCCGAACACGATTTCCTTAAAAGCTTGCAACACGGGCAGATGAAGCCCTAACAAAATCATGGAATTCCGACCGGCAAACCGCAAAAAGCGGCAGTCCAACCGCATCGCCGCGCCGTACCACCCCGAAATCGACGAAACCGCCGCCATGAAAAACAGCGGCGACGAAGCGCTGAAAACATCCGCCCAATGCCCGACCGACAATCCGAATCCCGCCGACAGCAAAATCAGCGTCATCAGCACGCTCAGCACGCCTTTCAAAAATGCTTTGTTCCGCGCGGCGATTATTCCCAACAATCCGAAAAACAGCGCAGGCGGAAAAGAACTGCAGGCAAAAAGCCGTTCTTTTGCAAACACGCTTTGCCAAACGGGCGTTGCCGCCCACATTGACAGCGCCAAAACGCACAAAGCTTTGCCCGACAGGCGGACGCACGGATACAGCATCAGCAGCACGGCAAACAAAGCGGGCAAAAACCACAGCGGCTGATTGAAAAAAGGCGGCAGCCACAAAAACATCCCCGGTTCCAAAAACGGACGCGCGGCATCCGCCGAAAAGGGGAAAAACGCCAGCGGATTGCGCAGGCGCGTCATGACCAAAAAAATATCGGCGCTCAACGCACACCACAGCCAATAGGAACACATCAGCCGTTTGAACTTTTTCCAAACGAAGACGGGGAAGGCATCGTCGTTTGTCAGAAAATATCCCGCCACCCAGAAAAACAAAGGCATCGTAAAGGAAAACGGATACGAAAAAAACATTCTGAGGTTTGCATCGCAATGCGAAGCGATGACAAACAGAATGCCAATCCCTTTCAAAGTATCGATTTCGTTTTCGCGTTTTTCGGTCATAGCGGCACTTTAGCATCCCGTTTCATAAAAAAACAGATGTTTTTTGCAAGATTTCCCTTGACGGAACGGCACTTTGGGGATAAAAGAGAGCTTCAGTTTTTTCTTCGTTTAAAGGAATTGTGTTATGGCAAAACGTTGCATCATTACCGGAAAAGGCGTGTTGACGGGAAATAACGTTTCACACGCGAACAACAAAGCCCGCCGTCGGTTTTTGCCGAATCTGCAGGCGGTTTCCTTGTTGAGCGAAACGCTGGGCACGACGGTTACGCTGCGTGTTTCCACCCGCGGATTGCGTTCCATCGAACACAACGGCGGTTTGGACGCGTATTTGACTTCGACCCCGAACAGCAAGCTGTCTTGCGAAGCCAAACGCTTGAAAAAAAGCATTCTGTCCGCCGGTTCGAAAAAATCCGCCGAATAAACGGTAATGCTTCAAGAATCAACCCCGTATGAATATCATGCGGGGTTTTCTGTTATTTGTATTCCCTCTCCATTCCCGAAAACGAACACATGATTTCCGTGTCCAGCCTGCCCGAATCGCGGGACAGGTCGTTGATTGTGTAAACATCATCCAGCAATACAGCTTGGGTCAAAGCCGCATCGGGAACGGCTGTCGCGTCGCATGTCAACAGCCCCATGGAAATCCTGCCGACGACAGGCGCGGCAAAGCGTTGGTTGTCCGTTTTGAAAAACACCGTGCCGCCCGACGTTCTGGGGATTCCGTTCGCGTATCCGATTGCGACAACGGCGATTTTCGTTTTTCTTGGCGCCGTCCATGTCGCGCCGTAACCGACCGAATCGCCCTTTTCGACCGTTTCGACCTGCACAACGGGCGCGGTCAAAGTCAAAACGGGCTTCAAATCCAATTTGTCGGGAAACACGTTGATTCCGAACAACGCCGCCCCTGTGCGGACTTCGTTGATTTTCAATGCCGCAGGCTTGATTAAATACGCATCCAGCCCAAGACTTGCCGCCGCAGGGTACAAAGCCGTCAACGCCGTTTCAAACGCCGCAAACTGTTTTGCGTTTTGGGCTTGGACGGCGGATATTGCCAAATCTTCCGCCGCGCAGGACAAATGCGTCATCACGCTTAAAATCCGCTTGTCGTTCTTTAAAGCGGCGTAATCGCGCACGCCCAAGCGGTTAAATCCCGTTTCAACGTTCAAAATACAGCCGCCGTCCCAAATCTCCGCCTGTTTTAAGCTTGAGATAACGGGCGTCAAGCGTTTTTCGGCAAGCAGTTTCGCGTTTTCCTTGTCAACGCCGTTCAGCACGTTGATTTGCAAATCGGGAAAAGCGTCGCGCAGTTCAACGCCCTCCTGCGCGGTCGAAACGTAAACCGCGCCCGCGTTTTGCAAAGCCCGCGCGATTTCGATTGCGCCCAGTCCGTAGGCATTCGATTTGACGACGGGACAAACGCGCGCCCCCGTTATCCCGCGCACGGCTTCAAAGTTTTGACGGACGGCATTTAAATCAACGGTCAGACACGGACGGTTCATCGCAAATCCCCCTTTGAGAAAAACGGCGGAACAGTAGCATTTTTGCGGGCTTTCGTCAAACAAAGCTTTTGGCACGGCTTTTGCATAAATCAAGGCAAAGCGAAAGGATTTTTGCCATGGACGTATCGGTTTTCAATTACCTTATCAGCACGACGGATTCGGACAATCCGTTCGGTGCCGCGCCCGCGCCTTCCTCTACCCCGAAAAACGACATTTCGACGGGCGAAGCGTTTTTGAACGTGTTGAACCAAGTCCGCAACGGCAAAACGGAAAAATCGTCCGAGGCCGTATTCAGCACGCTGACTTCGCGCGCCGAAACGTCCGCCAACGCAAAAAAAATCGGCACGTCCGACAACGCGTCGCAAAACGTGCGGGTGATTAAAGTTCACTTGAAGCGCACGCGTTCGTCGTCAACGCTGGCAAAAGCGGAATCCAAACCCGCCGAACAACAGCAAACAGGGCAAAAGATTCCGACCATGGACGCGGTGCAGAAAACCGAACAGCCGCAAACCGCCGTCAAATCCCCCGTTCAAGCGGATACCGTCAAACAATCGGATTTCGAGCAGAAAACCGTTGAACAAATCACGGAAAAAACGGACGTTTTGCCAACGGAGGCCACCGCGGCGGACATTTTGCTGTTTGCAGCCTTGCCCGTTGAAAAACCCGTCGAAACACCCAAAGCGGAATCTTTTGCCCCCGTCGAAGCCGAACAAACCGCCCCCGTTGTGCAAAACGCCCCCGAACAAGCGGACGTTTTGCCCGAAACCGCCCCCACACAAGCAGAACCGACGCAAATACAGATTGAAAACGCGCCCGTTCAGGCAAAGCAAACTCCCGTTCAAACGATTGAAAGACCGCAAGACTTAGCCCCCGTTCAAACGGCGGACGCTCCCGTAAATATGCCCGCCGTCAAGCGGGAAACGGCACGGCCGGTCTTGGAACAAACAGCGGAAATCCGCCCCGAACAAATCGAAGCCGCCCCCGTCGAAACCGCGGAAATCGCCGTCAAACCGCAAGCCGAAAAAGCGGAAATCAAAGCGGTGAAAACGGAAACAAAACAAACGCACATTCAACCGCAACAGACGGAAACCGTCGAAATCGCGGACGCGCCCGAAGCCGCCCCCGAACACTTTGAGCGCACGGCAAAGCAAGCCGAAAAACTGGCGCGCGACCTGCCCGCCGACACCAAAATCGCGATAACGGTCGAAACGCAGACGGCTCAGCCCGCCGCCGTTTTGAAATCGGCAATCCCCGTCGAACACAAAGAATCCCGCGCACCCGTAAAAGCGGAAGCCAAAACGGAACAGGCGGAATCTTTTGCCCCCTTGACGGCGGAAACGGCGCAAACGGAACCCGCCGCCCCCGCGACACAGACAACCCCGCGCACGGTCCAGCCGCAACAACAGGAACAGCAACAGCAAATTCAGCCGAAAGCGGATGCTTTTCAGCCGCTGTTCGCGCCCGTCCAAACCGTTGCGCAAGCCGTTGAAACCGCCGAGGCTTCAGCCCCCGCGCCCGCTTCCGTTTCCGCCGTGTCAACCACAGCGGCAAGCCCCGCGGTTTTCACTGCTCCGAACGAATTGAAAGGCAAAGCGGTTTCCGCCCCCGTGGTTGCGCAAAAGCAAACACCCGTCAACGACTTGGTCGACCAAATCAAAGTCAAAATCACCAAAGCGTTCAAGGACGGCGCAAACAAAATCGAAATCGTTTTGCGCCCCAAGGAACTCGGCACAATCCGCGTTCGCCTTGAAACCGACAAAGACGGCAAAACGACCGTTCATTTGACGGCGTCGCGCGCGGAAACAATCGACATGCTCCAGCGCGACGTTTCCGCGCTGAAACAGGCACTTGACAATGCAGGACTGAACACGGGCGACCAGGCTTTTACATTCAATTACCGCGGCGAAGAACAACAAAATTCTTCATCCGAACAAAAAACGGCAAGCTTTTTGCATAATGAAGCGCAAGCGGAATCCGAAACACAGGATTCCCCCGAAGAATCAAGCAATCACGCTTTGAACATTCGGGTTTAAGGACAGGAGGACACCATGGCAGACACAGCGGCACTCAGCGGATTGGGCGCATTGAACAGCGCGCAGGCGTCGGGCAAGGACTCCGCGTCGTCGAAAACCAAACTGTTCGACGATATGGAGGCGTTTTTGTACCTGCTGACCCAACAGCTGAAATACCAAGACCCCCTTGACCCCATGGACACGGCGGAATACACCAACCAGCTGGTTCAATACGCGCAGGTCGAACAAAGCATTCAGACGAACAGCTATTTGGAAACGGTCATTTCGCAAAACGTCAATTCGATGTCCGCGCAGTCGGTCAGCTATATGGACAAAGTCGTGCAGGCGTTGAGCGACTATGTGCCTTTGCAGGACGGGTATGCAAAATTTTCCTACATTCTGGCGGCGGACGCGTCGAACTGCGTCGTTGCTTTGCGCGATTCGTCGGGCAACTTCGTCAAAACGTTTTCGGGCGTCGAAGTATCGCAGGGACGCCACGAACTGACTTGGGACGGCACGGACAACAACGGCAACAAATTGGAAGACGGCGCGTATACGCTGGTCGTCACGGCGACGGACGCTTCGGGCGCGTCGGTCGAAGTGCAGAAAACGGTCTACGGCAAGGTTACAGGCGTTGCTTACGACGGTGAAACGGTCGCCATCGGCATGGGTTCGGTCGCCGTCGACATGAACAACATTCTGGCGATTCATCAGGACAGCGAACTGACCCCGCCGAAATCGGACGCGCCGGAACCAACACCGGAACCCGATACGGATGAAACAGAAACGGTTTAACAACAACGGAATTTTGCCGCACAGAACGACGGCAAACCACTTTTTCAGGCAGAACCGCCGCGAAAAACGATAAAGGAGAAAGTCAATGAGTTTATTCGGTGCTTTAAAAACGGGCGTTACGGGATTAACGGCTCAATCCTCGGCGATGAGCATTATTTCCGACAACATCGCCAACGTCAACACCGTCGGATACAAAGCGGGTTCCGCCAGTTTTTCGACTTTGGTCACAAAACAAACGTCGTCGACGGCGTATTCGTCGGGCGGCGTGCAATGCCGCAACAGAACGGGCATCGACGCCCAAGGATTGCTGAGCGGAACGACCCGTTCGACCGACTTGGCGATTTCGGGCAACGGATTTTTCGTTACAACGACGACGTCGAATCCGGGGGCGGAAGACTTGTACAGTTACACCCGCGCGGGTTCGTTCGAAGTCGACGAAAACGGCTATCTGCGCAACGCGAACGGCGCGTATCTGCAAGCATGGCCTTTGCAGGCGTTTGACGGTTCGGAAAACGCGTCTTTGGTCAAAATCGGCGAAAATATGTATATGAAAGCCTATTCCGACGAAACGGGTTCGACCGTCTATGTCAACGACAACGTGATTGACTCCAAAAATATGAAGTCGATTAACCTGAACACCATCGGCGGCACGGCGCAAGAAACGAAAAACATCCGCTTCGGCGCGAACCTGCCGTCCGACGCCCCTGTCTACGACCCCGCCAAACCCGAAGACGGCGGACGCTACAGCTCGGCGGTGCTGGTCTATGACTCGCTGGGCAATTCGCACAACGTCACCATGACGTTTACGAAAGTCGAATCGGGAGCTTGGTCAATCGACCTTGAAATGCCGTCGGGCGCGGCGACTTTGGTGACTTACAGCCAAAGCGAAGTCGTCAACGACGCGACTCCCGACGTGTATTCGGCGCGCGCTCAGCTGGAATTCACGTCCATTCCGACGAACCATTCGACCATTGCCATGGAAACGAACGGCACGAACTACGTGTTTGAATTCACGACGGACGGCACGACGACTTATTCGCCGAAAGCCAACGAAAAAGTCATCGCCGTCGACATCAGTTCGGGCGTTGTGACGACCGCGGACGCCGTTGACAAGTTCAACAAGGCGATTCAAGCCAACATGCCCAGCGCGGCGCGCTTTACGGTGTCGTCGGACGGCAAGTCGATTCAGGTCGAACAGTCCAACAGCGGCGCGGCGGTCAAGTTCAACGCGGGCAAATGCAAAGCGGTTTTGCAGTCCATTGCGAACCCCGACCCCGAAACGAACATCGCGACAGGCGAATTTGAACTGCCCGAAATCGACTGGGACATCAAAAACACCGCCCGCGTCGATTTCGTCAGCGACAAACCCGCCGATTATCTGAACAAATCGGTGACAATCGGCACGAACACCTACAAATTCAGCGAAACGGACGCCGCGAAATCCGAAGGTGTCGTTACGGTCAACATCAGCTCCGCCATTGACAGAAAAACGGGAACCGTCAACACGGTCAAACTGGTTCAGTTGCTGAAAGCCAAAATCAACGACAACGAACCCGATTACACGCGCTATGTCGCTTCGGGATCAACGCTGGAAATCAACCCCACGTCGACGGGCGCGAACATTCTGGTCAACAGCGGCAATTCGGCGTCCGTAACGTTCCAGAACACGAACCTTGCCGCTTATGTCGGGCAGACGATCAAAATCGGCGACAGATTAAACAATCTGACGGAAACATACGAACTCATCAATGATGCCGCCATGGTTTCGGGTACGGTTTTGGCAAACGGGCATATCGCTGTCAATATTTCGGGATTAACGGAAAAAGATATGACGGATGCTCTGCCGATTGCCGTGATGAATGAGTTGTATCAGACGATTCAGACGTATTACGAAAACAATTCAAGCATTGAGAACTTGTCCAACTATTTTCAAGTCAGCGGCGCAACTTTGGTATCGACGGGCGATTATTTGATTGTTGACGGAACAGACACGACGGTTACCGCCAACAAGGGTACTTTGAGTTTGGCTGGTGCAAACAAATGGACATCGTATGCAAATCATGGTGTCACAATCAATGATGTAAACTACTATTTTACCAAATTCGGCGCAACAGCTCCGACAGGTGTCACGGTAGACATCACCGATGCGATTGAATCGCAAATTGTCACATTCACCACAGAGCCTACTGCAGGTAAAACTATTGTTATCGACGGTGTGACTTATGAATTCGTCAATGCTGGCGATTTAGCAACGGGAACAAACACTGCGGTAGAATTGCAGGGGGATTTGTTGGCAACACTTGAAAAATTGCGCGACGTGGCGGGATTACCCGCAAATTCGATTGCACAAGATGCCGCGAATGTTAACATTAAACTCAGTGACGGCAATATCAAATCTATTGATGTCGGAACAAGCGGCGGCATTTTGGATGAAACGGTCAATTCGGTCAAAGCAATGAAATTGCTGGGTGAAATGAGCGGTCATTCTGACGATGTAACAGGTTCGACAATGACTCTTGCCCGTTATGCGGGAGCTGCAGGAACGGACAAGCCGTTTGCCACACTGGGCGTTGGAACCATTACCAATGAAACGACCGTCCAACAAAAATTCATTTCAACCGAAAACACAGAAGGCGTCGGCGGCAGTTTGAGCATTGTCGGCAAAAACAACGGCAAGCAGATTAACCAGCCCGAAAACACGGGATTGCTGGCGATTACCAACACGTTTTCGTTCAACAACGTCGACGGCGCGCAAAGCGGTGCGAAAATCGCAGGCGTCCGCTTCAACGCCGACGGCACGCCCAAGGAAATCAACATGGGCAACGTCGCGATTGAATGGGCGAACGGTGCAAAGGACATGACGGGCAACTACTACGAAAGCTCGCAAATCAACCTGTACATCGGCGACACGAACACGGCAAACGGCTTGACGCAGCTGGCGGGCAAGTACACGACGAACTACACGACGCAGGACGGCGCGAAATACGGCAGCTACACGGGCGTTTCCGTATCCGAAGACGGCATTGTCACCGCCATTTTCGACAACGGCGAAACCCGCGCGATTGCCCAAATCCCCATTGCGACGTTCGTTGACGCCAATTCGCTGGAAGCCTTGACAGGCAACATCTGGATTGAAACAACGGCATCGGGCAACGCGACGCTGAGAACGGCGGGCGAAGGCGGCGCGGGAACGATTTCCGCCAGCTCTTTGGAAGATTCCACCGTCGACATCGCATCCGAATTTACCGATATGATTACGACTCAGCGCGCCTATTCCGCGGCGTCGAAAATCATCACCACGGCGGATTCCATGCTGGAAGAATTGCTGACCATCAAACGGTAATTTCAAAAATTTTCAACCTTAAAGCCCTCTTTCACAAGAGGGCTTTTTGTATTCTGACGTTACGCATGCAGAGGACATATCGCGTTTCCTTCCGTTATCGTCATCACGAGAAGCGAGAGCGACGAAGTGATCCATTTGCAGACAGCTTACCGCAAACACGGAGTCGGTGGATTGCTTCGCCCGCCAAGGCGGACTCGCAATGACGCTTCTAATTGGCACAGGTGCCTATACCTGCTTAAGATTGCCGCACCTGCTGTCGCAGGCTCGCTTCGATTCCGGTTTGTTTTTGTATCCTTACCCGCCCGAAAAATCTTTGCGGATTTGGTCGGACAAATCGGCGGTAAAGCCGACAAAGTCCGTCAAAAATTCATGTAAGGACCGCTGTTTCAAAATGTCGGACAAGGTTGACGTGCTTAAAAACGCCTGTTCCTGCGACGCGATTTTCAGCGACACGGAATCTTTTTTCAGCGCGCTTAAACTGGTGACGATTTCCGTATACGCGCTGAGCAACGACCGCGGGAAAATCGGACTGAAAATCAGCATTTCGATAATTTTTTCGGGCACGGGCGATTCTTTATAAATCGTGCGGTACGCCTGCCCGCCGCCGACGGAGCGCAAAACCTCCGCCCATTGGTACATGTCTATCAGTCCTTTGTCCGCGCTGTCGGGCGGCAGCAAAATATGATACTTCACATCCAGCAGGCGCGCCGTAAAGTCCGCCCGCTCGACGAAAGTCCCCAAGCGCGCGAACTGAAACGCTTCGTCATAGACCATCATGCTCAGCGTCAATCCGCGGAACAGCTCGGTTCTGTCCTTTATCCATTCGAAAAATTCGCAAAAGCCCGTGCGTTCCAGCGTGTCGTAATACAAGCCCTGCATTTCAATCCACGTCGCGTTGATGCTTTCGAACATTTCTTCGGGCAACGCGCTGCGTTCCGAACGCGCGTTTTCGCGTCCCGCTTTGATGCAGGAAAACACGCTTGACGGGTTGTCCAAATCGAAAATCATAAAGTTCAAAACGTTTTTCGACGTCAGTTCGTCATATTTGGCTTTAAAGCCGTCGATTTGCCCCGAAATCGTCAAAATCGGGTCCCAACCCGCGTCAGCCCCCGGCAGCTGTTCCATGCGATAGGCTGCTTCCAGCAATCGGGCGATGTGCTGCGCCCGTTCAATCATGCGGGTCATCCAGTAGATATTGTCTGCGGTTCTGCTCAACATGGCTCAGCCCTCCTTTTCCCCGACAACCCAAGTGTCCTTGGTTCCGCCGCCCTGCGACGAATTGACGACCAGAGACCCTTCGCGCAACGCAACGCGCGTCAAAGCCCCCGGAACGACGACGACTTTGTCGGGGTTCTGCATCAAAGCGAACGGGCGCAAATCGACATGACGCGGGGCAAGTCCTTCGGCTTGAAGCGTCGGCGCGCTGGACAAAGCCAAAGTCGGCTGGGCGATGTAGTTTTCGGGATGAATCTTGATTTTTTCCTTGAACGTTTCGATTTCCGCCTTGGTCGCTTTGGGTCCGATAAGCATGCCGTAGCCGCCCGAACCGTGCGTTTCCTTTATCACCAGTTCGCCGATGTGTTCCAAAACGTACTTGCGGTCGTCGGGCTTTGCCAAAGTGTACGTCGGCACGTTGTTCAAAATCGGCTTTTCGCCCAAATAGAACTCAATCATCTGCGGAACATAGGGGTAAACAGACTTGTCGTCCGCAACGCCGTTGCCGATTGCGTTGGCAAGCGTGACTTTTTTCTTTATCATCGCGCGGTACAGCCCCGGACAGCCCAGCATGGAGTCTTTGCGGAACACTTCGGGGTCAAGGAAGCGGTCGTCCAAGCGTTTGTAAATCACGTCGACGCGTTCCGCGCCGTCCACCGTGCGCATATAAACGCAATCGTCGTCGCCAACGAACAAATCCTGTCCCGTGACCAGTTCGACGCCCATTTCATACGCCAAGAAAGCGTGTTCGAAGTACGCGCTGTTGTACATCCCCGGAGTCATCAGAACGGCGCGCGGATTTTCGACGCCTTCGGGCGCGGACGCCAGCAGCGTTTTTTTCAATTCCCGCGGATAGGAGTCGACGGGCAACACGTTGTACCGTTTGAACAAATCGGGGAACAGACGGCGCATGACTTCGCGGTCCTCCAGCATATAGGACACGCCCGACGGGGTGCGGAGGTTGTCCTCCAGCACATAAAAGTCCTGCGGCGCGGTGCGCACGATGTCGATGCCCGAAATGTGGACGTGAACGCCGTTCGGGGGCGTGAAATCCTCGACCTCGGCGGTGTATTCCGTGTTTTTCAGCACCAAATCGGACGGAATCAAGCCCGCTTTCAAAATATCGCGGGTGGTGTAAACGTCCTGCACAAAGCGGTTCAAAGCCTTGACGCGCTGACAGATGCCCGCGTTCAGCTTTTCCCATTCCTTGGCGGCGATGATGCGCGGCACGGGGTCGAACGGAATCAAGCGTTCCACGCCCGCCTGTTCGCCGTACACGGCAAACGTGATGCCCATGCGGCGGAACAGAATGTCGGCTTGTTTGTTTCTTTGTTCCAATGTTTCGGGGGGCTGATGCTGCAGCCAATCGTCGTACAGTTTGTAAGCTTCGGCGATTTGACGGTCGGAAGTGACCATTTCGTCATAAGAATCGGAAACGTAAGCTTCAAAATCGTACTTCGGTTTGGCAGAGTCGTTCATTTTGCGCAAATCCCCTTTCATTTTAATTTAACGGATTGATGATATATGTTAGTTTGATTCGAATCAATTTGATTGAGCAACTTTTTTGCGTGTTTTGGGACTTCCGAGGTGTTTTTGATGAAAAAAGCGGCGTTTTTGATGATTTTTCCGATGCTTTTCGGCTGTACGCGGGTGATTATTCCGAACGAAGAATCGGCAATCATCCTGCAGCAGCCCGTCACGCGCGAAGTTTTCTACTGCGAATCGACATCGGGCGTCCCCGCCGACATCTGCGCCGCGGAACTGGAGGAAGCGGGCTTCGTCCGCTTGACGGACAAGCCGACTTTTACGGGCAAGGACGACATCCCGCAAAAAGGGTCGTACCCCACCCGCCGCTATCGCGACAAGCAAGACATTCCGCGCTGGTAACCCATGCTTGCCCGCATTGACACCGTCGCGTTCAAAGGCATCGAAGTCCTGCCCGTTACGACCGAAGTGCATATTGCTTCTGGTATTCCCGCGTTTACTATTGTCGGACTGCCCGACAAAGCCGTGGGCGAAAGCAAAGAGCGCGTCCGCGCCGCTTTGAATTCCATCGGACTGGCTTTGCCCGCAAAACGCATCACGGTCAACCTTGCCCCTGCGGATGTGATAAAGGAAGGCTCGCACTTCGATTTGCCGATTGCTTTGGGATTGCTGGCGGCAATGCAGGTCATTCCCGCGCCTGCTTTGGACAATACGGTCGTGATGGGCGAACTGGGCTTGGACGGACGCATTGCGGGCGTTGCGGGAATTTTGCCCGCCGCCGTATTCGCGACCGAACGGAACGCGGCTTTCGTCTGCCCCGAAAATCAGGGCGGCGAAGCGGCGTGGTCGGGCAACGAAAGAATTTACGCCGCGCCGAATTTGACCGCCCTTATCGCTTTGTTCAAGGACAACGTTCCTTTGCCCGCGCCCAAAGCGCAAACCGTGCCGCTTGCCCCGTCCCTGCCCGATATGAAAGACATCAAAGGACAGGAAAACGCCAAGCGCGCCGCCGAAATCGCCGCGGCGGGCGGACACAACCTGCTGATGATAGGTCCGCCGGGATCGGGGAAATCCATGCTTGCCGCGCGGATTCCGTCGTTGTTGCCGCCCTTGACCGCGCGCGAAATTCTGGAAATCAGCATGATTCATTCCGTCGCGGGATTGATTCAAGACGGTCGTTTGATTGCCGAACGCCCGTTCCGCGCGCCGCATCACTCCGCGTCCATGCCCGCTTTGGTGGGCGGCGGACAGAAAGCCAAACCGGGGGAAATTTCCTTGGCGCACAAAGGCGTGTTGTTCCTTGACGAACTGCCCGAATTTTCCCGCACGACTTTGGAAGCTTTGCGCCAGCCGCTGGAAACGGGAACGGTCAGCGTCGCGCGCGTCAATCTGCATGTCACTTATCCCGCGCAATTCCAGCTGATTGCGGCGATGAACCCGTGCCGCTGCGGCTATTTGGGCGTAAACGGGCAGGAATGTTCCCGCGCCCCGCGCTGCGCCGAAGAATACCAGTCCCGCATATCGGGTCCTTTGTTCGACCGAATCGACATGCATATCGACGTTCCCGCCGTCGCGCCGTGGGAACTGGCGAAAGCGCAAACGGGCGAAAGCTCCGCCGACATTGCGAAACGCGTCGCCGCCGCTTTGGCAATACAGGAAAAACGCTACGACGGGTACGGCATTACCAAAAACGCGCAGGCGTCGGGGGCAATACTGGACGAAACGGTCAACCTGACGGCGGAAGCGCAAACCCTGCTGATTTCCGCGGCGGAAAGAATGAGGCTGTCCGCCCGCGGCTATCACCGTGTTTTGCGCGTGTCCCGCACGATTGCGGATTTGGCGCAGTCGGCGAAAGTCCAGCCCGCGCACATCGCCGAAGCTCTTTCGTACAGGCGGCTGCTGTATGGCGAAAAGTAAAAAAATGATTGGCTATCTCGCTGTAATAGGATAAAGTATCCCATAAATTTCGTATGGGATATTGTACAATGAGCAAGTCGCAACTGGGACAATTTTTCACAACAAATACAGGATATATTTTGGAAAATATGACAAAATATATTGCTGGCAAGCATATTTCCGACCCTTTTGCTGGAAATCAAGATTTACTCCGTTGGGCTAATGCAAACGGAGCTAAAGCAACAATAGGTTTTGATGTTGATAACCGCTATGTTGACAATATTAACGTCTTTTACAACGACAGTCTGAGAACCCCAAAAAAATATGATTTTGTTCTGACTAATCCACCTTATCTGTATCAGAATAAAATGGAAGACAATTCTCTATTGGCGGAATCAAAACATACGGATTTGTATCAACTTTCTTTAGAAAAAATTATGAGAAGCAATGAAGGTATTGTCATTGTTCCTATAAATTTTTTATCATCTGAAAATGCGCAATACATTAGAACATCTTTTTTAAATGAGTTTGATATTATTGAAGCAGACTATTTCACAACACAAGTTTTTGATGACACAACATACAATGTAATGGTTTTTTATTACAGACGCAAAACAAAGCAACATTCCTCAATGACGTTTTGTCTGCGCATTCGTCCAGAAAACAAAAGAATTAAGGTAAGTCTTTACAAACAATATAATTGGCAAATCGGCGGTGAATTTTTGGCAAAAGTCAATGAATTCGGCAATCCATTAAAAATTCGCAGACTTGAAGAAAGCGACCTTAAAGCTGGAAATTTCAAAATGACGGCAGCTTATAATCATATTAAGGACGTTCGAGTTTTCAATGTGGATAAAACCGTAAAGGATTTAATAGAACATAATACCATTATCTTAAAAGCTATCGACACTGGAACAGAAACTGGAAAAATCGGGTTAGAAGATATTAAAGAAACGGGACTTGATGCACTAATCAGCATTAAAACATCGCGCAACCAAATTCAACCTATTTTTCCTGATTTTATAACTCTTTCCGAGCAGAAAAAAATGATTTCTCTGTTTAATGAGACTCTTAATTCTGCACGAGCGAAATACGATTCACTTTTCATGACAAACTTTCGTG
>CAVCSV010000015.1:0-50783 GCA_963604715.1 Limosilactobacillus gorillae
CGGGAGCGACGGTTTGCAAATACTGCGACCCGTGCGCCAAAGGCGAAAAATGCGGATGTCCCGACGGACAAGTGGCGAACGGCAGCGGCGGATGCGAAAAAGAAAATCCGTGCGAAGGCGTTACCTGCGACGGCGGCAAAGTCTGCTCGGCAGGCAAATGCGTGTGCCCCAGCTCCGATCCCTATGAGGACAGCAAAGGCGTCTGCCAGCCGTGTTTGCAGGACAGCCATTGCGGCAAAAACAAATACTGCTACGACAACGGCGCGGGCGCCCGCAAATGCGACGACGACTGCAACGTCGTTTGCCCTGTCGGCTACCGCGACGGCGGAAAGCTGCCGTACCTGCCCTCTTGCACGGACAAGAATACGGTGGCATCCGTCAACGGATCCTGCAACGGCAGACCTTGCTGGACATGCGTACCCTCCAACTCGACTTGCGCCGAACAGGGCTATGCAACCTCGTGTAAAGCCGGCTATACGAAAACCGAAATCACGACAGGTTCCGACGGCACTTGCTATAAATGCACATGCGACGGCTATGACAACGGAACGGCGTGTGTGGGTTGCAGCGTGTACGGCCCGTGTTCGAAATGCGACAAAAACGGATGCACGTTATGCAAGTCCCCGTATTCTTTGAATCCGAAATGCGGCGACGGAACGTATCTGCAAAAAGCCGGCAATGGCGGCTGCGCTCAATGCGTCAGCTGCATTGCAAACTGCAAAAAATGCACAAACGGTGGAACCTGCAGCGAATGCAATGACGGCTATGAATGGGATGCCAAAGTCGGCAAATGCGTTAAAGCCGCATGCAAAGGCTCTGCTTACGAAAGCAAATCGGCTTGCATGAGCAGCGAACACACGACCGACTGCACGCAGAACAGCAGCGGTTGCTGGACGCGTGCCGGCGAATGCATCAGCGGTTATTGGTGGGGCAACACGGGACGCACCGGCGGCGCTGTCAGAGAGGGCTGCACCAAATGTCCGCAGGGCGCAAGTACTTGCAAGCAAAATCAACTGACTTGCGTCAGCGGTTTCGTCATCAAATCCGGCGGAACTTGCGCAAAGTGCTATGCGAACTGCGCAACATGCAGCGATGTCGATCCGACCAAATGCCTGACTTGTGCTTCGGGCTGGTTTGACTACGGCGGAGCAGGAGCGTATTATTCGCCCGGCACGCCGCATCCATGCTGCCGCGAACCGAATGCGACGACCATCAATGCCTGCGGGTTGCCGTCAAGCTAACCAAGACAGAAAGGGGAGGTTTCAACCTCCCCTTTCTTGTCTTTGCCGGCACAAGTGCCATTGCTTGCACGGGACTGCTTCACTTCGTTCGCAGTTGCGATTCTGTATTTATTATTCAAACATTTATCGTCATTGCAATGCCGAGAGGCGGAAGCAATCCATTTTTCAATCGACACCGAACTTGTATCAGGCATCCTGCAAATGGATAACCACGTTGGGCTAAAGCACTCCTCGTTATGACGAATCGGGGGCACACAGGTGCCAATATCTGCACGGAATCACCACGTCGCTTCGCTCCTCGTGATTTCGATTTCTTTTTATTTTTCATATATTTATCGAAATTGCGAGCCTGCGTAGCAGGCGTGGCAATCCCGTGACAGGTTGGCACGGGGGAACACGTCTCTCAGAATCGTCATTGCGAGTTCGCCTTGGCGGGCGAAGCAATCCATTGACTCCGCATTTGGGACAAGCACCCTGCAAATGGATCGCCATAGCCCTAAAGGGCTTCGCGATGACAAATAGGGAACGCACGGGGGCAATACCTGCACGGGACTGCTTCACTTCGTTCGCAGTTTCGAATCCGTCCGCGGCAGGCTGAAGTTTCCCAATCAGAATCTGAAATCCCGCTCGCCCGCGGCGATGTGGGTCAAGTGGTCTTGGCAGACTTCGCGGACTTTCGGATTCGTGATGTTGGAAAGTTCGCGCTTAATCAATTCCTCGCCGACTTTTTTTGTTTCGGGGGACGCGTAGTCTTCCAGATATTCTTTCAGTGTCATCAAAGCGTTCGGATGACAGCAGTTCAGAATCTGCTTCGATTTGCACAAATCCATAAAGCGGTCGCCCGTGCGTCCCGCGCGATAGCAGGCGGTGCAGAAGCTGGGAATGTATCCCATATCCATCAGCCACTTAATCACTTCGTCCAACGTGCGGGTGTCGGCGCGGTCGAACTGCGCCGTTTCGGTTTCGCGCACGACATAGCCGCCGACCGACGTCGACGACGCGCCGCTGATTTGCGAAATGCCCAAATGCAAAGCGCGTTCCCGCATTTTTTGGCTTTCGCGCGTGGAAATAATCATGCCCGTGTACGGCGTCGAAACACGGATGCAGGCGATAATCTTTGCAAAAATATCGTCGGGCAAAGCGTTTTTGAACGACGCGGGGTCAATGTCGTCCGCGGGACAGATTCGCGGCACGGAAATCGTATGCGGTCCGACGCCGTGAACGGCTTCCAAATGTTCGGCGTGCATCAATTGTCCGACAAATTCGTACGCGTAGTTTTCCAGCCCGTACAAAACGCCCAAGCCCACGTCGTCAATGCCGCCCTGCATCGCCCTGTCCATCGCTTCGGTGTGATAAGCGTAGTTGTGTTTCGGCCCCGTCGGATGCAGTTTTTCGTACGATTCCTTGTTGTACGTTTCTTGGAACAAAATATATGTTCCGATTCCCGCGTCGTGCAGTTTTTTGTAGTTTTCGACCGTCGTCGCGGCGATATTGACGTTCACGCGGCGGATTGCGCCGTTTTTGTGCTTGATTGAATAAATGGTTTTGATGCTTTCCAAAATGTATTCAATCGGGTTGTTGACGGGGTCTTCGCCCGCTTCCAAAGCCAAACGCTTGTGTCCCATATCCTGCAAAGCGATGACTTCGGCGCGGATTTGTTCCTGCGTCAGCTTTTTGCGGGGAATATGTTTGTTTTTGACGTGATAGGGGCAGTAAACGCACCCGTTGACGCAATAGTTCGACAGATACAGCGGCGCGAACAAAACAATGCGATTGCCGTAAAAGTCTTTTTTCAGCTGTTCGGCAAGCCCGAAGATTTCCGCGTTTTTTTCGGGGATTTCGCACAGCAGCAAAACGGCGGCTTCGCGGTGGGTCAATCCTTTCCACAATTTGGCTTTGGCGATGATTTCGTCAATCAGCTTGACATTGTTTGCGTTTTCGCGCGCGTATTTCAGCGTGTCCAGAATTTCGTCGTGGCTGATGAATTCCTCAGCCTTCAGGGATTTTACGTCGTACATTTTCCTTCCTTTCCGAATCGGGCGAACCCTTTTCGTCAACGGTTATTTCGAATAAGCGGTTTTAATCGACACGCCGTCCAGCATGCCCAGCTTGCCCGCCAACGCGCTGATGATATCCTGCGGCGCATCCATGGCAACGCTGATAAGCGACAGTTTTTTGACGTGATACGGGATGCCCATGCGCCCGATGATGTAACGGCTGTATTCGTGCAGCAAAGCGTTCAGCGGCATGACGGCATCCGGATTTTCGACAACAACGGCGATTAAAGCCACTCTGGTTTCCATACCCTTTTCCTCAGTTTTTTCTTTGGAGTCGGTGATTTTCGGAGTATATCTGAACCGTTATAAAAATTGAAGCTTTATTTGGAGCCGCCCCCATGCTTGATTTAATCCGCAAAGCGCAGGAAACGCACGATTTAAACCGCGACGAACTGGTGAAGCTGCTCGGCACGGACGACGCGGAAACGAAGACCGCTTTGTTTCATGCCGCCGACGCGGTGCGCAAAGCGTTTGTCGGCGACGAAGTGCATTTGCGGGGGCTTATCGAATTTTCCAACTTTTGCCGCAACAACTGTTTATATTGCGGAATCCGCCGCGACAACAAAAACCAAAGCCGCTACCGCTTGAGCGTCGAGCAAATCGTCGATTTGGCGGCGCAGGCGAAAAAGCTGGGCTACAAAACAATCGTCATGCAGTCGGGCGAAGACGTTTGGTATACCGTCGACCGTATGAACGTCATCATCCGCGCCATAAAAGACATGGATATGGCGCTGACGCTCAGCATGGGTGAAAAATCGTACGAGGAATACAAAGCCTACCGCGACGCGGGGGCGGACAGGTATTTGTTGCGCATCGAAACGACGGACAAGGAGTTGTACCACCGCCTTGACCCGCAGATGAGCTGGGACAACCGCTTGCGCTGTCTGCTGGATTTGCAGAAACTGGGCTATGAAGTCGGGTCGGGTTCCATGGTCGGACTGCCCGACCAAAGCATCGAATCGATTGCGGACGACATTTTGTTTTTCAAGCGTCTGCCCGTCGATATGGCGGGCATCGGTCCTTTCATTCCGCACCCCGACACGCCGTTAAAGGATGCGAAAGGGCGCGCGTTCGATTTGTCGCTGAAAACCATGGCTTTGACGCGGCTTTTGCTGCCCGACATCAACATTCCCGCCACAACGGCAATGGAAACACTGAACCCGCGCGGACGCTTGATTGCTTTGCAAAGCGGCGCAAACGTCGTCATGCCGAATGTCACCACCAACGAAGTGCGCAAATTTTACGAACTTTACCCCGGAAAAGTCTGCGTCAACGACACGCCCGCGCATTGCCGCGGCTGCATCGAACTGAAAATCATGTCCATCGGACGCACCATCGGCACAGGCAAAGGTTTTCACGGCGAATTCGCGAAAAACAAATCTTAATTGCCGACGGATTCCGCCGTCAGCGACACATCCAGCCGCAGCAGCAAATCCGCCAAGCGGCGGACAAAAGTGCCGTCCAGCGCTTTTATCGCGGCTTTTTTGCCCGCTTTGCTTTGCACGGTCAGCTTTTGCGGGTCTTTGACGAATCGGGCGAAAGTTTTAACCAATTCGGTGTTGCGCTGGCGGTGCGCGTTCGAAAACGACAGATACGTCACAACGTCGCGCACGGCTTTGTCGTCCAGCTCGGCGCGGCTGTCCTGATTGGGCAAACGCATGTAAAGCGTATCGACAAACGCTTTGTACCCTTTGACCAAGCCGCTTTCGACATACGAAAACTTCAAATCCGCCACCGTCGCCCCGTCCAAAAAATCCGCCAAATCGTCCGCGATGTTGCCGCGCTGAACCAGATGCCGCAAAGCCAGCATCAGCCGCCCCTGCTGTGCGTTTGAAATCCCCGTCAAAAACGCGTCGAGCCGCCATTGCCCCAAACAAGCGTCCGAAACGGACAGTTTCAGCCGCATTTCCTTTGCCAAAGGCGCATAAGCGTATTCCACGTCCGCGTCGGCGTCGATTTTGTCGCATCCCGCCAAAACCAAAGCGTCGACGGGATGTTCGACAATGCCGTCGACGGGATTGAAAGACACCAAATCGGAAACAATCCGTTCTTCGGGCAGTTTCATGGCTTTGACCGCGTCAATCAGCGAAAAGCGGATGCCGTTCAGCGACACGGAAACCCGCGACGGAATGCGGTGTTCCTCGGTATAGGAACGGACGGCGGCTTTGTCGACGGAAACAGACCAATCGGGCAGAGCGTACACTTTCAGCGAAACGCCGTTCAGCACCGCTTCGTCCGTCAAAGACAGGGACGCCGTTTCAAACAAAACGTTGTTTTGCAGTCTGTGGCGAATCAAAAAATGCTGCGCCTGCCGAACGGCTTCCTCGCGCTGAAGCATTCCTATAAACACGCCGCACCCCGCAAACAGCAACAGCAAAACAGCCAGCGCTATCGCCATGCTTTTGGTCATTCGTCCCCCTTTTGCGCATACGGCGTCCAATTCGGTTTTTCAAAGCGGCGGCGGATAAGCGTTGTCAAATCAGACACTTCTGAACACGCATCGTCCTGACAGGCGGTCGCGGACGTCATTTCCAGCACGCCCGCTTTGTCCGACGGCAATTCTTTTTGCTCCTCGGCGGACGCGGGACGCAAATTGCCGCTGACCAAATGCCAGCCCGTCCTGTTCAGCAGTCCGCCCGTTTCCGTCAGCAGCAGCGGCATGGGCCAATCCGCGACGGCCGTTGTCACACCCGCCTGTCCAACCCTGACCAACAGGTTTACGCGCTGTGATTTTCCCGTCATCCGCGCCGCCGTCAGCATCAAAGGCAGATTGTCCATTCTGTCCGCCCCCAGCATGTACGCCAGCCGCCCCAAATAGTCGGTTTTCAGCAATTCGTTGTAATCCGCGGTCATCAGCTGATTTTCGCGCATTTCCTCCGCACGGCGCTCGGCTTCGCGCAAGCGGGCGGGATTTTGCGTTTTGCCCGCTTCGACAACCCATTTTTGCCCGCGTTTGCGTGTCAAGCGCGCCGAATAAATCAAATCTTCGTTATCGTCGTTTTCGTCTTCGGGCAAATCCATTCCCGCAATGCCCTGCGGGACGGTCGCGGCAAAAAACTTCATTACCGTTGCGGACGGGCAGAAAATATCCGCATAGCTTTGCGCCGCGCGCAAAATATTTTCAATCACCGCGGGTTCGGAAAACAGCATGTCGTTTTCCGTCACCGCCGCCACGGTAAACGGAGAACACCCCTGCCACGGCGCATAGCGTTTGGTTTTGGCGTTGTACGCCGCTTTCATGTATCCGACGTAATGAATTTTCAGTTCGTTGTCCGAATCTATCACATAACTGACGTTTTGAACCGTTTTTCCAGCGCCGTAGCGGTTCAGCATCACAACGTTCAGATTTTTGCGTCCCGTAAAGCGTCCTTCGGTGAAATAACCGTCCAGCGTTTCCACAAAAGCACCCTTTTCGTCAAAAACGCTGACCTCCGCCCTACCGTAAATCAAATTTTCGGAACACGAATTCTTGCCGACGCCGATAAACCATTTTTTGACGTGTTCGGCGGGTTTATCCGTCGTGTACAGAATCGAACACGATTTGTTTTTGGAATAAATCCTGTATTCCAGCGCGGAAGAATCAATGTGGGCTTCGATGCGCCTGTCGCCCGCGGGCGGCGTCCATTCCCCGACCGTAAAACCGTTTTTGTCGCCGTTGACGGCAACGGCTTGCAGGCGGCGGATTTTGACTTTCAGCGAACCTTTTTCGGGTTTCCATTTGAAAAATTTTTCCGCCCCGCCCTGATAAACCAGCGAATTGTTCACATAGCCGTCAATCGTCGCCTGTTCGGCGGGCGGGCAGTCGTTTTCCAAAACAAGCCCGACTTTGCCCATCAGCTTGGTCAGCACGGATTCGGAAAAAACGGCGTCGTCGCCTGCAAAAATTTTCAAGCTCGGAATGCTTTCGCACCATTGCCCGTTCGCGCTTTCGGCAAAGACCTCAATCCCGTCTTTGGCGGAAAAAGCGATGCGCTTCATTTCCGACGACGACGGAACGTCCAGCGTTTGGGCGCGCGCGGCGGACGAAAGCAAAAAAAACATCAAAAAAGTTTTAAAAAAACTGTTCATGCGTCCGACTATAAAATATAATTCAATCCGTTGACAATCTAAAAGATAAAGGTATTCCCGTGATTGTTCCCGACAAACAAACGGAAAAGTTTTTAAACGCCCCCGCGACGCGCGAATCCGCCGCCCGTCTGTGCAAAGCGGGCATTCTGCCAGCCGTCGATTTCGCGCGCGCGGCGGCGCTGTTCAGAACGGCGGATTTTTGGAAAAAAGCGGGCCGAACCTTTTTGTCCGCGTTCGGCGATTTGTGCCTGATTTTCGGTCTGTCCGCATGGTGTCTGCCCCGCGTCGAACTGCTGTCGCGGCAAAGTACCGTGTACGAATTGGCGGCTTTGTTCGTTTTTTGCGAATTTTTCAAAGGAACGCGGATGCGGCTTTTGGGGTCTTTGCTGACAGGCGCTTTGATTTTTTCGATTGAAGCGGCGTTCGGCGGCGGCATGACGGCGCATGCGGCGCTGTTTTTATGGGCGGGACTGGTGTTTTTGCGCGAAACCGCCGACGCCAAGTTTTGTTTGTCGCCCGTTTTGCTCAACATCGCCTTTGCCGTTTGGAACGGCGAAGCGGGCTTCGACGGCAAAGCGCCGTTTATCGCGTGCTGGATTGCGGCAAATGCGGCTTTGCTTTGCTTTTGCCTGAAAACGAAAAGGGGACAACAATGAACATCCGCCGATTGCTTGCCTGTCTGAATGTCGGTGTGTTTTCCCCCGAACTGGAACGCCCTCTGCAAAACGCCGCCCGGCAAAGCGAAACAACCGTTCCCGCCGCCGTGAAAATTCTGCACGCCGTTTTGTATGCCCTTGCCGCTTACGGTGCGGCGATATTGTACAAAAACGATGCCGATCACGGCATAAAGCTGATTTGCTTTTTATCCGCCGTCGGAACGGTCGGATTTTTGTTTCCGCAACGGCATTTTTCGCATGCTTTTTATATGACGCTGACGTTTGCCCTGCCCGTGTTCGAAACGGCGTCCGCCGTCTGCAAAGCGTTCGGACGCGGCTTTACCGCCGATTCCGCTCTGCCCGAAGCGACAACGGCGCTTCAAGCGCTGGCTTTGCTGGTTGTTTTGTGGCGCGATATGGATTTAAAGGAAAAAATCGTCGCCGTTTTGCTGTTTTGTTCGCTGTTTGCGTTGTTCCGCTTTCCGGGAACGGGCGCCGCAAACGCCGCCGTCATTTTCCTGACGGCTTTTTTTACGGACGCAAAAGCGGCGGGAATCGCCGCGGCGGTTTTGTTTGCTTTGTCCTTTTTTGCCGCGCTGACGGGCGCTTTTCTGCCGCTTGACGCCGCGGCGTACACAGCTTTTGCCATCGGGGCGGCGGCAAAACTGACGGCAAGAAAAATCGGAGAACGCCCATGACAAACCGTCGGTACCGCCAAATCGTCTTTTGCATCGTCGCCGCCGTACTGGGCGGGCTGTTCGTCCGAAACCGCGCCGTATACAACGCCGAAACAACGCTGTTGCTGCCCGTCGAAGCCGTCCGCGTTTCGCACAAGGGAAACAGTCAAACCCTCCGCCTGCGCTACCGCACTTTGATTCCGCCCTCTGCCGTATCCGAATCGGGCGGAAAGATTCTGGTTTCGAAAGACGGCATCGGCGCGGCGTCGTTCATAGCGGTTTACGCCGCCGACAAACCCTTGCGCCCGCGCGAATACGTCTTGAAATATACGATTTCGTATGCCGACGGAAAACCCGCCGTCCGATTCGGCAGGGATTCGCTGAACATCCCCGCAAAATCAAAAACGGACAAAACCGCCTACGCCGTTTTGAAAGCGGACAAAAACGGCAACACGGCTTTAATCGGGCTGGCGGACAAAAACGGCGGAATCGTTTTCAGAAAGTAAACAAGTCCCCCTGTTCCGCGTTGTTTTCGGAATCGTCGGGTTCGTAAACGGGACTGAACGGAAAATGTTTGGCGCAGCGGGGTTCGTAAAGTTCTTCCGCGCCCAATTCGATGGAACCGCCTTGTCCCGTGCGTTTGTGGGAATAAATGGCGGGTTCGTTGCAAACCGCGCAACGGGATTTCAGCATCGTGTTGCAGTCCGCGAACGCCTTCAGTTTGGAAACGATGTCGAACGCTTCGCCTTTCCAGTTCATGTCCAGTCCGCAGCAAACGATGTTGACGCCGCGTTCCATCAGCGTTTTGATGCACGCGACGATGTCCCCGCCGAAATAGGGTTCGGTGAAAAACTGGATTTCGTCGAAAAATACGGCTTTGGCTTTTCCAATGGCTTCGGAGCTTAAAATCTCGTCCGTGTTGCTCAGGTTGAAAGCGGCGGCGGCGACCCCGTCGTGCGTTTTGATTTCGCATATTCCGTAGCGCGTGTCGAACGACGGCTTTATCAGCACCATTTCATCCTTGAATTCGCGCGCTTTTTTCAGCAAAGCCGACGTTTTTCCCGCAAACATCGGACCCGCAATGACTTCCAGACTGCCCCGCATATCTCTCCCCTTTTCGGTTTATCGGACGGGGGCAGGATTACGGATTAAATTCCGTCTGTAAAGCAAAAAAACACAACCCCGCGCAAACACTCGGTTTCGGGCGGGGACAAAAAGTTAACGCGAAAAAGGGCTTGGAAAATCCGCGCGGGATGTTGTATATTGTTTTCCGATTTATTGTAACTAAAGAGGGCAAAAAATGATTACGGAAGGCATCACAATCACCGCCGCGGGTATGGGCGGAGTCTTCTTGTTTTTGCTGCTTTTGGTGTGCGCGATGTATGCGCAGGCGTGGATTTTCAACTATTTGGGCATTACGGACGAAGCGAAACCGGCTGAAAACGACTCCGCCGAAGACGATGCCGCCATTGCCGCCGCCATCGCGCTCAAAATCAAAAACGGTTAAAACAGAAAACAACTCTAAGGATTCAAAACTATGGCTAAAAAAGTCGTCAACTTTATGTGCACCGCCTTTCGCGACGGTTTCCAATCCGTTTTCGGCATGCGCGTTTTGCCGAAAGACTACCTGCCCGTCGTCGAAGCGGCAAAAGACGCAGGCATCCGCTACTTTGAAGCGGGCGGCGGCGCGGCGTTCCAGTCCGCTTTCTTTTACTGCAACGAAAACGCTTTCGACGTGATGGACCGCTTCCGTCTGGCGGCGGGTCCCGACGCGAACCTGCAAACGCTGGCGCGCGGCATCAACGTCGTCGGACTGGATTCGATGTCCACCGATTTAATCAAACTGCATGCCAAACTGTTCAAAAAACACGGCATGACCACGATTCGCAACTTCGACGCTTTGAACGATCCGCAAAACCTGATTGTCAGCGGCAAAGCGATTGTGGACGCGGGTTTGAAACACCAGCTGACCATTACGATTATGTCTTTGCCCCCCGGATGCACGGGCGCGCACGACCCCGATTTTTACGAACAGCGTTTGCGCGCCGTTCTGGACGCAGAAGTGCCGTTCGATTCCCTGTGTTTGAAAGACGCGTCGGGCACCTGCACACCCGCGATTGTCCATGAAACAATCAAACGCATGCGCAAATTGACCGACAAACCGATTTCGTTCCACACCCACGAAACGGCGGGCACGTCCGTTCTGTGCATCATGTCGGCGCTGGAAGCGGGCGCGGATACGGTCGACGTGTCCATGGCTCCCGTTTCGGGCGGCACCTGTTCGCCCGATATTCTGACGGTCTGGCACGCTTTGCGCGGCACGGATTTCGTCATGGACGTCAATGTCGACAAAGTCCGCGAAACCGAAGAAATGCTGAAGGAAGCCCTGAAAGACTACCTGCTTCCGCCCGAAGCGACGAAAGTCGATCCGCGCGTGCCTTGGTCGCCTTTGCCGGGCGGCGCATTGACCGCGAACACGCAAATGATGCGCGACAACGGCATTCTGGACAAATTCCCCGCCGTCGTCGACGCGATGGAAGAAGTCGTTCGCAAAGGCGGTTACGGCACGTCGGTCACGCCCGTGTCGCAGTTCTACTTCCAGCAGGCGTTCAACAACGTCATGCAGGGTCCGTGGAAGAAAATCGCCGAAGGTTACGGCAAAATGGTTCTGGGCTATTTCGGTCACACGCCGCACGCCCCCGACCCCGAAGTCGTCAAAATCGCGTCCGAACAGCTGGGATTGCCCCCGACGACGGAATCGCCTTTGGCAATCAACGACCGCAACCCGAACAAACAAATCGCCCACTTCAAGCAGATTTTGGCGGACAACGCCCTGCCCGAAACGGACGAAAATATCTTTATCGCGGCGGCTTGCGGCGACAAAGGCATCAATTTCCTGAAGGGCAACGGCAAAATCGGCGTCCGCTACAAGGAAAAACCCAAAGCCGCCGTTACATCGGGCAGCTTTGACGTTCAGGTCAACGGCAAAGCCTACAAAGCGTCTTTGGACGGCGACACGGTCACCGTCAACGGCAAAAAATACACCGTCACCGTCGGCGAAGCGAAAGCCGCCGCGGCGACTGTTTCGACGGGCGCGGAAACGGCCGTCACGGCGCCCGTCCCCGGCACGGTGATGAAACTGACGGTTGCCGTCGGCGACACCGTGAAAAAAGGACAGCCCGTCGCCATGATTGAAGTGATGAAAATGGAAAGCCCGATTCCCGCCCCCGCGGACGGAACGGTATCCAAAATCACCGTTCAGAAAGGCGATCAGGTCAAAACGGGACAAACTCTGATGACCTTGGCGTAAGGAGCAAGCTATGGAAAAATCGTTTTTGCACACCGAACGCCGCCACAAATTCATTATGTGGTCGGTCGTCGTTGTATTGGCTTTGTTTTCCGCGATTAACGTTTTGCGCGTCGCGATGCAGGGCAGTCTGGGCGAATGGTGGGACGGCTATATGGCGGCTCACGACACCGTTGCCCAGCTGGTGAAATCGACGGGCTTGTACGGCTTTTTGTCGGAACACGCGCTGCCGACAAATCCGAATATGATTGTGTCCATGGGCATCGGTCAGTTCATCATGATAGGCATTTCGCTGGTTCTGATTTATCTGGCAATCGCCAAAGGATTCGAACCGCTGCTGCTGATTCCCATCGGATTCGGCGGATTGCTGTCGAACGCGCCGTTTGCGGGCGTGTCCGAAGTCGTCGACGGCACGACGGGATTTTTGCTGTACATCTATAATCTGGGCATTGCGCCCCCCAGCATTTTCCCGCTGCTTATCTTTATGGGCATCGGCGCGATGACGGACTTCGGTCCCATGATTGCGAATCCGAAAGTCGCCTTTTTGGGCGGCGCGGCGCAGTTCGGCATTTTCTTCACGCTGGTCGGCGCTTTGGCGATGACCGACTGGGGACTGGTCAACTTCACCGTTCCGCAGGCGGCGTCCATCGGCATCATCGGCGGCGCGGACGGTCCGACGGCAATCTTTTTGACGGGCAAGCTCGCCCCCGAACTGATGGGCGCGATTGTGGTCGCCGCGTATTCGTATATGGCTCTGGTTCCCATTATCCAGCCGCCCATTATGAAAGCCCTGACCACCGTCGAAGAACGCAAAATCAAAATGAAACAGCTGCGCACCGTTTCGCGCAAGGAAAAGATTATCTTCATCTTCCTTGTTTTGTTGCTGTGCATTCTGCTGATTCCGTCCGCCGCTCCGCTGATGGGCATGCTGATGTTCGGCAATTTGCTGAAAGAAAGCCAAGTTGTCGACCGTTTGGCGAAATGCGCCGCGAACGAACTGTGCAACATCGTCACGATTTTCATCGGTTTGACGGTGGGCTCGAAACTGTCTGCGGACAAATTCCTTGCCCGTGAAACGCTGGGAATTCTGGTTCTGGGATTGATTGCGTTTTCGATTGCGACCGCGTCGGGCGTGATTATGGCGAAGTTGATGAATCTGGTCAGCAAGGAAAAAGTCAACCCGCTGATTGGCGGCGCGGGCGTTTCCGCCGTTCCGATGGCGGCGCGTGTTGCCGACAAAGTGGCGCGTGAAGCCGATCCGCAGAACTTCATTTTGATGCACGCGATGGGTCCGAACGTTTCGGGCGTCATCGGTTCGGCAGCCGCCGCGGGCATTTTGCTGGCGATGTGCGGATGACAACAAAGGCGCAAGCGTTCGGTTTGTTTTTGCAGGAAAAGTATTCGGAAGCCCTTGACGCTTTCCGCGAACTGGCTGACGAAGACTTTTCCATGCATATCAATCAAGCGCTGTGCGCCGCAAACTTGAAACGGCCCGACTGGCGGACAACCGACTTGTTGCTGGACAACTTGGACAGGCTGCCCGCAGCGGGCTTGATTTATCTGGCTGAAATTTTCCTGTTGTCGGAAAACGCGGAACAAGCGCTGAAGTTCGCCGACGCCGCCATTGCAAAAGAACCCGACAACATTCAAGCCTGTCTGACAAAAATCGGCATTTTGGAAACGCTGGGAAACGGCGATGCAATCGCAGAAATGCTGAAGCTTTTTTTCCCGAAATACGCCCGCGACGCGCGTGTATTGTGCGAAGTCGCGGGATACGCCGCGCATTACGGCGAATTCGGACAGGCGCGATACCTGCTGAAAAAATCATTGAAAATAAACCGCTTGTACACGATTTTACAGGAAGATTTTTACGACTATTTTCTGACGATGAACCAAGAACGCGACTTGTTGCCGTATGCGCGGGAAGCGTTCGCCCGCTTTCCGAACCGTCCCGAACCGCTGTATGCCTTGGCGGTTGCTTCGGCGCTGACGGGCGCAACGGCGGACGCCGACAAATACTTCAGTCAACTGTCGCAACTGTACGACGTTATGCCCGACCGTTTGAAATCCATGTGGGCGGACGCGCTGTTCGGGTGCAAAGAATACCGCCGCGCGTTCGACATGGCGAAAAGCGTTTCCGACGATTACGCGTTCAAAGACGGCATTAAAACATTTTTGCGCAAAACGCTGTATCTGATGCTGCAAACCGATAGCGAGGAAGCGCACAAACGGGCGAAGCAATGGCGCGCGGAAAATCCCGACGACGCGACAATCGCGCATTATTGCGCGGCGATTTTGGGGGAAACGGATTCCCCGACGCCCCCGCCCGCCGTCGCCCAAGCATTCTTTGACGAATTCGCATCCGATTTCGAGGATGTCCTCATCGCCAATTTGCATTACAAAGGCGACGAACTGCTGCAAAGCGCCCTGACCGCCGCAGAAATCAAAAAGAAAAGCCTTTCGTCCGTTTTGGATGCGGGATGCGGCACGGGCTTGCTTGCCCCGATTTTGAAACCGTACCTGAAAACGGACGGCGTTTTGACGGGCGTCGACGTGTCGGGGCTGATGCTGGACGAAGCCCGCAAAAAAGCCGTTTACACGACTTTGGTTCAACAGGACATCGTTTCATATTGTCTGGAAAACACGGAAAAATTCGACTTTGTCGCCTGCATGGACGTTTTGTCTTACTTCGGCAGTCTGGTTCCCGTGTTCAAAGCGTTTGCAAACACGCTGACGCGCAAAGGAACCGCCGTTTTTTCCGTTTTGACAACCTCGAACGCCGGTTTTTCCCTGCAGCCGAACGGGCAATACAAACATTCGCGTTCTTTTGTGGAGGACTGTTTGGACATGGCGGGACTGAAAGTGCTGTCCGCCGCCGAAGACATCCTGCGCTATGAACTGGATTCCCCCGAAAACTGCCTGATTTACCGTGTAGGCAAAAAATGAGCGTTATTGACGAAATCAACGCCGCCAACCAAGCGGAAGACTACGAATTCGCCCTGCGGCTGTGCGACGAAGCTTTGGAAAACGACGGAGCCAACGCTTCTTTTTTAATCGGCAAAGGCAACGCGCTGTTCGGATTGAAACGCCGCGAGGAAGCGATAACCGCATACCTTGCCGCCGCGCATGCCGACGAAACCGATTCTTTGCCGTGGGCGAATTTGGCGGGCGTCTATTACGACATGCGGCGCTTGGACGACGGGCTGTCCGCCTGCGCCGAAGCTTTGAAACGCGACGCTTCGAATGTCAACGCGCTGATTCATCAAGGCAACTTTTTCATGCTGAAAAACGATTTTTCCGCCGCGCTTGCCGCCTACGAAGCCGCCGAAAAAATCACGCCCGACGACACTTTGGTTTTGTTCAACAAAGCCAACGCGCTGTCGGAACTTGACCGTTTGGACGAAGCGGAAACGATTTACGACGCGCTTTCCCGTCAAAATCCGAATGACGAAGACGTGCTGTACGCTTTGGCAAGCGTGCTTGAAAAAGCCGAAAAATTCATTCCCGCGGCGCGCGCTTATCTGCGTTTGCTGAAAATCCGCGAAACGCCCGTTCTGCATATCACACTGAGCGGATGCTTGTACAACATGCTGTTGAAAGGACAGGACATCCTGCCGATTCTGGATGATTGGCTTGACGCTTTTCCAAACAATCCCGTCGCTTTGCATACGCTGAAAACGGCGGACAGGCTAAGCCCCGCGGAACGCGCGGCGGCGGATTATGTGTCGGAATTGTTTGACGCGTTCGCCGATTCTTTCGATTCCGTTTTGCAGGGATTGGATTATCAAGCCCCCGTCCTGATTGCCCAAGCGGCGGCGAAAACCGCCCCGAACCGTCCCGCCGTTTTGGATTTGGGATGCGGCACGGGGTTGTGCGGTGTCGAATTGTGCAAACGGCTGAAACCGTCCCGCCTGACGGGCGTGGATTTGTCCGAAGGCATGCTGGCGAAAGCGCGCGAACGCAAGCTTTACGACGAACTTGTCCAAGCCGACATTACCGATTTTTCGCGCGAAAACGCTTTCGATTTGGCGGTCAGCGCGGATGTTTTGACATACTTGGGCGATTTGTCCGCCGTCTTTGCCAACGTGAAAAAATCTTTGAAATCGGGCGGATATTTTGTTTTGACCGTGTCCGAAAACGCGGAGCATCCCGATTTGTACGAAATGGAGCTGTCGGGACGCTTCAAACACGGGGAAAATTATATCCGAAAAACATTGGCGGGCTTTGAAATCGTTTCGCTTTCCCGCGTCGAACTGCGCAAGGAACTGAACGAACCCGTCATGGGACTTTTGATTGCCGCGCGGAAAACATAACCGCTTGCGTTTTTTGGGAAAAACCCTTAATAATAATGCACTTAACAACAAAACACGAGGGGAATGAATGACATCGGAAAATATTAAAACCAAAATTTTTTCGAAACACTGGTTCGAAAAAATCATCCATAACGAAGCCACCAGCGGCTTGATTATGATTTTCGCCATGATTGCCGCCATTGTTTGCGCCAACACGTCCGCCCGCGAACCCGTCGCGCATTTTTTGGAAACGAACGTCACGCTGGGCGTCGGAACGGCAATGTTCACCAAATCGATTGAATGGTGGGTCAACGACGTTTTGATGGTGTTCTTTTTCCTGCAGGTCGGTTTGGAATTGAAACGCGAAATGACCGAGGGCTTTTTGTCCGATATCCGCCAAGTGCTGGTGCCGTGTCTGGCGGCTTTGGGCGGGATTTGCTGTCCCGCGATTATTTACGCGATTGCCAACCGCGGGTCGCCGTATATGAACGGCTGGGCGATTCCGACCGCCACGGATATTGCTTTTGCGATTTGCGTTCTGATGCTGGTCGGAAAACAGATTCCGCAAGCCGCCAAAATCTTTTTGCTGGCGATTGCGATTTTCGACGATTTGGGCGCGATTATCATCATCGCTTTGTTCTACAATCAGGGCGTTTACCTGTCGCTGCTGGGATTTGCGTGCATTGCCTGCTTTGTGCTGTATCTGCTGAACAAAATGCAGGTTACGAACTTTTTGCCGTATCTGATTATGGGCGTCGTTTTGTGGTACTGCTTTTTGAACGGCGGCATTCACACGACGATTGCGGGCGTGGTCGTCGCCATGGCGTACCCGATGCGCGTCAAAAGCACGGGCGAATCCCCGCTGAACCGTTTGATGAAAGTGTTGAAGCCGTGGGTCGATTTTTTGATTTTGCCCGTGTTCGCTTTTGCCAGCGCGGGGCTGTATCTGGGCGGCGTTACGTTGGCGACGTTCGCGCACACCCTGACCATCGGCATTATTTTGGGATTGTTCTTGGGCAAGCAAATCGGCATTTTCTTTACGACGTGGGCGTTGATTAAAATGAAAATCGCGTCGTTCCCGAAAACGGTTACTTTGCTGGATTTGTACGGTGTCGCGGTCGTCGCGGGCATCGGCTTCACCATGGCCTTGTTCGTGGGCAAACTGGCTTTGCCGGGCGAAGCGATGCAGCAGGAAATCCGTTTGGGCGTGATTTGCGGCTCTGTGTTGTCGGCGCTGTTCGGCGCGGTTGTTTTCCGCTACGGCAGACGGCTGCAAAAGCTGTATTTCAAGCTGACGGGCAAACCGACGCAAACGGAAGCATAATCAAAAAAGGGGAGCTTGAAGCTCCCCTTTTTCATCCATCGGACAGATTGCCGCTTTGCCGTTTCGCCCCCATTTCCATTAAAGGAAAGGAGGGATGAACATGCTGCAGCTTCGATCGACAAACGACCGCGGAACGACAAAGCTTGGCTGGCTGAACAGCCGTCACACTTTTTCGTTTGCGGATTACTACGATCCCGCGCAAATGGGGTTCGGCGATTTGCGCGTCATCAACGACGACATCATCGCCCCCAAGGAGGGCTTTGCCGCGCACCGCCACGACAACATGGAAATCGTGACCGTCATGCTGTCCGGCAGCTTGGAATACAAAGACAACAGGGACAATCAAGCCCTGCTGATGCCGGGGGAAGTTCAACGCGTATCGGCGGGAACGGGGGTCATTCACAGCGAATACAATCCGTCGCTGACAAAACCCGCGCACGTTTTGCATATCTGGGTACTTCCCGACCGCAAAAACCTGTCGCCCGATTACGAACTGAAAACGTTCCGGCGTTCGGATTTGTACAACAACATCTGTCTGATTGTGTCGCAGGGCGGCAAAAAGGATTCGCTTCACATCAACCAAAACATCAACATCTATCAAATGATTTTGGAAGAAGCGCGCCCCGTTTTGTTCAATTTAAGCATGGGACGCATGATTTGGGTTCAAATCGCGCAGGGCAGCGCCGAAGTCAATTCGCTGTATCTGAAAGCGGGCGACGGGCTTGCCGTTACGGACGAAATGGGCGTCGCCGAATTCAAAGCCTTGGAAAATCAAACCAACATCTTGATTTTTGAAATGTTTTCCTAAAAAAGCCGAAGCCGATTTTTCGGCTTTTTCTTTTTTAACGTTTGCAGTTACCCGACCGATTGTTTATCCTTGATAAAATATCTTTTTGCAAAGGTCGGAAATATGTCTTTGAAACGGAAAATCGCCGGTATTGTTTTGGTTGTCGCCCTTGCCGCGGGGGCGTTTGTTTCGTTTTCACCCGAAAAACCGAAATACCCGTGGTACGAAACCGTTTCCATGTACCACGTGCTGGTCAAAAGCTTTTACGACGCGAACAACGACGGAAAAGGCGATTTCCGCGGTTTGATTGACAAGCTGGATTACATCAAATCCCTGAACGTCAACACGTTGCACATGCTGCCGATTACGCCCGCGCTGAACAACCCCGACATGCCGCGCAGCCATTACGGCTATGAAATCACGGATTTCAAAAACATCCACCCCGATTACGGCACGCTGGACGACTTTAAAAAACTGGTCAAAGAAGCGCACAAACGCGGCATTCATATTGTTTTGGACTTCATCACGACCGTTATTTCCGTACAGCATCCTTTTTTCCAAGACATCCTGAACAATCCGAACAGCCGCTACAAAGACTGGATTATCCGCGCCGACGAAATCCCCGAAGGATTGTGGATGAACTTCAACGACTACAGCGAACAGTTCGAATCCAAAGCGTGGAAGCCTTTGCCGCACGGCGGTTATTACTATTCGCTGTGGGGGGATTCGCCGTATTTGGACTATCACAATCCCGAAGTGCGCGATTATATTCTGTCCGTCATCGATTTTTGGCTGGATTTGGGTGTTGACGGATTCCGCATCGACGCGGCGAAACACCTGTTCATCAACGGTCCGGGGCAAGCCAACCAATACCACCAGCCCGAAAATTTCGAATTCTGGAAAAACCTGCGCCGTCACATCACCGAAAAATACGGCAAGGACAAAGTGCTTATCGCCGAAATCATCCCCGTTCCGAACAACATCGAATATGTCGCGCCCAACCGCGAAATGTTCGATTTGATGTTCGATTCGACGTTTATCAACGATGTTTATCCGTACCGCGAAACGGATTTGGATTTGCTGTATTCCGCCCCGTACCTGCATTCGTTTTTTGAAAACAAGGAAGTTTTCAAAATCACAAAATTGAAAGACCGCCTGACTTATCATTCCGACCATGACGGCGCCAGAATCGCGACCCGTTTGTCGCATCCGACGGACGAACAGCTGAAGCTGGTCGGTTCGGTTTTGGTGCTGACCCCCGCACATGTCAAGCTGTATGCGGGCGACGAAATCGGCATCAAGGGCTTTACCCCGTTTGAACCGTTCAAAAACAAATGGTTTCATTCGACTCTGGCTTCGATGGCGTGGGACGATTCCAAAAACGGCGGCTTTACGCAATCGGACGACCCCGTCGTGCCGATTACGGACGATTACAAAACGCAAAACGTCGCGCGGCAGGAAAAATCCAAAGATTCCCTGCTGAACCACTACCGCAAACTGCTGAAACTGAAAAAAGACTATCCGCAATACTTTTTCAAAGGCGAACGCTACAGTCTGCCGACAAACAACAACAAAGTGTATGCTTATTTGAACGTCAGCGGCAATTCCGCCGCGCTGGTTCTGATGAATTTGGAAAACAAGCCCAACGCCTTTGACGCCGTTTTGCCGATTGCCACCGCGAAAACAAAATTCCGCCCGCTCTTCGGTGAAAAGTCCGCTTTGAAATACAGCGGGGAAAGCCTGTCCGCCAAAGCGCTGAAGCCGTACGGCACTTATGTTTACGAAATCACGGACATCGACATCGCGCAACTGATTCCCGTCAATCCGTCCGATATGGCGTTCAAAACGGTTTATTTGAATTCCGCCGCCGTCAGCGAACCGAACACCGCTTATCGGCTGGAAGACGCGACGCCCGAACATTTCCTGCGCATCAAACAGGGGCAAGGCGTTGTTTCGTTCGCCGTTTTCGAACAAATGTCCGACGGCTATGTTCCGATGTTTACGCAGCGCGTCGACACAACCAAAGCCGATGTTTTGATTCCCGTCGTCGTTTACAACCCCGTTTTGGCGTTCAACCAATCCGCCCCCGTCCGTTTCGAATACGAACTGGCTACCAGCGACGAAGTGTTTGCGTCCAAACTGACAAAAATCGCCGAAAATCCGAAAAACGACAGCTTGCGCGCGATTTCGACGGGCAAAGACGACAATTTCCTGTATTTCAAAATCGACAAAGCGGGATACGCTTTGCAGGAAAACAACGGGGTGGACTTCATCATCCTATTGAACAACGAAAACACGAAAAAAACGCCTCAAAAACTGTCGTTCTGGCGATTGCCCGAAATTACGTCGCGTCAAACGTTCAACGCGTTCGTCCTGTTTGAACGCCACATTAAAACGGGGCGTTTCCAAATCGGCGTCAACGCCATGCGCTCCATGGGCATTTCCGCGTCGGACCAAGCTTTCGTTTACGAAACGGACGATGCGTTTTATGCGATTGTGTCGCGGCGCGTCTACGGCGGCGATAACATCAAAGCCGCGCCGTTCGTCTGGAGCGCGGGCGGAAACTGGGGCGACACGCCGCCCGCGGGCAAACCCGTGCCGATTGTCGAACGACTGACGGCGTTCCCCGACAAAGCTTACAAACCCGCCGTTATCGACGACTGGCTGGACGTCAAATAATGACGAAACGCGTGTTATGGTCCGTGGTTCTGTTCTGGGTTGTTTTGTTTTTAATCAACTTCGGACACAGCGCGGGATGGGCGGGGGTTTATTCCGTTTTGATTGAAAAAATCGGGGCGGAAGCGCTGACGGATTTCTTTTTGTATTCGGCGCTGGGCGGCTTTGCGCTGAATATGGGATTGATGTTTTTTGCCGATGTTTTAAGCAACGAAAAGCTGGTTCAGCTCTCGTTCGTATCGTTTATCGCCGTTTTGGGGGCGGATTTGTGCCTGCTGGCGTCGGAACAATCTTTTGATGCCGCTGTTTTCAAAGGTTTGCTGATTTTTCTGGCGGTGCTGATTATCGCCGTGCCGTCCGTGTACATCATCCAGACATGGAATTTAATCAACAAAACGTTCACCCCCAAAAGCGGGGCGAATATCTACCCGATTTTGGCGACGGCGCCGCTGGTCGGCAATATGACGGGCGGCATCGCGGCGCATTTCATTCCGAAACACTATCCGACCGAAGCGCTGATTTGGTCATGGGGGGCGTGCATCGCGCTGGCGATTGCGGCAACTTTCGCTTTGAACCGTTTTGTCGAGCTTTTGAACAACCGCGCCGCGGCGCGCGTCAGCAAAAAAGAATTGATTGAAAATTTCAAAGACGGTTTCCGCCACTACAAAAAATCCGCGTTCGCCCGTGATTTAAGCGTCGTTTTCATGTCATTCTGGCTGGTTTGCACGATTGTCGATTTCTGCTATGCGGGAACGCTGAAGCAAACGTACACCACCAGCGAAGAAATGGCGTCGTTTTACGGCGGATATACGGGCGCGGTCAATTTTTCGGCATTGTTTGTTCAGCTGTTTTTGGGGTCGAAAATCCTGAAAAAAATCGGTGTCCGAAACGGTTTCCTGTTTTTGCCCGCATCGCAAATCGCGGGGTTCGCATTGCTGGCGTTTACGCCGGGGCTGGCTCCGATTGTCGCGATGATGTTTATGCAAACGCTTATCGGTATGTCGGTTCAAGCCAACTCGGTATCCGTTTCGTTCAACGTTTTCGCCGCCGACGTGCGTGGCAAAATCCGCACATTGCTGGAAGGCGTCATCAACCCCTTGGGCGGCGTGGTCGGTTCGCTGACGATTATGGCGATTGCCCGATTCGACACGGCGGAAACGCTGCGGATTTTGCCCTATGCGGGGGCAGTGTTCGCGGGCGTCTGGCTGTTTTTCACACTGCGCATCCGCCGCAGTTATTTGGCTGAAATCGACATCACGGCGCAAAGCGGCAACCCGCAAGACCGCAAAGACGCCGCAGAAGCCGCAGAAATCGAACAAAACGCGTGTTTCGCGCCTAAATTCTGATGTCCGTCTGCTGAGCGGCTTGGACTTTTTTCATCGCCTCATACGCATCCAGCTGGCGGGTCATCGCTTCGGGAAACCACGCCGCGGCGGCGGAAGTCTGTTCGTTGCTCGCGCTCGGCAAAGAATCGCGCGGATAACCGTCCGTCGTTCCCGCCTGCGCCGCAATCGCATTGATGTCGGCGGGGGACAGGCTGACGGGCTTTTGCAAAACGGTCTGAGCCGCGACACCCGAACCGTTGCCGCGATAACGCGCCGCCGCGTTCATCGGAAAAATCTTTTCGTCCTTGACGCCTTTCAATTCCTTTTGCGCCAAAGCTTCCTCACGGCGTTTGGCGCGGGCTTCGGACATATTGTAGGGCGAACGCTTCAGCGGCACGGTTTGAAAAGTCGTGCGCTTCAATTCGCCGTCCAGCCGCATTCCGGGGGCGGACGAAGCGGCGTCCTTGCCGACGACAAGCGGGGTCAAATCCTTGACTTCGTCCAAAGCGTCGGGGGTTCCCGTCTTTGCCAAAGTTTCATTGAACGTCGGCTGTTCCGTCTGCGTTTGAGCGACGGTTTCCGACGCGGGTTTTGCTGCCGCAAACGTTACCCCGTCCAGCCAAACCGCCGTATCGACCGCAAAACGCACATCATCCATGGCAAACCTCCCTGTTTTGTTTGATTTTCAAGATGCAATTTATATGCCAACTTATTTATTTGAAAAAGCCGCGCAACACGAATACACTTGTCCAAAAAGGAATATCCCATGCGACACATACTGCTTTATTCGACGACCGTTTTGCCGCGCCAAGCTTTGGCGGGGGAAATGCGCGCATTGGGAGCGGCGGACGAAATCGCCGAAACGGAGGTGTTCGAAAACGCTTTAACCCTGCTGAAACAGGAAAAGTTTTCCGCCCTGATTTTCGACGAACCGACGGCGGAACAGCGCGAGGTTTTGGCGCAAAGCAAACTGAACGTTCCGTTGTTTTATCTGTTGTCCCATCCCGTGGAAGCCCCCGAAGCGCTTGTCTATCAAAAACCGTTCCGCCTGCCCGTTTTGCTGACGGCGATTATTGCCGCCGCCGCGCGGTTCGAACAAAGCGACGATTCCGCCGTAACCGTCGGGCTGTGGAAATTCAGCTTCGCGGGCAGATGTCTGTCGTTCGAAAATCAAGAAATCCGCCTGACGGAAAAGGAAGCCGCTTTGCTGGACTATCTGCGCCGCAAGGACGCCCCCGTCGACCGCGACACTTTACTGCGCGACATTTGGGGTTACGGCGAAGGCATTTCGACGCATACGCTTGAAACGCACATCTACCGCCTGCGTCAAAAGCTGGAAAACACGGGGTTGACTTTTACGGCAAGCGGTGCCGACGGCTACAAACTGGTTTATTGAACAAGGAGTATTCCCGATGAAACACGTTTTTTTGGCGGCTTTGCTGTTTTCGACGGCGGCGCAGGCGCAAACGGCAACCGAATTTATGGCGAAAGCCGAAGCCAACCGCCCGAAACAAGGGGTCGTTTATACCCTGACGGTTGCCGGCAAGGACGGCTTGATTGCCTACAACGCCTCGCAAAAAAACGGCAAATGGAAAATGGAAAGCAAAAACGCGTCCATGCCCGCCACCGTTTTGTTTGACGGCAAAAAAGTCACCGTTTCCGTTTTGGGCATGGCTGTCACAGACAACAACGTGCCGAATTACGCCGCTTTGCCGATAGAGGACGCAACTTTCGTTTTGGGCGAACAAACGACCAAAAACGGCATCGACTGCCGTATGATGACCAACGACAAAGGAATGACGCTGTGCGTTTCCGAACGCTTCGGACTGCCCGTCTACACCAAAACGGAAGACATGCAAATCGACATCACGGATATTCGCGCCGCAGATTTGACAGACGGCGATTTCGCTTTGCCCAAAAACACGCAAACGATTGACGTGTCCAATATGTTTTTCGGGCAATAACCCGCTTTATTTGATGTAGTTGTCGCGGGCTTTTTTCAACCGCAGGGCTTTTTGTGTCGGCGTTTCATCCTCGTCGCGGTCCAAAATCCGCACTTTCAGCGCGTCGAACGCGTCGCCGATGGGGATAAAGCCGTCGCGGCGGCTGTCGACCAAGCTTTCGCCCGCATGCGCCAATCCGATGGCGTTGCCGTTTTCATCAACCAGAATGCCGCCCAAAGTCACGCTTTGAACATTCGTCGTCGTCAAAATGTCGACCCCCGCGTCCATATAGCGGTATCCCGCGACTTTGCCGTCCTCCATCGCGCCTTCGAATCCGCCGCGCATGGGCGTCCCGATGGCATAGAATTTTTCGCCGACGTCGGGCAAATCCAGCCGCAAGGGAATCGGCCAGTTGTATTTGTTCAGCCGCGCGGGCGGCATGTACAGCAAAGCGACGTCTTTTTCCTTGTCCACGCGCAACACCATGGATTGAACCACGCGTCCGTCCAAAAATTCGATTTTGGCATACGGCGACGATTTCGTGACCGAATAGTTCGTCAACACCAGCGACGGCGCGATAACCAGCCCCGACCCGACGTCCGCCGTGTTCGAAACGGCGACGACGCTGGCGCGGATGCGGTAAATACGCACGGGCGACAGATAACGGAACGGTTTTTGATTGTTAATCGTAATCCAGCCGTCAATCGGGGAAACGATAAAGCCGTATTTGTTTCTTTCGCGCGACAAATCGCCGTCCAAAATCGCGTCGACGGCTTCCTTGTCCAAATCAGCCCCGAACAAATAACCGTCGAACAACCGCAACAGCGGCGACGAATTCAGCACCTTGCCGTACAAGCCGCGGTCGATTTCCCCGCCTTTGAGCAAACGTCCCGCAAATCCCTGTCCCTTGCCGTCGGACAAAAGACGCGCCATCAGCCCTTGCGTTCTGCCGTCTTTGAGCATTCTTGCCAGCATGGCTTTTTCGCTGTCGGACAGTTCGGAGCCGTTCATCCCCGACGCCAGTTTGTCGTACAGCGCTTTTTCTTCGGGGGTCAAACCCGCGTATTCGTCGCCCAGCTGTTTGTCGGTTTCCGCGCTTTCTTTGGCGGATTCAAGCATTCCTGCGGCTTCACGCGTCGGCGCGCCCATCAACAAGCCGTCCCCCAAGCCGTGAACGTTTGCCATGCCGTGATCGAAATCATCCAGCATCGTTTCCTGTGTCGGCGCCAGTCTTTCCATCGTTTCCAGTTCGCGAATCAAATGGCGTTCCGAATAAAATTTCGTGCGCTTGCGGCGGTAGGACGACTTCAGTTTGTTGCGCGCGCGGATGTGCTGGGCGGATTGTTCTTCGAATTCCGCTTTCGCCTGCGCCAGCATGGCTTCGTCGGGTTTGTTGCGCATGGTTTCCAAAAATCCCGGCATGCCGATTAAACGCACCAAAGCGTCCGCAAACGCTTTTTCCGCCAAACGCACTTCGCCGTTGCGAATCGGGTCTTCGATGCGGGCGTAGCCGTGGGTCGTATCCTCCCAGTACAATTTGCGGTTATAGGGCGTAATCACCCGCCACAACACTTTGATTTCCGCCGAGCCGCTGCGCAGCTGCGAATAAACGCGCGTGCGCCAGTCGTAATGGTCGCACACATTGATATACAAATCCTTGATTTCGGCGGTAATCAAATAACCGGGCGGAATGTCGCCGATTGAATACGGATAATACGGGCTGTCTTTGGCGACGACGACGGGGAACAGTTCGTTCATTTCTTCGAAAAACACGTCGCCGAATTTCATGTCGCGGCGCATGGCGCGCCCTTGATTCAGCACAATGTTTTTTTCCGCGCGCTTGCAGCCGAACAGTTTGAAATTGTATTTGCCGATGTCTTTGCCCCAATCCTCCGCCGTGCGGGCGCGGTCGATTTTGAAATCGACGTACTCCAGTTTTATCGGAGCAAGCTTTGCGTCAAACGTGAACAGCCGTTCCGCCAATTCACCCGACGCGGTCGCGGCAAAGCCGTTTGCGGGCATCTGAGCGGCGCAAAAAATCAATACCGACCATAAAAAGCGTTTCATTTTCATCAGATACCCGTTATTTATATTCCAAGTCTATTTTTATAACCGGAAAAACCTTAAAAAATGTTTTAAGAAAGGGATTTGCTATGGATTTACTGCCCGCAATCGACTTGAAAAACGGGGCTTGCGTCCGATTGAAGCGGGGCGATATGAATCAGGCGACCGTCTTTAACGCCGACCCCGCCGCACAAGCCGCTGCGTTTGAAAAACAAGGCGCGAAATGGCTGCACATCGTCGATTTGGACGGCGCATTCGCAGGTTCGCCCGTCAACGCCGCCGCCGTCGAATCGATATGTTCCGCCGTTGATATGAAAATCGAACTGGGGGGCGGCATCCGTTCGCTCGACACGATTGAAAAATGGCTGAACTGCGGCGTTTCAAGGGTTATTCTGGGAACAATCGCGCTGAAAAATCCCGCTTTCGTCAAGGATGCCTGCCGCCTGTTTCCCGACAAAATCGCCGTCGGAATCGATGCCAAAAACGGCTTTGTCGCTGTCGAAGGCTGGGCTGAAACGTCAAACGTTACGGATGCCGAACTTGCCAAACGGTTCGAAGACTGCGGCGTTTGCGCGATTATCCACACGGACATCGCCCGCGACGGCGTGATGCAGGGGGCAAACCTTGCCGCGACGGCGGCTTTGGCGCGGCAAATTTCAACGCCCGTCATTGTTTCGGGCGGCATTTCCCGCTTGCAAGACATTGCCGATTGCGCCAAATTGAATGTTCCGAACATTGCGGGCGTAATCACGGGACGCGCTTTGTACGAAAACGCGTTCACCGTTGCCGAAGCCCTGAACGTTTTAAAAGGAGGCGAACAATGATTCTGGACAGGTTGTTTGAAACGATTGTCAGCCGTAAAACCGCCGACGCGGCAACATCCTACACCGCAAAGCTGTTTTCGCGCGGGCGCGCCCGCATCGCGCAGAAAGTCGGCGAAGAAGCCGTCGAAACCGTCATTGCCGCCGCCGCGAACGACACGGCGCACATCGTCACGGAAAGCGCCGATTTGCTTTATCATTTACTGGTGTTGTGGGCGGATGCGGACATTCGTCCCGAACAGGTTTGGCAAACTTTGGAATCCCGCGAAGGGATTTCGGGCATCGCCGAAAAAAACAGCAGACCAAAGGAGTAAAAAATGTACGATAAAAACAACGTGTTCGCGCTGATTTTGCGCGGCGACATTCCCACAAACAAAATTTACGAGGACGATTTCGCCATTGCGTTCCCCGATTTGCACCCCAAAGCCCCCACCCACGTTTTGGTGATTCCGAAAGGCGAATACACGGACTTTTCCGACTTTACGGCGCACGCCGCCCCTGCCGAAATCGCGGGCTTTTTCGCGGCGGTCGGCAAAGTCGCCGAACAGCTGGGCGTTGCGCAGGCAGGCTATCGTTTGGTGATGAACACGGGTAAAAACGGCGGACAGGAAGTCCCGCACCTGCATGTTCACATTCTGGCGGGAAAGAAACTGCCCGTTTAAACAACAAAAAATCCCTTTTCGGCACCGAAAAGGGATTTTTTTGATTTGCGTTTCGCGCTCAGCGACCGATGGGATAAACAACGCCTTTAATCATCGCGGCGCGAATCATATCGTTGTTTTCTTTTTTCATCAGCTTGTTCGACAGCTTGCGCAGCGCCATTTGCGTATGTTTCAAATCGGCGTAATCAGCCGTCGAAAACAGCTGTTTCGGCGTTTTGGGTTCGCCGTACGCCGCAGCCGCCGCTTTCGCGCCGACATACGCCGCGGCAGCCATGCCGACCGCCATGCCCGCTTCGGGGGATACGCTGTGCGCGACTACCGCCGCCGTTGCCAAAACACCCATTTTTACCATCGTTTCGCGACCGTGTTCACAGGCTTTGAGGTTGGCGAAATAAGCCATTTTGTCCTTGAGCGAATAGTTTTTCAGTTCCGCCTTGACTTCCGCGCGTTTGGCGTCGACGTCTTCGCGCTTGATTTCGTCCCAGCCCGAACGTTTCACCAAATCGTTGGTCGCTTTGTGCGCGCCGATAATCGTTTCGCCGTGCGTCAATTTGACCGCCGTCGACAGGTATTTGTTCAGCAGAGCCGCGGATTTGCTTTCCTTTCCGGATGTTTCTTTGCTGTTTTCCAAAGCCAGAGCCATTTCAAGACCTCCTGTTAAAACGAATCTTTCACTTTGAGAATCATTGTAAACTTTTCCGAAAAAGTGTCAAGATTTTGTCGAAACTATTTTTCTTTGACTTCGACTTTTTCAAAGTCCGCCTTGCTTACGCCGCAGACGGGGCAAACGTAATCGTCGGGCAAATCCTCGAACGGGGTGTCGCCGTCGTAAACATAGCCGCACACTTTGCAAACCCATTGATATTTCATTGTTTTTTCTCCTTTTGTTTTGCGTTCCCTGTAATCGGTGTAGCTCAGCGGATTTTTTGCCCCGTTTTCCGCATCAACGATTGTCGCGAAAAACAACGTATGCGTCGACAGTTCGCGCGTGTCCGTGACGGAGCAGACAACCCACGCCGCCGCATCGTCCAAAACGGGCAATCCGCTTTGCAAACGGTGTTTCACCGCCGCCCACTTGTCCGCCGTGCGGGCGGATTGAAAGCCGAAGTTTTTGATGATTTCCGTATTGACATCGTCGGGCAGAACCGACAGGGAAAAAGCTTTGTTTTCCAGCAAAAGCTCCCGCGTGCGCGTTGTTTTGCCGCAGCACAGCACCAGCGTCGGCGGTTCGACCGTCGTTTGCATCACCGCGTCGACAACGCATCCGCCGAACTTTGCGCCGTCCTTGACGCCGACGACATACAGTCCGTAAGTGAATTTGAATAAAGCGTTTAAATCAGTCATACGTTTATCAAAACGCATAACCGCGAAAAACGCAATCCGGCAAAAAGGTTAGAATCCCAGCACGTCGCGCATGGAATACAGTCCGGCCTTTTGTCCCGCCGCCCACAGCGCGGCGCGCACCGCCCCGTTCGCGAACACCGCGCGGGACGACGCCTTGTGCGTCAGCTCGATTCGTTCGCCCGTCCCCGCAAAAATGACCGTGTGGTCGCCGACCACGTCCCCGCCGCGCAATGTCGCAAAGCCGATTTCACCCGCGGGACGCGCGCCGATGACGCCGTGCCGTTCATAGCACGCCACCTTGTCCAGCGATTCGCCGCGCCCTTTCGCCGCCGCCTTGCCCAAAGCCAACGCCGTTCCGGACGGCGCGTCGACTTTGTTGCGGTGGTGCATTTCGACGATTTCGATGTCGTAAGCCGGGTCGAGAACCGCCGCGACCTTTTCGACCAAAGCCTGCAGCAGGTTGACCCCGACGCTCATGTTCGGGGCAAGGACAATCGGTGCTTTTTCGGCGCATTTCGCGACTTCCGCGCGCTGGGATTCCGTCAAGCCCGTCGTTCCGATAACCAGCACTTTGCCCGATTCGGCAGCGGCTTTGGCGTTTTCGACGGATGCGGCTGGGGCGGTAAAGTCCAGCACCGCGTCGGATACGGCGAACAGGTCTTTGATGTCGGCAAAGACTTCGCCCTTGCCCAATTCCTGCCCGATAACAGGGGATTCGGGGCGTTCCGTTCCGCCTGACAGCTCCAATCCCGCCTCAACCACCGCTTGGCACAGCATTTTGCCCATTCTGCCCGCACAGCCCGTAACACCGATTTTCATAACGACGAATCCTTTTCAAAATAAAAAAGGAAAGGCAAAACCGCCTTTCCTTTGTTGCGTTAAATATCCAAGTTGGCGACTTCCAGCGCGTTGTCTTGAATAAAGTCGCGGCGCGGTTCGACAACATCGCCCATCAGCATCGAAAACACGCCGTCGGCTTGGTCGACATGTTCGATTTTCACCTGCAGCATAGAACGCACATTCGGATCCATCGTCGTTTCCCACAGCTGTTCGGGGTTCATTTCGCCCAACCCTTTGTAGCGCTGAATCGAAACGCCTTTGCGTCCGACTTTGGCAATCAAATCCGAAAACGACATCGGACCGACGGTTTTGTATTCCGCGTCTTTGGTCTTGAAAATCGCGGTTTTGATGTAGCAGTCGTGCAAATCCGCCGCGATTTCGTTCAGTTTTTTCGCTTCGCCGCTGGTCAGAATGTTCTGGTCGACAACGTGGCGTTCGGTAACGCCGCGCAACGTTCTGGTAAACACGAAAGCGCCGTTTTCAAACGCGCCTTTCCAGCCACGTTCATATTCGGGTTCGATTTCGTCCAAGCGCGCGGCGACTTCGGCGGCGCAGGCTTGCGCTTTGTCGGCGTTGTCGTACTTGTCGGGATCGAACAAGCCGCGCACCGCCATTTGTTCAATGATTTTCGACGGCACCTGACGCGACAAAGTGTCAATCAAGTAACGGCTGGAGCGGGCTTCTTCCGCCATTTTTTTCAGTTCCGCCCCCGCGATTTGCATGCCGTCCCAGCGCACCAGAACGGAATCCTGCGTCGATTGGGCAATCAAGTAGTCTTCCATCGCGGCTTCGTCTTTCAGATAGATGTCCGAATTGCCGCGGCGGGCGCGGTACAAAGGCGGCTGAGCGATGTAAATGTACCCGCGTTCAATCAGTTCCGGCATCTGACGGAAGAAGAACGTCAACAGCAACGTGCGGATGTGGCTGCCGTCGACGTCAGCATCGGTCATAATGATGATTTTGTGATAGCGGCATTTGTCGGCGTTGAAGTCGTCGCGTCCGATGCCCGTGCCGAACGCGGTCACCATCGTGCCGATTTCGGCGGAATTCAGCATGCGGTCGAAACGCGCGCGTTCGACGTTCAGAATTTTACCGCGCAAAGGCAGAATGGCTTGGGTCGCGCGGTTGCGCCCCTGTTTCGCCGATCCGCCCGCGGAGTCCCCTTCGACGAGGAAGATTTCGGACAAAGCGGGGTCGCGTTCCTGACAATCCGCCAGTTTCCCCGGCAAAGACGCCATATCCAAAACGCCCTTGCGCCGCGTCAAATCGCGGGCTTTGCGGGCGGCTTCGCGCGCCGCGGCGGCTTCCACCACTTTGCCGATGATTTTGCGCGCTTCGGTCGGGTGTTCGCCCAGCCATTTTTCCAGCTTTTCGCCGACGATGTTTTCAACGACGGGACGGACTTCCGAGGATACCAGTTTGTCCTTGGTCTGCGAAGAAAACTTCGGATCGGGAACTTTGACGGACAAAACGCAGGTCAAACCTTCGCGCATGTCTTCGCCCGACAGTTCAACCTTTTCCTTTTTCAGCATGCCCGATTCCTGCGCATAAGCGTTGATTGTGCGGGTCAGCGCGCCGCGCAAGCCCGCCAAGTGCGTACCGCCGTCGCGCTGCGGAATGTTGTTCGTAAAGCACAGCGTCGTTTCGTGATAGCCGTCCGTCCATTCCATCGACAGTTCGACGATGATGCCGTTCTTTTCGCCCGACATGGAAATCGGCTGATCGTGAATTGCGACTTTCGAGCTGTCGATAAAGCGCACGAATTCTTCGATTCCGCCTTCGTAGCAGAATTCGACTTCGCGCGGGTTGCCGGGACGGTCGTCGCGCAAAACCAAATGCACGCCCGAATTCAAAAACGCCAGTTCGCGCAAACGGTGTTCCAAAGTGTCAAAGTCGAACGTCGTCTGCGTAAAAATTTCAGACGACGGCATAAAGGTCACTTCCGTCCCCGTTCTGTCCGCGGGAACGGCGTCGCCGACGACTTTCAGCGGAGCGACCGCCACGCCGTCCTTGAACTGCATGAAGTGTTCCTTGCCGTTGCGCCAAATGCGCAATTCCAAATGCGACGACAAAGCGTTGACGACGGACACGCCGACGCCGTGCAAGCCGCCCGAAATCTTGTAAGAATTCTGGTCGAATTTGCCGCCCGCGTGCAGCTGGGTCATGATGACTTCGGCGGCGGAAACACCCTCTTCCTTGTGCAAATCGGTCGGAATGCCGCGCCCGTTGTCGCGCACCGTAACCGAACCGTCGGCGTTGATGATTGTCACCGTTTTGGTGCAGTATCCCGCCAGCGCTTCGTCAATCGCGTTGTCCAACACTTCGTAAACCATGTGGTGCAGACCCGTGCCGTCGTCCGTGTCGCCGATGTACATTCCGGGACGTTTGCGGACGGCGTCCAAGCCTTTCAAAACCTTGATGGATTCGGCGTTGTATTCCGAACCGGCATGGAGTGTTTCTTCTGTCATAATCCACCTTTCCTTTTACGAGGCCGCCAACACGGGCACCCCTTTGAACAAATCTTCGACGGCGACAAAGTGCGCCGTGTTTTCCCAAGCGTCGAAAGCGGCTTTGTCCGTCCCCGACACCCAGACCTGCGTTTTAAATTCTTTCAGCTGTTCCAACAGCTTTTCCAGCCGTTTGGAATCCAAATGCGCGGCGGCTTCGTCGAACAAAATCAGCGGGAGCGTTCCTTTTGCCGCCGCCAAAGCGCGAATGTGCGACAGCAGAACGGAAATCAGCAAAGCTTTCTGTTCGCCCGTCGAACACGCCGCCGCGGGCATGTTTTTCTGCGTGTGAACCGCCGCCAAATCAATCGTGTGCACGCCGCCCGCCGTTCCCGTTTCGGCGCACGCAGCGCGCGCTTTTTTGAACCATTCGGCGATGAAAGCCGCCGCTTCGTCCTCGGTTTTATCCGCCAGTTCGGCTTCCAATCCGCCCGTCAAAGCCAGTTCGGCATACGGAAAATCGTCGTTTTTCGGCGCGTTTTGCAAAACGGTCAACAGCTTGCGCCGCGCCAAAGCCGCTTTCGCCCCGTATTTCGCCAGCGTTTTTTCCAAAGCGGACAGCCACGCGTCGTCTTTCGTCCCGTCGCGCAACAAAGCGCTCCATTGCCGCAAAGCCTGCGTGTACGCCGCGCAATGACGGGCATGTTCGGGGTAAAAAGCCTGCACCAGCCTGTCCCAAAAACGGCGGCGTCCCGCAGGGTCGCCCGAAAACAGCCTGTCCATGGCGGGGGTCAGCCAAACGGCTTGGCACACATCGTCCAAATCGTTTTGATTTTTGACCGCCGCGCCGTTGACGTGGATTTTGCGCTTTTCGGAACGTTTTCCCGTTTCGGGTTCAAACGCCGTTCCGACCTCGATTTCCTCGCCGCTTTTGTTCAACAGCGCGGACACCGCCCAGCTTGTCCCGCCCGTCGTCGGCAGAACGTCGGAAAAACGCGCCTGCCGCATCCCTTTTCCGGGGGCAAGAAACGACACCGCTTCCATCAAATTGGTTTTTCCCGTGCCGTTGCGCCCCGTCAAAACAATCGGCGTTTCGGGCAAATCCAAACGGGCATAACCGTAATTGCGGAAATTCGTCACCGTCAGCCTGCGGACATAAATGCCGCGCACGGGGGCGGACGCCGCCGAATCCGTCGGCGACGTTTGGGAAAACGGCACTCCGCCCGAGCGCGCAAACATCAATTCGTTGGCTGTCAAAATGGCTTTACACCCGCATCGGCATCAAAACAAACAACACGCCGGGGTCCGACAAATCGGTCAAAACGGTCGGCGACGCTGAATCCGCAAACGCCATGCGCACCAAGCCGCCCTTAATCTGTTTCAAAACGTCTTCCAAGTACATGTAGTTGAAACCGACGTCAATCGACGGACCGTCGTATTTGGCCTCGACTTCGTCCTGCGCGCTGCCCTCTTCGGCGTTCGCGGCGGAAACGGTAACCATGTCTTTGGCAATCGTCAGACGCACGGCGCGCGATTTTTCGGACAAGCTGGACACGCGGTCGACAACCGTCGTCAAAGCCATCGCGTCGATTTCCAAAATCTTGTCGTTGTCGACGGGAATCACGCGTTCATAGTCGGGATACGTTCCCTCAATCAACAAAGACGTCAAAATCAAATCGCCGATTGTAAAGCGGATTTTATACGTCGACAAAGCAATATCGACTTCGCCGTCTTCGGTCAGCAGTTTCGCCAGTTCGCCGATAGCCTTGCGCGGGATGATAATCCCCGGCATTCCCGCCGCGCCTTCGGGCAGGACGGCTTCCGCGCACGCCAAGCGGTGACCGTCGGTCGCGACCGCGCGCAAAATCTTTTCGTCTTTGGATGTCGCTTCATGCAGGAAAATGCCGTTCAGATAGAAACGGGTTTCCTCGGTCGAAACGGCAAAGGAGGTGCGCCCGATTAAATCGCGCAAATCCTGCGCTTTGAGCTTGAACGAATGGGTCATGTCGCCCTCGGCGATGGACGGAAAGTCTTCGCCCGCCATGGTCGCCAAAGAAAACCGCGACCGTCCCGCGGACAGCTTCAGCTGATTGTTTTCGGGATTCAAAACGAATTCGATTTCGGAACCCGACGGCAGTTTGCGCACGATTTCGTACAGTTTGTGCGCGGGCGCGGTAATCATTCCCTCTTCGTCGACTTTCGCGGCGACTTTTTCGCTGATTTCCAGTTCGTTATCCGTGGCGTTCAGCAAAATGCCGTCCTTGGTCGCCGTGATTTTCACGTTGGACAGCAAAGGATTGGTGTTGCGCCGTTCGACGACGTTCTGAACGTGCGCCAAAGAGTTGGATAAAGCACTGTGTTCAATGGTAAATTTCATTGTTTGAATCTCGCTTGAAAAAAGTTGAAAATCATTTTGGGTCAGTATACCACAAACCCCGATTTTCCAAAGAAAAAAATCGTTAAAAAACGAATTTCGACACCGAGTCGCCTAAAACGACAGCGCCCTGCGCAAAGCATCCGTTTCATCGCGGAAAGCGGCGTCTTTTTCGCGCAAATCCTCGACCGTTTTGACGGCGTGAATCACGGTCGTGTGGTCGCGGTCGAACGCGCGCCCGATGTCGGGCAACGACTTGGTCGTCAGCACTTTCGCCAGATACATCGCGACCTGTCTGGGACGCGCAATGGAACGTTCGCGGCGTTTGGACATCAGTTCGGAAGTGCGGACGGCGTAATGTTCCGCAACTTTCTGCTGAATTTCATCGATTGTGATACTGCGTTCGAACACTTTCAGTATGTCGCGCAAGATGTCCCGCGCGCGTTCCAAAGTCACTTCCCCGCCCATCAGCTGGACATGCGCCGCGACGCGCAGCAAAGCCCCCTCCAGTTCGCGGACGCTGGATGTGATTTTTTCCGCCAGAAATTCCAGAACCTCCTGCGGGAAAGCGACACCCAGATTGTCCGCCTTGCTCGCCAGAATGCCCAAGCGCAGTTCGTACGTCGTCGGATGAATGTCGGCGACGATTCCCGACCCCAAACGCGTTTTCAAGCGGTCCTCGATGCCGTCCAGATTGACGGGCGGCTTGTCCGCCGACAGGACAATCTGCTTGCCGCTGCCGATAAGGTCGTTGAAAACGTGAAAGAATTCGATTTGCGTCGCGTCCTTGCCAATCAGAAACTGCACATCGTCAATCAGCAAAACGTCAACGTCGCCGAACTGTTCTTTGAACGCATAAGTGTCCTTGTGCCGCAAAGCGCCGACGAATTGGCGCATAAAGCGTTCGGCGGACAGGTAAACGACTTTGCGGTTCGGCTGGTGGTCGCGGATGTACCACGCAATCGAATGCATCAAATGCGTTTTGCCCAGCCCCGCGCCCGAATACAAATACAGCGGGTTAAAGCAGATTACGGGCGATTCGGCGACCTTGCGCGCGGCGGCGTAAGCAAATTCGTTCGGCGCGCCGACAATGAAGTTGTCGAACGTATAGCGCGGATCCAAAGCGGCGGAAATCTGCTGAACTTTTTCTTCGGGCATCGGAATATCGGCATGCACCGCGACGGCGGACGGCGCCGCTTCGGCGGGCGCGGCGGGAACGGCAAGCGTGCCGACTTCGAATTTGACTGCGGTCACAGAGGGGTCTTCCTCTTTCCACGCCTGTTCGATTTGTTTGGAAAAGTTGCGGGACACATAGGAACAAAAGAAATTCGTGGGCAACAGCAAAATCACCGTCCCGTCCTTGTATCCGCCAAAGCGAATCATTTTCAGATACGCTTCGAACATGCCGTCGCCCACGGCGGCGCGCAAACGCTGATTGACGGATTCGGGTTGACTTGCTTGATTTTCCATTTTTGTCCCTGCTTGTTCTCGAAGCGGCATAATAGGGGGCGAACGCCGTAAAGACAAGCCCCGCACGCCGATAAAAATAAATTAAAAAACTTGACTCAAGATATTGTGGATAACTTTTGTTTTATCAACAAAAGTTTCGGAGCAAAAGGGGTAAACGCAAAAAGCAGACTGCCTAAAAAAACAGTCTGCCGGAATAACGACCCCCGATTTTTCAAAAACAGTCCCCGACGAATCGGGCAGAGGTTTTATCCAAATCCTTTTGCTTTAAATCAACCCATCGCCTTTACGCGGGCAGCCAGACGGGAAACCCGACGGGCGGCTGTGTTGCGGTGCAAAACACCTTTGGACACGGCGCGCATGATTTCGGATTCGGCGGTACGGAACGCTTCCGTAACGACAGCCTTGTCACCGGCGGTCAAAGCGGTTTCGAGTTTTTTCGTAAACGTATGGACGCGGGCTTTGCGGGCGGCATTGTACTGCGCGCGGCGGGCGTTGCGACGAATACGTTTTTTGGACGAAAGATGATTAGCCATTTTTATTTTTCCTGTTTAAAAAGAACTAAGGTTTGCTTTATACACGCGAAATCCCCCGAAAGTCAAGGGATAAACTGTTTGTGAGTGAATTTTGGCGCACGATTTTCTTTCAAAGCCGTCAAGCCTTCTTTCGCGTCGGCGGAATACAGCGACAGCCGCGCCAGCGCTTCTTCGTCCGAAGCGTCGGAAGAATCCGTTTTTTCAACGGCTTGCTTAATCAAGCGCACGGCGGACGCGGGCATGGCGGCGATTCTTTGCGCGGTTTCCATGGCTTGTTCGAACAATTCGGCGGAATCGACAATTCGCGACACCAATCCGCACGCCAGCGCTTCGTCGGCGGACAGCTGCCGTCCCGTCATCAGAATATCGCTTGCCTTGGCGCGACCGACCCGATTCGTCAGCATCGACACGCCGCCCAGCTGCGGCAAAACGCCGATGGTGATTTCGGGGAATCCGAACCGCGCGTTGTCGGCGGCAATCGCAATGTCGCTCGCCAGCACCAATTCCAGCCCGCCCCCGAACGCATAGTGCGCCACGGCGGCAATCAGCGGCTTTTTAAAGCTTTTCAATTCGTCTTTGGCGGCGGTGTAAACGGCAAAAGCCGTTTCGTCTTTGAATTCCGTCATATCCGTTCCCGCGGCGAAACAGCCGTCCGCCCCCGTCAGCACAACGGCGCGAATCGAATCGTCGGCGTCGAACTGCTTCAGCGCTTCGGTGATTTCGCCCGCCATTGCCGCGCACAAGGCGTTCATCGACTGCGGGCGGTTCAAAGTCAATACGCCGACGGCTTCGTTGCGTTCGACGGTGATTGTTTCAAAGCTCATAAAAAACTCCTTGCATTCAACGGGTGGTCAGTTCGATTCGGACGGTCACGGGCTGTTTGCCGTCGACGGTAAAGGTCAAAACCTCGCCTTCGCGGGTATAGGAAAAACGCCCCGCCTTTTTGGACGGCACGGGCGCCCAGCCCAGCTGCGGCAGGGTTTTGTCGTAAAACGCCCTGACGCTTGCGGCATTGGCGTTTTCGCCCTCCAGATAGGCTTCGATAATCCGCCCCGCGGGCGTGTCGAACGACATTGACGAATCGTCCGCCTGCTTCAGCCCTGCCATGACGGGCAAATCCTCAAACCCCGCGGCAAAGACAGCCTTTTCCGCGCGGGCGGGAAAAGCGATGAAAACCGACAATAACAGCATCCAAAATTTTTTCATATTTCCTTTTTACACCTTTTCACGGTAAAAAGTAAAGGCAAGGAGTTTTCTATGGCGGGACTTTTTTATTTTATTCAAATGGGCAAAGCGCGGCGGACGTTGTCGACGCACGGTTTGGAAAGTTTGCTGAAACCTCTGCCGTGGGGAAAATTTTTCGGGCGGAAAGGCGCGCGCCCCTCGGCGGATTTGACGTTTTGCGAATGGCTGGCGGGCGTGTTTTTTTCTGCTTACCCCGAAATCGTCCGCCTGCCCGCTTTGCCGCCCGCACCCGACAATATCGGGGATTTAAAGCCCGTTTTGACGGCTTTTTACACGATTGCGAAACAAGCCGACCGCTTTGCGCTGGCGGAAAGTTTCGAACGGTTCGCCCGCACGGACAAACGGCTGGAAGCGGCGGATTTGGAACGCATCCGCGATTCGTTTTACGATTGGGACGGCTTTCGCGCCGCCGAACCCGACTGGATGAAAACGACGCGGGACGCGCTTGTCCTTGAACCCTTGCCGCCGTTAAAACCGCTGAACGACCTGCAAAAGCTCGCCCCCGCTTTGACAACGATGATTTTCCGCGACGGCTTTTTTATCCTGCCGTTTCCCGATATTTTCGGCACGGCGGACGACGGAACGGTTTGGCTGACAAAAGCCCCCGTGTCCGTCAAGCTTTCCCCCGCCGAACGCCGATTCGTCAACGCGTTTTATCCCGCATTCGTCCGCCGCGACTTCAAAGCCGCCGCCAAAACCTGCCTGACAAGCGGCTTTGTGCAAACGTCGCCGATTGAGCTGATAAAAGCATTGGAAGATACCGACGATTTGCTTGAACTTTTCGCGCCGTTCGATTTACCGCTGAACGTCCGCTTCGTCTTAAAGACTTTGCGCGACGTTCCGCCGACCGAACAGGAAATGAACCTGTACGCCGACGCTCCGATTGCCGAGGAGCGCGCCGACATCGAAACCGTTTTGAAAATGCCCGACACCGTCGCACGCAGTTTTGCCGTCCGTCGCAAAAAGCCCGCCGCTTTTACCTCGGACGCCGCCGAAGTTTCCGCTTTGTTGCGGCGCAACGAATACGCCGCGCGGTTTCGCGTCAAAAAAAGGACGCTTGTCCGCACGTTTTTGTGGATAAGCGCGCTGCTACTGTCGCTGTATCTGCTGAAACTGGTTTAAAAAACGGGCAAATCGGAACGCTGAGTCGGCGTCATCGCCTGATAAACGACTTTGACGTTGTCGTATGCCGACGGCACGCCCAAATGCGCGGCATGCAGGTAATACGCATACGATTTCGGCAAATCCTGCCGAATTCCCGTTCCCGTCGCGTACATCCACGCCAAAAGCTCGATGGCTTCGGCGTTTTCGTGTTCGCTCAAACGGCGGATTTCCTCCAAATCAAAAGGCGACACCTGCCCGCGGCGGACGGCAACGACAATGTCGCGCCAGTTGTACTGCGCTTTGAACACCGAACGGTCTTCGCCGATTTGCGGTTCGACGGAATCGGTGCGCGCGGCACGTTTGCCGAACGTCATGACGGGGTCTTCGGTTCTTTTTTCGCGTTTCAGCGCGGCGGACAGCGAATCGTCGCTTTCCGACCGCATCAGATTTCTGTACATCTGATCCGCCGTCAGCCCGAATGCGTTTGCCTGTCCGCAAAGAATGAGACATCCAACGAAAAACGCCGAAAAACGCAACAAAACGAAAGCCTTTCAACCTTATTTTAACGAATCTTTTTGTATATTATACGGCGTTTATGGAAAAAATCCAACAAAAAGGACACGCCCGAAATGATGAATGTCACCATTCCCGTCATTCAAAACGACAATGCCGCGGGACTGCCTTTGCCGTCGTATGCGACAGCCGATTCCGCAGGAATGGACCTGTATGCGGCAATCCCCGGACCGATGCGCCTGCAGCCGGGGGAATGGGAGCTGATTCCGACAGGCATTTCCATCGCTTTGCCCAAAAATTGCGAAGCGCAAATCCGTTCGCGATCGGGACTGGCTGCCAAATCGGGCATCATCGTCCTGAATTCGCCCGGAACAATCGACGCGGACTACCGCGGTGAAATTTTCGTCGTGCTGTACAACGCCAGTCAACGCGTGTTTTTGCTGGAACGCGGCATGAAAATCGCGCAAATGGTCGTCGCCCCCGTTTTGCATGTGAATTGGCAGCCGATAAACGCTTTGAACGCCACCGCGCGCGGCAAGGGCGGCTTCGGTTCTACGGGAGTATGATTCGATGCGCCTGCTGTTGTCGCTTTTGCTGTTGTTTTCCCTGCCCGTTCGCGCCGATACGGGGTTGCCCGTGCCGCGCTTTGTGTCTTTGCGCGCCAACCAAGTCAACATGCGCACGGGACCGGGAACGCGCTATCCCGTCGAATGGGTGTTTTTGAAAAGCGATTTGCCCGTCGAAATCACCGAAGAATTCGAACATTGGCGCAAAATCCGCGACTTTTACGGCAAAGAGGGCTGGGTTCACCGTCAAATGCTGTCGGGCAGACGGATGATTCGCGTCAAGGAAAACACCGTTTTACAGCGCGCGGCAAGCATTGTGTCCGTCCCGATTGCCAAAATCGAAGCGGGCGTTGTCGGTAAAGTGATGATGTGTCCCGCGGGACTGGTGCTGTGCAAGGTCGACTTTTCGGGCACGGAAGGCTGGATTCGCCGCGACAAAATCTGGGGCGTTTACCCGCAGGAATCGTTTGAATAGCCTACGGAATACGGACGACGATTTCGATAACGCCGCCTTTCATCCGTTCGGTCAGCGCGTCTGACAATTCGACTTTCAGGTCTTCTGCGGCAATATCTTCGACACAGCCTTTGGATTCGCAAAAAATATGCGCATGGGGCTGCATGGTCGTATCAAAGTACGTTTTGCCGCCGCCCGTCAGAATTTCCTGCAAAATTCCCGCGTTTTTAAACTGGTTCAGCGTGTTGTACACCGTCGCCAGCGACATGTTCATGCCTGTATTTTTGGCTTCCCGATACAGCTGTTCGGCGCAAATGTGGCGGTTTCCGTTGCCGAACAGCAATTTGACCAACCCCATTCTTTGACACGTCGGGCGCAGTTTCGCGCGCCGTAAAATATCCACCGTCCACGCAAACGGACGTTCGCTTTTAGTCATTTGAAAATCCCCCCCCTAATAGTAATATATCTTTATAGCTATATGATTTTTTAGAACGATACAAGAAAAAATTTCACTACTGCCCGTAGGGGGAAAAACTATCAAGAATCAAACTTGCGAACCCGCACAAGCGGGTGAAGCAATCCCGTGATTGGTCGGCACAGATAAGACATAACAAAATCGTCATTGCGCGGAGCGACAGCGACAAAGCAATCCACCGACGCCGTGTTTGCGGTAAGCCGCCTGCAAATGGATTGCTTCGCCCGCCAAGGCGGACTCGCAATGACGATTCGGAAAGGGTGTGTTTTCCCATGCGAACCAATCACGGGATTGCTTCGGGCTAAAGCCCTCGCAAGTTCGAATTCCCTCTTGTGCGGGTTTGCAAGTTCGCGTCTGTTGTTGCCCCTCTACGGGCAGCAGCCCCCTGCGGGAGCAGTCAATCCCCCGTCAGCAAACGGGCGATGAATTCTTTGACCGTCGGCAGATAGCCGTCTTTGAACAGCGGGTCGGACGAAAAGCGCGTCGCGTTCGCGCCGACGAACACCAGATTGTTGTCGGGGTCGTCTTCGTGCGCCGCGCGGTACAGCGTGTCCTTGATGCAGAAATAACGCGGATCGGGCGTCTTTCCCGTCGACATGGTTTCCGTGTGCGTCGTAAAGCCCGAAAACATGCATTGCGAAATGCAGCCCATGCAGTTGGCGCGCGCGCGGTTGATGTCGGCTTGGTTTTTCGGCGTAACAAACACGATTTCATTGTCCGCCGTTTTCAAAGGAACGGTGCGTCCCGCTTCCATATAGTCGTCGGCGCGTTTTTGGTCGGCTTCGGTAATGTACAGTTTCGCCGCGCCCACCAAAATCGGGTGCCGGAAGTCGCCCTCGGGCGATTCCTTGTACGGCATCGCCGTTGCGGAACGGTCGAACAAGTCGGTCAAAAATTTGTTTTTAATCGCCGAAGACATAAAGCCCGTCGGACTGAACCGCTGCATGGCGATTTCGCCCTTTTTCAAAGTCAGCAGAATTTTCTGCCACGACTTGGCAACGGGGCTTTCGCGCGTCAGCAAAGGACGCGTGCCGAACTGGAACGCCGTCGGTCCGACTTCGGGATTGTCGATGTAGTCTTGGAATTCGCGCAGATACCAAACTCCGCCCGCAATGATGATGGGCACGTTGTCCAATCCGACGGAATTCATCGTTTGCCGCAATTCGACAATGCGGTTATAGGGGTTTTCGGGCTTGTCGGGATCGTCGCCGTTCGACAATCCGATGTGACCGCCCGCTTTCCACGGATCTTCAAACACCACACCGCCCAGATAGTCGGCGTAGGATTTGTACGCCCGCAGCCACAAAGCGCGGAAAGCGCGCCCCGACGACACAATCGGATAATAAAACGTCTTCATCGCCGACGCCAGCTGTCCCAGTTTGTAGGGCATGCCCGCGCCGCAGGTGATTCCGTGAATCAACCCTTTCGCGCCCTCAAGAGCTTCCTGAATAATCGTTTGGGCGCCGCCCTGTTCCCACAGAACGTTGACGTGAATGCGTCCGCGCCCACCCGAAATGTCGTGCGCCAGTTTCGCTTGGGAAATAATCCCCGCGATGGAATGGCGCACTTGTTCTTCAAAGCGTTCCCGCCGTGTTTTCGATTTGATGACCATCGGCACGATTTCGCCGTTGTCGTCGTAAACGTCGGGAATGACGCCGGAAATCGTACCGACGGCGTTTTCAGCCGCCCACGCGCCCGATGTCAAAGCCGTACTGACGGCGACGCCTTTTCCGCCCTCTACCAAAGGCAGGACTTCGCGTCCCGAAATCATCAATTCTTTAAGTGCTTTCACGGCAGGAACTCCTTAATTATTCAGCTTTTTCGGCTTCTTCGGTCTTTTCGGGCTTTTTGATTTCTTCGCCCGTGACCTGATCGACGCACTTCATCGACAATTTGACTTTGCCGCGGTTGTCGATGCCGACGCATTTGACTTTCACGGAGTCGCCCTCTTTGACGACATCGGTGACTTTCGCAACGCGTTTCGGCGCCAGCTCGGAAATGTGAACCAGACCGTCTTTCGATCCCAGGAAGTTCACGAACGCGCCGAATTCGACCACTTTGACGACTTTGCCGTCATAGATTTGACCGACTTCGGGTTCGGAAACGATGCCCTTAATCCAGTTCAAAGCCGCTTCGCCCGCAGACTGCGAGAATGACGCGATTTTAATCAAGCCGTCTTCGCCGATGTCGATTTTGCAGCCCGTCGATTCGGTGATTTCGCGAATCACTTTGCCGCCCGTGCCGATGACTTCGCGGATTTTGTCTTTGTTAATCTGCAAAGTCGTGATGCGCGGAGCGTTTTCGGAAACGGCGTCGCGCGGGGCTTCGATGGCTTCAGCCATTTTGCCCAAGATGTGCAAGCGGCCTTCTTTCGCCTGTTTCAAAGCGATTTCCATGATTTCTTTGGTAATCGAGGTGATTTTGATGTCCATCTGCAAAGACGTGACACCGTCTTTCGTTCCCGCGACCTTGAAATCCATGTCGCCCAAGTGGTCTTCGTCGCCCAGAATGTCGGTCAAAACCGCAAAGCGGCCGTCGGGTTCTTTAATCAAGCCCATCGCGATACCCGCGACAGGGGCTTTCATCGGAACGCCCGCGTCCATCAAGGACAGGCACGAACCGCAAACCGTCGCCATGGAAGACGAACCGTTCGATTCCATGATTTCCGAAACGACGCGAATCGAATACGGGAATTCTTCTTTCGACGGCAGCATCGGGTGAATCGCGCGCCAAGCCAGCTTTCCGTGACCGATTTCGCGGCGGCCGGGGGATCCGATGCGTCCCGTTTCACCGACGGAATACGGCGGGAAGTTGTAGTGCAGCATGAACGGCTGGCGGTATTCGCCCGTCAAAGCGTCGACAATCTGTTCGTCCTGATCGGTTCCCAAAGTGGCGACGACCAGAGCCTGCGTTTCACCGCGGGTGAACAAAGCGGAACCGTGCGCGCGCGGCAGAACGCCGACTTCGGCGGTAATGGGGCGGACGGTTTTCGTGTCGCGTCCGTCAATGCGGATGCCCGTTTCCAAAATCGCGTCGCGGACGGTGTGGTATTCCATTTCGTGGAAAACGCGCGTGGCGACGGCGGCTTCGGCTTCGTTGTCGGCGACGCTGATTTTCGCGGCTTCGCGAATGTCGGCGACGGCGTTTTGACGTTCCAGCTTGTCCGTGATTTTGTACGCTTCGCGCAACTGGTCGCCGTAAGCTTCCATGAATTTGTCGTAAACGACTTTGTATTCGGGGGCTTCTTCGGGCATCGGCCACGGTTCTTTGCCCGCTTCGGCTTTCAGTTCGTTAATCATTTTGATGACGGGCTGCATCTGTTCGTGACCGAACACGACCGCGCCCAGCATGGTGGCCTCGGACAATTCGTTGGCTTCGGATTCCACCATCAGAACGCCCTGTTCCGTCCCCGCGACGACCAAGTCCAGTTCCGACGTTTCGCGTTCGGCCATGGTCGGGTTCAGGATGTATTCGCCGTCCTTGTAGCCGATGCGCGCCGCCCCGATAGGTCCGAGGAACGGCAAGCCCGACAGCGCCAAAGCGGCGGAAGCGGAAATCATCGCGACGATGTCGGGATCGTTTTCCATATCGTGCGACAAAACGGTGCAGGTGACCTGCGTATCGTTGTGATACCCTTTGGCGAACAGAGGACGAATCGGACGGTCGATTAAACGCGACGACAGAATTTCATGTTCGGAGGGGCGCCCTTCGCGGCGGAAAAAACCGCCCGGAATGCGACCGGCAGCGTACGCTTTTTCCTGATAGTTGACCGTCAGGGGCAGAAAATCTTCTTCCATTCCTTCGGGAACCGTTTTAGCCGCGCAAACGGCGCAATGAACAACGGTTTCGCCGTATTTGACAATAACGGACGCGTCGGCTTGACGACCGATTTTACCTGTTTCGACGGACAGGGGACGGCCGCCCCATTCGATTTCCTTGCGGAATACATTAAACATAGACATACTTCTCTCTTCATTCCAAACTTTTCCCGACCCATTCGGAAAAAGCTCTGACTTTTCGTCAGTATTTCGATTGACCGAAGCCCCGACTTTCGTCGAAAGCGGGGCTTCGGAAAATTACGCGCGTTAGCGGCGCAGACCCAGACGGGTAATCAAGCTTTCGTAACGGGACTGGTCTTTGCTTTTGACATAGTCCAGCAAACGGCGGCGCTGACCGACCATAATCAACAAACCGCGGCGGGAATGGAAATCCTTGTCGTGGCTTTTCAGGTGTTCGGTCAGGTTTTTGATGCGTTCGGACAGGATGGCGACCTGTACTTCGGGCGAACCCGTATCGCCTTCTTTGATAGCAAATTCTTTAATCAGTTCCTGTTTACGTTCTTGAGTAATCGACATCGTGTTCTCCTAAATCATGTCGGTTGATGACGCGCACGGGGCGGATTTGCCCGTCCTGCACGCGGACGATTGCCGCCAAACGGTTCTCCGTTTTTGCCTGATACACGCCGTCGGTTAAATCGGGCGCGGGCAAAAATCCGCCGTTCGACAACAGTTGTGCCTGTGTTTCCGTAACAGCCAGAGCAGGGATGCCGTCCAGCACGGTTTCAACGGGCAAAAGCACATCCGTCCATAAAGAACTATGCTCTTTTGATTTCAGATATTCCAGCGAAAACGTGTTTTGAATCGAAAATTTTGCGCATTTCAGGCGGCGCAAAGCCGTTACATGCCCCAAACTGCCCAGCTTTTCCGCCAAATCCCGCGCAATCGAGCGGACATACGTCCCCTTGGAGCATTTCACCGCAAAATCCGCGCTTTGCCCCGAAAATCCCGTCATTTCAAGCGAATGAATCCGAATCCTGCGTGGCGCGAGGTCGACCGCTTTGTTTTCGCGCGCTAAATCGTACGCCCGCTTGCCGTCGACATGAACGGCGGAATACTTGGGCGGCACTTGGTCGATTTCGCCGACAAAAGACGGCAGAACGGCGCGAATCTCCTCCGCGGTCGGGATTTTGTCCGTCGTGGCGATAATTTCACCCTCGGCATCGTCGGTCGTTGTGGAACTGCCGAACAACACGGTGAAAGCGTAGTTTTTCTCGCCGTCCATAACATAGGGAATCGTCTTGGTCGCTTCACCCAAAGCAATCGGCAAAACGCCCGACGCCGCGGGGTCGAGCGTTCCCGCGTGTCCCGCCTTTTGCGCGTTGAACAGGCGGCGCACAATCGACACCGCCGTTGTGGAGCCAAGCCCCGCGGGCTTGTCCAAAATCACCCAGCCGTCGACCAAATCGCCTTTGCGTTTTCTGCCCATGTCATTTTTCCAGTTTGAAGTCAGCCGTTCCGTCGGCGTGCGGAGTGATTTTCAACACTCCCGCGCGCCCCATGGAATCGCGCCCATTGACCTGACAGACATTCAAATCTTCGGCGGGGATTTCGACTTTCCACCCCAAAGCTTCAGCCACCGAAAGGGATACGTCGTGCGAACACAGCACGGGCTTTTCGGCAAGTTTTGCGGACAACGCCGCATCCGCCCCGTTGAACACGGCATACATGAACGGAACCTCCAAATCGGCGGCGTCCAAATGCCCGTGTCCCCAAATTCCGTTTTGACCCAACGCTTCGCCGTGATCGGAAACAAAGAAGAAATACGTCTTGTGCTTCGACGATTGGGCGAATTTCAAAGTTTCCGCCATCACGTCGTCTTCGTAGCGGACGGCGTTGTCATAGTCGTTGATGCGGACATCCGTTTCCTTGTCGTTGAAAAGGCTGTATTTTTCCGATTCGAACATCGTGTTGTTTTTATAGGGCGAATGAATGTTGCGGCGGTGAACCAAAACCAGATTCCGCCCGTCGTTCAAATCGATTTTCGAAAACACGTTTTGCAAAAATCCGATTTCGCCTTTGGCGGCGGAATCTTTTTCGTCGTAAACGAAAATTTCGTCCGTGTCGGAAACGGAAGTCTTTTTCAGCAGGGATTCGTTTTGCCCCTCGATATACGTTACTTTAAATCCGTTTTCGTGCGCCATTTTGAACAGATAACTGTCGCGTTTAATCAGTTTGCGGTAGTTTTTGGGGTTAACCTGAATGTTGTAAATCATCGGCAGGGAAATCATCGTGTTGACCGCCGCCGCCCATGCTTTTTTGTAAACAAAGTCGGGATGTTCCTTGGCGAACGCTTCCAGTTTCGGAGTTGTCGGACGGTCGTAGCCAAACAGCGAAAAATGATTGACGTTGATGGATTCGCCGACGACAAACACGATGTTGACAGGCTCTTTGCCGCCGTTGTCCGTATTGGTCAAAACATAAGCGGGATATTCCTTTTCCGCCTTTTTGCCGAAAATCTTTTCGGGCAGGATGTTGGCAAAGTACACCGAATAGGAATTGACCGTGTTGAACGACGCAAAGCACGTCTGCTTGAACATCATTTGAAACGCGCCGCGCGGCGTTCTTGCCTTGCAGCAAAAAGCCCCGAAGAACAACAGGACGAACAGCCAGCCGTATTTGACTTTGAATCGGAACAGTTTTTCACGGCACAACAGCCAGCCGATAATGAAATACGGAACGGCAACCAAAGGGATAACGTACAGATACTTGAACCAGACATCCTTGATTTCCGTTGCGACGTCGCCCGCTTCCAAAAAGATGAAGTCGATTGCGTAAGGCGTCAGATACACGCCGAAATACGCCATCGACGAAAACTGCGTCATTTGCAGCAATCCGAAAAACGACAAAAAACCAATCAAAAACTTTTTGTTCGGAACAAACGTCAGGCACAGCGCCAGCACCGCCATAACGGCGGCTTTGTCCGTATTCGCGCATACCGCCAAATTGGGATTGACAAAGCCGAAAATCACGTCGGGCAACAGCAGCAAAGCCGTTATCACGACAACCGAACCCAACAATTTTGCGATATTTTTCATCAAACAGCTCCGTTTCAACGATTGCGCCAAACCAAACGGCGGACAAAAGCCGTCGCCCGTTTTCTGAACGAACGGCGTTTTGCGCTCGACAGCACGAAAAAGGACAAAACCCTGACGCAAACCGTCAAAAAGTCCGTCAGCATGATTTTAATCCGCTCCGCAACCGTTCTGTCGACTTTGATTTGTCCGAAAAACTTTGCCAAATCGCGTTTTCTGACCGCCATGGGCGACACTTCTTTTTTATTCGGTCGGTAGGCGAACGAAACAACAAACAGATTATCCTTCACCCGTTCGATTTTGCGTTTTTTATAGGGAATGTCCGAATCGTTCGTCAGATACAACAAATCGAATTTTGTATCGGGAAAACGCTTTTCGAACGCCGTCAAACAGTCGACCAGTTCCGCGTCGGAGGGACGCTCCTTTTCCCGCACGGGAACGTTCATATAAACAATCAGAGCTTTTTTCGCGTTTTCGATTGACGACAGCATGCGGGCGATGCGCTTGTCGTATTTGGCTTTGACCGACGGATACAGCGCGGCGAAATCGGAATGCAGCGGAAAGTCGTGATAAAAGGTAATGCCCGTCCGCGTATTGACATAAGTGTCTGATTTTTTATTGTCGCCCGCGTATTTCAAATCTTCGGCGTTGAAAAAATCCTTGAAATCCGAAACAATCAGCGCCGTGCGCCCCTTGATGTCCAACCCCGACAGCCAGTCCGTCGGAAAAGATTGGATTTGCAGGTGCGCCGCGCGCAAAGCCGTCGAACACGAACACGCTTCGCCGATTCCAAACACAAAGCCGTATTTTTTTTCAAACATCCTTTTTCCCCGTAAATTCGGGCAATATCGTATTTTCACACCCGCCGCCTGTCAAGAAAAAGCTTGCCTTGCCGCCCTTTTTCCCCGATAATGTCGACCGCACGAAAGGATTGAAAAATGCACCCGTGGACTTGTCTTTCATCGCACCGTTATCCGTTTGAAATCGCGGATCTGCTGATTCTGCCCGACACGCCGAACGCAAAACCCGTCAAGGGGGAAAACGTCGTCGTCTTCTTGGGCGACAAAGCCAAAAACATTCCCGACACGCTCTACCAGGGGCGCGCGTATTTGCAGGATTTGAAAGCCAAAGGGGAAAGCCACGCCCTTGTCGCCGTCGCGTTCAAACGCAACCGCCCGTGGTTCGACATTCTGGCGCCGTTCTGCCGCGTCTGGCGCAACCGCTTTTTTTCCTACAACACAAACAAATATCACCTTGACCCGTTTTTCATCCGCCAAGCGGGACTGGAACGCGGACAGCGCACCAAAGAAACGTCCTACGCCTGCCGCAAGTGGCATTTGCCGCAGGAACAGCGCGACAAGCAATACAACGAACTGCACGATTCCCTGCAAAACGGCTATGACGACAATTATCCGATGGAAATCATGGTCTGCCGCCGTGCGGGCGCGCGCGACACGCTGCATCAGGGACACCACCGCATGATGTTCTGCACGGAAATGAACATTCACCGCGCCTGCGTCACGTTCCGCTATGTTTCCCATGCGCCGCGCTGGATGATTCCCGCCCTGCGCTTTGTGATGAATTTGGGCAAAAAGAAAAAGTTTTAGCTTTTCGCAAAAAATTGCTTTAGAATCGCTTTCAGCAAAAACAACAAGGGATGAAAGCGATGATACGTCTGTTTGCCGGCATAGAATTGCCCGAAAATATCAAAGACCAACTGTACGCTTTGCGCGGCGGCGTCCCCGGCGCCGTGTGGACGGAACGCGAAAACCTGCATATCACTCTGCGCTTTATCGGCAACATCGACGAAGACGAAGCGGGGTATCTGCACGACGGACTGATGCAGATTCAAGCCCCCGCGTTTTCCCTTGCCATGACGCAGGTCGGCTTTTTTGCGACGGGCGCGCAGATGCGGCATTTGTGGGCGGGCGTCAGCTATTACCAGCCGCTGGATTTTCTGCACGACAAAATCGAAAGCGTCGTCAACCGCCACGGCTTGGGTGCGGACAAACACAAATTCCACGCGCACGCGACGTTGGCGAAGCTGTACGGCACAACGGCGGAAGACGTCCAGAAATTCATCGAATACAACAACCTGTTCCGTTCCGAAGAATTTTGCGTCGACCACTTTACGCTGTTTTCCAGCCATCCGCGCACGGACGGCGACGGTTCGTATTACCGTGTCGAAGCGCAATATCCGCTGTTCGGTTATTACGGATAAAAAAACAGAGAATTCTGCGTAAAATACGGATTTCTTCCGTTTCTTTCGACATCTTCGCCCCGAACGGACGCACTCCCCCTAAATTTTTTTCGTTTTTTTTGCACATTTGCCATAATTTTGCCACAATTGTATGGTAGAGTAAGAAAAGATAGGAAAAAACACAGGAGGAACCTCCCATGAAACAAAGCATTGTCATACTGGCGGCGGCGTTTGTTTTGAACGCATCGGTTGTTCAATCCCTACCCCCCCCCCCACTTTTAGATGACTCCGCGTCTTTTCGAATCGCGAAAAGTGTAAAGCTGGGCTACGGCGAAACCACCAAAAGCACGGCTCCGACCACGGGCAAGCGTCCCGAATTGAACGTTTGTTCTTCGGATGCGGACTGTTTGGCAACGCAAAAATGTACAGACGGCAAGTGTACGGATG
>CAVCSV010000016.1:0-33957 GCA_963604715.1 Limosilactobacillus gorillae
GAGCTACGCGCCCGTTGTTGTTGATTATCTCAACAAGATGATTTATGCTTTTATAGGTTTTGGAACCCGATTGCAAGAAAAAAATGACATAAAGGATAAAAAAATTTGGCGACCCGTGAAAATTACCCGCCGTATCTGTTGCAAAAGAACGGAAAATCCGCCGTTCCGCTGCTGATTGCATCGCCTCACAGCGGGACGTTTTATCCCGAACGGCTGTTCAAGCTGTCCGATTTGAAGCTGTCCGATTTCCAAAAATACGAAGATCCCGCCGTCGCCGACTTGTTTTCCTTTGCGCCCGCCATGGGGATTCCTTTGCTGTCCGCCGTGTACGGACGCGCTTGGGTCGATTTGAACCGTCATCCTTTGGAACTTGCCCCGACTTTGTTCTTTGACGAAATTCCGCCGCAGGCTTTGGTCGATTCGCCGCGCGTCAAAGCGGGATACGGCGTGATTCCCGCGCGCTTGAGCCCGACCGTTCCCGTTTATCCGAAGCCGCTGTTGTGGGCAAAAGAACAGGCGCGCCTGACCCGAATCCATTTTCCGTATCACGCCGCTTTGACCGATTTAATCAAGAAAAATATTGCCGCTTTCGGATATTCCGTGCTGATTGACGCCCATTCGATGCCGACTCTGCCGCCCGAACACTGCGCCAAAGGGCAAATGCCCGATATTGTTCTGGGGGACGCGGACGGAACGTCGTGTTCGCCCGCTTTGACCGCGGCGGCGGCGGAAATCCTGCGCGACTTGGGATTCTTTGTGACCGTCAATCTGCCGTATGCGGGCGCGTATACGACTCGATATTACGGGCATCCCGACCGCAAAAGCCACGTTTTGCAAATCGAAATCGCGCGCGCTTTGTATTGGAATGCGGCGAATCACCAAGCGTCAGAAAATTTTAATGATTTGTGGTTTAAACTGTCTTTGTTTACGGAACGTCTGATTCGTTTTATCAAAACAAAGCAATGAAAAAAGCAGTCTTAGCGTTGGTTTTTGCCGCTTTGTCCGTCCCTGCGCGGGCGGACGATTCTCTGCTGTGCCTGCAGGAAACGGCGCGGCAGGAACAAAAAAAGCAAATCCAGCCGAATCTGCTCAGTGCAATCGCTTTGGTCGAAAGCGGACGGTATTCCAAGACTTACCCGACGGGCGTGGCGTGGCCGTGGACGGTTTCGGCGGACGGCAAAGGGGCTTTTTACAAAAACAAAGCCGACGCGATTCAAGCGGTCAAAGAATTGCAGGAAAAAGGGGCGGACAATATCGACGTCGGGTGCATGCAAATCAGCTTGAAATTTCATCCCGACGCTTTCAAATCCGTCGAGGACGCTTTCGATCCCGCTCAAAACGTGGCTTATGCGGCGGATTTTTTAAAGCGAAACCATGCCGATACGAAATCGTGGGGGCTGGCGGCGACCCGCTATCATTCCCGCACGACGCATAAAGCATACAAATACGAAGACAAATTGTTGGACAAATGGAAACTGCTTGCCGAACACGGCAACCCCGCAAAGCCTGCGCAAAAAGCCGTCGCACACGACGTTTCCAAGCAAAAAGTGCGCGAACTGAACCGAGCCGCAAAAATCGCGGAACGCAAAGCCAAAACCGCCGAAAACGACAAAAAAATCAAAGCGGGAAGCGAAGAGGCGAAACAGCATGCCGCCGCGTGGCGCAAGGCGAAGCTGGAAGCGTATATGGCGGCGAAGCGTGCAAAAATCGAAGACGAGCCGATTTTTGAAGATGTGCGGACAAAAGCCGAACCTTAAACGGAAATTTTCCGTATTTTAGACAAAAAAGCTTGATTGTCGGGCGTGTTTTTTCTTATACTGTCGTAAAAGTAAAGTTTTCTGCGGGAAAAGGGAAATGAACCAAGACGCTTTGTACTGGAGTCCGCGCGGCGGCAACAACGTTCAGGACGGCTGGGGTAGCTGCCACAAATTCACGTCCGAACAAACGAACGCCGAAACGGGAAAAATCGAAAAAGACACGATTATCGTCGATTTGGGACAGCATGAACGCCCCGCGATGTTCGGCGGAGGACAGTATGACAGAGTGGTTCCCGACCTTGCCGACTGTTTGGACGTGCCGAATTGTCCGCCTGTCGACGAATCCGACAAAGCCAAGGCGATTTTTTTGACACACGGTCATTCCGACCATATTTCGGGCGTTTTCGCGTATGCCATGGCGGGAGTGAAGTTGCCGCCCGTGTACGGTTCCGAATTTACGCTGAATATGGTGAAAAAGGGATTCGTCGAACGCGGGATTCCCGCCGACAAACAGCCCGAACTGCATAAAATCAAAGCGGGACAGACGGTCGAAATCGGTACTGTAAAAGTCCGTTCTATGCAGGCGTCGCACTCGATACCGGGGGCTTTGAGCTTCAAGATTTCCAACGCTTCGACGGCGATTTTCCACACGGGCGACACAAAGGGCGACGAATCGTCCTACTTGCAGGGCGGGGTGAACTTTGCGGACTATGCCGAAATCGCCAAAGAGGGCAAAATCGATTTGATGACGTTCGACGGCACGACGGCGGCGCGCAAAGGGCATGCGACTTACGAATCGGAAATTTTCGATTGCTATGACAAGCTGTTTGCGGAAAATCGCAAGCATCAGATGATTGTTCCGCTGGCGGCGGCGCATTGCGAACGGCTGGCGACGGTCATTGCGGCGGCGGCGAAAAACGGCAAGAACGTCATTCTGAACGGCGGGCCGTCCATGGATACCAATTTGCTGGGATTGCAGATGTCGGGCATCGATTTGGCGAAAAAATTTCCGAACATTGCGGTCGTCGGCGCGAAAAATCCCAAGGCGGACACGCTGAATCTCAAAGACACGATAACGATAACGACGGGTATCTATATGGAAAAGGATTCGCCGTTCGTTCAGTATTTGCAGGGCAAAAACAACGGTTTCAAGTTTACCGAAGACGCGGTGGTTATCGCGCCTTTGACGACGGACAAAAACGAAAAAATGGCGTTTTTGCTGGCAACGTCGGAACGCGCCAAAGGGCATACGATTATCACGGCGTCAACCCGCCCCAAGATGTACGGGTCGGGACACGCTCAATCGGACGATTTCCGCCGCATTGCGGGAATTTTGAAGCCGCGGACGGTTGCCCCGATTCACACGCGCACGCCGGGGGCGGACGATTTCAACAAGCTGGCGGCGGAGGAGGGCTACGGCACTTTCCCGCGTCAAATCAAAAACGGCGAAATCGTCAAAGTGACAAACAAGGACTGCGAAATTATCGCCCAAGACCGCCAGCAATGGTTCGGTGTGAAAATCCACGGCAATACGGCGGACTTTACGCCGATTAAAGACACAAGCTTCAAAACGGCGGAGCTGAAGCGTCAGCGGGATGCTTACCGCGCGCAGCAGGAAACGCAAAAACGCGTGTGCTTGGCAAAACTGGCGGGGCGGTCGAAATGATGTGGGACGATTTTTTGCCGCTGGGTCAGGCTTTGGAAGCGCAATTCCCGGAAACGGACGTGCTGTCGGTTTCGGATGCCGAATTAAAAGGAATGCTTGCCGCTCTGTCGATGACGGACAAGAGGGAAAAAATGCCCGAATCGGCGGATTTTTTCTATAAAGTCAAAGTCGCGTGGATTCAGGCGCGGCGCACCGAACCCGCCGATACGTCGATGGAAGCCGACTTGTAATATTTATTTGATTTTCCTTTCGCGTGTGTCATTCTGTTCGAAAACGAAAGGATTTTACCATGCAGTTTAAAGGATTGATTGCCGACATCGGCGGAACGAACGCGCGCTTTGCGTTGTGCGCGGCGGACGGAACGGTTGAACAGCCGCTGGTTTTGTCGTGCAAGGATTACCCGACGATAGCGGATGCGGTGTTTGCTTATTACAAACAGGCGGACGTTAAAGCGGAAGACGTCAAAACGGCGGCGTTCGCGGTGGCTTGCCCCGTGTTGGACGATTTCGTGCATTTGACCAACTGCGCGTGGGCTTTTTCGATTAAAGAACTGAAAGCAACGCTGGGATTGGAAACGCTGACGGTCGTCAACGACTTTGTGGCGCAGGCATTGGCGGTTCCCGAACTCAAAGAATCGGAAAGGGTCAAAGTCGGTCGCGGCGAACCGCAGGCGGGGCATCCGATTGCGGTTGTGGGACCGGGAACGGGATTGGGCGTGTCGATTCTGGTGCCGCAAAACGACGGAACGTGGATAGCTTTGCCCAGCGAAGGCGGACACGCGACCATGCCCGCGCCGTATCCCGAAGAGGAACGCGTCATTTCCGCTTTGCGCGGGGAATACGGGCACGTTTCTGCGGAACGCGTCGTTTCGGGCATGGGGCTGACGAATCTGTACAAAACGTTGAAAGCTTTGCGGAACGAAGCCTCCGAAATTCTGCCGCCCGAAGAAATAACAAAACGCGCGCTGGCGGGCGATTCGCTGTGCCGCGAAGCCGTGCAGATGATGTTCGGCCTGCTGGGGACTTTGGCGGGGAATCTGGCTTTGACGGTCGGCGCGCTGGGCGGCGTCTATATCGCGGGGGGAATCGTGCCGCGCGACGGACTGCTGGAAATGTTTAAAGAATCGGCTTTTCGTGTCCGATTCGAAGCCAAAGGACGCTTTACGGAGTATCTGTCGCGGATTCCGACGTATGTCATGACCGCCAAATATCCCGCTTTTCTGGGACTTTCGGCGCTTATCAAAAAAAATTTCAAAAAATAGAAAAAAGTTCTTGCAAAGGGAAACGGAAGTCTATATAAACAAATCTGTCGCGGGGGCGTAGCTCAGTTTGGTTAGAGTGACGGCCTGTCACGCCGTAGGTCGCGGGTTCGAGCCCCGTCGCTCCCGCCATTAAAAAAACCGTCCGAAAGGGCGGTTTTTTTTGTAGGAAAATTTTATGCACGACATTTGGAATCCTTGGCACGGCTGCATCAAAAAAAGCGAAGGTTGCGTCCATTGCTACATGTATTCGCTGGACAAGCGCCGCGGCATGGACGGTTCGCGGATTTTCAAAGTGCAAAACAATTTCGGCTATCCGCTGGCGAAAGACAAATTCGGTAAATTCAAAATCAAAAGCGGCGAACATATCCGCGTATGCCTGACATCGGATTTCTTTTTGGCGGAAGCCGACGCTTGGCGCGCGGACGCGTGGAAAATCATCAAACAGCGTCCCGACGTCGCGTTTTATTTGCTGACAAAACGTCCCGAACGCGTTGCGGACTGTCTGCCCGCCGATTGGGGCGACGGCTGGGAAAACGTGTTTTTCAGCGTGACCTGCGAAAATCAAATCAGAGCCGACGAACGCATCCCGATACTGTTTTCTTTGCCGTTCAAGCACAAGGGGATTATCGTCGCTCCTTTTATCGGCGCGGTGTCGATAGCGGATTATTTGGCGGCGGGGCAGATTGAGCAAGTGCTGGCGGGCGGTGAAAATTATGACGGCGCGCGTCCGCTGCATTACGAATGGGTGAAAACGCTGTCGGACGAATGCCGTGCGGCGAATGTAACGTTTTGCTTTTTCGAAACGGGAACGGTCTTTGTCAAAGACGGCAAAAAATACACGATTCCCGACAAAATCAAGCAAAGCCGCGCGGCGTTCCGTTCGGGATTGAGCTTCGAGGGCAAGCCGACTGTTTTCAAATTCTCAAATCCTCAGCTCGATTTGTTCGGCAACACCGAACGGTATGTTCCGTTTTTCGGCAAACAATGCGAACAATGCGGTTCAAGAATGCGCTGCAACGGCTGTTCGAAATGCGGGCAATGCGGCTGAAAATCAAATCTTTGCGATGACTTTTTTCATCAGCGTCGAAAACGGGTAATCTTTGAATTTGTCGGGGCTGACAAAACGCCCGTCCCAATCGGCGGGGACGCTGTCGGCATTCAGCAGAACCAAAGTCAGCGTCAAATCGAAATGCGTGAAAACGTGTTTGACTTTTTTGCGGGTGATTTTCCAATCGGCGGAAAACGGCAGAGTTTCGTCCGTGTTCCACGGAAATTCGGTCAGACCGTGCAACAATCCTTTTTCCGAACGGGTGCGGATGTAAAATCCGCCCGCGGCGTTTTTTATCAGAAACACATACCCTTTGCGCGCATCGCGCTTCAGTTTGACAATCAGCGGGATTTTGTCGGCGGTTCCGTCCTTGAACGCTCGGCAGTCGTCGCGCAAGGGGCAGAGCAGGCATTGCGGCGATTTCGGCGTGCAGACCGTTGCCCCCAAATCCATAATCGCGGACGCGTAATCGGCGGGGCAGGCGGCGGCTTTTATCAGTTCGTCGGCGCAGGCGTTGATTTTATCCATAATCGAAACTGTCGGTTCGTCCCAGCCGTTCAGCCGCGTCAGAACGCGAATCACGTTGCCGTCGACGGGCGATTCGGGCAGGTTGAAAGCAAACGCCGCAACGCTGGCGGATGTGTACGCTCCGATGCCGGGAAGCTTGGCAAGCTGCGCGCGGCTGGCGGGAAAGCGTCCGCCGTATTGTTCGGCGACGACTTTTGCGGCTTCGTGCAGTTTACGCGCGCGCGTGTAATAGCCCAAGCCCTGCCACATCAGCAACACGTCGGAAATCGGCGCTGCGGCAAGACTTTCGACGGTCGGAAAGCGTTTCATAAAGCGGTCGAAAAACGGAATGACCGTTTTAACCGTTGTTTGCTGCAGCATGATTTCCGACACCCAAACGGCATACGCGGACGGGTGCGCGCCGCCTTTTGTGCGCCAAGGCAGAACGCGTCCGTTTTTTTCATACCATTTCAGCAGTTTTTCGGTTACAGTCTTCATAACAAAACACTTTAAAAGAAGGAGCCTTATCATGCAAGGAATCGTTTTAACCGTTGATTTGAAATCCGATGCGGGCGTTGTTCGCGCGGATGACGGCAAACGTTATGAATTCAAAATGACCGACTGTGAAACGGGCTGTCCGCTGAACGGTTGCAAAGTCGATTTCGAAACAGACGGCGACGGCAAAGCCGTTCAAATGCATGTCGTCGAAACGCCGCTGAAATCCGCGTTCGATTGGCTGTACTGGTTTATGTTTTCCCTGCGCGGGCGGATTTCCCGCGACCAATTCGTCGCTTTTTTTGCCGCGGCATTGCTGTTGATGCCGTTTCCCGCCGTCGCCATGGCATGGGCGGGGCTGCCGCTGATTTATCCCGTGCTGACGGCGTGCGGCGCGGTGTATGTGCTGTTTGCCGTTTTGGTCAAGCGCTTTCACGATTCGGGCAGCTCGGCGTTTTGGCTGGTGACAACGGCGGTTGTCGGCATTGTCGCGGCGTCCGCGATGTTTAAAGTCGTCGCTTTGCCGTTCCTGAGCGGAGAAGCCGTTTCCATGCTGTGCGCGGTGTTCGGGCTGTTCGTTTTGTTCTGCCTGTATCTGTGCTTTGCCAAAGGAACGATGGGCGAAAACCGATACGGAAAAGAGCCCGCCTCTTGCAAAACAATTCGTTTGAAATAAATAGATAAAAGGACTACTTTATCGCCAAAAACGAATCGAAAAAAAAGAGGTTGCGAAAAGATGGAAAAGAAAATCAAGTATTTGAAAGATTACAAGAAACCCGATTACAAAATCAGAACCGTCGATTTGACGTTCGATTTGGACGAACAGAACACGGTCGTTAAATCCGTTCTGCATCTGGTCGCCGATTACGACGTTCCCAAAGGCGGGCATTCGCTGGTTTTGGACGGGCGCGAACTGGAGCTGAAATCGATTAAAATCGACGGCGAAACGGTTGACGAACGTGCGTACAAACTGGACGACGAATCGTTGACGATTTACAATCCGCCCGCGGATTTCAAGCTGGAAATCGAAACCGTCATCCACCCGAAAGCCAACACGAAATTGGAAGGCTTGTACGTTTCAAACGGCACGTTCTGTTCGCAAAACGAACCCGAAGGTTTCCGCAGAATCACTTATTTCCTTGACCATCCCGACGTGATGAGCGTTTACACGACGACCTTAATCGCCGACAAAAACAAATATCCCGTCATGCTGTCGAACGGCAATCCGATAAAGGAAGAAGTCCTGCCCAACGGCAAAACGGCGGTGACGTGGTTCGACCCGTTCCCGAAACCCTGCTATCTGTTCTGCGTGGTTGTCGGCGATTTGGGTTCCATTCACGACACTTACACGACGAAATCGGGGCGTTTGGTCAAGCTGGGGCTGTACGTCGAACACGGCGAAGAACCCAAAGCCAAGTGGGGACTGGAATCCCTGAAGCGCGCGATGAAATGGGACGAAGACGTGTACGGGCTGGAATACGACCTTGATTTGTTCAACATCGTCGCCGTTTCCGATTTCAACATGGGCGCGATGGAAAACAAGGGATTGAACCTGTTTAACAGCAGCTGCGCGCTTGCCGACCCCGTGACCGCGACCGATATGGATTTCGCCCATGTCGAAGGTGTCATTGCGCACGAATACTTTCACAACTGGTCTGGCGATCGCGTAACCGCGCGCGACTGGTTCAACCTGTCTTTGAAAGAAGGCTTGACCGTCTACCGCGACGAAGAATTTTCACGCGACATGCGCGGGCGCACTTTGGGACGCATCAACGACGTGTTCAATCTGCGCACGTTCCAGTTCCCCGAAGACGCGGGTCCTTTGGCGCATTCCGTCCGTCCCGAATCGTATGTCGAAATCAACAACTACTACACGGCGACCGTGTACGACAAAGGCGCGGAAGTCATCCGCATGTACGAACGCCTGCTGGGCAAGGAAACCTTTATCAAAGGCAACCAGCTGTACTTTAAACGCCATGACGGGCAGGCGGTCACGATTGACGATTACGCCAAATGCATGGAAGACGTTTCTGGCAAGGATTTGACGCAGTTCAAACGCTGGTATTCGCAGGCGGGAACGCCGACCGTATACGCCGACGGCAAATACGACGAAAAAGCGAAAACCTACACGCTGACTTTGCGTCAGGAAACAAAACCGACGCCGAATCAGCCCGAAAAACTGCCGTTTGTGATTCCTTTGGGAATCGGTCTTATCGGCAAGGACGGCAAGGATATGCCTTTGCAGCTGCAGGGTGAAAAAGAACCGCAGGGAACGTCGCGCGTTATCGTGCTGGACAAGGATTCCGATACGTTTACGTTCGTCAACGTCGCCGAGCAACCCGTTTTGTCGGGCAACCGTGATTTTACCGCGCCGATTCGCTTCGTTATGGATTACACGGACGCGGAACGTCTGCATCAGGCGCGCTTTGATTCCGATTTGTTCAACCGCTGGGACGCTTTCCAGCAATACGGCGTCGAACAGATTCTGAATATGGTCAAAGACATTCAAAACGGCAAAGAACCGACTTTGCCCGAAGCGTATTTCGACGTTTGGGAATCGTACCTGACGGACAAGTCTTTGGACAAAGGCTTTGTCGCCCGCGCCATTACGCTGCCGCAGGAAAACTATCTGGCGGACCAGATGGACGTGGTGGATGTCGACGCGATTCACAAAGCCCGCTATATCGTCAAACAGGCGGTTGCAAAACGCTTTGAAAAAGAATTGCGCGCCGTTTACGACGAAAACAACACCAAAGCCGATTATACGCCGTCGCCTGCGGAATCCGCGCGCCGCGCGCTGAAAAACATGGCTTTGTCGTTCTTGGGCGATTTGGGAACGAACAACGAATTGGTCGAAAAGCAGTATGCCGAAGCCAACAACATGACCGACAAACTGGCGGCGATGAACATTGCGTCGAATTCCAAAAACCCGAAACGCGAAGCGATTATGGACGACTTCTATCAGACGTACAAAAACGAAAAAGCGGCGGTCAACAAATGGATTTTCACCAACGCCTGCGCCGACAGACCCGATGCGGTCAACGTGGTGCGCAAGCTGCTGACCCATCCCGCTTTCAACATCAAAAACCCGAACAACGTTCGCGCTTTGATGGGCGGCTTCGCGTACAACCAGACCGAATTCCACAAACTGGACGGTTCGGGATACGACTTTGCGGTCGAAATGGCGTACAAAATGGACGACATGAACCCGCAAATGGCGGCGCACATGGTCAAACCCTTGACGCGCTGGAAGCGTTTCGACGCAAAACGGCAGGAAATGATGAAAAAAGCTTTGGAAAAAGTTTTGGAAAAGAAAAACCTGTCCAAAAACGTTTACGAACTGGTTACAAAATCCTTGGCGGCATAAGCCGACACGGTACGAAAAAAAGCCGCCTTGAAAAAGGCGGCTTTTTTGATGAAGATGTTTTTTTTCAAGCTTGCGCGGCGCGCAGTTTTTCAATGCCCTTTTCAATGCGCTTCAGGCTTTCGTCCTTGCCGAACAGATAGACGGCTTCGACCGCGCCGACAGGGGTGCATTGCTTGCCCGTCAAAGCGGTGCGCACAGGCCACAGGAATTGCCCGTTTTTCATACCCAGCTTTTCGGGAACGGCAAGCAAAACCGCATGCACGGCGTCCATCGACGCAAAGTCCGCATCCGTCATCGATTCAACGACGGTTTTGGCTTCCTCCAACGCTTTCAAAGCGATTTCGGGCGTCGTTTTCATTTTTTTGTGCACATACATTTCAATATCGTATTCGGGCAGTTCGTCAATGAAATCGACGGCTTCGGGGATTTCGTTCAACACGTTGACGCGCGGCTGAACACACTTTGACAGCACTTCCAAATCGACATCGCGCTTGACTGCGTCTTTGTAGTACGGCAGAGCAAGTTCATGGAACTTTTCGGGCGGCAAAGCGCGGACATACACGCCGTTCATCCATTTCAGTTTTTCGCCGTCGAAAATCGCGGGGGATTTGTTGATGCCCTCGATGTTGAAGATTTTTTCCAGCTCCGCCATGGAAAAGATTTCTTCGTCGTTTTTCGCGCTCCAGCCAAGCAGGATGATATAGTTCACAATCGCTTCGGGCAGATAGCCTTTGGCGACCAAGTCCTGAAACGATGCGTCGCCGTTGCGTTTGGACAGTTTGTTGTGTTCGTCCTTCATAATCGGCGGCAGGTGAACGTAAGTCGGAATTTCCCAGCCGAAAGCTTGATACATCAAATTGTATTTCGGCGTGGAGGACAGGTATTCGTTGCCGCGCAAAACGTGCGTGATTTTCATTAAATGGTCGTCAACGACGTTTGCGAAGTTGTACGTCGGCAGTCCGTCGGATTTCAGCAAAATGCCTTCGTCCAAAGTCTTGGTTTCGACCGTGACGTGACCATAGACGCAGTCGTCGAAAGAAACCGTGCCGTGCGGGTCGATTGTCTGGCGGACGGTGTATTTTTCGCCCGCGGCGATGCGTTTGCGCGCTTCCTCGACCGACAGTTTTTTGCACGGGTCGCGGAATTTGAACGGAATGCCCGCTTCTTCGCACGCTTTGCGCTGTTTTTCGATTTCCTCTTCGGAACAGAAGCAGTAATGCGCGCCGCCCAAATCAACCAGCTTGTCGGCGTATTCTTTGTAAATCGCGCGGCGTTCCGATTGAACGTAAGGACCGTAAGGACCGCCGACGTCGGGACCCTCGTCATGCTTCAAGCCGACCATTTCCATCGTTTTATAGATGATGTCGACCGCGCCGGGGACAAAGCGTTCCTGGTCGGTGTCTTCGATGCGCAGGACGAATTTTCCGCCCGCGCTTTTGGCGACCAAGTATTCGTACAAAGCGGTTCTGAGGTTTCCGATGTGCATATAGCCCGTCGGGGACGGGGCAAATCTGCTTCTGACTTCCATAGGGACAATCCTTTTCAATAAAAAACGTTTTGCTTAATTTCTACCCGTTGAGGGGCGAAAGTCAAGGGAAAGGTTTGCAGGTTCATATTCCGAACGCAGACCTTTTCGAACGAAATCACGTTTTTCATATTTATCAGCGAAAGACGGGCAAATAAAAAACATTTACAATTTTAAGAATATGCAGTAGTTTGAAAATTATTTAAGGTTGGAGGATGCAATGGTCGAATATGCAAATCGCGGGGGCGATTCCGACATAACGGAAACTTGCATGCATTAAAAAACGGCGGTCGAAAGGGGAAATCGACCGCCGTTTGCTCTGTTTGCCGATGGGAGGGGATTATTCGGCAAACATCGGGGTTGACAGGTATCTGTCCCCCGTATCGGGCAGCAAAGCCACAATGGTTTTGCCCTTGTTTTCGGGACGTTTCGCCAATTCCGCCGCCGCATAAACCGCCGCCGCGGACGAAATGCCCGCCAAAACGCCTTCGTGTCTGGCTAAAAAGCGTCCTGTTTCAAACGCTTGCGCGCCTGTGACGCGGATGATTTCGTCGTAAACGTTTCTGTCCAGCGTTTCGGGAATGAAGTTCGCGCCAATGCCCTGAATCGGGTGGGGACCCGCTTTGCCTTCGCTCAGCAAGGGGGAGGCGTCGGGTTCGACCGCAACGACTTTGACGGCGGGATTCATTTTTTTCAAATATCTGCCGACGCCCGACAAAGTGCCGCCCGTGCCGACGCCCGCGACGAAAATGTCGACTTTGCCGTCGGTGTCCTCATAAATTTCGGGGCCCGTCGTCGCTTCGTGCGCCGCGGGGTTCGCGGGGTTGACGAATTGTCCCGCAATAAAGGAATTCGGGATTTCTTTCGCCAGTTCTTCGGCTTTTTCAACCGCGCCCGCCATGCCTTTCGCACCCGGGGTCAAAACCAATTCCGCGCCGAACGCTTTAAGCAGGTTGCGGCGTTCGATGCTCATCGTTTCGGGCATGGTCAAAACGACTTTGTAGCCGCGCGATCCGCCGATGGCCGCCAATCCGATGCCCGTGTTGCCGCTGGTCGGTTCGATAATGGTTGCCCCCGGCTTCAAAACGCCGCGTTTTTCCGCATCGTCAATCATCGCTTTGGCGATTCTGTCCTTGACCGATCCCGCGGGGTTGAACATTTCCAATTTTGCCAGCACTTTCGCGCCCAATTCCTGCGCCTGTTCCAAGTGCGACAATTCCAACAAAGGCGTGCGCCCGACCAATTCCGATACCGTTTTGTAAATTTTTGCCATAGCTTTGCTCTTTCCTAAAAACAGAACTTTTTCATTTTGCCCCTTTTTCGTCGGGTCGAAAAGCAAAAACAATATGCTTCCGTTTTCGCTAAAAGTCAACTAAAATAGTAGTGATTTTGAAAAGGGCTTAATTTCGCCGTTTTGTATGCTATAACAAAATCAATGAAAGGGTTTTGAGGATGAAAATATCGACCAAGGGACGTTACGGCTGGCGGATACTGCTGGATTTGGCGCTATACGGGGAAACCCCGCGTTTGATGCGGGAAATCGCCGCGTCGCAGGGCATATCGGAAAAATACATCAGCCGCTTGATTGTGCCGTTGAACAAAGCGGGCTTTGTGCGGTCGATTCGCGGGGTCAAGGGCGGCTTTGTTCTGGCGAAATCCCCCGCCGACATTACTTTGCTGGCGGTCGTCGAAGCGATGGAGGGCGCGGTGGCGGTCGTCGAATGCGTGATTGACAAAGCTTTCTGCGCCAAATCGGGCGATTGTTCGGCGTGCAAAATGTGGACGGGCTTGACCCGAGAAATCAGACAGGCCATGGCGAAAATCACGCTTGCCGATTTGGTTGCGGCGGAGCGGTTCAAACAAGCGTGACGATTTCGACGGCGTTGCCGTGTTTTTTGACAATGTCGATAAGGTCGGCGGCTTTCAAAGCGACGGTCGCCGTGTTGTCGTTCGGGTGAATGCCGACCAGCCCGTCGGGAGAATTCACAAAGTCGGCGTCCAGATAAAAGCGGACTTTGCATTCCGTATCGTTCAGCAATCCGAACGGGGAAACGGAGCCGGGGGCTAATCCCAAAACGGCGGACAATTCGTCGGCGGACGCGAAAGACAGCGGACGCGTGCCGTGCGTTTTGCGGAATTCCTTTAAATTGACGCGCTTGTCGCCTTTGACGGTAATCAAATACCAGTTTTGCTTTTTGTCGTCGCGCACAAACAGGTTTTTCGCATCCGCGTCGGGATAGGGCAAAATAACGTCCGTCAGCTCGCCCATCGTAAAAACGGCGGCGTGTTCCGTGATTTCGTGCCAAATCCCCAAATCGTCCAAAAAAGCGTAAATGTCCTGTTTGGTCATAAAACGAAATCCTATATTATTCATTGTCAGGGACAGGCAATCCGAATTTTGAAAGCGGGATGTAATTGAAGTAATACGAACAGCCGACGGAAACAATGTAATCCAAAACGTCTTTGTATTCTTTCTTTTTGAACCAATCACTGAGCAGATAAATATATTCAACATCCATATTTAATTGCGACATCAGTTTTTTGTATTGTTTCTTTTTGAAATCGCAGGTTTGCAATTTTTCGTCAACCGACCCCGCGACTTGCTGAAATTTGCATTCAATTACGAAAATAGTGTTGTTGACGACAACATAAATCGAATCGTCGGGCAACAAGCGTTTGGATAGAATTTTTTCCCATTCGATACCGCGGAAAGCCAAAAATTTATACAAAGCGTTTTTCTTGAAAAGCGAAGCGACTTCTTCACCGTTGTAAAAAACGGTTGCCCAGCCTTTTGGATGATTCGTGCAGGAATATCCCCCTTGAGCGCATAAAAAAGTTTTTAAGTCGGTTTTTCCTTCGAAAACCAAACCCGTTTTTGTATTTGCTCCGCCGATTCCGTTTGTTTTCATTGTCCATCCTCTTTGTTTATGGCTTGAAACGTACTGTAAAGCCTTTTTTTTGCCAGTTCAACGAAATTGGGTTCGTTGTCTATGCCGACGAACCTTCGTCCCAGTTCAATCGCCGCAACGCCCGTTGTGCCGCTGCCCATAAAAGGATCCAAAATCAAATCGCCGACATTTGTTGAGGCCGAAACAATTCTTCGCAATAAATCCAGAGGTTTTTGCGTAGGATGTTTCCCGAAAGTTTTTTCCGTAGCTTTAGGTGTTCCGATAGCCCAAACGCTGCGCATCTGCGTATGAGGTTTTTTAATGAAATCTTGCGGGAAATTGCCGTTCTTCATCGCATCGTAATTAAAAATGTGTTTGGAGTTTTTGTTTTTTCTCGCCCAAATCAGAGTTTCATGACTGGCGGTAAAATAGCGGCAGGACATATTCGGACTGGCATTCGGTTTGAACCAACAAATATCGTTTAAGATGTGGTATCCCAACAACTGCATGGCAAAACCGCAGGAATAAATACTATGATAAGTTCCTGAAACCCACAAAGTTCCATCGGGTTTTAAAACACGTTTGCAGGCGGCAAGCCATTCTTTGTGAAATTCAAAATCTTGTTCAAAGCCGTTGCTTTTATCCCAAGCCCCCTTGTCAACGGAAACCACTTTTCCGTTTTGGCAAGTTATGCCGCCGTTTGACAGCATATAGGGCGGATCGGCAAAAATCATGTCAAATGTATCGTTTGGAACGGAAGCCAAAACGTTTAGACAGTCGCCACAATAAAGACGGTAAGGCTTTGTCATGAATCGTAATTCGTAATCAACAGTTCCCGAATGGCGGAACGTCCGTCGGCTTTCGAGTTAATCAGCCGTTTTGCCCAAATGCGGTGGATGTTGTAATTTTGGTACAGATTATCAAAAAACGGGTCTTGTCCCGTATTTGTCGGATCCGAATTGCTCAGCATTTGCAATGCACCGAGCTTGTCCGCTTTGTCAAAAACATCTTTTAAGCGTCTTTGATCCGCATCGTCAAAGCCATCTGTTGCATAGTTTGTAAAAGAAGCTTTGTTCAGCGGGCGATACGGAGGATCGTAATAAATGAATGTGTCTTTATCGGCATATTTCAAAGCTGTTGAAAAATCCGCTTGCATTATTGTTGCCGTTGATAATGCGCGGGACACGGCTGTTAGGTTGTCCACGTCCAAAATACGCGGATTTTTATAGCGCCCCATCGGCACGTTGAAAAGTCCTTTGCCGTTAACCCGAAACAGTCCGTTAAAACAAGTGCGGTTCAAGCAAACGGTTAAAGCGGCGCGGCGTGCGACAAACGATTCCGGGCGGTTGGCATCAATCTGTTTATCGAACTTGTTGTATTCATCCCGAATCTTGTAATAAAAAACGGAGCGATCATCGGCAGAATCGTATTCGCTTTGCAGTGCTGTCAGCTCGCTTATCAAAGCGGCGGTTTCATGTTTGAGGACATTATAAAGAATAATAAGTTCGGGATTGATGTCGAACAGGAATGTTTCAGCAACGGGATGTGAATTGCAAATTTCAAAAAAAACAGCTCCGCCGCCAACAAAAGGTTCAATATAACGATTGATAGCTCCATGGCGTAATTTGGCGGGGAATTTTTCCGACAACTGCGGCAATAAAGCCCCCTTGCCGCCTGCCCATTTCAGAACAGGTTTGGCATGGGTTGGGCTAACCTTTTGCAAAAGGGGGTAAAAATTCATTTTGGCGTTTGCCCCTGTTTAGCCGTGAACCGCACCGCTGAAAAAAATTCAGACGAATTGTTTTTTTTGCGGGAAGCTGTCTGTTTCTTCCAATAAAAAAAACGTCCTGACGGGCGTTTTTTCTATTGGTGGGTGATGAGGGATTGCTCGCTTGCGCTCGTCGGTCAAGCCGACCGCTCGGGCTGACGCCCTGTGCGTCGTTCGCTTGCGCTCACCGAACCCGCCGCCCCGCGGGTTCTTATCCCCAATTTACGCTTACCAATAAAAAAAACGTCCTGACGGGCGTTTTTTCTATTGGTGGGTGATGAGGGATTGCTCGCTTGCGCTCGTCGGTCAAGCCGACCGCTCGGGCTGACGCCCTGTGCGTCGTTCGCTTGCGCTCACCGAACCCGCCGCCCCGCGGGTTCTTATCCCCAATTTACGCTTACCAATAAAAAAAACGTCCTGACGGGCGTTTTTTCTATTGGTGGGTGATGAGGGATTCGAACCCGCGGCCCGCTGATTAAGAGTCAGCTGCTCTACCAACTGAGCTAATCACCCGTAAACTGAAAAGATTTATAGACCGATAACTTCTTTTTTGCAATACTATTTTTCAAATTTTTGAACAAAGGGGCGTTTTTATGACCGATTTGTTTGTCAACCGTTGGGAAAACAACGGCATTTCCGCGCTGATTTTGGAAAACGGAAGTGTCGAACATTCCCGTTTAATCGTCTTGCTTCACGGCTATCAGGGCGATGCTTTGTCGAATCTGGAGTTCGGCAAAACGCTGCTTTCCGCCGACGAATCCGCCGTTGTCGCCGTGTTCGACGGGGTGGAGGAAGTTCCCGATCGCCATGACCCGCATGTCCGTCAATGGTGGGACTTGCCGCCGTTCGACGGGCGGTATTACGCCGCCATGCCGCTGTTCGCCCCCAAAGAAGCGCGCCCCGCTTTGGACGGCATTGTCCGCGACGCCCACAAAACAGCCGTTCGTCTGAACGCCGTCATATTGAAGCTGATGCGGGAAAAGGGACTGCAGACGGTCGTTTTGGCGGGCATATCGCAAGGCGGCATCACCGCCTTTGAAACGGCGCTGTTTTGTTCCGAATTGTCGTCCGTACTGGAGGGCGTCGTCATCATCGGCGCAGGCATCGCAGGGGCGGACAGGTTGCGCGAAACGGCGGTGAAGCCCGTTCCGTTTTTGCTGGTGCGCGGCACAAAGGACGAGATTTTCCCCCTGTCCGTCAACCGTTTTTCCGAAAGCGTCCTGCGCGAAGCGGGCGTTCCCGCCGTCGCAAAAGCCGTCGACAGCCCGCATTTCGGGCTGGAACACGCCGCGGCAAACGAAGTGCGCGCTTTCATTTCGGGGTTAAAGCGCAAAAAATCGACAAAAGGGGCAAGTCCTTGCTTGACTCCGCCGAGATAAGCGGTTATATAAAAACACTCGAATTTGATAATTGAACGGAGCTGTACCATGAAACGTACATATCAACCCAGTAAAATTGTTCGCACCCGTCGTCACGGCTTCCGCGCCCGTATGGCTACGGTCGGCGGTCGCAAGGTTTTGAACGCCCGTCGCCGCAAGGGACGCAAGCAGCTGTCTGCTTAAAAACCGTCCCGCCTTGGGAAAGGCAGAACAAATTGATACTGATTAAAAAACGACCGGATTTTCTTCATGCAGCCGAAAACGGATGCAAAATTGTAAAATCCGGTTTTGTTTTGCAAGCGGTGGCTACCCGCCGCAAATTTGACCCGCCCGTGATTCGCGCGGGTTTTACCGCTTCCAAAAAAGTCGGAAACGCCGTTTGCCGCAACCGCGCCAGACGCCGTTTGCGCCCTTTGTGCGCCGAATTTTTGCCGACGATGGGAATTGCGGGATACGACTATGTTATCATTGCACGTTCGGCGGTTTTGAACCGACCGTGGCATAAATTGAGACGCGAGTTTCAACAGGCGTTGACCGAAGCGGCGGAGGAAATCAACCGTGAACGCGAATCGGTCGGATAAACCGTCGTTTGCGGCGCGCTGTCTGGCGGCGGTCGTGCGGTTTTACCGCCGTTTTTTGTCGCCGCTGAAACCCGCGTGCTGCCGCTTTACGCCGACATGTTCCGCATATGCGCTGGAGGCTTTGCGCGTCCATGGCGCGGTCAAAGGCTCGATTCTGACAATCAAACGAATCCTGCGCTGTCAACCGTTCGGGGGTAGCGGATACGACCCCGTCCCGCCGAAAGGGGCGGCGATTTTTTTCAAAAGCCGACATACCGCATTGGTGTTTGCTTTTACGGTTTTTGTCGCCGTTGCCGTTTCGGGCGTGTTTGCGTGTTCGTTCTTTCAGCCCGAAACCGAACCCGCCGCCGCAGTTCAAACCGAAAAAACGCGGCTGAACGCGCCGACGCGTTTTTTGCGCTGGATAATTCGATTATACCAAGCTAATATATCGCCCTTGTTGCCCGGCAAGTGCCGCTATACCCCGACGTGCTCCAATTACGGACTGGAAGCGTTGGAAAAGTACGGCGCGGCAAAAGGCTCTTGGCTGACTTTAAAGCGCGTTCTGCGCTGCAATCCGTGGGGCGGAAGCGGGTTTGACCCCGTTCCCGAACCGAACAAAACAGGTGAATAAATGGAACAACAAAACAGTATGGAAAAACGCAATTTGATTTTGGCGATTGTTTTTTCGGCGATTTTGCTTTTCGCCGTGGACGCCATTTTCCCGCAGTCGGAAGCGCCCAAAACAATCAAAGCTCCCGAAGTTGTTTCATCCGCGCCTGTCGCATCGCCGGCGGTCGCCAAATCGCCCGCGCCCGTGTCAATCAAACAAGCCGTTGACGAAAACGCCCATCTGACGATTGAAACGCCGTCGGTCAAAGGGTCTTTGCGGCTGAAAGGCGCGCGTTTCGACAATCTGTCTTTGCTGAAATACCGCGAAACGCTGGATGAAAACAGCCCGCATATCACGCTGTTTTCGCCGGTCGGAACGGATTTTCCGTTCTTTGCGGAATTCGGTTGGATTTCCAACGAATTCGGACTTCCGTTGCCGAATGCGCAGACCGTTTGGTCGACGGCGGACGAAAAACTGACGCCCGAAACGCCCGTTACGTTGACGTGGGACAACCAAGCGGGACTGAAGTTCATCCGTCAGATTGCGGTGGACGAAAATTATATGTTCACGGTGACCGACCGTGTCGAAAACTACGCCGACCGCGCCTTTACGCTGTTCAACTACGGATTGGTCGGGCGCACGAACGTTCCGCCGTCGCAACGCGGCGCCGTTTTGGAAGGCTTGATTGGTTTCGCGGACGGCGGACTGAAAGAATACGCTTACGACAAAATCGCCAAGGACAAACAGGCGTCTTACGACACGACAGGCGGCTGGGCGGGCATTACCGACAAGTATTGGATGGGCGTTTTGGCGTTTGACCAGAACTTGCAGAACGTCAACATCCGTTTCAGCGAAAACGACAGCGCGGAAGGCAAACATTTCCAAGCCGACTACCGTTTGCCGCCGATGATGATTCAGGCGGGGCAGGCGGTTCAGACGACGGCGCGTTTGTTCGCGGGCGCAAAGGAACTGAAACTGATTGACGCGTATGAAAAGGATTTGGGCATCAAGCGTTTCGATTTGACGGTCGATTTCGGGTGGTACTATTTCCTGACCAAGCCGTTTTTCTTTATTCTGAGTTGGCTGAATTCCCTGCTGGGCAACATGGGCTTGGCGATTTTGATGTTCGCGTTTTTGTTGCGTCTGGCAATGTATCCGATTGCGAACAAATCGTACGTCAATATGAACAAAATGAAAGACATTCAGCCTCGAATCGACGCTTTGCGCGAAAAATACGGCGACGACAAAGTGTCGTTCAACCAAGCCGTGATGAACCTGTATCGCGACGAAAAAATCAATCCCGCGTCGGGCTGTCTGCCGATGCTGATTCAGATTCCGGTGTTTTTCTCGCTCTACAAAGTGCTGTATATTTCTTTGGAACTGCGGCAAGCACCGTTCTACGGCTGGATTCGCGATTTGTCCGCGCCCGATCCGTCGTCCGTTTTCACGCTGTTCGGATTGGTCAACTGGCCCGTTCCCGATATGATTAACATCGGCGTTTGGCCTGTGATTATGGGGCTGACGATGTGGATTCAACAACAAATGTCCCCCAAAGCGGGCGACAAAACGCAAAGTGCCGTGCTGGGGCTGATGCCGTGGTTTATGATGTTCCTGCTGGGGCATTTGGCTTCGGGATTGGTGATTTACTGGTCGTGGAGCAACCTGTTGTCCATTGCACAGCAGAAAGCCATTCGCAGACAGGGTAAAAAGTGATGGACAACGCGCTTTCCCCCGAACAGCGGGCGGCTTTAATCGAAGACGGGCGCAAGCTGTTTTTGAAAGACTGCACGTTCATGCTGAGCGTTGCGGACTTGAAACAGCTGCCGACGCCTGCGGGCATTCCCGAAATCGCTTTTACGGGGATTTCGAACGTCGGCAAATCCAGCCTGATTAACGCTTTGGTCGGACGCAAAGAAATCGCCCGCACGTCAAACACGCCGGGGCGGACGCAGATGCTGAACTTTTTCGATTTGGGCGGGGCGCTGCGTCTGGTTGACATGCCGGGGTACGGCTTCGCCAAAGCTCCCCCCGAAACGGTTAAATCGTGGCAGGATTTGGTCAATCAATACCTGAAAGGGCGTCCGAATCTGCGCCGCGTCTGTTTGTTAGTCGATTCGCGCCACGGATTGAAGAAAACCGACCGCGATGTGATGACGATGATGGACAAAGCCGCCGTCGTTTATCAGGTTGTTTTGACCAAGACCGACAAAATCGGCGCGGGTGCTTTGAAAAAAGTGACGCAGGAAGTCGCCGCGGAGCTTGCCAAACATACGGCGGCATATCCCGAAATCTTTCCGACCAGTTCGGAAACCAAAGCGGGATTGCCCGAACTGCGCGCCGAACTGCTGACGCTGACAAGGACGTAAAATCATGCGGCGGGTAGGAACTGTCGTTGCCGTTTTGTTGCTTTCGGCATGCGGACACACGGGATTGGAACATGCAAAATTCGTCGATTCCGTGCGGCAGGGCGATATGCAGACGGCGTACGCTTTGACCAAAGACGACGATTTCTACAAAGACGAAGCATCGCTGTTGGCGCGGTATTTGGAACTGGGGTCGTATCATTATCTGAACGGCGAATACTTCCAAGCGTTGCAGAATTTCGACGCGGCGCACGACTTGTCGAACCGGCTGTACACCAAAAGCGTTTCAAAATCGGTCGCGGCGCAATTCGCAGGCGACGGCATTGCTCCGTATACGGGCGAAAAATACGAACTGTCGCTGTTGCGGTTTTATCAGTCTTTGACGAATTACCGTTTGTACAAACAAGGTTTTTACGAATCCTATACGGCTGAAAAAGACGGCGTCGAAACGGTCGTCGACAAAAAAGAACTGTCCGAATCCGAAAAGCGTCGGCATTTGTCGGCGGCGCGCGCGGCTCTGCTGGACTGGAACGCTTTGCTGACGACATTCACCAACGAATCGACGGACAAAGACGGCTTTCACCAAGACATGCTTGCCAAAACATGGGGCGGCGAGTTTCACGACATTTACGGGTCGGTCGGCGACCGCCAAATCGCGCGGCAGCTGTACAAAGACGCGGTGAAACTGCTGGAATCCGACTATGCGGACGCTCCGTCTTTGCAAGGCGAAAACGGCGAAAAGCTGAAAGAATACGCGCGGGCAAAATCGGCGGATTTGACGGCGGACAAAACGAAAAAGAAAAACGTCCGCTTTTTGGTCAAAACGGGGCTTGTAACACCGAAAATCGCGGAAAAGGTCGATTTTCAAATCCCGCTTGCAGCGTTTTTGGCGGCGGGCAACGGCAACGATTTGGCAAGCTGTCTGGGGCATATCCTGCCGGGACAGCGAATCGCGTTCGAGATTCCGAGCGTTCCCGAACCGCCGAAAGTCAAAAGCTATCGGATAAAAGTCGCCGATGCCGACGGAAAACAGGTTGAGGACGTTCCTTTGGTGCTGACCGCGCCCGTGTCCGAAACGGCGTATAAAGCCTACAAAAACAAGCGCGCAAAGCTGATTTCGGGCAAAGGGGCGCGTTTGACCGCAAAATATGTTTCCGCCGTTGTGTCGGCGTGCGCCGCTTACGATTCGCAAAATCCGTGGACGGTGTTGGCGGCTTACGGGATTTTTGCGGGACTGGTCAAGGGAATCGAGGCGTCCGAATATGCCGACGTGCGCTATTGGGGGCTGTTGCCAGATGCCGTGCTGCAACAGGCGATTTCGTTGAAAAAAGGCGATTATTCTGCCGAAATCGAAAGCAATTCGCAAACGGTGAAAAAATTTTCGTTCACCGTCGATGATTCCCGTGCGGTTTTGGTTGACCTGAACCTGCCAAACGGGTGAGAATAGGAACACTTGAACTTTAAAACAAAGGAGCATATCCATGAAGAACAAAGTTTTGACCGTTGCCGCTTTGAGCTTGCTGACCGCTTGCGCGGGCTTCAAACCCGATTACGAAGTCAAAGACGCGTCCGAAACGTCGAAACCGGCGTGGACGACCCAATCCAAAACGCCGAAAATCGATTCGTCCGCCGAACGCAAAACGAACCGCTATTTCGTCGCCGACGCCGTCAATGTGGACAAAGGACTTTGCCTGCGTTCCGCCGAAGTGAACGCCACGCGCAAAATCGCGTCCGAAGTCGCGCAGGAAATCATGGGCGCGTTTGAAGAAAACCGCAAATCCGCCGACGATTCCGCCAACGTCAAAATGAAAGAAAAACTGGAACAAAACATTCAGGTCAATCTGCACGGCGTCGTCGTTGCCGAAAAATACTGGGAACGCCGCGCGTATTTGAAAGCGCTGGGTGCGGAAAAGGATTCCGTCGGCTATAAATGCGACGTTGCCGTCAAAATCAAAAAGGACGCGCTTGCCGACGCTTTGGAAATGTACAAAGCCAAAACCATGCGCACTTTGAAAGGCGAAGACAAAGCCGCTATGGAACGCGCCGTCGATAAAACGGTTGAAGCTTTGAAAGCCGACGAAAATGAATAATCGTTCGGTTCTTGCCGTCGGTTTGACTCTGCTTTTGTCGGCGTGCGCGTCGGCAAAGGCGGACAAAACCGTCAAGCCCGCCTGGGTGGACAGTCCGTATGCCGAATGTTCTGCGGACGAATTGTGCGCCGTCGGTTCGGGGCGCAGTCTGACCGTTGCCAAAGCCGACGGACGGGCAGGGCTTGCCAAAGTGTTCCAAGCCCGCGTCAAGTCGTCTTTTTCGACGGAAACCAAAGCAAACGGCGACGATTTGTCGTTTAACGCGCGCGATTTCGTTTCCGAATCGTCCGACGTTTTGCTGACCGCGACCGAAATCCGCGACACGTTTACGGAAAACGGAACGGTGTACGCGTTGGCGACGCTTGACAAAACCAAAGCCGCGAAAATCACCCGCGAAGAAATCGACGATTTGGACGCGAAAATGGAAGCTTTGCTGAAAGAGGATTCCCCCGCCGCCGCCGTTAGGCTGGAAAAACTGTACGAACAGCGCCGCGGAATCAATCAGCGCTATATCACGCTGACGGGACAGCCGATTGTAGAATCCGTTTCCTACGAACAGGTTTACGGCAACAAAAAAGCCCGCATCGGCAAACGCCACGTCTATCTGCAATCGCGCGGCGGTTCGCCCGCTTTTGTTCAGGCGGTGCGTTCCGTGCTGGCTGAAAACGGTTATACGTTCGCCGCGAAGCCCGCTTTGAACACGCCCGTCGTAACAATTTCCATGCAAGCCGAAGAACAGTTTTTGAAAGTCGACGGCTTTGTCAAATACGACTACCACTTTACGCTGTCCGCGCCCGACAAACGCGGCGTCGACGCCGAAGTGCTGGCAACGACTTTGACGGAATCGGGATTGAACGAAAAACAGGCGTACGGCAAGGCGCTGGAATCGCTGAAGGGCTACCTGCAGGAAAACATCTTGAATCTGAACTTTTAAAGGGATGAAGAAATGAACAAATTTTTGATTGCGTTGCTGCTGAGTGCGACATTGACTCTGCAGGGATGCGCCAGCTTCAAAGCCGAACGCCTGTCCACGGCGGAAGGTGACGAAAAAGCCATGGAAATCACCGACGAATGGCTGTTGACGGATACGCAGAACACCGTCGGCGAAATCATGAAGAAAATGGATACAAGCCGTGGATTCCGCACTTATTTGAACGAATTGGGGCATCGCCCCAAACTGTTCATCGCGGAAGTCCAGAACGAAACGTCGGAAGCGTATTTCCCGATTGACGACATGAACGACGAATTGCTGACGCAGATGTCGGAAACGGGGGAATTCCGCCTGATTGACGCCGCCGCGCGCGACCGCATTTTGAAAGAAATCCAGTACCAGAACGAAGGGATGGTCAATCCGTCCGACATTCGCAAAATCGGCAAACAGACGGGCGCCGAATTGCTGATTTTCGGCGCGGTGCGCATGAACCCCAAAACGTTCAAAGGCAAAACCATCAAAGAATACACGGTCAACCTGCGCTTTACCGACATTACGTCGGGCGAGGAAGTCGCGCGCATGCGTTCCACGGTTTCCAAGTATTCCAAACGCAGCGGTTTAGGCTGGTAATAAAAACTTTGACAATGAAGAAGCCCCGAATTTCGGGGCTTCTTTAGTTTATGGAGAGCGTCGGCGGCTGGACGAGGTGCGGCAGTTTATGAGGGAATAAGCCTTGAAAATTAAAGAGGGATGTGCTTATAATATCCGTATCGGAAGTTAGGATTCATTTACCGATTTTCAAAGAATACCCCCGCAAGAGCTGCAACTCCGCGGGGGTAAGTTTTATCTATTTGCTATTTCGCTTTTAATAAAACTGCAATCGCCAGCAAAATGTAAGCGGTTGCTTCTAAGAAAGTAGGATTCATTTTTACCTCCTTTCAATCTGCCGTAAGGCAGACAAAGGCATATTACAGGCATATCCTTTGTTTTACAACTTGAAAGGAACTGCTTATGGAAAACATCGTCGCTTCAATTCTGCTGTTCGCTTAGCCGCCCTCTCGGTTCGATCGTGCGCGCCGAAACACCACAAAAAAACTCCCCTTTCGGGGAGTTTTTTTTTATGGTGGGCGCAGCAGGGATCGAACCTGCGACCCCTACCGTGTGAAGGTAATGCTCTACCGCTGAGCTATGCGCCCAATAGGAGTCGGATTTCCTTATAGCCTTTTGTCGTCGCTTCGTCAATCGGAAATTTGTCAATCGTAAAATTTGGCGTCTATATTGTCCTCCGTGACGGGACGGGACGACAAATCATAGGTCTTGACCGTAAAATTCAACGGGTTTTTGATGCGTTCGTCGCGATTCGGATAAGGGCGGGGTTCACCGCCGAAACCCGTCGACATCAACGCTCTGTAGCGCAAAACGGTCGGCATTTCGTTTTCGGGGATGTGTTCGATAATGTCGAATTCCGCCAGCCACAGACCGTTTGTAATACGTTCCACCGTGCGGACTTTGACTTCGGCGGTCACGCCGTCCAGCATGCGGGCGTCGTTGACTTTTTTTTCAGCCAAAAATCCCGCGAACACGTCCGTTGAAGAAGCCCAGCGCAAAAAACTGCGGGCGCCCCAGCGCGCTTTCATTTCGTCGATGTCGGGAATAATGGTGTGACGCTGGACGATGTATTCCTTGATGTATTGTTCCATCAGCAACATGCTGGGATTGCCCCAAACCATATAGTCTTCGACGGGGTCCAGCCGGTAAAAGCGTTTGTTGATGGTCAACAGGGCGGGGGCGGAGCGAATCATCGGCGCCAGCATGTAAATCAAACATCCCCAAATCACCGCGCCGCACATCAGTCCGGACGCCACGAAAGCCATAACGCGCGACGTTTTCAAGTAACGGCGTTCAGGCATGGCGTTGACATGAACGCGTTCGGGATACGCTCCCAATTTGTCGTTGGTGCTTTCGTCGATTTTTGAAAACAGGAATTTAAAAATGTTCATCCGATATCTCCGACCAGCAGGATAGCGGATTTTATTTTAAAAGGCAGTTAATTTTTTAGTTTATTTTTAACACAAAATATTTTAAAACAACCTTATGCCGAAGATTCAGTACATTAAATCGCACTTGGTGCAGTTGCTTTCCATCCTGACGGTCGGGTTTCCGTTCGTCGGGTACAAGATTCTTATCGGATTGCTGATTCGCAATCTGTACGAAGGTCCGTTTGCCATAACCGCTTCCTTACTGTTTATTCTGTGGGGGCTGATTGATTTGGTGCTGAACACGATTTGCCTGCACGCGATTACATGCCGCGGCAACACGCATTATCCGTCCTGTCTGCTGGCTTTGATTTTTCGCAAATGCAAACGCTTGGGATATTGGGAGGATTTGGGCGAAGCGCTGGACGTCATGCTGTCGTTCGTGCTGGTCGCCTATTACGTCGGCGGCGCGATGTACGGCTATCTGGACGGACCGCAGGTCAAAGTCTGGAACATTTGCACGGTGTTCAACGTATTGGGCGCGGGTATCGCGCGCATCGGTTCGTCGTTTACAAATAACCGCAATCCTTGAACGACATAAATCCCGTTTTCGACACAATCAGGTGATCGACCAGCGTGATATTCAGCGGCTTTAGCGCGTCGCGCAAAGTCTGCGTCATGGCAATATCCGCTTTGCTGGGGCGCAAATCGCCCGCGGGATGATTGTGCACCACGATAATCGACAGCGCGCCCAGTTCCATAGAACGCCGCGCGACTTCGCGGGGATAGACGACGGTTTGGTTGACGGTGCCCGTCTGCATAATCTCGTCTTTAATCAAGCGGCATTGCGAATCCAAAAACAAAACGCGCAAAGCTTCGATTTTCTTTTGCCCCATCGACGCGCGGCAGTACGCGACCAGCGAATTCCAGCTGTTGATGACGGGCGCGTCGACGATTTGGTTTTTCAGCATGCGAATCGACGCTTCGCGGATAAGGGCAAACAGGGAAACAGTCGCGTCCTTGACGCCGCCAATGCGGGTCAATTCTTCGGGCTTGGCGTTTAAAGCGGCGGACAGACTGCCGAACGTCTGCAAAATTTCCTTTGCCAGCGGCTTGACATCGCGGCGGGGAATTGCCGCCATCAAAATCGCTTCCAACAGTTCGTAGTCTTGCAACGTTTCCGCGCCGAATTGCAGGATTTTTTGACGTAAACGCTCCCGATGACCCAAATAGTGGGCTTCGGGGGCGGCATCGTTTGTCGGCAAATCAGCCATTCGCGGGCTCGATTTTATACGGCGGGCGGTCAAGTTTGGCGGGCGAGTAGGTGAAAATTTCGTATCCGTCTTTGGTTACCGCCAAAGAATGTTCGAACTGCGCGGACAGCGACATGTCGCGCGTGACCGTCGTCCAGCCGTCGGACAGGATTTTCAAGTCGTCGCCGCCCAGATTGACCATCGGTTCGATGGTGAAGAACATGCCTTCTTTCAGCACCAATCCTTCGTGCGGACGACCGTAGTTCAAAACGTTCGGTTCGGTGTGGAACACGCGTCCCAGCCCGTGACCGCAAAAATCTTTGACGACGGAACAGCGGTTCTTTTCCGCGTATGCCTGCATCGCATGCCCGACGTCGCCCAAAGTCGCACCGGGACGCACTTGTTCGATTCCGCGCCACATCGTTTCAAACGTGATGTCGATTAAGCGTTTGGCTTTGACGGGGATTTTGCCGACGGTGTACATGCGGCTGGTGTCGCCGTACCAGCCGTCCAGAATGACGGTGACGTCAATGTTCAGGATGTCGCCGTTGACCAGCTTTCTGTCGCCGGGGATGCCGTGGCAAATGACGTGGTTCAAGGAAATGCACACGGATTTCGGATAACCGCGGTAGCCCAAGCATGCCGACACGCCGCCGTGGGCGTTGATGAAGTCGTCGCACAATTTGTCCAATTCGCCCGTTGTGATGCCCGCCTGCACATAGGGGGCAATCATATCCAGCGTTTCGGCGGCAAGCCTGCCTGCGCGGCGCATGCCTTCGTAATCCGCGGGACCGTGAATGATGATTTCTTTCGCCATAACTTTCACACTTTCAAAAACTAAACGGCAGTCGCGCCGAAATCCAAACTCCATGCACGGATACAGTACAGCCGCAGCAGATAATTTCCAAGCCTTTATCGCACAAATTTTTCAATGCCGCGATATAGTCCCCGTCCGCCGTCCAATCGGCTTTGACGCCCAGACAGTCGATTCGCTGGGCAATCAGCAGCAAAACGGCGCGTCCGCCCTGGTTCAAAACGGCTTCAAGTTCGTTCAAAACGTGACGGTTTGCCGTGTAAACCGCGTCGGGGTACAGCAAATCGACGCCTTTTTTGACATACACAGGGACGGTGGCGGCAAAACATTCGGGATAGCGCGCGTCGGCGGGGACAAAGCGCAAGTCGAGCGCGGAAGATTCGGGAGCGGGCAGAATGTCGCGGTATCCCGACAATTCGTACAGCGCGCCCGCGTTGACGGCTTCCAGCACCAAAGCGGTATGGATGTCCGAATCGATGCCGACGACCGCGCCGCCCGAAGTCGAAAGCTCCCAACGGAAATGAAGCCGTTTGCCGACCGCCGAATCGTATGCCAGCCAAATTTCGGTTTGCGGGGCGGACAATCCTTTCAGCCGCGTTCCGTTCGGACAATACGCGGTAACAATCTGCCCGTTTTCCAAACAGGCGTCCGCCAAAACGCCCGCGGTCCGTTCTATCAAAGAAGCTCTGTACAAAGGCGAAATAAAGTTCATTTTCCCGTTCACCGTTTTAACGCGTTTCTTTTTCCGAAGAAACGTGGTATCCTGACACAGTTTAAAAGAACCCGCGTCAAAGGTCAAAATGATTAAGAAAACAATTTTTGCGGCTTTGTGCTGTTTGCTACCTTTTCCCGTCTGTGCGCAATCGCCCGATACGCCGTTGCCCGAAGCCGACTTTAAAATCAATCTGCCCCAATCGGGCAGGACGAAAGACAATATCGCCGATATTGTGCTGGATTTTCTGCTGACGAAAGCGTTTGCGCGCCTGAAAGACGCAACGGTCGCCTATGATTTTTTCGAAGTGGGCGAACAGGGGATGTTGAATTTTTCGAATTTTTCGCTGGAACTGGCAAAGCCGTCCGCGAAAGGAACAATCATATTCAAAAAGATGTCCGTTGGGGCAAAAGAACTGTTGGCGTTTTTGGAAACGCACACGGTTATGCTGGGGCAGGTGTCTGTGCGGGATGTCGTCGCGGATTTGACGGTGGGGGCAAAGCAAAAAAAGATTCGCTTTACGGCGCAAAGTCTGACTGTCGAACAGCTGCGGCTGGCGCGGTTTTCCCATGATTCCCAAGACAAATCGAACGAAGAACTTGCCGCGCAAAAGGTTTCGGGAACAAACGCGCGGTACACGGACGCGTCGAAATGCTATCAAGCGGACGATTTTTCAGCCGAAAACACGGTAGTCCGCGTTGTCGCGCCGTTCGGCGTTTCGTTCGACAACGCCGTGTTGAACAAAAAAAGGCAGACATCCGTCGCCGAAGCGGTGCGCGCCGCCGAAAACGCTTGCGGAAAACGCCGTTAAAGGCTAATAAAGAAGAACTTTCCAAAAAGTTGAGGATGAAATGGATAACAACAATCAGATTTCTTTGACTTCCGGTGCTTTCCGCGCCGTTGTTTCCCCGTCCGCGGGCGGGTCTTTGACGGCGTGGCGCTTTGTCAAGCCCGACGGCGAAACGGTCGATTTGATGCGCCCCGCGCTGCCCGAAGCCGTTGAGGAACGCGCCGCCGACAAAACCGCGATGTTTCCGCTGGTGCCGTATTCCAACCGCATTCGTGGGGGATATTTTATTTATTGGGGCATTCGGCGCACCGTTCCGAAAAATCATCCCGTCGTTCCCGACCCTTTGCACGGCGAAGGCTGGCAAACTGCTTGGGAAGTCGTTGAAACGGCAGAAAATGCCGTAACGCTGGCGTTCGACCACAACGGCAAAAGCGGTTTTCCGTTTGCCTATCATGCCGAAGAAACGTTCAAACTGGACGGCAATCAACTGATTGTTACATTGAAATTGACCAACAAAGGCGGTATTCCGATGCCGTGCGGGCTGGGCGTGCATCCGTTTTTCCCGAAAGACGACGATACGGTCGTGCGGTTCAAAAACAAAACGGTGTGGGCGCATGAATCCGCTCCTCCGCGCGAAAAGCCGATTAAGGTTCCGCCCGAATGGCAGTTCGAAAAAGGATTGAAAATCTCCGATTTGGAACTGGACACCTGTTTCGGCGGCTTTGACGGCAAAGCGGAAATCGTTTGGGAATCGCGCAAACGCAAAATCGACATCACGGCGTACAGCGATTTCGGACATGTCGTCGTGTGGTCGCCCGCGGGGGAAGACTTTTTCTGCGTCGAACCCGTGACCAACGCGACGGACGCGTTCAATCTGGCGTCGCGCGGCGTGGCGGGAACGGGCATCAAAACGCTTGCTCCGTCGGAAAGCCTGCGCGAAACCATTACTTTTGCGGCAACGGAACTTTAAGGAGAGCTGACAGATGAAGCAACGGCATTTTACGAAAATCGTTTCCACGCTGGGCCCCGCGTCAAGCGCGCCCGAAACCATCAAAGCTTTGGCGGAAGCGGGCGTCAATGTTTTCCGTTTGAACTTTTCGCACGGTTCGCACGAAGCGCACCGCAAAAACGTCGCTTCCATCCGCCAAGCCGAAAAGGAAATCGGGCATCCTTTGGCGATTTTGTGTGATATGCAGGGACCTAAGCTGCGCATCGGCACGTTCAAGGACGACAAGCATATCGAACTGCACGCGGGCGACAAGTTCCGTTTGGACATGTCCCCCGAAGCGGGCGACGAAACGCGCGTCTGTCTGCCGCATCCCGAAATCTTCAAAGCCATGAAAAAAGGCATGGATTTGCTGCTGAACGACGGATTGGTGCGTTTGCGCATTACGGATTTCGGCACGGATTACGCGGATACGGTGACGGTCACGGGCGGCATGCTGTCCAACAAAAAAGGCGTCAACGTTCCGGGTGTTCCTTTGCCGATTGACGCTTTGACCGAAAAGGACAAAAGCGACCTGCAAGCCGCTTTGGACATGGGCGCGGACTATATCGGTCTGTCTTTCGTTCAGCGTCCTGAGGACGTTTTGCTGGCGCGTTCGCTGATTAAAGACCGCGCGTGGATTGTGTCCAAAATCGAAAAACCCGCGGCGTTGGAACACTTGGACGAAATCATCCGCCTGTCGGACGGGATTATGGTGGCGCGCGGCGATTTGGGGGTCGAACTGCCCCCCGAACAGGTTCCCGTATTCCAAAAGAAAATCGTGCGCGCCTGCCGCAAAGCGAACAAGCCTGTGATTGTCGCGACGCAAATGCTGGAATCGATGGTGGTCAATCCGACCCCGACCCGCGCGGAAGCGTCGGACGTCGCGACGGCGGTGTTCGATACGGCGGACGCGGTGATGCTGTCGGCGGAAACGGCGGCGGGCGCGTATCCCGTCGAAGCGGTGACGCTGATGAACAAAATCATCATGGCGGCGCAGGAAAGCGACGCTTACCGCACGTCTTTGAAAGCTGCGCGTCTGCCCGCGGAACAAACGCCCGAAAGCGCGATTACGTCGTCGGCGTGGGTGATGTCCGAAAATTTGCCCGACGCCAAAGCGATTGTGTCCTATACGGTCAGCGGCGCGACGGCGGGGCGTGTGTCGCGCGAACGCCCGTACATGCCGATTTTGTGCATGACCAAATCCATGGAAGTCGCCCGCCGCATGATGCTGTATTGGGGGGTCGAAAGCGTGGTTTGTTCCGCGAAAGACACCTTGAACGAAGTCAGCGCGCAGGCGGTCGAATACTGCCGCGATTTGTACGGCGCCGACACGGGCGACAAAATCATATTGACGGCGGGATTGCCGTTCAACGAACGGGGCAACACGAACCTGTTGCACGTTATCACGGTGAAGTAATAAAAAAGCCCCCGAAGAGGGGGCTTTTCGCTGTCAAACGGTTTTGTCTTTGAATAAATCCAGCAGGGCGGTTTGTTCGTCCGCGGGCAGAAAATCTACGCAGATAAAAGCGCGATAGTCTTTGTGAAACAGTCTGTCCGCTTTGAATCGCCACGAAAATTTGTATTTTTCGGGGTTGCTGATTTTCAGTCCCAGCATTTTGCAACCCAGCGTGTGAAACAGCTTGACGTTTTCGATGTCCGCCGTTTCAAGCGTCATTTCGGCGTCGATAATCAGTTTGCCATCTTCTATCGTCAGATAGGGGCGTTTCATGATATGCCGCGCCCAAAAGACGAACTGCGACACGCCCATGGCGATAAACGCCGCGGCGGCAGCCAAAGGAACGACGTACAAATACCACCAATGTTTGAAATACGCCATCCGCCAGCATCCGGCGCAACGCGCGAACGGATAAACGATGAATATGCCCGCGCCCAGCGACAGCAAAGCGAAAATCAAAAAGCCGATGTTCTTTTTATAGTGAAATGTCTGCATGGCAAACCTCCCGTAAAATTGACTGCTTCAAGTTTACAGGTTAGAGCCGACTCTAAGTCAAGCTTTTATTTTGTTTCAATCAAATCGATGCGGCACTTTTTCGGATTGTAAGCAAAGCCGATTTTGCCCGCTTTGAGCATTTCGGCGTACTTTCCGAACACTTCGTAGCGCCAGCCCGATAGCAGGGGGGAATTCGCGTCTTTGTCCGCCGCCAGCTTGTCCAAATCGTCGAAATTCGCAATCAGCTTTTCGGCAACGCCGCTTTCCGCCGATTTAATCATCAGCAGCAGTTTCAGCATCTTGGCGACGGCGCGGGCATGGCGCGGCAATTCGAACGGTTTGGGCAATTCGGGATAGGTTGACGCGTCCGCCGCCAAAACATCGTGGATTTTTCCTAAAATCTCGCGTCCCAGACGGCTGTTTGCAAAGCCGTTCGGCACGCCGCGCAAATCGTTCAGCTCTTCTGCCGTGCGCGGCGCGTTTGTAGCGATTTCAATCAGGATTTCGTCGCGCAGGATATGTTTGCGCGGACGGTTCAGACGGCGCGCCTCTTCTTCGCGGTAAGCCGCCAAAGCGCGGCACAGCGCCAAAGTGCGTCTGTCCGACGAATTGATTTTCAGCCGTTTCCACATTTCAAACGGGTCTGTTTCGTATGTCGCGGGGTTGGTCAGTCTGGCGATGTCGTCCTTCAGCCAGTCGGAACGTCCGTTTTCCTGCAGGGTTTCCAACAGTTTTTCATACACATCGCGCAAATGCGTCACGTCCGCCTGCGCGTACTTGATTTGCTTTTCGGTCAACGGGCGGCGCGACCAATCCGTAAAGCGCATGGATTTGTCCAGCTCGATGCCCAGTAGCTTTTGCACCAGATTCTGATAGCTGACCGATTCGCCGAATCCGCAGACCATCGCCGCCGCCTGCGTGTCGAAAACGGGGGTCGGGGTTTTATGGCTCAGGTTGTAAAAAATTTCGATGTCCTGATGCGCGGCGTGGAACACTTTGACCACGTTTTCGTTTTGCATCAAATCGAAAAACGGCTGCAAATCCAATCCGTCCGCCAGCGGGTCGATGCAGGCGGCTTCATCCCTTGACGCGATTTGAATCAGGCAAACCTGCGGCCAATACGTTTTTTCGCGGATGAATTCGGTGTCGACGGTGACATAAGGATGTTCCGCCAGCCGTTTGCACAAGTCTGTCAGGTCTTGGGTGGTTTGGATGAATTTACACATGTTTTTCAGCCGTTCGATAATGAACCGTT
>CAVCSV010000016.1:33967-49891 GCA_963604715.1 Limosilactobacillus gorillae
TGAATCTTTTTCTTTGTTTTAATGCGTGCGGCGGAAAAAGGGAAGTTTTTTTCTTTCATCGGATTTTTTTGTTTGTTACACTGAATCGAAAAAGGAGTGCCCGCCGATGTCGAAACTGCCGATTTTGCTGCTTTTGCTGTTAAGCTTGTCCGATGCCGATGCCCGAAGCATCAAAGTCGGGGATATGATTGACGGTCGGAACACCGCGGGAAACCGCAGAATATCGGGTTTCGATGCGCCCGCGCGCCGCGAAACCGCCTGTATGAAAAACGAAGACTGCCCGTTTCAGCAGGAATGCGTCGCTTTGCGCTGTTTGGACGTCTGCACGCCCGATACTTGCGTCAAAGGCAAACATTGCGTCGCTACCAGAGATAAGCCGCATCAGTATCAATGTGTCGAATGCGCCGCCAATTTTCATTGCGCCGACGGATTCGAATGTTCGCCGAAAACGTTGACGTGCGTCAAAATCGACGTGTGCCGCGACGCCGTTTGTTCGCCCGCCGCGCCCTATTGCATCCAAGTCCCGTACAAAACTTTGCCGTACACCTGCGTTCAATGCCTGACGGACGAACATTGCCCGCCCGTTGCGGGGCTGAGCCGTTCGTGCGTCGACAATTTCTGTTTGTTCAATGTCGAAAACAACATCCCCCGCAAAACCAAACACCCCGAAGCGGATTTGGTTCAAACGGAGGACGAGCCTTTGTATGAAACGGAAGAAATCGACGACGGTTACGAAGCCGACGGCGATTTCGTATACGACGATTAAAACAGCGCCAAAGCAATCGCCTGCACGGTCAGAATACGCAATGTCAGCGTCAGCGGATAAACACTGCTGTACCCCAGCGGCGCGGCATCCGTTCCCGCCATGTTCAAAATGAACGTCATGGACGGCAGGTTTGTGGTGGAACCCGACAACGTGCCGCACAGCGTCAGATAGTTCATCTTTTTATAGCCGCGCATGAAAATCCCGACCGCCAGCAGGGGAACAACCGTTATCAGAATGCCCAATCCGATAAGCTTGACGCCCTCTATGCTGGATACCAGCGGGAAGAAGCCCGCGCCCGAAGACAGTCCGACCATTCCCAGAAACAGGATGATGCCGAATTCCTTGAACGCGTTTAAAACAATGGTCGGCGTGTAAAAGATAATGCGCCCCAAAGAACCGCGGTAGGACAGCAGCAAAGCCGTCAACAGCGGACCGCCGGATGTGCCCAGACGAATGGGCGTCGACAGTCCCGGAATGTGGAACGGAATCAATCCGAACAGAATCCCCAGCATCATGCCGATAAAAAACGGAATGAAGCGGGTCGAATTCAACGCTTCGCGGCTGTTGCCCAAATAACGCACAAGCGGCAATACGTCGACCGCTTTGCCCACAACGACGACGCAATCGCCGTACGCCAGCTTCAAATCGGGCGTCGGGGAATGGGAAATGCCGTTGCGGATGACGCGGGAAATCACCCAATGGTGACGCGCGTCGCCCATGATTTTTTTCAGCGGCTTGCCTACGCGCTTCGGTTTCGTCACATAGATGTTCGACGATTGGATTTGTTCCGCGCTTTCTTTCATCAAATCGCGCTTCGGGTCGACTTGGAACAAAATCGACACGGTGGAAAAGAACGTCTTGGGACCGAACAGCAGCAAAACGTCGCCGACCTGCAAAGTCGTATGTTCGTGCGGAACGATGTATTCGTCCCCGCGCTTCATCCGCGAAACCGCCATGGAATAATGAATCATCTTTAAAAAATGACCGACTTCGATGCCGTTGAAATTCGGATTGTTGACGACGACGTTAAAGCCTTCCATGTGCGGGTTTTCTTCAGCTTTTTGGTATTCATAGGCGGCGACTTCGTCCGTGATGTTGACGCGGAAAGCGGATTTCAAAAACGCGAAAACGCAAATCGTGCAGACAATCGTAATCGGGTACGCCATGGCGTACGTCATGCTGCTTTGCGAAACTTTGTCGGGAGTAATGCCCAGTTCGCTCAAAATCTGCTGTCCCGCGCCCAAAGCGGGGGTGCTGGTAACCGCGCCCGAATAAAGACCGACCAGCTGCGGCAAGTCCATAAAGTCGAATTTTCCGATGACAAAAGCCACAACGGAACCGATGAGCACGACCGCAATAGCCATCAGGTTCATAATGATGCCGTTGCGCTTCAGACTGGAAAAAATGTTGGGACCGACCGTCAAACCCATGGAATAAATGAATAAAATCAGTCCGAATTCGCGCAAAAAACCGAGCGTCGTCGCGTCCAAAACGACATTGTAGGCGTTCAGGAAATATCCCAAAATCAGTCCCGCGAACAAAACGCCGCCCGATCCGATGCTGATTCCACGCACCTTGACCGAGCCCAGAAAAATCCCCGAAAACGCTGTCAGACAAAAGCATAAAATAGTGATAACGGTCGTAGTCATATCGTTTGATTCCAAAAGGTTTAAAGTGTAAAAATAATACGCTTCCGTATCGAAAAAGGAAAGAGGTATTTATCAAGTTTTTCGGGGATTTGTAATGTCAAAACGGAAAAATCCGTTGCATTTTGTCCAAAATACGGCTAATGTGGAAAAAATAAACTTTCAAAGGGGTTTTTCATGGGTATTTTGTCGGATTTGTTTTCGGGCAAACGCAAGCGCGAACAGGCTGTCGAGCGAATGAAAGCAAGCGCCGCCGCTTTTGCTTTCGCGGGAATTAGCGTTCTGAGCCCGATGAAAGCGTTCGGACAAAACGCGACACGGACATCCGCCGAAAAAGCCAAAACGGAACAGGTCGATTCCGTTGCAAAGCAGGTAAAATTCGCGGACGCCAATGTCCAAGCCGCCGCCGAACGCATGATGAAATCCCCGACGGGGCGCAAAGTGCTGGAAGGGCTGCACGCGCTGAATATCGAGGTTTCCTACGATTCGTCGGTCAGCGAAGATTTGGGCGGCTATTATTCCGTTCCTGCGCGCAAAATTCTGCTGAATTCCAACTGTTCCGACGATTTGCTGGCGTCAATTCTGGTCCACGAGGGGACGCACGCTTTGCAAGCCGCCAACGGTTGCCGAGTCGGCGCGGGGCTGGATATGCAGACGTATTTTTCGCTGAACAAAGCGATGGAAGCCGACGCGATGAAAAATCAGGTTTTCGCCGCTTACGAACTGAAAGAACGCGGCGACAAGTCCGTTTTCAACGCGTTCGAACGCGACCGTCCGTCTTTGGCGAAAGCGTATTTGAACCTGCGCGAAACGTACAAGGACACCCCCGATTCGCTGGCGAAATACACGATGCTGGCGTATTACAAGGATTACGCTTATGTCAAAACGTACGAAGATCGCTATGTCAAAGCGATTTCCACGTTTAACGACATGGCAAAGCCGAATTGCATCGGCGGCGCGTTTCAGCAGCATTTGAGCGAAGCCGAAATCATCGAGCGGGTTTGTCAGCTGGACGGCAAAAACTACATGCAGCCTGCCGATTCGGTGTATCTGCAAAGCGCGGGTTGCAATTATGTGCAGAAAAGCACTTATAAAAGTCTGATCAAAATCGCGGACAAATTCGCCAAAAAAGTCAGCGGCGACGCTTTTTACAAAGCGGACAATTCATACACGAATCTGTTTGTTGTGGATTACAAAGGAAAACCCGTCGAAGGAATGCCTCAGCCGAAATCGATTTTGAATTCGCCGCAGAAAAATCAGCCCGTCAGCGGAAAGGCGGAAAGCAAACAGCCCGCGCGTCCGCCTCAGCGCCGCCAAACCCGACCGATACGCGCGAATAGACGCGAGGGACGGTAAAATTCCTTTTTAAAACGGAACAAATGCGCTAAACTGCCCTCCGTCGATTTTTAAACGGAGAGTTTCCTTATGATTAGAGTAAGCAGCGTTCCCCTGCGCGTCAAACAGGTTCCCGACGATTTTCTGCCGTTCGTTGCGGAATTGACGGGCTGGACGAACATCAAGTCCGTGACCGTCGTTAAAAAGTCGGTCGACGCGCGCAAAAAAACGAATCTGCACTTGGAATACTCGTTTGACGTCGAAATCGACGGTGACGAAGACGAAGCCCTGAAAAACTCGCTGTACCGCAATGTCGCGCCGTTGCAGCCGTATCCCGAATACAAACCGTTGTCCTCCAAGCCTTTAAGTCCGCGTCCGATTGTCGTCGGAACGGGACCCGCTGGGATTATGGCGGCTTTGGCTTTGGCGGAAGCGGGGGCAAATCCCTTGGTCATCGAACGCGGCAAAAACGTTTCCAAACGCCGCAAGGATGTCGAACGGCTGTGGAAAATCGGCGAACTGAACGAAAATTCGAACGTGCAGTTCGGCGAAGGCGGCGCGGGGACTTTTTCGGACGGGAAATTGAACACGGGCATCAAAAAAGACGCCTTGACCCGCAAAGTTTTGTCGGAATTCGTCGCGGCGGGCGCGCCCCCCGAAATCATGTATGAAGGCAAACCCCACATCGGCACGGACAAACTGGGCTGGGTCGTCGCCAACATTCGGCGCAAGATTTTAAGCTTGGGCGGGGAATACCGCTTTGAAACGCGGCTGACCGACATCATTGTCAAAGACGGCGCAATCAAAGCCGTTCAAGTCGTCAATGCCAAAGGCGAAATCGAAGAAATCGCAACGAACAGCGTTATTTTGGCAATCGGTCACAGCGCGCGCGACACGTTCGAAATGCTTTACAACCGCGGGGTCAAGATGATTCAAAAACCCTTTGCGGTCGGCGTGCGAATCGAACATTTGCAGTCCTTCATCAACAAAAGCCAATACGGCATGGTCAAACCCAAAGCGTTGCTGGGCCCCGCGGATTACAAGCTTGCCGTTCACATGGACAACGGGCGCGGCGTGTATTCGTTCTGCATGTGCCCCGGCGGAACGGTCGTTGCGGCGGCGTCTGAAGCGGGACGCGTCGCCACCAACGGGATGAGCTGCTACGCCCGCGACGGCGTGAACGCGAACAGCGCTTTGCTGGTCGATGTCAAACCCGAAGAGGACTTTGAAACCGACCATCCTTTGGCGGGGGTCGAATTTCAGCGCAAAATCGAAGAAAACGCTTTCCGCGCGGGCGGCGGACTGTTCAAAGCTCCCGTTCAAAAAGCCATGGACTTTATCGAGGGGCGGGAAACGACCGAATTCGGCGAAGTCCTGCCGACCTACCGTCCCGGCGTGTCCTTTGCGGATATGCGCGCGGTTTTGCCGCCCGTTATCGCCGAAACTTTGCGCTTGGGATTCCGCAAGCTGAACCGCAAAATTTATGAATTTTCCAAGCATGACGCCATTATGACGGGGGCGGAAACCCGTTCGTCGTCGCCCGTGCGCATCCTGCGTGATTTGAACAGTTGCGAAAGCGTCAACGTCGCGGGGCTTTACCCGTGCGGCGAAGGGGCGGGCTATGCGGGCGGCATTGTGTCAGCCGCCGCCGACGGACTGCGGTGCGCCGCGCATGTCATTGTCAAAGAAAATACATAAATAGGCTTTCTTTCCCGCGCGGAAAGTTTTATCCTGCCCGTACCTTTTAATTCTATCGGGGGTCAAGATGAGAACCTTTAACAAATCGTCACGGCTGGACGGGGTGCGCTACGAAATCCGCGGTCCCGTTTTGAAAGCGGCTCAGCAGCTGGAGGAAGCGGGATACAAAATCCTGAAGCTCAACATCGGCAATCCCGCCGTGTTCGATTTGAACGCGCCCGAAGAAATCGTCAAGGACGTGATTCTGAACCTGCCTTATTCCGACGGCTATTCGGATTCCAAGGGTATTTTCCCCGCGCGCAAAGCCGTGATGCACTATTGCCAGCAAAAGCAGATCGACGGCGTTCAAATCAACGACATCTATCTGGGCAACGGTGTGTCCGATTTAATTTTGCTCAGCATGGAGGCGTTTTTGGACAACGGCGACGAAGTGCTGGTGCCGATGCCCGACTATCCGCTGTGGACGGCGGCGATTTGCTTGGCGGGCGGCAAAGCCGTGCACTATGTTTGCGACGAAGAATCCGACTGGTATCCCGACATCGCCGACATCGAAAGCAAAATCACCCCGAAAACCAAAGCGATTGTCGTCATCAACCCGAACAATCCGACGGGTGCGGTCTATCCGAAAGAAGTGCTTGAGAAAATCGCGGCTTTGGCTGAAAAACATCACTTGGTCGTATTCTGCGATGAAATTTACGACAAGATTTTGTACGACGGCGTCACGCACACGTCGATTGCGTCAATGATTAAAGACACATTCTGTTTGACCTTCAACGGCATTTCCAAAAACTACCGCGCGTGCGGATTCCGCGCCGCTTGGATGGTTTTAAGCGGCAACAAGAAAATTGCCGAAGACTACATCGACGGATTGGATTTGCTGGCAAACATGCGGCTGTGTTCCAACGTTCCGGGGCAATACGCGATTCAGACCGCTTTGGGCGGCTATCAAAGCATCAACGACTTGGTCGCCCCCGGCGGACGATTGTACGAGCAAAGGACGCTGTGCCACAAGCTGTTGAACGACATTCCGGGGATTTCATGCGTCAAGGCCAAAGGGTCTCTGTACATGTTTCCCAAAATCGACACGCAAAAGTTCAATATCAAGGATGACCAAAAGTTCGTCTTGGATTTATTGATGGAAAAGCGGATTCTGTTAGTCAACGGTCGGGGATTCAACTGGGACAAGCCGGATCATTTCCGCGTCGTGTTCCTGCCCAGAACCGATGATTTGACAAAGGCTTTGGGCTTGCTCAAAGATTTCTTGGCAACCTATCGACAAGAGGATTGAAAGGATTAACCATGACCAAAATCGTTTACTTTAACGTCTATGACATCACCCGCCGTTATTACGAGGAAAACCCGCTGAACGCCAAAGACGTCGAAATCATGATGACGGAAAAAAGCCCCGCCGATTTGACCGACGAAGAACTGGCTAAAATGTCGGATGCGGAAATCATTTCCGTTTTCGTTCACGCCGTTGACGTGGGCGCGCAGGTGCTGGAAAAATTCCCGAATCTGAAGCTGATTGCTCTGCGTTCGACGGGCTTTAACAACGTCGATTTGGATTACTGCAAAGAACACGGCATTTACGTTTGCAACGTTCCGGGATACGGCGATTCGACGGTGGCGGAATTCGCTTTCGGTTTGCTGTTGGACGTAACGCGCAAAATCAGCCGTTCTTACCGCGCGGTGCAGGAAGCGCACGTCGACACCGACCACTACTTGGGCTTTGACTTGCGCGGACGCACCATCGGCATCGTCGGCACGGGGGCAATCGGGCGCTACGCCGCACGCATCGCCAAAGGGTTCCAGATGAACGTTCTGGCGTATGACCCGTATCCGAATCAGGTTTTTGCTCAAGAAATCGGGTTCGAATATGTGACGCTGGACGAAATGTTTGAAAAAGCGGACATTTTCTCTTTGCATTGCCCGCTGACCAAAGAAAACTACCACCTGTTCGACGAAGACGCGTTTTCCAAAATGAAAAAGGGCGTGGTGATTGTCAACACGGCGCGCGGCGAGCTGATTGACACCGAAGCGTTGTTCAAGGCGATTTCCGCGGGAAAAGTCTGGGGCGCGGGACTGGACGTTTTGGAAAACGAAGGCGCGTTGCTGCACGACGATTTGGCGCTTCATTCCATGCGTGAACAGTCGTCCGATTCGCTGTTGCGTTCGTGGATTAACCTGCGTATGCTGCAACTGAAAAACGTTGTGATGACGCCGCATGTCGCGTTCAACTCGATTGACGCGGTGCATCGCATTCTGAAAACGGCGAACGAAAACATCGAAGCGTATTTGCAGGGCAATCCGCGCAATTCCGTGATGAAATAAGGACACCTTATTTAAATCGCGGGGCGCGATTGTATCCGCCCCGCGATTTTGAATCTTTAATTTATTGTTCAAACGCTTATCAAACTTGCGAACCTGCGCAAGAGGGAATTCGAACTTGCGAGGAGCGACGAAGCCGCGACGCGGCAATCATAGGCACCTGTGCCAATTAGAATCGTCATTGCGAGTCCGCCTTGGCGGGCGAAGCAATCCATTTGCAGACGGCTTAGCGCAAAAACGGAGTCGGTGGATTGCTTTGTCGCTGTCGCTCCGCGCAATGACGATTTTGTTATGTCTTATCTGTGCCGACCAATCGCGGGATTGCTTCGCCCGCTACGCTCCGCGCAAGACGACCGCAAAAGAACGGAAACAAATCGAGTGTCCGAAGCGCAGTTGCCGAACCGATAGGCGATGCTTACGAAGCAAGGGGGGCAACTTGTCGGATGCCGCGTTGATATTCCGTTTTCATCGTTATTCAAAAAAGCGGTACAGAATGTTTTCCGTATTTTCGCATTCGGCGGCATCGTCCGAATCTTTGACGGCGGGTGCCGTCCCCAGCGCATACACAACCGCCCCCAGCCGTTCGCCGTCCAAGCCTTTCAGCGCCAGCGAACCGCCCGTCAAATTCAATTCGGGCAAAGCGAACGTTTCGCTGCCGTCCGCTTTTTTCAACAGTTTGCGCTGCTGCTTTTTCGCCAGCGGCTTGCCCGAACCGATAGAGCTTAAAAACGCCAGATTCTGCGCTGTGCACCAGCCTGAAAACTTGGTTTTGTCGGGTTCGGCGCGGCGCATTTTGAACCACGACATTTTCTTTAATCCCGTCTTGTCCAAAGCGGTGTAGACACGCACTTTCCCGAACGGCGACAAAGCATCGGGGACGTTTTTAACCATGCGGGTCAGCTTTTTGGACATTTTCAGATAGCCCGTTTTGTCCCCGTCCAGCTTTATCAAAACGCTGTAGACGACATCCTGCGACGGCAGGCGTTCCCAATAACATATCGACGACGAACCCGCCGCTTCGGACGACAAACGCATCCGCCCGCGGTAGTTTTTGTCGTTTACGCGCACGAAAAAACGCGTATTCGGATGATAAAACACAAAATCCGTATCAAGCGTATTCGCTAAAATCGTCGCGAATTTGGATGCGGCGGCGGCGGTTTTGCGGGTGCTACGGCTTTGAACCGCCGCGGCGAAATCGGCGTCCTGCAATAGGGTGTCGCGCGCAAAGCTTTTCAGTTCGGCGCACGTCCGCGCTTCCTCGGAACGCATAAAGTCGCGCATCGTGTCCGCGGGCGTTTCGGCGGCGGGGACGGTTTGCGCGGTCAACGCTTCGATTCGCTGCTGCGCCTGCGCGTCAACCGCCAGCAAACACAAACCGATAATCGATAAAACCCGTTTCATCGTCCCCTCCCGTTATTACAGAGCTTTCAAACGCGCCATTGCTTCGTTTGTTTTGACCAAAGCGGCTTTGGCGTCCGCCAAGCGCGCGCGCTGTTCCGCAACGACCTTTTCGGGTGCTTTGGCAACAAACGCTTCGTTGTTCAGACGACCTTCCAGTCCGCCGATTTCCTTGGTCAGCTTTTCTTTTTCCTTGGTCAGGCGCTCCGTTTCCTTGGCAACGTCAATCACGCCCGCCAAAGGCAGCAAAACCGCCGTTGTGCCGAACACGGTTTGCGCCGCGCCTTTGGCATCGTCGGCAGAGGTTGACAACTCAGCCGTTTCCAAACGCGCCAAAGTCTTTATCAACGGCTTGAAAGCGTCCAGACGGCGTGCTTCTTCGGCGGTCGCGCCCTGCAGGTACATCGTGATTTTCGCGGACGGCGCAATGTTCATTTCCGAACGCAACGAACGCACCGCGGAAATCAGTCCGATAACCCAGTCCAGTTCTTCGTCGGCTTTTGCATCGACCAAGTCGTGCAAGTCCTCCCACGGGGTCAGCATCAGCATTTGTTTGCGGTTTTCGGTTTTGCTCCATAATTCTTCGGTCACGAACGGAATAATCGGGTGCAGCATCATCAAGATTCTGTCCAGCACCCACGCCGCCGTCGCGCGCGTTTCCGCTTTCGCCGCTTCGTCGTCGCCGTAAAACAGCGGTTTCGCAAATTCCAAATACCAGTCGCAGAACGTCCCCCAAGCGAACTGATAGCCCGCTTCGGCGGCTTCGTTAAACTTGTATTCGTCCAAAGCGACCGTCACTTTGCCCATCGCCGCGGCGGCTTTAGACACAATCCAGCGGTTCAAAGGCTGCTTCAGCGCTTTCGGGTCATAACCGTCAGCCAGCTTGCATTCGTTCATTTCGCAGAAACGCGCCGCGTTCCAAACTTTGGTCACAAAGTTGCGGTAGCCTTCAACGCGGGATTCGCTCATGCACACGTCGCGCCCCTGCGCCGCCATGGCAATCAGGGTAAAGCGCAAAGCGTCAATGCCGTATTTGTCGCCCAAAACCATCGGGTCGACGACGTTGCCTTTGGATTTGGACATTTTGCGGCCCTGTTCGTCGCGCACCAAAGCGTGAATGTAAACGGTGCGGAACGGCACGTCTTTCATAAAGTACAGCCCCAGCATCACCATTCTGGCGACCCAGAAGAAAATGATGTCGAAACCCGTTACCAGAACGTTCGTCGGGTAATAGCGCTGCAGTTCTTTGGTGTTATCGGGCCAGCCCAGAGTCGAGAACGGCCAGATTCCCGAAGAAAACCAAGTGTCGAACACATCGGGGTCTTGCGTCAGTTCAACGTGTTTGCCATAGTATTTGTCGGCTTCCGCCTGCGCCAAGTCGACGTTTTCCTCGACAAAGTAATGACCGTCGGGACCGTACCAGACGGGAATCTGATGCCCCCACCACAACTGACGGGAAACGCACCACGGCTGAATGTTGCGCATCCATTCGAAATACGTTTTTTCCCACGCTTTAGGCACGAATTGGATTCTGCCGTCCTCGACGACTTCAATCGCTTTTTTCGCCAGTTTCGGCGCGTCGACAAACCATTGATCGGTCAGCCACGGTTCAATGACGACGCCCGAACGGTCGCCGTAGGGAATCGTCATGGGGTTGTCTTCCTCTTTGACGAACAGCCCCAAAGCTTTCACGTCTTCCAGCACTTTGGCGCGCGCGTCGGCGGTCGACAAGCCGCGGTACGCTTCGGGTACGTTTTCGTTCAAGTGCGCCGTCGAATCCAAGATGTTAATCATCGGCAGGTTGTGGCGTTTGCCGACTTCAAAGTCGTTGAAGTCGTGCGCCGGAGTGATTTTCACCGCGCCCGTGCCTTTGGTCGGGTCGGCGTGTTCGTCGGCGACGACGGGAATCGCGCGGTTGCAAATCGGAATGATAACGTTTTTGCCGATTAAATCCTTGTAGCGTTCATCTTCGTCGGAAACGGCGACGGCGGTATCGCCGAACAGCGTTTCGGGACGCGTCGTCGCAATCGTGATAAAGCGGTCGGATTCACCTTCGACGGCGTATTTGAAGTACCACATTTTGCCGACGGTTTCGCGCTGTTCGACTTCCAAATCGGAAACGGCGGTCTGCAAATACGGATCCCAGTTGACCAAGCGTTTCGCACGGTAAACCAAGCCGTCTTTGTACAGCGTCACAAATTCCTGACGCACGGCGCGGCACAGCCCTTCGTCCATCGTAAAGCGTTCGCGCGGCCAATCCAAAGACGCGCCCAAACGGCGCAGCTGACCAACGATTTGACCGCCCGATTTGGCTTTCCATTCCCAGACCTTTTCAAGGAATTTTTCGCGTCCCAAATCGTGGCGGGAGATTCCCTCTTTCGCCAACAGGCGTTCGACGACCATTTGCGTCGCAATGCCCGCGTGGTCCGTCCCCGGCTGCCACAGAACGTCTTTGCCTTTCATGCGCTGATAGCGAATCAACGTATCCTGAATGGAAAAAGTCAACGCGTGCCCGATGTGCAGATTGCCCGTCACATTGGGGGGGGGAATCATAATGCAGTACGGTTCTTTGTCCGAATCGGGATGACAGGCGAACGCGCCCGATTTTTCCCATTGTTCGTAAATTTTCGTTTCCACGGCGGCGGGGTCGTACACTTTTTCCAGCATCGCCAAATCTCCTTTACCAATTAAAAAAATAATTCCCCAAGCGGCGAATCGGCTTGAGGAAATAAAAAGTCAGCGCGTCTTATTTCAAATTCAGCCGATCCATGATGTAGGCGACTTCTTTTTTGACGATTCTTTCGACGATTTCGGGCAGGTGGGCATCCAGCCATTCTTTCAGATACGGCTTGACGGATTCGCGCACAATCGTTTCAATCGTCAAAGACCCGTTGCCCAGATTTCCCTTTTGTTCGGCGGCAAAATCACGCAATCCCGACAAAGAATGAGCTGCGGCTTCAATCGTCGGCGGCGACAGCAGAACGTCGTCATCGGCGGAGCGGCTTTTTTCCTGCATCAAATCGTTCAAAGTTTCTTCTTTCATCGGCTGGCGGGGAATGACGGGTTCGGGCGTAAAGTCGTCCTCGTCTTCTTCCTCGGGCGTTTCAACCATAGCGGCTTTGGCTTTTTGCGTTTCGTTGACAATCATATCGGCGGTCAAATCAACGACGCCCGACGGCTTTTTGTCCGCAACGGGCGCATTCTGCCGTTCGGGGGATTTTTCATTGTCCGCACCCTTGTCTTCCTCGTCGGCAAGGATATTGCGAATCGACGCCAGAATATCCTCCATTGACGGTTCGTTTTGTTCAGTCATTTTTCATCCACGGTTAAAACTTTATTATTCTTTAATATACCATTTTGTCCAAAGGGCGCAAGCCGATATTTCACACCTGTTCTTCCTGTTCGGGCGCGGCGTTTTGCGGCTGTTCCGCAGGTTGTTCGTTTTCCGTTTCGGCGTTTTGAACCGGCTCAGCCGCTTTGGCGGAGGCGTTTTTGCGGTATCTGTCGATGTCCAAGTCCAAATTGTCGGGCGTCATCAAGCCCATGGCGGAAATCAGCATATACGACGCGTCAATCAGGTTTTTCTTGGCGGAAACCAAGCTGACGCGCGCGTTCAGCAATTCCTGTTCGGCGTTCAGCACGTCCAAAATCGTGCGCGTGCCCGCCTGTTCTTCGTGACGGACGCCGTCCAAAGCCAGTTCGGCGGCGCGCACCTGTTCCTGCAAAGACGACAATCCCGCCAAAGTCGCCTGATAGTTTTCCCAAGCCTGCGTTGTCGCCTGAACCACGGCGCGGCGCACGGACACAACGCCCAGCGACGCCTGACGTTCGGCAAGTTTGGCTTGAGTCACTTTTGACGAAACGACACCCGCGGTATAGAACGGCACGTCCAGCACCAGTTTGACGGACGAATCCTCTTCGCGCGCGCGTCCCGTGCGCATGGCGCCTTGATACGCCCCCGCGCTGTCGTACATCGACAGCGAACCGTGCGCGTTGGCGCGGCTGTTCAAATAGGACGCTTGCAAATTCAAGCTGGGATAGTGCGACGATTTCGCGACATCAACGCCGCTTTTGGCTTGCTGTTCCTGATATTCCGCGCTGATGACGGACGGATTTTTCTTTTCCGCGACGGCAAGCGCGTCTTCCAAAGTTTGCGGCAGTTTCGCGGCGGGCACTTCGGGTTCGAAAATCTTTTCGGGCATTTTGCCGACCGTTTCCTGATAGGACGCATAGGAAACCTTGACGTCGCCTTCGGCTTGGATGCGGGAAGCAACCGCCCCCGCATAGCGCGCTTCGGCTTGCGCCACGTCGGTTTTGGTCAGTTCGCCGACGCGAAATCTGTCCTGCGTGTAGTCCAGCTGACGTTTCAAAACGGCTTCGTTGTTTTGATTCAGTTTCCAAACGGCGATAGACCGAATCACGTCCGTATAAGCAACGACCGCTTGGGTCAAAACGGACTGTTCCAAATCCTGCAGCTTGGCTTTTTCCGCTTCGAATTTCTGGCGGGCGGCTTTGACGGAAGCAACGGTTCCGAAACCCGAAAACAGCGGCTGAACGGCGTTGACACCCATGTTGACGGGCATGCTTTCGTTTTCGGAAAAAGCGGGACGCGAACGCTGGCGCTGATAAGTGTAGCTGTATGACGCCTGACCCGCGATTGTCGGCTTGTAGCCCGATTTGCTTTCGTTGATTTGTTCGTAAACGGATTTGACATACGCGCGCTGCGCCGCCAAAGACGGATTCGCGACATAAGTATATGTCAGCGCTTCATCCAACGTTTCGGCTTCGGCATTTCCGCCCGCCGCCAATACGGCGATTACAGAAACACCCGTCAGAAAACTTTTTACAACCTGTCGATTCGACGTCATCAGACTCACCTTTCCGTTCAGCAAAACGATTCCCTTGAAAGAATCAAGAGAGGTAAAACACTCTTTTTTAGCGTTACACGCCCTCGTATATCAACATAATTTTAAGAAATCCCCTCAAAAACAAACTTTTTGCGGGTTTCGCCGCGGTTCACCGCCGTCAAATCAATGTCGAAAGCGTTCGAAACCGTCACCGCCGCACCGTTTTTTACGACTCTGACGGCGTGTCCCGCCGCGTCTTCGTCGGTCGACACCACGGCGACCAGCCGTCCGCCGTCCGCCAGACTGTCATACAGATTTTCGGGAATCCGCGGCACAATGCCGTCGATGAAAATCACGTCAAACGGGCTTTGTTTGGGAATTCCCGCATCGGCGGCGCGGTTGAACAGCGCGATATTGTCGATTTTGCCGTCGATGTAAATCTTTTCGGCGTTTTCGCACAAAGACGAATCGTCTTCCAAAGCGACGACGGCGCGCGACATCTTTGCCAGAACGGCGGCGGAATATCCCGTTCCCGCGTGCAAATTCAAGACAAAATCGTCGGGGCGAACATCCGCCAGCACAACCAAATTCGCAAAAATCAACGGGGAAAACAAAACCGTCCGACCGACGGCAATCGTTTCGTCGGCGTACGCTTTGCCTTGCATGCGGTCGGACACAAAGCGTTCGCGCGGCACGCCGCCCATGGCATTCAGCAATGCCGTGTTTTGGATTCTGTTGCAAATCAGCTGACCGAACAGCATGTTTCGGCGCGCCGTTTCAAAAGCGGACAAAGCAGGCACGGAACACAAGCCCTCCCGTATATGATAAAACCGCGTTGATTATCGCAAAGAATGAAAAACGATGAAAGTGAAAAAAAAGATGTATTTTTTTGTTGACTTGCCCGTCAAGGAGGGCTATAAGTTCATCTGTCTTAAGGGACAAACCGCTACGGGGCCGAATGGCAGAATGGTTATGCAGAGGACTGCAAATCCTTAGATATCGGTTCGATTCCGGTTTCGGCCTCCAAGATTATTCCGCGATAGCTCAGCGGTAGAGCAATCGGCTGTTAACCGATTGGTCGTAGGTTCGAATCCTACTCGCGGAGCCAATAACAGAAAAGCCTGCTTTTTCAAGCAGGCTTTTTTTATTGTATGTTGCGCGACATTTATTTTTAGACTTTTTGACAATCATTTTTAGACCAGTGATTTGCCGATTTTAAAGGGTTCTTAAACCCGAATTTGACACTTATTTTTAGACTCGGATTGAACGGGTTTTTCGATGAAAAAGGGGCGAAAAGCTCAACGAAAAAGAAACGCTTTTCTTTTAAGCGGGAGTTTGATAAGCTTTTTTTGTTCCCGAACACGGGGACAGGGCGTCAGAAACCCTTTACGATAGAAGTCGCATTGTGTATGGCGACTAAAAAATTATGCGCCGATTTCTGCCCAAAGGGCGGGTGTCGGCGTCTATAAGGCTATGCGCGAAAAACGTCGAGCCGTCCTTTCTATCGTACGGTTTCTGAACACTCCGCCCACCTGCAGCAGGTGGGTTTTGTGTTTTTGAAGCAAGGTGGAAAATGTTTTGTAAAAATTGCGGAAAAGAAATCGCGGACGATTCGAAATTTTGTTCGTTCTGCGGAACAAGTACGGAAAGTGAAAACGCTGCTTTAAACGACAACAGCGCGGAACAATTTGCCGTATGGGCAAAGAATAGAGACCTTATAAACATAGGGATGTCAATTCCTGAAGATGGGAAAAAAGAAACGGACGGTCTCAAAAAGATTGACGAAAAACCAAAAAAGCATGTTTGCCCTTCGTGTGGTAGCGATAATTTAAAAATTGAACGGCAAAAATTTAAAGAAAATGATGGGACTGTTGTTTGTTTTTTTATTTTCATGTCGGTTGTTTTT
>CAVCSV010000017.1:0-41661 GCA_963604715.1 Limosilactobacillus gorillae
CGTTTATATCGGTGCTTTTTTAGATGGTGTGTATTCAAACACCCTGCTAAACATTCCTGCAGATATTAACAACCGTATGCTTTACAATAATAAGATAGCAGAGCAACAGCGCGACATTATACAAACATTACGTTCCGCACCTAAAGCATATTGGCTAAACACCGCAGGGTATACCGCTTTCATATCGGATTTCTCAAACTTGTCTTGTGCAGTCTAAACGGCTATGCTGAACAAAAAAGGGGCAAGGCATGGATAAAACCGAAAACGCGCTGAACAATCCGCTGATTTTGGTCGTTGACGACGACAACCGTTTGCGCAAACTGCTGCAAAAGTTTCTGACTGACAGCGGATACCGCGTCTTTACCGCCGCCGACACGCGCGAAGCCGACGAAATGCGCGGCTGGTACCGTTTCGATTTGCTGGTCGTCGACGTGATGATGCCGCGCGAAACGGGGCTTGAATTCACGGCAAGGCTTCGCAAAGAGGGCGACAGCGTCCCCGTTTTGATGCTGACCGCCATGGGCGAAACGGACGACCGCATCAACGGGTTGGAAGCGGGCGCGGACGACTATCTGCCCAAACCGTTCGAACCGCGCGAACTGCTGTTGCGCATCAATTCGATTCTGCGCCGCGTGATGAGCAAACCGCCCGAAAAGCAAAAAGCCGAAGTCAAATTCGGCGCGTTCCGCTACGATTTGGACGAACACGCGCTTTACCGCGCATCGGAACGCGTGCGTCTGCCGCTGTCCGAGGATGCTTTGCTCAGCCTGCTGGCGCAAAAGGCGGGGCAGGACATTTCCCGCGAAGAACTGGCGCAGAAAACGGGCAACGAAACGAACCTGCGCACAATCGACGTGCAAATCACCCGTTTGCGCCGCCGCATCGAACCCGACGCAAGCCAGCCGCGCTATATCCAAACCGTCCGCGGCAAGGGCTATTCTTTGATACCGGATTAAAACAATGAGCTTTGATTTCGGCGCGCATTGGCGCAATTTCAGACACCGTTTTCTGCCCAACAGGCTTTGGGCGCGATCTTTGCTGATTATGGTAACCCCCGTTATTTTGCTGCAAACCATCGGCACGGTCGTGTTTTACGACAATCACTGGCAGTCGGTCAGCCGCCGTCTGGCTTTGGGCATTGCGGCGGAAATCAGACTGACCCTTGACGCTTACGCCGAAATCGACGATGCCGCCGAACGGCAGGAGCTGATGCAGCGGCTGATGCAGACATCGCGCTTCACCCTGCGCTTTCTGCCGCCCGTCGACAATCCCCCGCGCACGAAAGTCAAACCGTCGCTTCGCACGGCGGAGCTGATTCCCGCGCTGAAAACCGTCGGCTATCCGTTTCAGGCTTTCCCCATGCGCAGCGACTACAGTCTGCGGCTGATGTTCTACACGCCCTACACGACGTTGGAAGTCGTTTTGCCGTACAAATTTTTCTTTTCGTCGACGACTTACGTTTTCGCGCTGTGGATTTTCGGGTCGTCCCTGTTGCTGACGGGCATTGCCGTTTTGTTTTTAAGAAATCAAATCCGCCCGATTTTGCGCTTGGCTTCGGCGGCGGAAAACTTCGGCTTGGGGCGCGACGTCGAAACGTTCAAGCCCGAAGGCGCGACCGAAGTCCGCCAAGCGGCGACCTCCTTTATCAAAATGCGCGACCGCATCCGCAGACATATCGAGGAACGAACCCGCATGCTGGCGGGCGTTTCGCATGATTTAAGGACTCCGCTGACCCGCATGCGCCTGCAGCTGAGCATGATGGGCGACGACGAAAACGCGCGCGATTTGCTCAGCGACGTGACGGAAATGGAACACATGGTCAACGGGTATTTGGACTTTGCCCGCGGCGAGGGAAAAGAACAGGCGGAACCGACCGACATTCCCGATTTGATTGCCAAAACGGTCGATTCTTTGCGCAAAGACGGCGTCGCGCTCTGCTTTACGGCAAACGCGCCGCTGACGATGAACATCCGCCGCCACGACTTCAAGCGGTGTCTGTGGAACCTGATAACGAACGCCGAACGCTACGGCACGCTTGTGCGCGTCGGATTGAACGTCAAGGAACACTTTGCCGAAATCACGGTCGAAGACAACGGACCCGGCATTCCCGCCGAAAAACGCGACGACGTGTTCAAAGCGTTTTTCCGTCTGGACGAATCGCGCAACACGCAAACGGGCGGCGTCGGGCTGGGGTTGACCATCACGCGCGACATCGTTTTGTCCCACGGCGGCAAAATCCTGATGGGCGACAGCACGCTGGGCGGACTGAAAGCCGTTTTGATTTTCCCGAAATAAAACCGTTAAAAAAAACTACCCTCGGACGAAAAATTCGGCTACACTCTTTCATCAGAGAATCGAGGTCGATTCTTCTTGTCAAGAAAGAGGTTTATAATGCAAACGAATTACACTGCCGAAAAAACCCGCAACGCCAAATTGGTTGCATGGGTTGAAAAAATGGCTGACCTGTGCCAGCCCGACGCCGTCTATTGGTGCGACGGTTCGAAAGAGGAAAACGACCGCTTGTGCCAGTTGCTGGTCGACAAAGGCACTTTTATCAAATTGAACGAACAAAAACGCCCGAACTGCTTCTTGGCGCGTTCCAATCCGCAGGACGTCGCCCGTGTGGAAGCCCGCACGTTCATCTGTTCCGAACGCGAAATCGACGCGGGTCCCACCAACAACTGGGCAAACCCCAAGGAAATGAAAGAAAAACTGCATACGCTGTTCAACGGCTGCATGCACGGCAGAACGATGTACGTCATTCCGTTCTCGATGGGACCGTTGGGTTCGCACATTTCCAAAATCGGCGTTGAAATCACCGATTCGCCCTACGTCGTCGTCAATATGGCGATTATGGCGCGCACGGGTCAGAAAGTGCTGGACATTCTGGGCGAAGACGGCGAATTCGTCCCCTGCATGCACTCCGTCGGCATGCCGCTGAACGACGGCGTCAAGGACGTAACGTGGCCCTGCAACCCCGAAAACACCTACATCACGCATTTCCCCGAAACCCGTGAAATCTGGTCGTTCGGTTCGGGTTACGGCGGCAACGCTTTGTTGGGCAAAAAATGCTTGGCTCTGCGCATCGCGACCGTTCAGGCGCGCGACGAAGGCTGGCTTGCCGAACACATGCTGATTGCGGGCATCGAAAGCCCCGAAGGCGAAAAAACGTACGTTGCGGCGGCGTTCCCCAGCGCCTGCGGCAAAACGAACCTTGCCATGCTGATTCCGCCCGCCCACTTCAAAGGCTGGAAAGTCTGGACGGTCGGCGACGACATCGCTTGGATTAAACCGGGCAAAGACGGTCGTCTGCACGCCATCAACCCCGAAGCGGGATTCTTCGGCGTCGCCCCCGGCACGTCCGACAAAACGAACCACAACGCGATGGAATCCTGCCGCGCCAACACCATTTTCACGAACGTCGCCCTGACCGACGACGGCGACGTGTGGTGGGAAGGCATGACGGACGAAAAACCCGCGCACTTGATTGACTGGAAAGGCAACGATTGGACGCCCGCTTCGGAAACGCCGGCGGCGCATCCGAACTCCCGCTTCACGGCGCCCGCGCGTCAATGCCCGACGATTGATCCAAACTGGGAAAATCCCGAAGGCGTGCCCATTTCCGCGTTCATTTTCGGCGGTCGTCTGGCGCACAACACCCCGCTGGTTTACCAGTCGTTCAGCTGGAGCCACGGCGTTTACCTTGCCGCGACGATGGGTTCCGAAAAAACAGCCGCGGCCGAAGGTGCTGGCGGTATCCGCCGCGACCCGTTCGCGATGTTGCCGTTCTGCGGCTACAACATGGCCGACTACTGGTCGCATTGGCTGGAAATGAAGCGTCTGGTTCCCAACGCGCCGATGATTTTCCGCGTCAACTGGTTCCGCAAAGACGAAGCGGGACACTTCATGTGGCCGGGTTACGGTGAAAATATGCGCGTCCTGCAATGGATTATCAACCGCGTTCACGGTCGCGTCGGCGCCGTCGAAGGACCTGTCGGTCTGATGCCGCGCTACGAAGATTTGGACTTGACGGGATTGAACATCGACAAAGCCGCGTTTACGGCGCTGATGTCGATTGACAAAGCCGAAGGTCTGAAAGACACCGAAGATCAGGCGAAATACTTCCGTCCGTTCGCGGATCAGCAACGTTTGCCCGCCGAATTCCCCGAAGAACTGAAATTGCTGTCCTTGCGTTTCGAACGTTCGGACGAAGTTTGGGAACCGGTGTAATCCTCAGGCAATTTCTTTCAAGAAAGGCGGATTTTTTCCGCCTTTCTTTTTTTATCTTGTTTCTTGCCGTGTTTTTTAGGAAAATAAACAGCAGTTGTTTTTTACCAAGGGACTTTTCATTATGGCTGACGAACAGAAAACACAGACCGCCCCCGAATACGAATACGTCGAATCGCCCGAAAACGACGCCATTGAATACGAATATGTCGAAGTCCCCGAGGGCGAAGTGCCGCCCCCCGCCGCCGACGGCGAACAGTACGAATACGAATATGTGGAAGCCCCCGCGGATGCCGCCGCTCAGCCCGCGGACGAAAACGCCGAATACGAATATGTCGAAGCTCCCGCCCCCGAAGCCGAAGAGCAGTACGAGTATGTGGAGGTTCCCGAAGGTGAAGTGCCGCCCGCCTCTGCCGACGGCACGGAAGAACAGTACGAATACGAGTATGTGGAAGCCCTCGCAGACGCCGCCGCGCAACCTGCGGACGAAAACGCCGAATACGAATATGTCGAAGCGCCCGCCCCCGAAGCCGAAGAGCAGTACGAATATGTGGAGGTTCCCGAAGACGAAGCGGCGCAATACGAATATGCCGAAGTTCCCGCAGAAGAGGCTCAGCCCGCGGGCGAAGAACACTATGAATATGTCGAAGCCCCTGCCGAACAAACGGAACAACAGCCCGAAGAGTATTCGATTGACGATTTGTTCGACGATGAAGACGCCGCCCCCGTAACGGAACCGCCTTTGCCGCCTGAAACGGAGGATGCCGCCCCCGCGGTCGTCCCCGAACTCGAACCGGAACAACCCGCGGCGGAAGCTCTGCCTGAACTCGAAGCCCCCGCTCCCGAACCTGAATTGGCTGAAAACGACGACCTTTCCGTCGAAGATTTGGAAGCCGTCGCTTCCGAACCCGCGCCGACAGCGGTTGAACCGTCGGAACAGGACGCGCCGACCGTTGCCGATTTGGAATCGTTGGAACCCGAAGCCGAACCCGCTCCGCTCCCCGAACCCGAGCCTGAAAACACGGCTGAAATCGACGCGCTTGCCGACCAAGAAATCGCGCAGGAAACCGCCCCCGCCGAACCCGAAATCGCCGAAGAAGCGCAGGAAGCCGAAATTCCGTCGGAGGCGGATGATTCTTTGCCCGCCACGGGTGCGGCAGCGTTTGACGGACGCGCGGGCGTTACGACGTTTGTTGCTTCCGCCGTTCAAAACGCCGTTGTTTTGACCAACGACGACGGGGCGTTCAACCGTTTGGCGGATTGGCACCTGATTGTCGGCGACGTATCGGTTTCCCAGCTGTCAGGACAAGCGGGACAAACGATTGCTTTGGACGAAAACGCTTACAACAGCGGCATTCTGATTACGGCGGACGGCGAACAGCAGCTGTTCGCGAATGTCGGCGAAATCGTCATTCCCGCCGTCGACCCCGACGAATGCACGCTGATTTTGAACAGTTCCGCCGTTATGTCTTTGGCGGGGCATGAAAATTCCGTCATCGAATTGAACGGCGCCAACGGCATGCTGGTTGGTCCAAACGAATCGAAACTGTATTTCAGCGGATTGACAAGCCTGACCGTTCCCGCCGCCAACGAAGCCGCAATGCCCGCGGAAGCTCCCGTTTCCGCACCCGCCGCGCCGATGAACGCGCCTGTTGCATACGCCGTCGGACGCGAAACCGACCAAACGGCGGCGGGATGCGTCTTTACCGCCGACAGCGGAGAGATTGCCACGACCGAACCCGTCATTCTGGTCAAAACAGGCTACAGTCTGTACGGCTGGAACGTTGTGTTCAAAAGCGGCTTGACCATGAGCTTGGCGGACGTTCGGACGTACCAAACGAAACACGACGCCCTGCCCGAATCCGACGGTCAAATCACCTACAAAAACGCCAAATTGGACTTTGCGGGCGCAGCGCGAATCAAAGTGTTCGAAAAGCCGTCCTACTGCGGCTACGGCAAAGCCCCCGAATAATGAAAAACTCCCGCAAAAGCGGGAGTTTTTTTTGACTTAATAGTTTTCCGCGGCAATTTCGTAATAGGCACGCGGATGCAAACAGGCGGGGCAGATTTCGGGAGCTTCCTTGCCCTCGTACACATAACCGCAGTTGCGGCAGCGCCATTTTTTGTCCGCCGTGCGTTCGAAAACGTGTCCCTCTTTGATGTTCTTTTCCAAAGCGCGATAGCGTTCGGCATGGAATTTTTCGGCAACGGAAACCGCACGGTACATTTCCGCGATTTCGGGGAATCCCTCGGCGTCCGCGACATCGGCGCAGGCGGGATAAAGTTCTATGTATTCGTGTTCTTCGCCTTTGGCGGCTTCGCTTAAATTTTCAAGCGTCGAACGGATTTGCCCCGCGGGATAGGACGCGGTGATTTCAACGTCCCCGCCTTCCAAAAATTTGAACATGCGCTTGCCGTGTTCCTTTTCCTGTTCGGCGGTTTCCGTGAAAATGGCGGCGATTTGCTCATAGCCTTCCTTTTTCGCGGCGGACGCCCAAAACGTGTAGCGCATGCGCGCCTGCGATTCGCCCGCAAACGTCATCAGCAGATTTTTTTCGGTTTTCGTGCCTTTGATTGATTTCATCATTAAAAACTCCTTTGTTGGTTTTCGATACTTTAGATTCATTCAAAAATTTTTTCAAGGAATAAACGGCGCAATGTACACCGCCCCGTTTTCCAGTTCGAACATCAGCGTAATGCCCGCTTGACGCAAAGCGTCTTCGTCGATTTTCGCGGTGTTTTTCAGCGCGACATGCGCGCCGCCGTCCGCCGTTTTGGCGGTGTGCTTGATGTTTTCCGCGCCGCCCAAAGCCCGCGTCACCGCTTCGGACGGAACGGCTGCCGCGGGCGTTTTGCCCTGCAGATATTCCTCCATTTCCGTTTTCAGAATTTCGGAATGCGTGCCGAACACGGCCTGGACGTTCTGCCCGATGCGCATGACGCCGCTTGCCCCCAGTTTTTTCAAATCGCCGTCAGAAACTTTGTCGACATCCTTGACAACCAAGCGCAAGCGGGTGATGCACGCGTCCAAAGCTTCGATGTTTTCCCTGCCGCCGAACGCCGCGACCAGTTTCGCCGCCATATCGCCGTTTGAAGCGACCGTTTCGTCCTGCTTGAGCGATTCGTCCTCGCGCCCAGGAGTCTTCATATCAAACGCCGTGATGACAAAGCGGAAAACGGCATAATACAGTACGGCGTAAACGGGTCCCAGAATGAAAACCATCCACGGCTTGGTGTCCAGCGCGTAAAACAGCATATAGTCGATTGCGCCCTGCGAAAACGTGTAGCCGATATGCGCGCCCGTCAGATTGATGACCGCAAACGCCGATCCGACCATGACCGCATGGACAAAGTACAGCATCGGCGCGACGAACAAAAACGTGAATTCCAGCGGTTCGGTAATGCCCGTCAAAAACGCGGTCAGCGCGCCCGAAGCCATAATGCCGCCGACTTTCAGCCTGTTTTCGGGTTTGGCGGTGTGGAAAATCGCCAAAGCCGCGGCAGGCAGACCGAACATCTTAATCAGGAATCCGCCGCCCAAAATCCCCGCCGTCGCGTCGCCAGCAAAGAATCGGGGAATGTCGCCCGTGACCAGCTCGCCCGCTTTGTTGACGTACTGTCCGATTTCAAAGAAGAACGGCACGTTCCAAATATGGTGCAGACCGAACGGCAGCAGCAGTCTTTCGACAAAGCCGTAGGTCGCGCCCGCCACCACGGGGGAGCTGTACGCCGCCCACATTGAAAACGCGTTGATTTTTTCCTGTATCGGCGGCCAGACAAAGCTCAACAGCACGCCCAAAACAATCGCCGCCAAAGCCGTTATAATCGGAACGGAACGCTTGCCTGCGAAAAATCCCAAATACGGCGGCAACTGGATTTTATAGAATCTTTTATAAATATACGCCGCGACAATACCGACGAACATCCCGCCGAACACGCCTGTTTGAATCGTCTTGATGCCGACGTTGGTCGAAACGATTTTGCGCACAAAAGCCACGTCGTAATCCAACGCCTGCGCCAAAACGCCCAGCGTTTCCTGTTCGGCGGAAACGTGATACCACAGCACGTCCGCCATAACGCCCATCGAGGCTTGCAAAACCAAAAATCCCACGACCGCCGCCAAAGCCGCCACTCCGTCGTTGTCGGTCAAGCCCAACGTCGTTCCGATTGCGAATATCAGCGGCAGGTTGTCGAAAATCACGTTGCCGCTTTGGCTCATGACTTGGGGAATCAAAGGCGGCAGCCACGAAATATCCGCGTTCAGCAATCCCGACCCGATGCCCAGCAACAACCCCGCCACGGGCAGAACGGCAACGGGCAGCATCAGCGATTTTCCGATTTTCTGCAAAAAAGCAAAAGCCTGTTTCATCATATCCGCCCCCTTACTTGAAAGACTTGACCACTTCGCGCACGGCGGCGGCTGACTGCATCAGCACGGCTTTGTCCGCCAACGCCTGACATTTTTTGAAATCCTGAGCGCGGATTTGCGCTTTGACCGCGGGAATCGCCGCGGGCGGCACGCTTAATTCCGACACGCCCAGCCCGACCAGCAAAGGCACCGCCGCTTCCTGCGCCGCCAATCCGCCGCAAACGCCCACCCATTTGCCGCACGACCGCGCGCCCTCGACGGTCATTTTGACCGCTTTCAGCACCGCGGGATTCAGCCCGTCGGACAATGCCGCCAAAGCCGCGTTTCCCCTGTCCGCCGCCATGATGTACTGCGTCAAATCGTTTGTGCCGATGGAAAAGAAATCGACTTCTTTGGCAAAAGTTTCGGCATTCAGCACCGCGGCGGGGACTTCAATCATCATCCCGATTGACAGCGGTTCGGCATCCAAAGCCAAACGTTCCTCTTCGACGATTTGCTTGGCGCGCCGCAGTTCGTCCAAAGCCGCAATCATCGGAAACATCACGCGGATTTTTTCACCGTCCGCCGCGCGCAATACCGCCCGAATCTGCGAACGGAACAAAGCTTCGGCATTCAAGCTTGCCCGAATGCCGCGCACGCCCAAAAACGGATTGGCTTCCTGCGGCAAGGGCAGATAGTCCAACGGCTTGTCCCCGCCGACGTCCAGCGTGCGGACAATCAAGCCGCGCTCTTTGCCCAAAGCGTCCTTTATCGCTTTGTAGACGGCGGTTTGTTCGTCCTCGGACGGCGGAGTTTTGCGCCCCAAAAACAGAAATTCGGAACGCAGCAGCCCGACGCCCGCGCCGCCGTTTGCGACGACTTCCGCCGCGCCCTCGATACTGCCGATATTGCCCGCGACTTCGATTTCAACACCGTCCGTTGTAACAGCGGGCAAATCCTTGTCCGCCAGCAAAGCCGCGCGTTTGCGCTTATCGTCTTCGGCGGTTTCAGCCGCTTTCTTTTGCAGTTCTTCGGACGGATTCGGATACAAAACGCCCTGCGTGCCGTCCAGCAAAACAGCCGTCCCGTTCAACAAATTCAGCACGTCGCGCGACAGCCCCGACACGGCGGGAATTCCCATGGAACGCGCCAAAATCGCGGCATGCGACACCGCCCCGCCGCCGACCGTCGCAAAGCCCGCCGTTTTACCGCGGTCAAGGCTTGCCGCGTCGGACGGAGTCAAATCCTCGGCAATCAAAACCGCGTTGTCGGGCAAATCCGGCTTTTCTTGCACCTCGCCCGTAATCAGCCGCAAAACGCGTTTGCCGACATCGCGCACGTCGTTCGCCCGCGCCGCCAGCATGGGATTTTTCATTTCCGCGAATTTTGCCGCCATTTTGGCAACGGTCTGCTGCCACGCAAACGCCGCGCTTCGCCCCTTTTCAACCAAAGCCTGCGCCGCGTTCAGCATTTCGGGATCGTCCAGCAGCTCTCCGTGCGCTTTAAAGATTGCGGCGGATTCCACCCCCGTTTTTGCCGCCGTTTTATCGTATAAATCGGTCAGTACAAGCCGCGCTTCGTTCAAAGCGGCATTCAGTTTTTCCTTTTCGTCCGTAACCTGCCCGCCGAATTCCTCGACGTCGATTGACACGTCTTTCAACTGCACGACCACGCCCGAAGCCACACCTTTCGACGCGGGAACACCGTAAAAAGCGTCTGCCCCGCCCGTTTGTTTTTCAATGACGGGAACGGCGGGTTCGGGGGTTTTGGTCAAATCCTCGCCCAATCCGCTTTCCAACAAGGGAAGCAAGCTTTTCAACGCTTCCGCCGCATCCGTTCCCGTCGCTTTCAGGCGGACTTTGTCGCCCTTTGCCACGTCCAAGCCCATAACGGCGACAACGCTTTTCGCATTGACTTCGCGGTCGCCTTTCATCAACGTTATATCGGAATCGAACCGCTTTGCCGCGGCGGTCAAAACGGCGGCGGGACGCGCATGAATCCCCGCCGGATTTTTAATGCCGATTTGCCATGACGTCGCCGTTTGCGCCGATTGCGCGGATTCCTGTTTTGCGGCGGTTTTCAGTTTGACCTCCAAAACCGTATCTTTGCCAACCTTGACGTCGCGGTTGGCAAACGCTTTCAGTCCCGCCGTTTTTTCACCCGAAGCAATAACGATTTCGGTTAAAAGGCTTTTGCCCCTGCTTTCCAAAATTTCGCGCGAAAAAGCAATCAGCGGCTGCCCCGCTTCGACGGTTTGCCCTTTGATGACAAAAACTTCGAATCCGTCGCCTTTGAGCATGACGGTATCCAGCCCGATGTGCATCAGAATATCGATGCCGTCAGTGGTCGAAAGCGTCAAAGCGTGATGCGCCGAATGAATCGTCGATATTGTCCCCGCGCATGGCGCGCACAGCACATAAGACGACGGCGCAATCGCGATTCCGTCGCCGACGGTCTTTTGCGCGAAAACCTCGTCAGGCACCGATTCAATCGGCACGGTTTTCCCCGAAACGGGCGCCAGCAAACGTAAAATGTTGTCCTCAGTCATCAAAATCCCCCTTGGTTGCGTTTCCTCCAGTGTACGACGCGGGCGGCGCGGATGACCATATGTCAACACGACTATAAAAAAAGGGGCGCGGGACTGAAATTGCTATACTTTGGGGGAAAAGATGTTATAATCCGCTTGATTTATTTTCCCCACAGCTTGCAAACAAAGGGCTTTTAAATGACAGAAATCAGAGATAACGCCACCTATTTCCGCCGCGAAATTCTGACCCGTTTGGCACGGGCTTTTTTGAAAAACACGCTGGTTGACGAAGTCGACCACCTGCCGCTGGAAATCCGTCCGCCGCACGATACCGAAGCGTACCGCTGCTGTATTTACAAGGAACGCGCCATTCTGCGCACCCGCTGCCTGGCGGCTTTGGGCTTCCGCGTCGAGGAAGACGACGAAGTCACTCCGCTGTCCGAATACGCGCGCCGCGCTTTGGCGCGTGAAAAACCGACCGCGCCCGTAATGACCGTTTTGGACATCGCCTGCAACGAATGCGTCCAGTCGTCGCACGTCGTCACCGAATTGTGCCAAAGCTGCCTGTCCCGCGCCTGCGTCCGCAACTGCGCTTTCGGCGCGATTTCTTTCGAGGGCAACGGCAAAGCCCACATCGACCCCGACAAATGCAAAAACTGCGGCCGATGCAAAGAAGCCTGCCCGTATCAAGCTATTGCGAAACGTATTGTTCCGTGTGAAAACGCCTGCCCCGTCAACGCGATTCACCACGGCGCTTCGGGCCGCGCGGAAATCGATTTCGACAAATGCATTTCCTGCGGCCGCTGCATGCGCGCCTGCCCGTTCGGCGCGGTGATGGAACGTTCCCAGCTGATTGACATTCTGCGCGCCGTCGTCACGGACAAGAAAAAGGTCGTCGCCATGCTCGCCCCCGCCATTGCGGGTCAGTTCGAGGGCGGCGTCGAAAAAGTCGTTTCCGCGATGAAAGGCTTGGGCTTTTCGAATGTCGTCGAAGTCGCCGTCGGCGCCGACGAAACCACCCGCAAGGAAGCCATGGAATTCATCGAACGCATGAAACGCGGCGACCAGTTCATGACGACGTCGTGCTGTCCCGCTTATATCCAAGTGGTGAAACGCCACGTTCCCGAACTGGCTCAGTTCGTTTCCGACACGGCGACCCCGATGCACTACACCGCCGCCATGGTCAAAAAAGACATGCCCGACGCGGTTACGGTCTTTGTCGGTCCGTGCGTTGCCAAACGCTATGAGGGCATGAACGACGATAAAGTCGATTTCGTCATGACGTTTGAAGAACTGGACGCTTTGTTCAAAGCCGCCGACATCATCGTCAACGACTGCGCCCCCGCCGAATTCGACGCGATTCCGTCGGCGCAGGGCCGCGCGTTCGCGGTCACGGGCGGCGTTGCCGAAGCGGTGCGCGTCGCCATCAACGGCGAAGTCGAATTGAACCCCGTCTGCATCAACGGCATCAAACCCGCGATGTTGCGTCTGTTCAAAACGTACCCGAAGGGCAAAGCCCCCGGCAATCTGATTGAAATGATGACGTGCGAAGGCGGCTGCATCGCCGGCGCGGGCGTTGTCTGCGATCCGAAGAAAGGCGCAAAATGCGTCGAAGCGTTCGCGCACAAAGCCCCCGACATCGAACCCGTCGGGAAAAAGCCCGAATAATTAAATAACCTTACTTCTTTTTGAGGGCATCGCAAATTTGGTTCGCCAATGTTTTGCTGATGCCCTCAACTTTTGCGATTTCATCGGGACTGAGGCTTTGCAAAGCCCGCACCGACCCGAAATGCTGCAGCAGCGCTTTCTTGCGCTTCGCCCCCACGCCTTTCAAATCGTCCAACGCCGAAATCAGCGTCGCGTTTTTGCGCTTGGTTCTGTGCGTCGTAATGACGAAACGGTGCGCTTCGTCGCGCAACCGCTGGACATAGTGCAGAACGGGATTGTCGAAATCCAAATGCAGAGGTTCGCGGTCGGCAAAATAAAGCGTTTCCCTGCCCGCGTTTCTGTCCTCGCCCTTTGCGACGCCGACGGCGATGACATCGGGAACGTTCAGCTCTTTCAGCACATCCAAAGCGACTTTCAGCTGCACGGCGCCGCCGTCGATTAAAATCAAGTCGGGCAAATTATGTTCGTCCAGCCCGCGTTTGAACCGCCGCGTCAACACTTCGCGCATCATGCCGAAATCGTCGCCCGCCGTAAAACCGTCGCCGATGATGTTGAATTTGCGATAAGCCTTCTTGTCAAATCCGTCGGGGGTCGCCACCACCATCGCGCCGACCGCGTTTGTGCCTTGAATATGGCTGTTGTCGTAAGTTTCGATGCGCTTCAAGGGCGTTTTCGCGCCGACCAGCTCGCCCAGCTGTTCAATCAGCTCCGCACGCGCCGCGCCCTCCATGCGGCGGCGGACAAGCGATTCGCGCGCGTTCATTTCGGCGCGGTCGACCAGCCGTTTGCGCGCCCCGCGGACATTGACGGCGATTTTGACGTTCAAAGCGGATTCGACCAGTTCGCGTTCGGGCAAATCGACGTTGACCAGAATTTCTTTCGGAACGGGATGCGTTGTGTAAAACTGCCCGATGAACGCCTGCAAAACCTCGCCCGCCGACTGTCCCGCGACTTGGGTCGGGAAAGCCGCGTAGCTTCCTCCGCCGCGTCCGCCGCGATAGAAAAACACCTCGATGCACGCTTCGTCGTTTTCCGTATAAACCGCCAGAACGTCGCCTTCGTCAATTCCGCCCAAATCAAGACTTTGCGCCTGAATTTGGTTCAGCGCGCGGATTCGGTCGCGGTACACGGCGGCGGTTTCATAGTTCATCTCTTGGCTTGCCTGTTCCATTTTTTGCGCCAGTTCCTGCTGGATTTTGGTGCTTTTCCCCTGCATAAAAGCGCACGCTTCACCCGCCAGCTTTTGATAATCGGCGGCGGAAATCTTGCCCGCGCACGGGGCGGAACACCGTTTGATTTGATGCAGCAGGCACGGGCGCGTCCTGTTTTTGAACACGTTGTCCGTGCAGGAACGCAGCAAAAACGCCTTTTGCAAAATCGTCAGCGTTTCGTTCACCGCCAGCGCCGACGCAAACGGACCGAAGTATTCGCCCTTGCGCGTCCTTGCCCCGCGGTGTTTCAGCAGCTGCGGAAACTCGTCCTTTGTCGTCAGCAGAATGTGCGGAAAGGTTTTGTCGTCTTTGAGCAAAATGTTGTAATAGGGCTTCAGCCGCTTGATTAAATCGTTTTCCAGCAAAAACGCTTCGGCTTCCGTCGCCGTTTCAATGATTTCGATATGGCGGATTTGGGAAATCATGCGCTGAATACGAACGGAATTGCGTTCAGGATGCGAATAGTTTTCCAGCCGCCGGCGCAGGTTTTTCGCTTTGCCGACGTACAGCACCTTGCCCGTTTCGCTCAACATGCGGTACACGCCCGACTGCGTCGGAAAAAACGGCAGTCTGGACGCGACATAAGCCGCCCCGGTCAAGGTTTCCGCGGATTCGTTCGTATCCGAAAGTTCAATCGTTCCGTTATTTTTGCTCATCTGATTGATTCCAAACGATTTTTTCAACATTTACCGTTTTTTAAAAGTTTTCCCCAAACCTGTGGATAAGTCTGTGCAAACTTGCCTTTCATACTGCTTCGGTTCAGAGTTTCCCTTGCCTTTCACCAATTTGCCTATTTTTTAGGCAATTTTTATAACCTGTTGATTCTTTTACATTTTTAATAATCAAGTTTTATTTTTAAAAAAATGCAACAAGTTTTTCTTGATTTCTTTTTCCGCTTGGAATAGCCGCAAAATCTGTGGATAACTTTTTTAAAAAACGGATGACTCGTTGTATCCTAAGGGTTAGCGGGCAAACAACGGCAAAAAGACTCGTGTTTTACCCCTTTCATTCGGTTTTGATTTGGGAAACGGCAAACGCGTTGTCAAGTCCCGAAACAACGCTTTCGGCACAATTTTCGGATTCGGCAACACCGATAAGGCGGACGTTCGGCACTTGAAATTCCTCCGCAAACGTTTCCAGCGCTTTTTGCGCCAAAATCCCGTTGAAATCGGAAGCGGAACGAACGATTTGAACAAACGCGCCCTTTTGCCCTTTCGGCAGCTGACGCGACAAAGCCTGCGCCAAAACAACGGCGGTTTCGACGGGAACAAAAGCGGCGGACAGCGTATCGACGGAAATATCGGCGGCGTTTACCAGCGCGTCAATCGCCCCGTATGTTTCCGACAGCGCCGCCACCAATCCCGCACGCTCCCGTTCGTCCGTAAAATCCGCACGGATATAAGCGGTTCTGACGCCGAATTTGCGGTGCAAATCGTCCGCCAAGTGCGAAACATCCGCCGCCGCCGTTTTGCATTGCAATAAAACGTCCCACCCGCGCGACGCCAAAACCGACGCCGTTTCTTTGCCGGTTTTTCCCGTCGCCCCCGTAACCAGAACCGTTTTTCCCGCCGATTTGACGGGGTCGGCTTGAATCAAAAAAGCGGGCAGTTCGTCGTCCTTTTCAATCGGCTTGGGCGAAAACACAAACATCTTTCCCGCAGGAGCAACGGCAGGCAAGGACGCGGGCAATTCCAAATCGGGCACCGTTTCGGCGGGTTTTGCCGCGATTTCGATTTCGGTTGTTTTGACCACCGTCCCATTCGGCGTTTGAAACGTCAGCTTCACGGCGCATTTGGAGGGCTTTTGCGCGTCCGTTTCGACTTTGACCCCGAACAAAGCCGTTTCATAAACGGCGGCATCCGCCCGTCCTTTCAAAGTCAATTTGTTTCCCGCGGCTTCCACACTCAACCCTTTGACAGAATCGGCGTACAGCGTATCGTCGAAATCGGCGGGGATTTCAACCGTCAGCGCATCGATTTGCGCCAAGCCGCCGAAATCGACATCCGTTCCGACGCGGTTTTGCACAAAATCGGCATAATTTTTTTCCCCGACATGCAAACGGAAAGCCGCTTTTGCGCCCAAATTCACGTCAAAGCACGCTTTGTCGCCGGAAACCGTCGCCCAAACGGCATCGCGGGACAGCCGCCCTTTGATTCGGCGCACCGTGCCGTCGTTCGCCTGCCACAGCAAAACGGAATTTCCCGTTGCGGCGGGTTCTTTCAGCGTTCCGTCCGCGTTTTTCCAAATCAGTTCGCCCTGATGCAGAACGGGGATTCTGTCCTCTTTCGACGGCGCGGCGACCAATCGGAACACGCCGTTTCTGCCCGCGCAGGCATCATCGAACCACGCCGTTCCCGCGTTCAGCGCATACCCGTTTTCAATCACAAAGAACACAGGCGTTCTGCCGCCCAAACGGTTGCCCAGAAAAACCGAACTGACATTCGCCCGCAACGTTTCAGAACAGACATCGGGAAACAAAATGCGAATATCCTGCGCCTGCCCGTTTTGTTCGGCGTAAAAGCCGACAATGTGCCGCCCCGCCCCGTCGGCGTTTAAAAAAGTCGCTTTGACGGGAAAAACGTCGTTCAGTTTCAAATCGCTTGCGGAAAAACGCGGCACGCGGACGCTCCCTTATTTATCCAAAGGATGCACCAAAGCGGGAAAGAATCTGCGGCGCAGAACGGAAAGGAATCCGTACCACGGGAAATAACGGACTTTCGCTTTCGTCCCCGCGTATTTCAGGCAGACTTTCGCGCATTCCGTAGGGTCGGGGGAATGGTGGTAAAGCAGATACCGTCTGTCCCCGCCGACCGTGTCGTAATCGTCGACCTTGATTGTCGTAACGTAAATGCCCTGGGACGCCATTTGTTCGTAAAAGCCCTGCAGCCAGACGTGCAAAGCCGCTTTCGTCGACCCGTAGGCGTAGTTGTCGGGCATGCCGAATTCGCCCGCGGTCGACCCCAAAACGACGATTTCGCCGCATCCCTGCTTTTGCAGCAAAGCCGATGCCGCCGTCAAAAAGTACACCTGCGAAAAATAGTTGATTTGGAACATATTTTTGATTTTGCCCAAATCCTTGCCGCATTCTTTTTGCGTATAGGCGGTTTCCAAAGCCGAAAAAACGCTGATGATGTTTTGAGTCGTTTCTTCGCACTTAGTAATGATGTCGCCGAACGAATCGACGTTGACGGGATCCATTTCCATATACGTCACCGCAACGTCGGGCGAACGCGCCTGCAAATCCTGCGTCGCCAGTTTCAAATCGTCGACCTCTTTGCCCAGCAGGATGATGTCGTTTCCCGCTTCGGCGGCTTCACGGGCGAACGCGCGCCCAATCATCGAAGTCGCGCCCAATACCAACCAAGTACGCTTATTCGTCATTGTCATCCTCCTTCAAGACGCGGCGGGCGAAATCCGAATCGAATTTTTCCTGCGGGTCGTATTTTTTGCGGGCGGCGGTGAACGCTTCCAACCCTTTGTACATTCTGAACAAAAAGCGCATTTCCATCAAAGCGTCGTTGCACAAAGCGACGCGCCCTTTGTGTTCGCACGCTATCATCATCAGGTGGCGCAAAAATTCTTCCAATCCTTTGCGGCGGATGAAATCCAAAGACAGGCAATAGCCCCGCATCGGAAACGCCAAATCCGCGATTGTTTCGTCCGTCGTCGGCTGAACGACCGCGCGGCAGGCGTGAATCCGCATTTCCGACAATTCCGTCAGAATTTGGCGAATCGCTTGCGGTCCCTCGGCTTCGGAAAAGCAAAACCGCAGCTGATAGACGTTTTTGGGCGACACGACGCCGAAATGATCGGACGGATAAATGAATTCCTCGTACGGGATGATTTTATCGGAATTGCCCGACGACAGACGGTAGCGAATGTCCTTAATCAACGGCATCGCCGCCAGATTCAGCATAAAGCGCGGCAATCCCCGTTTGATTTTGGGCATGGAAAGCACCGAACCCGACACGGGGTCGGCGGTAAAGGTCGCGGTTTTCAAAACGCTGCGCCCGACGGCGTCGCCGCGCGCCGACGTATCCACCCACGCCACGCAGAAATCGGCGTTCTTGCGGGCGTCGCGCAACGCGCTCAGCAAAGCGTCCAAGTTCGAATAACGGCGGCGGACGACATGCACGTTGCGGTCGGGACGTTTTGTCAGCGTGATTGAAATTAGCGAAATAAAGCCGATTAAGCCCTGTCCGCCGACGACCGCCGCAAACAAATCGGCGTTGTTCTGTTTGTCCGCGCGCACGGTCGAACCGTCCGCCAAAACAATGTCCATCCAGTTAATCGCCTGCGCCAGGGACGCTTTTTTCCTGCAGTTCATGCCGAACAGGTTGGACGCGACCGCGCCGCCCAAAGTCCGCCTGCCCGATCCCGTCGCAATCGGGAACATAAAGCCGCGCGGCGCGAACAAATGCGTGATTGTTTCCAAAGTCAGCCCCGGTTCGCAAACCAGTTCGCCTGTTTTTTCGTCAAAGGAACGAATCCTGTCCAGTCTGTCGGACATCATAACCGCGCCGCCGCTGTTCAAAGCCTGATCGGCATACGCGCTGCCCGACCCGCGAGCGATAATGCCGCTTTTGCCGACCTGTTCCATATATTTGGCGACATCGGCGACCGTATCGGGACGGCAGACCTGAGAATCGGACGAATGCGTCTGGGCGCGACCCAGCAATTTCATTTGATACCAATGCATAGTGCAAACTCCTGACTGTTTGCGGGTTATTGTACACGGATTTTCATCACAAACAAAGCAAAAACAACGGACAAATCACACGTCGTCACGTTTTGAATCGGCAAGCGCCGCGCTTAAAACTTTCGCCGCCAGACTCAGCGGAACGTCCTTGCGCTTCACCAGTTTTATTTCACGTTCGGGCAAATCGACCGCCAGCAAAACAACCGCCGCCGAATCCCGCAGGAAAGCCCGCGGGACGAATCCGATTCCCAAATTGCTTTCGACCAGCGGCAAAATCTGGTCGGAAGTCGCGGCTTCGACCGCGACCGAAAACGGTGCGCCGTGCTTTAAAAACAAATCGGCGTAAAAACGGTAAGTCGCCGTCTTTTCCCCCAGACACACCAGCGGATAGCGCGCCAAATCGGCAAAAGACAGCTTTTTTTCCGCCAATTCCCGAAACGCCGTTCCCACGGCGGCAACTTCGCGAAACTTTTGAATCGTCGTCGCTTCCATATTGTCGGGCAAATCGAACGGCGTCGTTATCAGCGCGAAATCGGCGGTTTTGCCGTTCAAAGCCTCTATCCCCTGAGCCGAAGAACAGTTCGCCACACGCAAACGCAGTTTCGGATGTTTTTCCCTCAAGCGTTTCAAAACAGGCAGCAAACTGCCGTGCAAAGCGGTTTCGCTGACGGCAATAGACACGATTCCGTCCTCCAGACTTTTCGCCGCGGCAAGCTCCGCTTCGCCCGCTTGGATATGGCGGACGGCAACCGCAATATGCGCGTACAGTTTTTCGCCTTCGGGCGTCAGCACCGCTCCGCGCTTGGACCGCACGAACAGAGCGCACCCCAAAGCCCGCTCCAAATTGCCGACAATCCGCGTGATATTGGGCTGACTGTTGTTCAATTCGGCAGCGGCGCGCGTAAATCCGCCGTTTTTGGCGACGGCGTAAAAAACGCGGTAGGAATCATAGCTGATTATCATATCAAATCCTTATCGATTGCATATCCGATTACTATTTTACATATAATAAAAAGCGGCGTATAAAGAAAGCAAAATCGTTCATGCGGAAAAGGAGATTAAGATGAGCATTTTTGAAGCGATTATGTTGATTTGTTTCGGTGCCAGCTGGCCTGCCGCCGTGTATAAAACCTACACGACCAAAAACGTCGAAAGCAAAAGCCTGCTGTTTATGTCGCTGATTATCTTGGGATATTTGGCGGGCATGGCACACAAATTCTTTAACAGTTACGATTTTGTGTTCTGGCTGTATGTCGCCAATCTGGCGTTGGTAATGTGCGATTTGATTTTGTATTTCAAATACAAGGAAAAGCCCGTAAAAGCGGAAGCCGAAATCATTCCCCTTGAAACAGAGCTTCCCGCGGCGGAATAATTTTTCCTTTGTAGGAAAAACGGCGGTTCAATCGACCGCCGTTTTTTTATGCTTACGGACGAACGCTGTCCAGATAGCCTTTCAGTTTTTCAGCCAAACTGCTTTCGGGTCTGCCGCCCCAAATGCGGATGATTTCAGCCGCCGACAGCGCCGCCAGCTTGCCCGCCGCGGGCAGGCTGAATCCCTGCGCCAATCCGAACAGAAAACCGCCCGCGAACGCGTCGCCCGCGCCCGTGCTGTCCACAACGGATTGATGGTTTTCGGACGCAATCGCCGCTACCCCTTCGTCCGAGAAAATGCACGCGCCTTTCGCCCCGCGCGTCATCGCCAGAATTTGATGACGGCTGTGCAGAATTTCCATAAAGGAATTCAAGTCCGTGTTTTCCTTGTCAATATCGAAACAGCCGCGGATTTCGCGTTCGTTGCCGATAAGGATGTCCGCCTGTGTGCGAATGGTTTCAATGACTTCCTGCACCGCCACCGCGCGGAAATTCAAGTCGTGCATATTGAAAGCAACCTTGATGCCCGCCTGTTTTGCGGTTTCCAAAGCCAGCGTTACGGCGGCGCGGGCGCGGCGGGAAACCAGCATCTGCCCGTCAATGAACAAAATTTTGGACGCGCGGATTGTTTCGATGTCGATGTCGGCTTCGTCGATTTCCTCGCAAACGCCGAAGTTGAAAGCAAACGTGCGGTCGTGGTCGGGGGTCACCAGCACCAGACAGCGCGCCGTCGCTTTGTCGATGTCGCGGTCGAACTGCACCAAAGGAACGCAGGATTTCACGCCGTCCTTGTCAAAAGCGGCTTTGAAGTTGTCGCCCGTGGTGTCGTTGCAAGCTTTGCCGATGAAAGCCGCCTTGCCGCCCAAGGAAGCGACCGTCGCAACGGCGTTCGCCACCGTGCCGCCCGGAATGACGCGGGAATCGGTCAGTTCGCGGCGGATGTCGCGCAAAACAGGAATGGGCAGGACGTTGCCCTGTCCTTTAATCAAGGAATAGCGTTCCAGAAAATCTTCCGTAACATTGGCTACGACATCGACAAATGCTGTCCCGATTGCGGTGACGTCAAAATTGGTCATAAGGAAACTCCGTTTGATTCGCGTTATCGGGATTTCTTTATACAGTCCCCCGATACAAAAGGCGAGTCAAAAAACGAAAAAGTTTCACAGCAGCATCAATTCTTCCTCGGCTTTCGCGCTTTTCCGCGGGGCAAGGGGCGGACGGCAGACGACCAGCAGCTTGCCGTCTTTGGCGGAAATGCGGACGCGCCCGCCTTTGGTCAGCTGACCGAACAGCATTTCTTCGGCAAGGGGCTTTTTGATATGCTCTTGAATCACCCGCGCCAGCGGACGCGCGCCGTTTTTATCGTCGAATCCTTTTTTCAGCAGCCATTCTTTCGCCGAAAAAGCGACGTCGAGCGTGATTTTCTTTTCGCTCAGCTGTTTTGCCAGCTGGTCAAGGAATTTGTCCGCGACGCGGCGCATGATTTCCGTATCCAGTCGGGCAAACGGAATCACCGCGTCCAAACGGTTGCGGAATTCGGGCGTGAACAGGCGTTCGATTGCTTCCTTGTCGTCGCCCGTGCGTTCCATGTTGCCGAAGCCCATGGCGGGTTTCGCCATATCCGCCGCGCCCGCGTTGGTCGTCATAATCAAAATCACATTCGAAAAATCGACCGTTTTGCCGTTGGAGTCGGTCAATTTGCCGTAATCCATGACTTGCAAAAGAATGTTGTATAAATCGGGATGCGCCTTTTCGATTTCGTCCAGCAGCAAAACCGCGTATGGATGCTGATCGACCGCGTCGGTCAGCAAGCCTCCCTGTTCGAATCCGACATACCCCGGCGGCGTGCCGATTAAGCGCGACAAAGAGTGTTTTTCCATATATTCCGACATATCGAAGCGCAAAAGTTCGACGCCCAAAGTTTTGGCAAGCTGACGCGCGGCTTCGGTTTTGCCAACCCCTGTCGGTCCCGAAAACAGATAACAGCCAATCGGCTTGCCCGCGTCGCGCAACCCAGCCCGCGCCATTTTAATCGAGGACGACAAAGCCTCCAACGCCTTGTTCTGTCCGAACACTGCTTTTTTCAAATCCTGTTCCAAATTCCGCAGAGCTTCGCGGTCGTCGGCGGAAACGGCTTTGGCGGGCACGTTCGCGATTTTGGAAACCACTTCTTCGATGTCGCGCGCGGTGATTTGCTTTTTCTTTTTGCGCGACAGGGCAAACGCCGCCCCCGCTTCGTCCAAAACGTCGATTGCCTTGTCGGGCAGTTTGCGGTCGTGAATGTAGCGCACCGACAAATCGACGGCGTTTTTCAACGCGTCCGCCGTAAACACGACCCCGTGATGCTTTTCATAAGCGGCTTTCAGCCCGCGCAGGATTTTCAGCGTTTCATCCGCGCTCGGTTCGTTGATGTCGATTTTCTGGAAACGGCGCAGGAAAGCGCGGTCTTTTTCCATGTGGTTGCGGAATTCCTTGTACGTCGTCGACCCGATACAGCGCACCCGCCCCTCGCTCAAAGCGGGCTTCAGCAGGTTCGACGCATCCATCGTGCCGCCCGTCGTCGCCCCCGCGCCGATAAGCGTGTGAATCTCGTCCACGAACAGCAGAATATTCGGGTCGGCTTCCAGTTCTTCCAAAACCATTTTCAAGCGTTCTTCAAAATCGCCGCGATACCGCGTCCCCGCCAGCAAAGCCCCGACGTCCAGCTGGTAAATCACCGCGTTTTTCAGCTGAGCGGGCACTTTCCCGCTTTCGATTTTCAGCGCCAAGCCCTCCGCCAGCGCGGTTTTGCCGACCCCCGGATCGCCGATAAGCAGCGGATTGTTCTTCGTGCGGCGGCAAAGCACCTGCATCATGCGTTCGATTTCGCGTTCCCGTCCGATAAGCGGGTCGACCCTGCCCGCTTTGACTTTTTCGTTCAGATTGATGCAGAATTCCTCCAACGGATCGATGTCGTCCATATAATCGTCGTCCACGCCCGAAACGGGGGCGGAATCGCTTAAAAAGTTCATGACGGCAAGGCGTTCGACCCCGTATTTTTGCAAAAAGTAAACGGCGTAAGAATCCTTTTCGGCGAACATCGCGATAATCAAGTGCAAAGCCGTTACCATGTCGCGCCCGCTGGACTGCACCTGCAACGCCGCGCGCTGAAACACCCTTTGCATGGCGATTGTGGGCTTCGGCTGAATGTCGGCGGATTTCAAAACCAGATAGGACAAATCCTTGTCAATGAAATCGGTCAGTTCCTGTTCCAGTTTTTCCAGCGGCAGCTTCATTTTCATAAAGAACGGCACGGCGTCCCTGTCGTCCAGCATCGCCAGTAGCAAGTGTTCCAAAGTCGCGAATTCCTGATTGCGTTCGCCCGCGAACGTCAACGCCAGCTGTAAAGTTTGTTCCAAGCTCGGGGACAGCATTGCTTATTCCTTTTCGACTTTGCAGCGCAAGGGGTGCTGCGACCGCTTTGCCATTTCGATTGTCTGCGCGGCTTTGGTTTCGGCGACTTCCAGCGTGTAAACGCCCGCGACGCCCGCGCCCGAACGATGCACCTGCAGCATGATGTCGGTCGCTTCCGCCGCCGATTTGTCAAACACGCTTTGAAGCACGGAAATCACGAAATCCATCGGCGTAAAATCGTCGTTCAGAATGACCACGCGGTACAACGGCGGACGCTTCGTCTGCGGCTTCGCTTTCGTCGCAACGCCGCCTTGAGTTTCCGTATCGGGATTCGACCGTTTCGCCATTTCCTGCTCCTTTCCGTGAAACCCCTTGCCAAAAAAGGGGAAAACCGCGTATGATGGTGTCGGAAAATGTTTAAATTAGAGTATAGAAAAGTGCTTTTTTTTCGCTTCCTGCTCGCTTTTTTGCTGATGACCGCGACCGCCAACGCGCAAAGCCGCCAGTCGTCCCTGCTGATTGAAGCGGAAACGGGTCGCGTCCTGCAGTCCGAAAACGCGACCGAAAAACGCTATCCCGCGTCTTTGACCAAAATGATGACGCTGTACATGGTCTTTGACGCTTTGGAAAAAAAGGAAATCCAAATCGACCAGCTGTTGCCCGTGTCCGTCAACGCCGCCAAACAGCCGAAATCGCGCATGGGACTGAAAGCGGGGTCGACAATTTCCGTCGAAAACGCGATTTTCGCCATGATTTCACGTTCCGCCAACGACGCCGCCGTTGTGGTGGCGGAGGGTTTGGGCGGCTCGGAAGCGCAATTCGCCGACAAAATGACGCGCGTCGCCCATGAATTGGGCATGAAAGACACGCGGTTCAAAAACGCGTCGGGACTGCACAACAAAGACCAAGTCACCACCGCCCGCGACATGGCGATTCTGTCCGTCGCCCTGATTCGGCATTTTCCCAAGTATTACAAACTGTTTTCCGTCAAAGGCTTCCGCTACGGCAGACGCTACTACGGCAACCACAACCTTGTCGCGCGGTTTTACAAGGGCGGCGACGGGCTGAAAACGGGCTACGTCGACGCGTCGGGCTATCACGTCGTCGGTTCCGCCAAACGCAACGGCAAACGGCTTATCGGCGTGGTTATGGGACGCAATTCGGTGCGCGAACGCGACCGTCACATCTTTAAACTGCTGGATTTCGGTTTTGCCGCCTTGAAAAAGGAAGCGCCCACCCTGACCACCATGACCGCGGAACCGCTGTTTTCGTCAACCCCCGTATTGCCCAAAACGGAACGGGAATACAGACAGGCGCGCATCAAAGCCCGCCAAATCACCGAAGAATTGGACTCCGTCGCGTCCCTGTCCGACAGCTTGACGATGCAAGACAAGGACAAAATCACCAAAAAAGCGATTGTCGAGTGGCGGTATTAGTCGCGGAAGTTGACAAACTGCAACGGCTGGTCGATGCCCAGAGTTTTCACGAAAGCGATGACCGCCTGCAAATCGTCGCGTTTTTTGCCCGACACGCGCAGTTCGTCGCCCTGAATGGACACCTGCACTTTGGCTTTGGAATCCTTAATCGCTTTGGAGATTTTCTTGGCGATTTCCTGTTCGATGCCCTGCTTGACGGCAACGGCTTGGCGCACCATCGCGCCCGCGGCTTTTTCCTCTTTGCCGAAGCTCAAAGCCGACGTGTCCAGCTTGCGCCGCGTGACATAAGTCACCAGCAATTCGTGCAGCTGTTTCAATTTCAAATCGTCGTCGGCAAGCAGGATGATTTCCTTGTCTTTCAGTTCAATCGAGCTTTTCGACCCTTTGAAATCGAAGCGGGTTGAAATTTCGCGCGCCGCGCCGTTGACGGCGTTTTGAATTTCGGTCATATCGGTTTTGGACACAATGTCGAATGAAGGCATAATACTGCTCCTTTAAGTTTTTCGCCCATCATACCGTTGTTTCCCGCCAAATGCAAATATGGAAAAGCCCTCCGAAGAGGGCTTTTGTCATTCGTCAGCGCGCATGCTGTTTGCGGTGCATTGCCAAAGTCATTTGCTTTTGCCCCTGCTGTTCGGCTTTGGGTTTGCGCGGGGCGTGCTTGTATTTGAAATAGCCGATTTTCTTGCGTTCTTTGGTTTCGACATCCAAAGCCAAGCGGTCGTATTTGAAATACGGCTTTCTGAAATCGTTGTTCGCGTCGTTCACGCCAATCCATTCTTCGGTTTTGCCGCCGCTTTCCCAAGTCGCATACTTTTTAAATGCTTTCATTTCCGACATATTCGGAATGATGCACGCGCTCAATCCCGATTCCTGCGCGATTTTCATCACGTTGCGGCGCTGGGCGGGATCGCCGTGAATGGGGACGACCGTCGTGCGGCGCGGGGACGCGTTTGAAACGATTTTGCAGATTTTCGCGACATCGCCCGAACTGGCGTGTCCCGATGCGTGAATCGTGTATTTGTTCGGTTTGTAGCGGCTGGGGAAGTAGGTGACGCACCCCTGCGCTTGGAACTTTTCCTCCAGCGCCTTGTGCGTTTCTTCGCTGCCCGGAATGCAGGACTGCAAGTCGTAAACGTAAATCGGCAAATCCTTGCCTTTACCCGACGTTTCGCGCATTTCCGCCAAGGAAATGTTTTTGTTGCGTCCCTCGGCGATTTTCAGCAAAGACGCGTCTTCGCCCTGCGTGCCAGTGCAGATGTAAAAACGGTTTTCGGGCGGCGTTCTTTGCGCGGTTTTCGAGTTTGCCGCAACGATTTTCATTTCCACGCCCGTTTGTTCGCGGATAATGTCTTCCAGCTTGTAGCCGCAGGCGTTCATCGCGCGGCGCGCGTTAATCAGGGACGCGCCGTCCAAAATCATCGTGCGGGGTTCCGCGCCTTTTTCCAAAGCTTCCTCCGCCAGCGCAGTCGCAACCGTGTGCAAACGGTGGCAGGACGACGAAATCACGCCCGAAATCACGGGACCGTTTTCGGATTCGCGCAGGATTTCGCGCAATCCTTTTTTGACTTCGGATTCGCCGATGGTTTCACCCTTGCCCGTCGAAGACGTCGAATCGATAAACAGATAATCAATACCTTTGGACGCGATAGCGGCGACTTTTTCGTCGTCAAAGCCCTGTCCCAAGGGGACTTTCGCCGTTTTGAAATCGCCCGTCGTCATCATGCGCGTGCCGTCGGGGCTTTCAATCACAAAGCCGACCGCGTCGGGAATCGAATGGGACACCGAAAACGGTTCGATTTTAAAGCCGTTGACTTCGAACGTTTCTTCGGGTTTGAAAACGTGGAAATTCGGGAATTCCTCTTTGCGGATGCCCGTGCTGAGCAGGCTGTTTTTAATCAGTTTTTCGGCAAAAGCTGTGCAATGCACGGTCAGATTTTCGCCCTTGGCGCGTTTTTCTTCCAGTTCGGCGCGCTTCAGGTTCATCAGATGCCCCAACCCGCCCATGTGGTCGGCATGTCCGTGCGTAATCAGAATGTCGTTCGATTCGGGCATCATGGGAATGAAGCAGTCATAGCCCGTTTCTTCCTTTTTGCAAAACAGGGAACCGTAATCCACCTGCACGGCGCCTTTGGTTTCACCCGTTTCGTCGGTATAAGAAAACTCGTAGCCGTTTCCGCCGATGTGGTCGACGTTGTTGCCGCCCGCGGATTTCCAAGATGTGTAAGCCTCTGCCATAACCGTTTATCCTTTAATCTATGTTTTCCGAAGGAACTTTTTCCGCGTCTTCGGGAAACTGGATACCAATCCATGCATGAATGACGGCTTCCATATCGTCGTCGTCGGGAACGGACGAATCGTCGAAACCGTCCAGTTTGGCGACCATGTCGCGCAATTCGTCGTATTCCAGAACGGACAAATCGGTCTGCGGATAAAGTTTTTCCAGGGCGTCAGCCAGTTCGTCAACGTCAGACCAAGTCAATGCCATAATCGGGTATCCTTTTATTGAAGCGGGGAATCCTCCCCTGTTGGAATCCATAGTAGCCGACGGATTTGTCCAACGCAAGGCTTTTTTGAAAAAAATCTTGACAAAAAAACGGAATCGCAATGAATTGATTTTATTGAACAAATAAAAAAATCGGCAGATTTGAAACCTGCCGATTTTGTCGAATTTTTATCTTTAGACAGCTTTAGCGTCCGCGATTCGCCGCCGCTTTCATCGCCGCCGCCTGCGCCTGTTTTTGCTTTTCGGCTTGTTTGCGGCGTTCGTCGATTTCCGCATACATCGGGGCGACCGTTTTGGCGCGATGCGCAACGCCCATGTGTTCCGCTTTGTACAGATTCGGATACTTTGCGGGGTTGACGCAGGACGTATAATTCGGTTTCACGGGCTGATTTTCACGGGTGAATCCGTATTTCTTCGGATCGTAAATCATTTCGTCCGTGTACGGGATTTTGATGGTGCGGGTTTCGCCTTCGCGGATTCCCGCCAGCTGCGGATCCATAATATCATGGTGCCACTGGTCATGCGGATACAGCGGAGTCAGAATGAAGTTCGAAAATTCGTTTTTGCCGCCGCCGTGCAAAGCCTGTTTGTGGTGCACGTTCAATCCCGGAGGGCAGCGACCGTTGCGCATGCCTTCCAAATCGCGGTCGGTCAAGCTCAGCTTTTCAACCAGTTCGGCTTCGTGTTCCTTGACCAGCATTTTCAGGAATTTCGAACGAACACCCTCTTTTTCGCGGGTGCCGCTGAATTCCGCGCGGCGTTCTTCACGCACTTTTTTGGGCGGAACGGTGTATTCGACTTCTTTCAGTTTCAAGCCGTGAATCGTGTCAAACGAAAATTCGCCTTTGCGCTGGTCGCTGTTGTATTTTCCCTGCGGGGAAAACGCGCCGTTCGCGGAACCTTTTTGCTGGTTGGCGCGGCGGTCGCCTTTGTTCGGGCGGGGGCGTTTTTCGTGAACGTAATTGTAGCCGACATTCTGTTTTTCGAATTCAATTTCAGCAGCCATGGCTTTAATCCTTTAGTCAAATTGAAAGGGCGCTTTTTCAAGCTCTTGACAAAAATATACAAAATTCCGAAAAACCTGTCCAGACAAAAATAACGGTTTTTCAAAATATTTTTCATCCGCTTCGGACAAAAAAGCGTTAAATCCGCGTGATTGCAAAGGTTCTGTCGGGGATATCGATTTGCCTTTGCGCGGCGATTAAAGGAATGTCGCGGGTGTTTGTGTCGGCGGCGGCTTTTATCAGTCCCCAAACGGACGACACCGCCTTTGCCAGCGATTCGGGCAAGCGGCGGGTTTTGACAAAATTCGCGACCAGCAAAGCCGCCGTCATGTCCCCCGCGCCGCTGCACACGGCGGCGTCGAAGTCCAGTTTCGGCGTTACGACCCGCCATGCGGCATCCGATTCGATTGCCAAAGCCGCCAGGCCGTCCGTGCCGACGGGCAGTCCCGTTACCATTACCGTTTTCAGCCGTCCCGTTCCGATTAAAGAGCGGGCGGCGGCTATCGCGTCGGCTTCGGTTTCGATGTTCCGATTCGCCAGCCATCCCAGTTCGAACCTGTTCGGCGTGATAAAGTCGGCGGCGGGAACGGCGCGGTTTTTCATAAAGTCGGGAATGTCCTTTGCGACATACAAAACGCCGTTGTCGCCCATGACGGGGTCGCAACAGTAAAAAGCGTTCGGATTGGTTTCGCGCACCCGTCCGACGGCATCCAAAACGACCTCGCCCGTTTCTTTCGCGCCCAAATAGCCCGACAGCACGCCGTCGCAGGCGTTCAACCCCGAACAGACCGCCAAGCCGTCAACCAGTTTTTTCAAATGCGCGGCGGAAAAAACATCGCCCGTCCAGCCTTTGACCGCCGTATGGTTGGAAAACTGCAAAGTGTCGAGTCCCCACGCCTCGACGCCCGCCCGTTGCAGGCAGAACACGGCGGCGGAGTTGCCGACATGCCCCGCGACGACATGGGATTGAACGGTCAGTACCGCCATTATTCAGCCTCTTGCTCTTCGGCGGGGATGTCCTGACAGCGAAAATAAACGCGGTGGGGCAAAAACACGCGGCAAGACCAGTATTTGTGCCCGTCGTAAGCGGGTTCGCGATTCGTTTTCGCGCATTCTTCGCGCGCCATGCGGATAATCTCGTTTTCGTTCGTCGCAAAGCCGTTGTAGCAAATCGCGACCCTGTCGGGGCTTGATTCGCCGACGGTTCGGGGCGCTCCGCCTTCGCGTCGGGCATCCACGAACGGCGCGCACGCCGTCAAAGCCGTTGTCAGTAAAAAAGCAGTCCAAAAACGTTTCATCATCCGCCGTTCCTTGTAAAGGGCTTGTATTTTCCCCGAAAAAGCCCCCCTTTTCAACAAAGAAATCATTTTTTTTCGTTTTGCAAAGCTATGGTTGATTTTATGCGCCTGTTTCGCTTATGCTTTAAAGAAAGCTGATTTTAACGCAAAGGATTTTTCATGATTGCACAGAAACGCCTGCTCACCCGCTGCGATTTCGACGGACTGGTGTGCGCCGCCTTGCTCAAGGAACTGGATTTAATCGACGAAATCCGCTTTGTCCACCCCAAGGACATGCAGGACGGCAGAATATCCATTTCAAACGGCGACATCACAGCCAACCTGCCTTATGTCGACGGCGTGTACATCGCTTTCGACCACCACATCAGCGAAAACGCCCGCGTCATCAGCCCTCCCAACTACATCGTTTATCCGAATTCCCCGTCCGCCGCGCGCGTCGTTTACGAATACTACGGCGCGGAAAAACGGTTCAAAAACATTCCCGCCGAATTGATGAAAGCCGTCGACAACGCCGATTCGGCGCGCTACACCGTCGACCAAATCAAAAACCCGACGGACTGGACTTTGCTGGCGTTCATCACCGACCCGCGCACGGGATTGGGGCGGTTCAAAAACTTCCGCATCGGCACTTACGAATTCATGCTGAAACTGACGGATTTGTGCCGCACGCATCCGATTAACGAAATCCTGAACGACCCCGACGTCAAAGAACGCGTGGATTTGTATTACGAACATCAGGACAAATTCATTGACCAACTGAAGCTCTGTACGACCGTTTACAAAAACGTCGCGCATATCAATTACCGCGACCAAGAAGTCATTTACGCGGGCAACCGCTTTATGGTGTACGCCCTGTTCCCGCAGGTCAACATTTCGGTTCACGAAATTTGGGGCAAAAATAAGCGCAACGTCGTTTTCGCGGCGGGCAAATCGATTTTCAACCGCACGTCCAAAATGAACATCGGCGAATTCATGCTCCAGTTTCACGGCGGCGGGCACATCGCGGCGGGAACGTGCCAAGTCCCCGTCAAGGACGCCGAACAGGTGCGCGAAGCCATCATTACCGCCATGCGGCAGGATGTCTGACCATGGCGGCGGAACGGTTCCGTTTGGTAACGCGCAGCGACTTTGACGGGCTGGTGTCGGCGGTTTTGCTCAAAGAACTTGACCTTATCGACGAAATCAAATTCGTTCACCCCAAGGACGTTCAGGACGGCTTGGTCGACATCCGACAAGGCGACATCATCACGAACCTGCCCTATTCGAAAAACGCGTCGTATGTGTTTGACCACCATATCAGCGAATTGGCGCGCGTGGGACACAAAAGCAACAGCTATTTGAATCCGAACGCGCCGTCCGCTTCGCGCGTCGTTTGGGAAACGTTCGGCGGCAAAGACCGCTTCAAGAACGTGTCCGAAGAAATGATGGCGGCGGTCGACAAAGCCGACACCGCAAACTACACGGTTGACGAGATTTTGCACCCGACGGGATGGACGTTGCTCAGCTTTATCATGGACGCGCGCACGGGATTGGGGCGGTTTCACAATTTCCGCATTTCAAACTATCAGCTGATGATGAATCTGATAGAGTTCTGCCGCTGTCACGACCCCGAAGAAGTCCTTGACATGCCCGATGTCAAGGAACGCGTCGATTTGTATTTTTCCCAGCAGGAAAAATTCAAAGAACAGCTGAAACGCCAAACGACCGTTTACAAAAACCTTGCCTATATCGATATGCTGAACGAAGACGTCATTTACGCGGGCAACCGTTTTATGGTCTACGCTCTGTTCCCCGACATCAACGTGTCCATGCACGCGTTGTGGCGCGTCAACGGACAGCGCATCGTGTACGCGGTCGGCAAATCGATTTTCAACCGTTCGAACATTATCAACATCGGCGAACTGCTGTTGGGATACGGCGGCGGCGGACACGCGAACGTCGGAACGTGCCAAATCGACCTTGACCAAGCCGCCCGCGTCAAAGACGAACTGATTGCCGTATTGACCGATCCGCAATATACGGAACAGCCGACGGGTTAGTCTCCGCCGTTTTCCGCTTCGTCCAAAACATCCTTTAAATCAACGCCGATACAATCCGCCAGCATCAGCAAAGTGCGCAAAGTCGGGCTGTTTTGCCGATTGACAATCAAAGTTACGGCGGTTCGGCTCAACCCCGTTTCTTTGGAAATGCGCAATTTGGTGATTTGGCGTTCGATTCTTTTTCGTTCCAGAAGCTCGACCACCTTTTGCGATAATTTTTCGGCATCTTCTCGATTCATTCCTTAATGATTATCGGTTGACACGCTCCTTTAAATGTAATTATAATTACATCAGAAGCGGAGTTCGTGATTTTTTCGGGGTAAAGATGTTGGTTTTAACGGATTTTTTGGGAAAAGGTTCTTCCAGGCTTTGTTTCAAACATCCGACGGAAGCTGAAAAACTCGTCAAAATCCCCTCCCGTTTCAAAGAAGCCGCCTCTTTCGACCGCGAAATCCGCGCTTTTTACGCCGCCAAACCCGTTTTGAACGATTTTATCGCCCGAAACGCGCCGCGCGTTGTCGATACGAATTTGGGCAAAGGGCTCGAATGCGACGCGTTTTTCGACGACGACGGCTCTTTGTCAAAAACGTTGGGGCATTATTCGGAAAACGGTCGGATTTGTTCGGAATTGGCGGAACAGCTTGATTTTTTCGCTTATAACCTGCTGGCGCACGATTTGTTTTTTTACGACTTCAACTTGAACAACTTTGTCGTGCAAATCGCAAACGGCAAAAAACGGCTGAAATATATCGATATGAAAAGCTTTTGCCGTTACAAAGGCTGGTGTTTTTTGAAACTGGAAAACGTCTGCGCCCCTTTGGCGCGCGTGCTGATGAGGCGGCGGTTGAAAAAGCTGTTTTGCCTGTGCGGATTGAAACGTTAAACGTTGCGGTAATAAATCACGTCGAACCGTTCGTCCGTGCCAATCGGTTCGTATTTTTGCGCCAGCGCGTCGAACGCGGCTTCGTCCAAAGTGTCCCCGTCGCGTTCGCGCAGACGTTTTTTGGCGGTTTCAAAGTCGCATTCGACCTGATGAAACGTAATGCTGTCGCAAAAGATTTTGGCGCGCTCGACGGCTTTTTGACGGCTTTCGCGGCTCCAAAATCCGTAATCCAAAATGACGTTGCCGCCCGCGCAAACGATTTGTTCCGCCAGATTCCAAATCAGTTTGTCCACTTTGTCCCATTTGGCTTGAAATTCGGCTTCGGGAATGCCGGTACCGTACAAATCCGCCATAAATTCGGCATGCGTCAGCCGCACGGCGTTCATTTGCATCGCCAGCCTGCGGGCAATCGTCGTTTTGCCCGTTCCCATAAACCCGCAAATCAGATGAACAGAGGACATAACACCGCCGCCCACCACAAAATCGCGTTGATAAAAGCGATTAACACCAACAAACTGCCGATGTCTTTGGCTTTTTTGCTCAAAATATGATAATCGTCCGAAATGCGGTCGACGACGGCTTCAATCGCCGTGTTGGCAAGCTCCATCAGCAAAATCAGCAACAGCGGCGAAATCAGGCACACCCGTTCGATAAACGACAGCGGCAGGTACAGCGCGACGCCCGTTCCGATGACGAACACAGCCAAATCCTGACGAAAGGCGGCTTCGCTTTTAAACGCGGCGGCGAATCCCGCGGCGGAATATACAAAAGCGTTCAAAATGCGGCGGATGCCGTGGTACGGTGATTTCATTTTTCATCCCTTTCCATAAAAGGCAATTTCTTTTCACGGCACGAATTGAATATGTCGTAATGCTTGTCGTATGCCTTGGTGTCGATTTCCAGCAATCCGACAACCGAATGGAACAGATTGTCGTGGGAAAACGATTTGAGCGCGGCTTGATTTTTCAAGCAGGCGTAATCGACGTAATCCCATTTTTTCATGGTGTTGTTCATCCAGACCAGCATCGGCACTTCGATTTGTTCCTTGGGTGCCAAAGCATACGGGAAACCGTGCAGATACATATTGTTTTCACCCAGCGATTCGCCGTGGTCGGAAACATAAATCAGCCCCGCTTCAAACTGCGGAAATTTTTTCAAAATATCGATTGCCGACGAAACGATGAAATCCGTGTAAAGGATTGTGTTGTCGTAGGTGTTGACGATTTGCTCTTTCGTGCATTTCTGCATGTCCGCCGTGTCGCAAGTCGGCAAAAACTTTTTGAATTTGTCGGGATAGCGGTTGAAATACGTCGGACCGTGACTGCCCATCGTGTGCAGAAAGATTGCCGTATCCTGCTTGACGTTTTTCAGAATATCCTCCAATCCGTCCAGCAAAACTTCGTCATGGCAGTAGCTGCCGAAACAGTATTTCGGATGATTGGTTGATTTCATTTCTTTGTGGTTGACGCGTTTGCAAACGCCTTTGCATCCGTCGTCATTGTCAAGCCAAAGAATGTCGTACCCCGCTTTTTGCAGCAAATCAATCAGGTTTTCCGTATACGCCGCGTCGTCGACATCGAATTTCGAACGGGGCAGCGCGGAAAACATGCACGGCACGGAAACCGCCGTCGCCGTCCCGCAGGACGTAACGTTTTTGAAATAAGCGATATTCTGCTTTTCCAACAGCGGATTGGTTTGCCGCTTGTACCCTTGCAAAGAAAAATTCGCCGAACGCGCCGTTTCGCCCAGCACGAAAATCAAAACGGTTTTCGTATGATCCTCGTAAGGGGTTATCCGCGCGTTTTCATCCAAAGGCACAAACGGGCGACGGCTTTGGATTTTGCGCTGAATGTAACGGAACGTCGAATAAATATAGTTTTGCGTATTGATGATTTTGCGTGCAGGTTTGTTGTTGCGCCCGACGGCGGACAGCGTTTTGTACGATGTCGCGCCGATAAGTCCGACAACCAGCAGCGCAATCAACATTCCTGTCAAACGTTTTTTGCATTCCGTTTTGAACGAATCGTACTCCACCCGCGTAAAAATCAGCAGAGCGGCAGGCAAAACACCCGTAAAGAACACCCACAGACAGCCCGACCACGTCACCAAATCCAACGCTTCGCGCGTATTGGTTTCGACGGCGTTGCGAATCATATCGCTGTCGATGTAAACGCCCAGCTTGGTCATCAAATAGTTTGTCGCGCTTGAAATCAGCAGCAGCACAATCAGCACGGGCTTTGCCGTTTTCGGCAACAGCACCAGATTGAACACCCAATACAGCGGAATGCAGATCAACAGCGGCAAAATGACAATCAGCGTGTATTCGGAAAAGCTTGTCAGTTTGATGTTGTTGTACACATAGCGCCAAAACGCGCCGTTCAAAACCAATCCGAAATACAAAGCCGCCACCAAGACCAAGGTACGGCTTGACAATTGAAAGCGGGGGCGAAATGTCATTTTCATTTTCCTTTGCCGCATGGGGCGAAAAAGTCCAGTTGTTTATCATACAACTTTGTATTGACATCGGTAAAGCCCAAAATGGAATGAAAAAACCAATCATGCGAAAAAGCATTTTCAGCCGCTTGTTTTTTCAAACAAACATAATCCGCCACCCGTTCGCGTGACAAACGGTTCAGCCACAACAGCATCGGGACTTGTTTTTGTTCGTCGGGCGCTATCGCGTACGGGAAACCGTGCAGGTAAATATTGTTTTCCCCCAAAGATTCCCCGTGGTCGGAAACGTAAACCAATCCCGATTCGAACTGCGGAAATTTTTTCAGAATGTCAATCGCGCTTGAAACAATGTAATCCGTGTAAAGGATTGTGTTGTCGTAAGTGTTGACAATGGATTCCCGCGGGCATTTTTGAATGTCCGCCGTATCGCATATCGGTTGAAACCGCTTGAATCCGTCGGGATAACGCTGGTAATAAGCGGGACCGTGACTGCCCATAGTATGCAAAACGATGACGGTGTCTTTTTCAACGGCTTTCAAATCGTTTTCCAATCCCGTCAACAGCGCGTCGTCCCAACAATAACTTTTAAAGCAATACCGCGGATGCCCCTCGCTGACGATATTTCGCGTTTTAACGCGATCGCATACGCCTTTGCATCCGTCGTCGTTTTCAACCCACAGCACGTCATAACCCGCTTTACGCAGAAAATCCATCAGGTTTTCCGTATATTTGGCATCGCTTGCGTCGAATTTTTTCCGCGGCAGCGATGAAAACAGACACGGCAAAGACACCGCCGTTGCCGTTCCGCACGCCGCAGTATCCCTGAAATAAACAATATCCTGATTTTTCAGCAGCGGATTGGTTTCGCGCCCGTATCCGTTCAGCGAAAAATTCGCCGCCCGCGCCGTTTCGCCGACAACCAGCACCAAAACGCGCGGCGTTTCATGATGAACGGCGGGCAGGTTTTCCTCCAGCACGACAAATTTTCGAGGCTTCAATTTCTGCACATAACGAAATGTCGAATAAATATAGTTGACCGTATTGATGATTTTGCGCGCGGGTTTGTGGTTTCGTCCGACGGCAACAATGTCTTTGTAGCTCAGCGCCGCCAAAATTCCCGCCAGTACCAAACCCGCACCGATGCCTGTCAATCGTTTTTTCAGCTCTTGCCGCGCGGGCGCGAATTCGATTTTCGTCCTCAACAGCAGGATTATCGGCACAATGCCCGTCGCAAACACCCACAGAAATCCCGTCAGCGTAAAGAAATCGGACGCTTCGCGCACATTGGTTTCAAAAGCGTTGCGTATCATATCTTTGTCGATGTAAACACCCAGATTGTACATCAGGTGGTTTGCCGCGCTTGACAACAACAACAAAGCAATCAAAACAGGCTTTGCGATTTTCGGCAACAGGACAGCGTTGAAAAAAATATACATCGGCACGCATATCAGTATGGGCAAAGCCAAACAAAACAGCGGATTGTCAAACGACACTTTGTTGCAAAGATATCGCCACAGCGCCCAGTTCAGACCGAACGTGAAATATAAAGTCGATGCCAAAATCAGAGTTTGGCTTTTGATCTCAAATTTTAAATAGGGGGGGGGGGTATAATACACACTATAAAGCATCCTTTACAAAAATCAGTCCAAAGACTCGGAAACGTTTTCCGATTCCGTATCGGCTTCCGTTGTTTCGGCGTTTTCTCCGTTTGTTTCTTCAACGGGTTCGGGCAAAGGAATCAATATCGGTGCATCGGATTCGTCCGTTTCCGCATTGTCGGACGAACCGTCTGTTTCTTCGGGATTGACGGGTTTTTCGGATTCTTCCTCGTTTTCATCCAAAACGATTTTGACTTTGGGCTGAACGGGCGCGGCTTCGATTTGGTTTTCCAGCACCAGCGGTTCGGGAACGGGCGGCGTGATTTGTTCGCCCTGACACCGAATCACCCACACGTCGAAAACAGGGTGTTCCATGGCGGACAGCGCGGGCGACGACGAAAACATCCAGCCCGAAAACAGTTTCAGCTGTCCTTCCTGCTTTTTTTCGACAATGTCCAGATACGCGGCGTTTTCGGGCGTTTCTTCGGGCGGATGGGCATAGCAGACGCGCACATAAACATCCAAAGCGCCGAACTGCGCCATTTCGCCGACATTGACGGTCATCGTGCTGATGCGCCCCGTCACTTTGTCCAGCCCGCGCAAAACCACCTGTTCCAGGGACACGTCTTCGGCTTTTGCGGGAAATGCCGCCAAAGCGCCGAACAGGATTGCGGAGAAAACGGATTTTTTCATTTATTCGCCCTCTTTGCCCGTTGCCAAAAAGATAACGTCGCCAATCATATTTTCCAACGATTTGAAATCGCGCGTTTGTTTTATCGCATCGCCGTCTTTCAACGCATCCGCGGCTTTCCCCGGTTCCAGCTGCAGGAAAATCCCGCCCATCAGCCCGTCGGAAACAATCGCCGCGACCGTGTCCGACGGCAACTTGACGGATTCTTTGACGTCGATTGTGACGCGCGCCGTATAGTCGGGAGTCAGCTCGATGCCCGTAACGGAACCGACTTTGATGCCGTTGATGCGCACATCGTTGCCGCTTTCCAGTCCGCCCGACTTTAAAAACGTCGCCGTCAGCGCGTATCCCTGCTGAGGACGCACGGACAGCCGCTGTTCGGCATAATAAACGAACAGCCCTGCGACCAGAATGACCAGTATTCCCAACACGGTTTCAATCGGATTTTTTTTCATTCAGTTTCCTTTGGCGCATTTGTTGCTTTTGCGGTCGGCTTTGGCGGCGGCAATCACTTTGTCCAACAGTCCGACCAAATCGGGCGAATCTTCTGTAAAGTCCAAAAAGTCCCCGTCGGACAGCATGTCTTCCGACCCGCCGGGGGTCAGTTCCAAATACTTGTTTCCCAGCAGGCTTTGCGATTGAACGGATATGCCGCTGTCGTCGGGCAGCTGCACGGATTCGGGCAAGGAAAAGCGCACGGTTACGCCGTAATCTTCATTCAGAGTCAAATCGATGATTTTACCGACCTCGATTCCCGCCAAGCGCACGGGCGCGCCAACGTTCAGTCCGTCCGTATGGTTGAAGCGGGCGGACAGCGTATAGTTCGCCGTCGAATGCCTGCCGATGTCGCGTTTGAACCCGATGGCGCAAAACAGCAGGACGGCGGTCAGCAAAGCCGCCGTTCCCGCAATCAAATCCTTGTTCGCCTTTTTAGCCATCAAACGTATTCGATTTCCAGAATTTCATAGGACTTTTTGCCCTTGGGCGAAGCCAGTTCCGCCGTATCGCCGACGGATTTCCCGATGAGGGCGCGCGCCAGCGGGGCTGAAACGGAAATGCGTCCGTGTTCCAAATCGGCTTCGTACTGACCGACGATTTGATATTTCAGTTCGTCTTCGGTGTCTTCGTCCATCAAGGAAACGGTCGCGCCGAAAACAACGGTATCGCCCGACAAAGCCGCCGTGTCGATAATGTCCGCGCAAGACATCGCGGATTCCAATTCCTGAATGCGCCCTTCAATAAAGCTTTGTTTTTCGCGGGCGGCGTGGTATTCGGCGTTTTCGGACAAATCGCCGTGTTCGCGCGCTTCGGCAATCGCCGCGATAATGGCGGGACGTTCGACGCTTTTCAGGTTGGTCAATTCTTGTTGCAGGCGTTCCGCGCCTTTTTTGGTCATCGGTACTTTTTGCATTTCGGCATCCTCTTGTAATAAAAAAGCACCCCTTTCACCCCGTTCGGGCGAAAGAAGCAATTTCATCTGCCGCGCATCATACAGGGCTTTGCTTTTTTCTTCAAGCGTAAACATCAGCTTGCCAAAAACGAAAAAACGGTGTTTTATGGGGAAAATGTTTTAATTTTTTTACAAGGAGTTCTTTATTATGCGTGAACAACTGAAAGCCGCGCTGAAAACCGCCATGCTGGAAAAAGACGCCGCGAAAGTGTCCACTTTGCGCCTGATTTTGGCGGCAATCAAAGACCGCGACATCGCTTCCCGCGGGTCGGCGAAGGACGGGCAAATCACCAACGACGACATTTTGCAGTTGCTGCAGTCCATGATTAAACAGCGCAACGACAGCATCGCCATGTATCAAAAGGGAGGCCGTCAAGACTTAATCGACAGCGAACAGGCGGAAATCGACATCATCCGTTCGTTCCTGCCCAAACAGATGGACGCCGCCGAAACCGAAGCCGCCGTCAGCGAAATCGTCAAAAAGACGGGCGCAACGGGTTTGAAAGACATGGGCGCGGTCATGGCGGCTTTGCGCGAACAGTACGCGGGACGCATGGACTTCGGTCAGGCTTCGGGCATCGTCAAAGCCGTTTTGGCGCAGAAATAAGGACGGCTCATGCCCACCATCACCCCCGAATTTCTGGAACTGTTGCGCTCAAGGCTGTCGATTGTTTCGATTGTCGGCAAAGCCGTCAAACTGACGCGCAAAGGCAAGGAATACTGGGGGTGCTGTCCGTTCCATCACGAAAAAACGCCATCGTTCACCGTCAGCGACGAACGCGAGGCTTTTCATTGCTTCGGTTGCGGCGAACACGGCGACGCGATTACGTTCGTGATGAAATCGCAGGGCTTGAGCTTTGTCGACGCGGTCGAACAGCTGGCAAACGAAGCGGGCTTGGAAATGCCCAAAGCGTCCGCCGCCGAGGTCGAACGCGAAAAGAAACGCGGCACGCTGTACGACGTTTTGGAAAAGGTTTGCGCCTATTATCAGGAACAGCTGTACAAACCCGTCGGGCGCGACGGCTTGTTTTACCTGCAGCGGCGCGGACTGTCCGACGACGTTATCAAGCATTTCCGCCTGGGCTTCGCGCCGAACGGCAATCCCGTCAAAGCCATGCTGGAACGCGAAGGTCTGACTGCCGACCAGCTGAAACAGACGGGCGTCATCGGCGTTTCGTCGGACGGGCGGACTTACGACTATTTCCACGACCGCGTCATCTACCCGATTTGCGACAAGCGCGGGCGCGTCATCGCATTCGGCGGGCGCGTGTTGGGCGACGGCGAACCGAAGTATTTGAATTCCCCCGAAACCGCCCTGTTTTCCAAAGGCGACACCCTTTACGCCGCGCACTTTGCGGCGGAACAGGCGCGCAAAATGCAGGAAATTCTGGTTGTCGAGGGCTATATGGACGTCATCGCGCTTCACAGCGTCGGGATAACGCGCGCGGTCGCATCGTGCGGCACGGCTTTGACCGAACGCCAAATCGAACAGCTGTGGAAATACGCGCCCGAACCGATTTGCTGTTTCGACGGAGACGGCGCGGGCATTCGGGCGGCGAACCGCGCGGCGGACAGAGTGCTTCCTTTGCTGAAAGCGGGCAAGTCCCTGCGCTTTATGACCCTGCCCGACGACGACGACCCCGACGAGTTCATTCAGGAACACGGGAAACAGGCGTTCGAGGATTTCATCCGCACCCAAAGCCGCCCGCTGTTCCGACAGCTGTGGCAAATGCTGCTTCAAGGCAAAAGCCTTGACACCCCCGAACGCAAAGCCGCTTTGGAAAAGGATATGAACGAAACGCTGGCGAAAATCGCCGACGAATCCGTGCGTTCCTATTACAGGCAAACGTTCCGTTCCGAATTATGGGAAGCCACCGCCCCCGTTTTCGGCAAAAAAAGCTTCAAACCCGCCGCCAAACAGGATTACGTCAAACCGGCGCCGCCCCGTCCGCAGGCGGGCGAAGACCGTATGATTCTGGCTTATATCCTGCTGTTTCCCGACATCGCTTCCGCATCGCTGGAGGAGCTGTCCGCCATCACACCCGCCGACGCTTTCCTGGCGCAGGCGTTCGCCGACATCATCAACGCTCTGGCGGAAAATCCCGATTTGACGGCGGCGGAATTGGAAGAATACTTCCGCGCGCACCAAAACGGCAGACTGTACGATGCCGTCGCCGACGAAATCGAAATGCTGAAGCGCAAAAATCCGACCCCCGCCGTCGTTCAAGCCGACATCGCCGCTTTGCTGGAGGGTGAACGCCAGAAAGCCCTGAAAGCCGAACTGAACGCTTTGGCGCGGCAAATCGAACAGGAAAACGACCCCGACAAAGCCAAAGCCCTGTGGGAAAAATATCAAACCCTGTCCAAAGGCGGATGAAACCTTGAATAAAAAGCCGAGTCAACCTATTTAAAGGTTGACAAATCGGCGGCTTCGCCCTAAATGTTGCAGGATTATCCGATTTGTCAAACAAATCGGTGCTTTTTGATATGCGCGCGACGCGACGGAAGGGATGCTTTATCTATGAATACGACTGCGGACGATGAAATCGGCGAAAACGAAAACAATGAAGACGCTTTGCTGGATTCGCTCAGCGCTTCGTTAAAAAAACTGCTGAACAAAGGAAAATCGCGCGGTTATATCACCGTGGACGAACTGAATGCGGCTCTGCCCCCCGAAAAGGAATCGTCGGAACAAATCGAAGACGTGATGACCATGATTTCCGATATGGGAATCAATCTGGTCGAAAACGAAGAAACGGACGACGACGCGTCCGATTCCGCCGACGAACCCGAAGACGACGGCTTCAAACTGGACGAAGTCGAATCGTCGCGCACGGACGACCCCGTCCGCATGTATC
>CAVCSV010000017.1:41671-42612 GCA_963604715.1 Limosilactobacillus gorillae
GCATGTATCTGCGCGAAATGGGCGCGGTCGAACTGCTGTCGCGCGAAGGCGAAATCGCCATTGCGAAACGAATCGAAGCGGGGCGCGATTTGATGATCGGCGGCTTGTGCGAAAGCGCGCTGACGATTAAAGCTTTGACGGGCTGGCACGACGCTTTGGTGTCGGGCAAAATGCTGCTGCGCGACATTATCGATTTGGACGCGACTTACGGTTCGGGCGAAGATTCGGGCGACGGCGAACTGCCTTTGTCGGCGACGTTCACTTCGACCATTCCCGAAACAACCGCTCCTGCCGTCGAAGAAAAGCACGAGGAACCCGAAGAATCCGAGGAAGACGAGGACGAAGAATCCGCCGAACCGCAGGACAACGAAGAATTCGACGACGAAGATTCCGACGGCGAAGACGACGGCGACGAATCCGCCGACGATTTTATCGATGACGAGGAAGAGGAAGACTCCTCCTCGGACGACGAATCCGCCGATGCGGACGACGAAGACGAACCCGCCGCGGTGTCTTTGCAGCAAATGGAACAGTCTTTGATGCCCAAAGTGCTGGAACAGTTCGAACAGATTTCCGCCGTTTATCAAAAACTGAAAAAAGTGCAGGATCAGCGTTTGTCCTGTCTGCGCACGTCCAAACCCGTTCCCGCCGCGACCGAAAAGAAATTCCAGAAAATCAAACAGGAACTGATTGCGCTGATGGAGGAAGTCCAGCTGAACCCCGCGCGTATCGAAATGCTGGTCGATCAGCTGAACGATTACAACAAACGCCTGATGACATTTGAAGGCAAACTGCTGCGTCTGGCGTTAAGCTGCCGCATCAAGCGCGAAGAATTCTTGGAAGCGTACAAAAACTCGGAATTCGACCCGCATTGGATTGACAAGATGTCGGGCAAATACTGGAAAGTCTTTGTCGAAAAATACGCCAAGGAAATTCAGGAC
>CAVCSV010000017.1:42622-48438 GCA_963604715.1 Limosilactobacillus gorillae
GCGGACGAAATCGGCATGCCGATTTTCGAATACCGCCGCGTTTGCTCAATGGTCAAAAAAGGCGAACAGGAATCCACCCGCGCCAAAAAGGAAATGATTGAAGCCAATCTGCGTTTGGTGATTTCCATTGCGAAAAAATACACGAACCGCGGCTTGCAGTTCCTTGATTTGATTCAAGAAGGCAACATCGGCTTGATGAAAGCGGTGGATAAATTCGAATACCGCCGCGGCTACAAATTTTCGACGTATGCGACATGGTGGATTCGCCAGGCGATTACGCGGTCGATTGCCGATCAGGCGCGCACCATCCGCATCCCCGTTCACATGATTGAAACGATTAACAAACTGGTTCGCACCAGCCGTCAAATGCTGCACGAAATCGGACGCGAACCGACCCCCGAAGAATTGGCGGAAAAACTGTCCATGCCTTTGGAAAAAGTGCGCAAAGTGCTGAAAATCGCCAAAGAACCGATTTCTTTGGAAACCCCCGTCGGCGACGAGGAAGACAGCCATTTGGGCGATTTTATCGAAGACCGCAACGTCATTCAGCCTTTGGACGCGGCGATTCAGACGAACTTGCGCCAGACCTGCACGGCGGTGCTGTCCAGCCTGACCCCGCGCGAAGAACGCGTGTTGCGTATGCGCTTCGGTATCGGGATGAACACCGACCATACATTGGAAGAAGTCGGACAGCAGTTTTCGGTTACCCGCGAACGCATCCGCCAAATCGAAGCCAAGGCTTTGCGCAAACTGAAACACCCCAGCCGTTCGCGCAAATTGCGGTCGTTCCTGGACAACGGTTAAATCGATTAAAACAGCCCTTTGAAACAAAGGGCTGTTTTTTTGTATTGAAAAATAAAAAAAGATTGGTATCTTAACAAACGGGTCCATAGCTCAGTTGGTTAGAGCTGGGCGCTCATAACGCCTTGGTCGGGGGTTCGAGTCCCTCTGGACCTACCAAAAATAAACCTCCGATTTTTCGGAGGTTTATTTTTGGTATATTTAAGGCTCGAAGCCCCGACCGTCGGGGGCTGAGGATTAAAAACAGCCCTGTGGGCTGTTTTTATACCGCAAGCGATGATTTGCCCACGATTTCAGACCGACGCAAGGAGGTCGCAAAAGCGTGGAGCGCAAATCGAGTGTCCGAAGCGCAGTTGCCGAACCCGATAGGCGAGGCTTACGAAGCAAGTGCCTGTGGCAGTCCCGTGCAAGTGTGGGCACTTGTGCGTCTCCTATTCGTCATTGCGACGCCGACAGGCGGAAGCAATCCATTTGCAGAATGCCAACCGCAGACACGGAGTCAATGGATTGCTTTGTCGCTTCGCTCCGCGCAATGACGATGATGTGCGAAGCAATCCCGGGATTGCTTCACCCGCTGTATGGGCTCGCAATTTCGAATATTGTTTTACATTTTATTGAAAAACAACAAAAATCGCATTTTTGTTTTCAATTCGATGAATATATCAGCTCCACAGGCGTTTCAACGACATAAGGTTTGTCGCTTTTGTTGATATACACATACACTTCCGCCGGAAAATTCAACTTTCCTTGCGCGTCGTTTTCATCGACAACATAATCTTCGTTGATTATCGAATAAAATATGCGTTTGTCATGCTTTGATTTTCTCAATAAATCTTTCAAGTTATAAATGTATATAGACAGCTTTTTTATGTTGTCCCGCAGATTGCCGCCTGCATCCGCATCCCAGAAAAAATCGTTAAAACCGTCCCAATTTTCAACCGTAAAAGGAAAATCAAGCTTTTGCGAAAAACATTCGAACACCGCTTCTTTCGTAAACAACGCGGAACAATCTATTTTTACGAATTTGACATCGTTGTTTAATTCAATGTCTTTTTCGTTTTCCACAAAAACAATCCGTTTCGAATACATTGTTTTTTCCCTGAAAAATTCTGCGCCGATTATTTCAAATACCGCCCCGTTTTGCTAACGGGACACGCGGCAACGGCATCGGGAGTGCCTGCAAAAACGACCGTTCCGCCCTGCTCGCCGCCATCGGGTCCCATATCGACGATATAGTCCGCGTTTCGGATGACGTCCAAATCATGCTCAATGACGATAATGGTTGCTTTGTTGTCAATCAACCGCTGAAACACGCCTGTCAAACTTTGAACATCCAGCGGATGCAGTCCGATTGTCGGTTCGTCGAACACAAAGACCGTGTCTTCCTGTCTGTGTCCCATTTCGGCGGCAAGCTTCAGACGCTGAGCCTCCCCGCCCGACAAAGCGGGAGTGGCTTCCCCCAAAGTCAGATACCCCAAGCCCAAGTCGCTCAAAACCTGCAGTCGTTGACGGACAACGCTCAAATCCGCGCATGCTTTCAGCGCGTGATTGACGTCCATCGCCATTATTTCGGGCAAAGAAAACGTTTCCCCCGATTTTGCCGCATATTTCACCGTTTCCGCCTCTTTGGCGTATCGCGAGCCACGGCATTCGGGGCAAACTTCTTCCACATCGGGCAAAAACTGCACATCCAAGCAAATCGTGCCGCTGCCGTCGCAAACGGGACAGCGCAGTTTTCCCGTGTTGTACGAAAAATCCCCCGCCGTAAAGCCCTGCCGCTTGGCGTCCTGCGTTTTGGCGAACACTTTGCGCAGTTCGTCGTGCACGTTGGCGTATGTCGCCACCGTCGAACGGATATTGATGCCTATCGGCGTGGAATCAATCAGTTTGACTTGTTTGATGCCGTCCGCCGAAACGCTCTTGACATGCGACGGCAAAGGATTTCCGCCGATTTTTGCATTCAGCGCGGGAATCAAGCTTTCCAAAATCAGCGTTGTTTTTCCCGAACCCGAAACCCCCGTAACAACGCTCAATCGCCCTTTCGGAATTTTGATTTGCAGCGGCTTGACGGTATGAATGCGGTCAGTCGCCAAAACGATTTCGCCGTTTCGGAACATTTCCGCTGACGGAATTTTCGGACGGATGCGGGCGGCGGGAGCTTTCAAAAACGGTCCGATTTGCGAAACGCCGCTTGCTTTGATTTCGGAAACCGTTCCCTGCGCGATGACTTGACCGCCTTCCGCCCCCGATTTCGGTCCCATTTCGATAATTTGGTCGGCTGTTTCCAAAATTTCCGTGTCGTGGTCGACCAGCACAACCGAATTGCCGTCCGCTTTCAAATCGCGAATGACCGCTTTCAGTCCCTCGATATTCGCAGGATGCAGTCCGATGGACGGTTCGTCCAGCACATACAAAACGCCCGTCGTCCTGTTGCGCACGGAACGGGCAAGCTGCATGCGCTGCCGTTCCCCCGTCGACAGCGTCGAAGCCGCCCTGTCCAGCGACAAATATCCCAATCCCAAATCCGACAGCCGTTTTGCCGCCGACAAAAAAGAATCGGCAATCTCGTCCGCCATTTTCCGCATTTCGACGGGCAGAGCCGCGGGAACGCCTTTGACCCATGCCGTCAAATCCGACAAAGGCATCGTGCAGACCTTATCCAAAGACAGCCCGCACAGTTTCGGCGCGCGCGCGGCTTCCGACAAGCGGGAACCGCCGCAGTCGGGACAAACGGATTCTTTCAAAAACTTTTCGACCCGCTTCATCCCTTTTTCGTCTTTGACTTTCGCCAGCGCGTTTTCCACCGTGTAAACGGCGTTGTAATAGGTGAAATCCAGTTCGCCCGCCTGATTGGAGCTTTTGGCTTTGTACAGAATGTGTTTCTTTTCGGCGGGACCGTGAAACACAATGTCTTTTTCCCTGTCGGTCAATGCTTTGAACGGCACGTCCGTTCTGACCCCCATAGCGCGGCAAACATCCGTCATCAGCGACCACATCAGCGAATTCCACGGCGCAACCGCGCCTTGGTCTATACTCAGATTTTCGTCGGGAACAAGCGTCGTTTCGTCAACCGTCCGAACAGTGCCGATACCGCCGCAGGTTTTGCACGCGCCTTGACCGTTAAAGCTCAAATCCTCCGCGCTCGGCGCATAAAAACGCACGCCGCAAGTCGGGCAAATCGGCTCTTTTCCCGCGGCGACCGCCAAAGTCGGCGGCACATAATGACCCTTCGGGCAACGATAGCTTGCCAAACGGGAAAACATCAGGCGCAAACCGTTCAGCAACTCGGTTCCCGTGCCGAACGTACTGCGCATTCCTGGAACGCCGGGGCGCTGGTGCAAAGCCAAAGCGGCGGGAACGTGCAAAACTTCGTCCACGGACGCTTTCGACGCTTGAGTCATGCGCCGTCGGGTATAAGTCGACAGCGCTTCCAAATAGCGGCGCGACCCCTCGGCATACAAAACACCCAGAGCCAGCGACGACTTGCCCGACCCCGAAATTCCGGCAATTCCGACGATTTTATGCAGCGGCACGTCGACATCGATATTTTTCAGATTGTGCACGCGCGCGCCGCGGATTTCTATAAAATCAACCGATTTTTCCCGTTCGTCCGTCATATTTGCCCCGCCCCGTTTTTCACCTTTGCTTCAAATATATGATTTCGACAGGCTTTTCAATAAAATAAGACTTGCCGCCCGCAAACGGCGGGAACAACTGTTTTTTCATATTTTTCAAACAACAAACGTCGTTTGGTCGGCGGAAATCGTAAAACATTCGTATTTTTTGTCTTTTCCTGACAAAATTATTTCAAAATCATTGTCCAAATTCAAATACAGCTCTTCGTTTTCAATATAAATTTGCTCGATTTTATGATTTGTCAAGTTGCCCCTTTCATCGAAAGCGTTTCGTTTTTGTGTATGGTCGCGCTTCGTAAACAGGCATTCCCTCCAGCCGTTGATTTCAATCGGCGAATTTTCAAACTTTATTATTACGGTATAGTCAAACATTTTGACTTCGGATATTTTCAGACCGACCAAAAATTTCAATTCGTCGCATTTCGGCAGCGGATACATAATTTGCCTCCTGTCTTTTCTGTGGGGTCACTCTTCGTTGAGCTTCGAAAATTCTTCCGACGTCATGCATTTTTGACTGTGAAGATATTTTTCGTCTTCCTCCAAAGTGCGCACGCACAACCCGTTTTTCAAAGGATGCTTGTAGCTTGGTAATTTGGCGGCTTGGCGGTGAGTCATGATTTTTACGCCGTCGTTTGTCAAAACGGGTTCAAGCCCTTGATTCCGCATCGTTCTCAATTCCGCCCGCGTGAACGACATCAGCACGCAACCTTCCTTCGCGGAACGGAAGCGAACCGCCGAGCTTTGGCTGACAAAACCGCGTTTGTCCGACAATTCCATATCGATTGAGTTTCCTTCCCGCAACAACGGATATTGCCGCCAAACATCGTATTCTTTGTTGTTTGCAGATGCTTTTACACAGCTTTCCATAAGGATGTCTTTCGGTTCAATGACATAATTGCGAACAGTATACCGTTCGTAAAAAACCGTTTCGCATCCCCCCAATATAAGCAAAATCGAAATTATTTCCTTTTTAAAACCCATGGCCCGTTTCCTTGTTTTGCATCAGCAATCCCGCTTTTTTCATTCTTTCAAAATTTTCTTCCTCAGTTCCGAAAGGAAAATGCTCCGCCGCTTCGACCAAATCGGCATCCCCCGACAAGTACATGTCCGTAAGATACTCCTCCGAACTTTTATAAACTTTGTTTTCCCCGTCGTTCGGTTCTTTTTTGCAAAGTCGGGCATCATAAGAACGCGGTTTGAACGTCGTTTTTTCTTTTTTGTACTCTTTGCGGGAAAGAACCCTGATTCCGTTTTCCCCAATCAAAAAAACGGGATTCGAAACATTTGCTTTTTTTTCGATTTCTTTCAGTTCGCTCATTTTGTATTGGAACAAAAAACATTCGAAATTTTTGTCCCGATAAAACCGTATCAAATAAAACC
>CAVCSV010000018.1:0-46173 GCA_963604715.1 Limosilactobacillus gorillae
GCAAGGAACTTTGAGTTTTTTCCTTCTCTCTCTTCTTTCTGGGTTGATGACGAATTGGGGGTTATATCTGCACGGGATTACCGCGTCGCTTCGCTCCTCGTGATTGCGATTCTGTTATTTATTTCAATAAAGGCAAATGCAAATCGGGCGGGGGAAAGAGAGGTCTAATCTTTTCCACCCCGCCCGAAGCGTACAGGTTTGACTGAGTGTGTGAATCTGCGGTTTCAAACCTGTGTCGGGGAACCGCGAACGGTTAAGACGCGATGCCCGATTGTGTTTTCCGTCGGCGGATTGCTCCGCCGACAGAGGAGAAGTTTAACGGCAGGTACTGCCTTGTTTTGTTGCGCCTGTCAAACCGCAACTGGCGCACAGACCTGACGAACATTGAGAACCGCTGGTGCAGGCTTTACCAAAGTCGGAAGGAACGCTTTCGCTTTTGCATTTTTCCATCACAACACCGCCGCCGCAGCCGTAGTCATATTTAGCATACGTTGTGCATTCGCAGTACCCTTTGCTGTTAGCTTTATGATACGGTCCGCAATTCGTAAGACACGCACCGCATTTTTCAGAGCCGGAATAGCCGTCGATGTCAAGCACTTTGCTGCCCGTGCACGAAGTCGTGCTGGTCGAATAACCCGCCGGACATTCGCGCTTTACGCAATCATAGCACGTTCCGTCGGCACCCGCCCATGAATGGAAAAAGATTGAACCATTGGATGCGTAGCTGCTTTTTGTGTATCCTTGACCGCACGATGTTGAATATCCCATTTCGGCACAGGTTTTCATCACGCATTTGCCGCACGTTTTTCCGCCCGCTGTTCCGTTGGTTTCCAGCTTGTACCCGCTGTCGCATCTGGTTACAGTGGTTGAATACCCGTCAGGGCAGGAAGCCGCCACGCATTTGCCGCACGTTTTGCCGCCGGATTTGCCGTTGGTTTCCAGCGAATAGCCGCTGGAGCACGACGTTGTGGAGGTCGAATAACCCGACGGACACGAAGCCGCAACGCAGGTGGTGCATCCGCACGAATCCGACGATGTCGTGTAGCCGTCCGCAGACGAACAGCTGACCGAAGCGCAGGCTTTCGGGGTGCATTTGCCGCACGCTTTGCCCGCGGAATATCCGTTGGTGCTGAACGTGTTGCAGGAGTTGCACGACGTGACGCTTGTGGAGTAACCGCTGGGGCACGCCGTGACCGAGCATGCGCCGCATGCCAGACCCGCGGAATATCCGCTGGTGCTGAAGCTGTAGCCGCTGCCGCACGAAGTCGTGCTTGTGGAATATCCGTTCGGGCACGGTGCGACCGAACACGATACGCACTGACCGTCGGAACCTTTGACGCCTTCGCTGCTGGATGTGTATCCAATGCCGCACGAGGTCATAAAGCCCAGTTCACCACAGGATTTTAAGGTGCAGCCGTTGTTCACGCATTTTTCCGTGCTGCCGCAGTCGCTGTCGGACGAACACCAGCCCGAAATCGCCGAACAGGTGTAGCAAGTGCCGTCGGAGCCCGAAACGCCCGTCGAATTTTTGTTTTCGCCGGCCGAACAGCTTGTTTTATACGTGCTGTTGATTTCGGAGCACGATTTTTTCGCACAGCTGTTGTTCACGCATTTTTCATTCGTTCCGCACTGGCTGTCGGACGAACACCAGCCCGCAATCGCCGAACAAGTGTAGCAAGTGCCGTCGGAACCTGTTGCGCCCGTTGCGTTCTTGTTTTCGCCTGCCGCACAGCTTGTTTTATACGAGCTGTTGATTTCGGCACACGATTTTTTCGTACAGCTGTTGTTCACGCATTTTTTGGTGTTGTCGCCGCAGTCGCTGTCCGAAGCGCAGTACCCGCTGGGTTTCGAACAGGTATAGCACGAACCGTCCGAGCCCGACGTTACATAGGTCGACGTGTAGCCCGACGGACAGGATGTCGAATACCCCATTTCGGAGCACGATTTCTGAACACAAGTGACTCGCGAGAATTTATCGCTTCGTGACAGTTTGTAACCGTCAATACAGCTTGTGCACGAAGTCGCCGAACCCGAACAGGTCGCGCAGGGCGAAGAACACGAATCGCACGACGCGGGGTCTTTGGACGTGTTCAAATACGAACCCGCCGCGCAGTCGATGCCGACGCATTGCCCGTTTTCCAGAGTGTAGCCGTTCGCGCATTTCGTGCAGGTGTTTTCACCCGAACAGGACAGACAGTTCGAAATCGAACCCGAACAAGGCAGACATTCGTTGCCCTTGACGTATTCCGCATCCGAACAGTTCAGCTGACGGCATTCGCCCGTTGCGGCATCCAGCGCGTAACCTTCGGCGCAGGCGGTGCAAATCGACGTTTCCGACGACGTCATCACCGTCGAACATGCCGTACAGGTCGACGGACACGACAGGCATTCGCCCGTTTCGGAATTCAAATAAAGTCCTTCGCCGCAGGTTTTGATGGTGCAGAGTCCTTCCTGCAAATCATACGCGGCTTCGCATTCGTCGCAGGTGGAACCGTTCGAACACGATTTACAGCCGTTGATGCAGGAATAGCATTGACCGTCGTCCATGTTCAGGTACTGACCCTGACCGCAATCGTGCAAAACGCATTTGCCGTCAACCAAATCATAGCCCTTTTGGCAAACCAAGCAGGCTTTTGCATTGTTGCATTCGGCGCAGTTCGAAATCGCGCCCGAACACGAATTGCAGGTGTGATTCGCCGCGTATTCGTCCGCACCGCACGACACCGTTTGACACGCCGAGGAAGCCGTTCCCGCGTTCGCGCAGTACTGGTCGTCGGCGCATTTTGTGTCAAAGTTGCATGTCACGCATTGACCGCCGCCGTTCGACACCGTTCCCGCGGGACAGCCGCATTCTTCGTCTTTGGAGCAAGCGGAACAGGAGGCGGATTTGCCCGATTCGGCGCATTTGTACGCGTTGGGGCAGGAATCGTCCGTGCAGGCGCAGTAGGATTTATGGTTCGACGCCGTGCAAACGGGCGTTTCACCCGAACATTTGACTTTGTCCAAAGTGATATTCTTTTCGCACAGCGGTTTGCAAACGTGGACGGTCGTACAGTATTCGCCGTCCGCGCATTCCGCTGCCGAGTCGCAATGCTTGCCGCCCGAACAGGTCGGGTCGCTCGGATCGCAAGTTTTTTGCGCGTCTTCAGATGTTTTCGGTGAAAACGACGATATGTTCGCGTCCCCCAATTTCACGCTGCGGGCGATAACAAACGCGCCCGATTCGTCAAATATGGAGGAGGAGCTCGCCGTTTTGGCGTTGGGAACGGTCAAAACGACCGCCGCCGCCAGATATGTCAAGAGCTTTTTCATGAGAGTTCTCCTCAAATACTAACTTCATTTTATCAATCTAACATACGATTGTGGCGAAATTATGACGCGATTAAGGCAAATGTGGCAGATTTGAGGAGTTCTAAAATCTGGACTTTATTTTTGCAGTTCCTGCAGGTCTTCGTTGGCAAAACGCATGCCCGCCAGCAGGCACAATTCCGTCAGTCCGATATTCGTGCGCGGCATGTGCGTTCCGAAAACCGCCGCCCCCGTAAAGCGTTTGAAGTCCTGCGAATGAAGCGTCCGCCCCGGTCCCAGCGAAATCCACGTTTGATTGGGTAAAATCGTGAATTTCAGAGAGTTATAGTATTCCAGCTGTCCGCGTCCCAGCGCCGTTTGGCGGATGCGTTCGGTTTTGGGCGATTGAGCGTCGCGCAAAATCAGCGCGGCGTCGACCAATCCCAGCGCCAGCGCGCAGTTGTTGACGTCCGTGTTGTGCTGTGTGTACAGGTCGTTCAGCACTTGCGCGGTTTGCCGCATCGTGTAGTTTGTCAGCGCGGCGTCCGCGACCGCGTGACGGCGCACCGCCAGCATGTCCCAAACGAAATCGTCCGTGTTTTTTATCGGACGCGGCGACTTTGTAAAATAAGCGTCCGTCATTTTCAAAACGCTTTCGACTTCTTTGTCTGCGGGGTCGTTTTGGTTGTATACCGTCAGCGCCAGCCAGACGGGCGCCATGAACGGACGTTTCAAAAGCGGGGTCAGCAAAGCTTGGCGCGCGTGGTACAGCAAAGCCGATCGCCATTCGTGCCGCATGTCTTCGAAATCGTCGGAATTGGTCGCGCTCCAGTAATACTGTTCCGCCGTCAGCGCAAACGCCGTCGCGGCGATTTCCGCTTCCAGCCTTTGGGTTTTGTCCTGCGTGCCTTTGTGTCCCGCGCCTTTGCGGTTGTAATAAAACGAAATCAGCGCGCCCGGCATGCTGTTGTGGCGAATCGAAGCGTCTTGGTAAGCGGTCAGCGCTTTGCGCGCGGATTCCAAAACGACGGGCGCGGATTGCGGCGCAAAGCCTCCGTTGACCATAAACAGGTAATACCGCATCAGCGCGAATCCCGCCCGCGTCTGGTGAATCACGTTGTCCCACGGCGTATAAGCGCCCGTGATGAAATCGTATTCGTATTTGAAAAATCCGTCGGCTTGCTGCTGGCTAATCAGGGAATGCGCCGACAATTCCAGATAATCCAGCACTTTGGCGGGCTGTTCGGGCAGGGCGGGCGTTTTGTCCGCGCTTTGTTTCTTATAGCATCCCGCGGCGGCGCAGGTCAGGAGCAGTACGGTCAGCAGAGAACGGATTTTCATGGCGTTGTTCCTTTCAAACCGTTCAAGTGTAAAAGGCTTTTGAACAAAGGTCAAAACAATCCTTGAAGAAAAATCCGTTTTATAATAACTTAGCCTTTTGATGACATTTTTAAGGCGAAAACGGGCGAAATGCTGAAAAAAATCGGAAAAACGGCGGTGTTTCAGGAACTGGTCGGTTACCTGTTCTATCTGTATACCCGATTGGTTTTTCATACGACGCGCTGGACGGCGGAGGGCTGGACGTACGCGTTCGACGACGAAAAGCAGTCGTTCTTTATGTCGTTCTGGCACGGGCGGCTGATGGGCGCGACGTTCGCCAAGTTTTACTTCAAGCCCAAAAAACTGCATCCGTATGTGCTGATTTCCCTGCACCGCGACGGGCGCGCCGTTGCCGCCGCCATGCGCCACTACGGCATCAAAACCGTCGACGGGTCGTCTAAACGCAACGGAACGGCGGCGGGGCTGGCGATTATGCGCCTGATGAAAGAGGATTCTTTGATGGCGATGGCGCCCGACGGCAGAAAACCGGGGTACAAAATGACCAAAGGCTTGGTCGCTTTGGCGTCCGAATCGGGGCGTCCGATTGTCTTTACCGCTTTTTCCGTCAAACGCGCCAAAATTTTCAAAACTTGGGACAGATTTATGCTGCCTTTGCCGTTCAACAAAGGCGTCATTTTGTGTTCCGAACCGATTTATGTTCCCGCGGCTCTGGATGCCGAACAGACGGAAGCGTGGCGCAAAAAGCTTGAAAAAACGTTGCTGGATTTGACGCGGCTTGCCGACGAACGGGCGGGGCGGAAAGATTCGCCCGTGCCGCGGGGGGACGAATGAATCTGCTGAACCTGTACAAAGCCGCGACGGTTCTGGGCTATCCGCTGATTGCCGTGTATCTGGCGGCGCGCAAAGCCAAAGGCAAAGAGGATTTGTCCCGCTTTCCCGAACGGCTGGGTTATGCGGCAAAACCGCGTCCCGACGGGCGGCTGATTTGGATTCACGGGGCGAGCGTCGGCGAAACGCTGTCCGCTTTGCCGCTGATAAACAAGCTGTCCGAGCTTTGCCCGACCGCGCGGATTATGGTGACTTCGGGGACGGTCACGTCGGCGGAACTGATGGCGAAACGTCTGCCCGAAAACGCTTTTCACCAATATGTGCCGATTGACACGCCGTCGGCGGTCAAACGCTTTGTCGACCATTGGAAGCCCGATTTGGCTTTGTGGATTGAATCGGAATTCTGGCCCAACCTGCTGAGCGAAATCGCGGCGCGCAAAATTCCGCTGATTTTAATCAACGGGCGTGTGTCCGACCGTTCGTTCAAACGCTGGCAAAAGTTTCCCGCTTTCTGCCGCGAACTGCAAAGCCTGTTCGTCAAATCGTTCGGACAAACCGACGAGGACGCGCGCCGTTTGCGGGTGCTGGGCGCGAAAGACGCCGCTTGTGTCGGCAACCTGAAATTCGCGGCGGGGGATTTGCCGTTCGACGCGGACGAACTGGAAAAACTGAAAGCCCAAATCGGCGGTCGTCCCTGCTGGATTGCCGCCAGTACGCACGAGGGCGAGGAAGAACGGCTTGCCGCCGTGCAGAACGCTTTGAAAGCCGAAAACGCGCTGATGATTCTCGCCCCCCGTCATCCCAAGCGCGGCGACGACATCGAAAAGCTGCTGAAACAGGCGGGCTTGACCGTCGCGCGCCGTTCCCGCGGCGAAGACATCGCGCCCGACACCGCCGTTTACTTGGCGGACACCATCGGGGAAATGGGGCTGTTCTACAGGTTGGCTTCAATCGCGTTCGTCGGCGGGTCTTTGGTGGCTTTCGGCGGGCAGAACGTTATCGAACCCGCTCGATTGGGCAAAGCCGTCGTGTGCGGCAAATACATGATGAACTTCAAGGAAATCGTCGCGAAAGCGGTCGCCGCCGACGCGCTGACCGTCGTTGAAGACAAAAAAGAGTTGGCGCAAACGCTGGACGCTTGGTTCGCCGACAAGGGGATTTTGGGGCAAAAACAGGAAAACGCCCGCCGCTTCGCGCTGAATCAGGCGGACGTGCTGAACCGTTTGACGGCGGCTTTGACGCCGTATCTGGATTTTGACGAAAGGAAAAACAATGCCGATTAAATCGCCGGCTTTTTGGGAAAAAGACGACTCCGCGGCGTCCAAGCTGCTGGCTCCGTTCGGAAAGCTGTACGCGTTCATCACCGAACGCCGCATGAAAAAAGCCAAGCCGTACCGCGCGAAAATCCCCGTAGTTTGCGTGGGGAATCTGGTTATGGGCGGCGTGGGCAAAACGCCTTTGGCGGTGTCGATTGCCGAATACTTTAAAATGAACGGCATGCGTCCCGTGTTTTTGACGCGCGGTTACGGCGGCGGGCTGAAGCGGTGCTTGGTCGATTTGGACAAGCATACGGCAAAGGATGTCGGCGACGAAGCGATGATTTTGGCGCGCGTCGCCCCGACCGTCGTCAACGCCGACCGTGCGAAAGGAGCGGCTTTCGCCGAAAAAATCGGCGCGGAAGTGATTATTATGGACGACGGTTTCCAAAATCCGAAGCTGGAAAAGGACTTGTCTTTCGCCGTGTTTGACGGGCGTTACGGCTGCGGCAACGGCAAAGTGTTCCCCGCGGGACCTTTGCGCGAACCGCTGAGCGACGGACTGAAGCGCGCGAACGCTTTTATCGTGGTCGGCAAAGACGCCGCGGGCGTTCGGGAACAAATCGGAACGCTTTGCCCCGATTTGCCGTTTGCCGCCGTGCATATCGAACAGGACCAGCGAATCATTCAGCAGCTGCTGGGTAAAAAACTGTTTGCTTTTGCGGGGATAGGGTTGCCCGCAAAATTCTTTGACATGCTCAGGGACTACGGGTGCGACGTTGTCGGAACGCAGGCGTTTTCCGACCACTATCCCTATACGGACGACGATTTAATCAAATTGACGGACTTGGCGCGGACAGAAAACGCCGTGCTGGTCACAACCGCCAAAGATGCCGTGCGCGTGCCGAAACGTTTTCTGTCCGACGTGCGCGTGGTCGAAGCATTCACCGTTTGGGACACGCCCGACGTGCTGTGCACTCTGCTGTCCCGCTTTTTGAAAAAGAAAGGATGATGCCGTGCAGCGAAGAACCCGCCGCAGAATCAAGCGCGCTTTTTTATGCGTTTTCCGCTATCCGTTCGAATTTGTCGGAATGGTGTTCTTTTGCATTGTGTTTCGTTTGCTGCCTTTGGATTGGGCGTCGGGCATCGGCGGCTTTTTGGGGCGCAAAGTCGGTCCGCATCTGAAAGTGTCGTGGGTTGCGCGCTACAACCTGATGAAAGTGTTTCCCGAAAAGTCTGTTGCCGAAATCGACGCGATTGTCGTCGGCATGTGGGACAATCTGGTCAGAACGTTTGTCGAATATCCGCATTTGCGCCGTTTGTGTTCGCATTACGACGACAGAATCGAATTCGTCGATTATGAAAAAAGCGTTCAAATGCGCGACGACGGAAAGGCGGGTATTTTGTTTTCCGCCCATATCGGCAACTGGGAAATCGCGTCCGTTCTGGGATGCAAGCTGAATATGCCTTTGCACCGCGTTTACCGCAAGGCGAACAATCCTTACGTCGAATGGGCCTTTCGCTATTTCCGCCTGAAAATCAAGGGCGATTTGGTGCAAAAGGGCACAAGCGGTTTCCGCCAAATCGTGTCCGAAATGCGCAAAGGCGGGCATTTCGCCCTGCTTATCGACCAAAAGATGAACGAGGGAATCTGGGTGGATTTCTTCGGCTTTCCCGTCAAAACGACGCCGTCTTTGGCGCGGCTGGTTTTAAAGTACGATTATCCCGCTTTGCCGATGCGGTGCGAACGGCTGGACGGCGCGCATTTCCGATTGACGCCCGAACCGCTGCTGACGATTGAAAAAACGGGCGACACGGACAAAGACGTGCACGCTTATATGACCAAAGCGAACAAAATCGTCGAAAACTGGATACGGATGAAGCCCGAACAATGGCTGTGGGTGCATAAACGCTGGCCCGATTCGAAGTTTATGTGGAAACGGCTTTACCGCCAAAGAAAACTGTGGAAAAAAGGGATAAAGCCGCCCGAAGTTTTCGCCTTTTCGCAAAAAAAAGAGATTATGTAAAAAAGTCTTTGACCTGCTCGGCGCAGGGATTACAATCAAGCGAAAGGATTATAACCGATGATTGACAACGCGACCGTTGAACAAATGAGCTTTGAAGAAGCGCTTGCCGCTTTGGAGGAAATCGTGCGCCGCATGGAAACGGGCAAAGTCAAGCTTGACGATGCGATAACCTGCTACGAACAGGGCACGATGTTGCGCAAACATTGCGAAAAAAAGCTTGCCGACGCGCGGTTGAAAATCGATAAAATCACCGCTTCCCTGAACGGGGAAGCGACAGGAATTTCCCCTTTGCCTATGGAGTAAAACGATGTCTAACCTGTCTGCCGCAATCAAAGAAACCGCCGCCGAAGTCCGTGCCGAAATCGACCGTCTGTTGCCCGTTCCCTCGACGCCCGAAAAACGTGTCGTCGAAGCCATGCGCTATTCCGTTTTGGCGGGCGGGAAAGCTTTGCGCCCGTTTTTGGTGATGCAGAGCGCGGGACTGTTCGGTGTCGAACGGTCAAAGGCTTTGCGCGTCGCGGTGGCGTTGGAAATGGTGCATTGCTATTCCTTGATTCACGACGATTTGCCCGCGATGGACAACGACGATATGCGCCGCGGACAGCCGACCTGCCACAAAAGATTCGACGAAGCAACCGCGATTCTGGCGGGCGACGCTTTGCTGACGCGCGCGTTCGGCGTGATTGCCAACGACGATTGCCTGTTTGAACCCGCCGTTCGCTGCCAGCTGGTTGCGGAACTGTCCAAAGCCGCGGGGATGAGCGGCATGATCGGCGGTCAGATGCTGGACATTCTGGCGGAACACATGGACGATATGGATTTGCCGGAAATCATCCGCTTGCAGCAGATGAAAACGGGGCGTTTGTTCTCTTATGCGTGCGAAGCGGGCGCGATTATGGGCAAAGCGAGCTATGAACAGCGTCAAGTGCTGAAAGCGTATGCGCGCGACATCGGTTTGGCGTTCCAAATCGCCGACGACATTTTGGATGTCGAAGGCGACGCCGAATCCATGGGCAAAGCGGTGCGCAAGGATTTGGACGCGCACAAAGCGACCTTTATTTCCCTGCTGGGATTGGAGCAGGCGAAAGAACAGGCGAACGCGCTGTCGTATCAGGCGATTGCGTCGCTGGAATGCTTTGACGAAAAAGCCGATTATCTGCGCGATTTGGCGCGCTTTATCGTGGAACGCAAGGCATGAGCTTCAAAAAAAAGGCGAAAGCGGAACAAAGCGAAGCTTCGCTTTTGGATAAAATTTCATCCCCCGTCGATTTGCGGGCTTTGCCGACGGAACGGCTGCCCGAACTGGCGCAGGAAATCCGCGACGAAATCATCCGCGTCGTTTCCAAAAACGGCGGTCATCTGGGGGCAAGCTTGGGCGTCGTCGAATTGGCGATTGCGCTTCATTATGTTTTCAACACCCCCGACGACAAGCTGATTTGGGACGTCGGTCATCAATGCTACGCCCACAAACTGCTGACGGGACGCAAAGATCGCTTTGACGGTTTGCGGCGCGAGGGCGGGTTGTCGGGCTTTACAAAACGTTCCGAAAGCGTGTACGACCCGTTCGGCGCGGGGCACAGCTCCACATCCGTTTCGGCGGCGGTCGGCATGGCGGCGGGACGCGATTTGCAGGGGCGCAAAAACAACGTCATCAGCGTCATCGGCGACGGGTCGATGAGCGCGGGTATGGTCTTTGAAGCGCTGAACAACGCGGGCGACACCAACCGCCGCATGATTGTCATCTTGAACGACAACGATATGTCGATTGCGCGTCCCGTCGGCGCGCTCAGTCACCATTTGTCGCAAATTCTGTCGTCCAAGCAGTATATGACTTTGCGTCAGGTCGCTTTGGACATTTCCGACCGTCTGCCCCAATTCGTCAAGCGCGCGGCGCTGAAAGTCGAACATCACGCCAAAGGGTTCGTAACGGGCGGCACGCTGTTCGAGGAAATGGGGCTGTATTACATCGGACCGATTGACGGACACAGCTTTGACCAGTTGATTCCGATTTTGACCAACATCCGCGACGCGCCCGAAGACTACCCGATTCTGGTTCACGTTGTGACCAAAAAGGGACACGGCTACGCGCCCGCCGAAAAAGCGCCGTCCAAGTATCACGGCGTGTCGTGCTTTGACATCGAAACGGGCGAATTCGCGCCGAAAAAGAACAACAAGCCGACCTATACGGAAGCGTTTTCGCAGACTTTGCTGAAAATGGCGGAGCATGACAAAAGCATTGCGGCGATTACGGCGGCGATGCCGTCGGGGACGGGATTGGACGCGTTTGCGGAACATTACCCCGAACGGTTTTTCGACGTGGGCATTGCCGAACAGCACGCGGTAACGTTCGCGGCGGGCTTGGCGTGCGAGGGGATAAAGCCTTTCGTCGCGTTGTATTCCAGCTTTTTACAGCGCGCGTACGACCAAGTTCTGCACGACGTTGCTTTGCAAAGTCTGCCCGTCCGTTTCGCGATAGACCGCGCGGGCTTTGTCGGCGAAGATGGCGCGACGCATCACGGGATTTTCGATTTGGCGATGTTGTGCCCCGTGCCGAATATGGTTGTCATGGCGCCCAGCGACCAAACCGAACTGCAAAGAATGTTAATCACCATGGGGCAAATCAACGACCGTCCGTCCGCCGTGCGCTATCCGCGCGGATCGGGCAGTCTGTTCGAGCTGCTTGACGACCCGCAGCCGCTGGAAATCGGCAAAGGACGCATTGTGCGCGAGGGCAACCGCGTCGCGATTTTAAGCCTTGGGACGCGGTTGGAAGCGTGCCTTGCCGCGGCGGATATGCTGGCGTTGGAGGGCGTTTCGGCAACCGTCGCCGACGCGCGCTTTGCCAAGCCGTTCGACGAAAAGCTGTTGCGCGAACTGGCGGAGGGGCATCAAGGGCTGGCCGTGGTGGAAGAAGGCGTCGAGGGCGGATTCGGCTCTTTGGTGATGACGTGGCTGGCGAACAACGGGCTGCTGGAAAAAACGAAAGTGCGTTTTTTGACGATTCCCGACCGCTTTATCGAACAGGCGAGTATGGACAGGCAATACGAACAGGCGGGATTGGACGCGCGTTCGATTACCGACCGCGTGTTGGAAATGGTGCGATGAAAAAACAGCGCGCCGATGTGCTGCTGGTTGCCCAGGGATTGGCTGAAAACCAAGCCAAAGCCGCCGCTTTAATTATGGAGGGGCAGGTTTGCGCCGCCGAACGCCGCATTGAAAAGGCGGGCGAAATGCTGAAGCCCGAAACGCAGCTGCGGCTGAAAAGCAAGGCGATTCCGTGGGTGTCGCGCGGGGGATTCAAACTGGTCAAGGGATTGAGCGAATCGGGTTTCGACCCGACGGGTTTGGTTTGCTTGGACGTCGGATGTTCGACAGGCGGCTTTACGGACGTTTTGCTGCACAACGGCGCAAAGAAAGTCTATGCCGTCGATGTCGGCTACGGGCAGCTGGCGCAAAAGCTGCGGGTCGATTCGCGCGTTGTCGTTTTGGAGCGCACCAACGCAAAATACTTGACCAAAGAACAAATCCCCGACCCCGTCGGGATGATTGTCTGCGATGCGAGCTTTATCGGATTGCGCACCGTGCTGGACGTGCCGCTGAGCTTTGCCGACCCGAACGGCGCATACTTGATTGCGCTGATAAAACCGCAGTTCGAGGTCGAAAAATACCAAGTGGGCGAGGGCGGAATCGTCCGCGACCCCGCTTTGCACAAACAGGTCTGCGACGATATGCGCGACTGGCTTTCGTCACGCGCGGGCTGGACGGTCGCGGGCATTGTGGAAAGCCCGATAAAAGGCGCCGAGGGCAACACCGAATTTTTGCTGCTGGGGCGATTTTCGGGCTGATTTTTCCAAACTTTTAATCATTCCGATTTAAGATACGCCGAAACGCGTCTGCCGACGGAGAATGATTATGCATGCCTTGAAAAAAATTTTGTTGCTGACAACCGCTTTGACCGCAGTGATTCCCTGTGAAGCAAAAGCGCAAACGCTGACAATCGACAACCCTCGGGATATATCGTCCGTTGTCGGACAAAACAACGCGGGCGGTGTTTTAATCAAAAGCGGCGCAAAGTTGACTTTTACGGGCGGGTCGATTTGGGATTACAGCGGTTACCATGACGGCGGGGCGGATGTGGGAACGCTGACGGTTACGCTTCCGGGGGTCGGAACCGTTTGTGTCGGCAGTCAAACCGTAACGGGCGATTTCGTTGTCGCAAACGGTGAATTCGACGGTGCCGTCAAAATGTACAAAGGGCATAATGTTGACAAAATCACGGTTGCAACGGGTGAAAATCAATCACACGACTATTCCGTAAAATCCATAGGGGATTTTCTCATCAACGGCGGTACGTTCAATTTGGGTTCGGGCAGCGAATTGTTGATGAAAAAAACGGCATCGGGTACATTTTATATAAAGAGTGGTGTTTTCAACGTTTCTGCGGATGCGAAAATCGGTTCCGAGTGGTTCAACAATGATTTGAATATTGCGGGCGGCACGTTCAATATTGCCCAAGACAGAACCGTGTATATGCAGGGTGCCGACATCAATGTTACCCGCATTACGGAATTGACGGGAAAAGGCACCTTGTCCTTCAACGGTGCAACGAAAATTTCAGCAGATATTCAATGGAACGAAGGAACGCTTCAAATAGCGGGCGGTTCAATGGAGATTGCATCCGATGTTACCGTCGACCAATTCAAATTCGACGGTTCGGGCGGGGCGTTGGTGATTGAAAACAAAAAAACGCTGACCGTTAAAAGAAATTTTGAAATGGATGGAAATTCATCCAGCCTGACGGGGGACGGGACGCTTCGGCTGGAAACCGGAGCAAGCGCAACGTTTATGAATTTGAAGTTCGGCACAATCAAAGCCGACGGCGCGGGTAAAGGCATCATCACGTTTGCCAACGATTCGACGGTCAAAACCATCGAAATCGACAACGGAACGCTGAATGTCAATTCTTTGCTGACAGTCGACGATTTGACGCTGAAAAACAATGCGAAAGCCAATATCCGCGCGGAACTGTATGCGAAAAATTTGAACTTTGACGATGGTATCATCAATTTTGCAAAGGATGCGCAATACATTTCTTTAAAACAGGCTTCCGTTATCAAAAACACGGCGAAATTTTCGTTTGTCGACGACAACGGCAATGCCGTTTCAAACAGCCGATTGGTCATCGAAGCGGGAACTTTGGATTTCGACGACAACGAACAAGACACGTCGACGCGTTTCAGCAACAGTCTGTTGGGGGTGCAGGCAAAGGAAAGCACGGTTGTCAATTTCAATCAGACGAAAGGGGTCGATTTGGACAATGTCAGCGCTTTGCAGGCAACCGTCAACGTCAACAAAGGCAGTTCCTCGTTTCAATCGGCGGACATCGGAAACGCGAACGCCAGCCAAAAGGGATACCTGAATATCGCAAGCGGCGCGACACTGTCCGTCAATGAATTCCTGTCGCACGAGGGTTCTGAAATCAAAATCGACGGAACGCTGACAATACAAGACGGCGAAACCAAAGGCAACGAATCGGCGGCATCCACTTTTACGGGAACGGGCACGCTGGAAGTTACAGGCACTTTGGACTTTAACGGACGATTTGAAAACTTTGCCGTTTTGCAGCTGGACGGCGGGGCGGTGTTCAATTTCGGCGGGTTGTCGAACAATGCCGTCGGAAGGCTGAAGTTTACGGGAACAACGGGCGCCGTCATGAATATCACCAAAGGCATTTTTACGGCGGGCAGTCTGGTTTTTGATAAAGACAAAGGAACAATCAACATTGCCAAAAACGGTACTTTAGCTCTGGACGCTAAAGGCGGCGACGTGTCGTCCATCATTTCGGGCAACGGCAGCATCGGCGGCGAGGGTACTTTGCGGTTGGTCGACAACACCAGCGTCAACTTCGGCGGCAACGACAAAATCAAAGATTTGGGCAGGCTGGAAATCGGCAACGGCGTTGCTTCGATTTCGGGCGCGATTTCAATCGGCGCGGTTGATTTTTATCAAGACGGCGGCACTTTGGATATTATCAAAAACAACACGCTGACGCTGGAAAAAATCACAACGAAAAACAACAACACGGTAACGGGCGAGGGTACTTTGACCCTGACGGGCGGCGAAAAATCCACGTTCGGCGGTCCCGTCGACAATTTGGGGACCTTGAACTTCGCAAACGGCGGCGTGCAGTTCGATACGGGAACGGCGACAATCGGCACAATCAACGGAACGGGCGATTTAATCGTCAACGGCGTGCTGACGGTTGCAAACGGATTGACCGTAACAGGCGGCAAAGTGTCGGGTTCGGGAACGCTGAATTTGACGAACGGCGGCAGCATGACGGCAAGCGGTCTGAATGTTTTGAACGTCGGCGGAACGTTGAAAATGTCGGGGGATTCGAGGGTGACAAACTTGTCGCTGTCGAACAGCGCCGAAATCACAATGGGCAATACGGATTCTTTGACCGTATCGGGAACGCTTTCGACGGTTGCGGGGGCGAAATTGACGGGCGGCGAATTGATTTTGGCGGGGACGGGAACGTTTGCCGCAAATGCGGTGCAAACGAACGTGCTGTCTTTGTCGAATGGCGCAAAAGCGACGTTTGCGGGCAATAATGCGTTAAAAAAACTGGATTTGGCGGCTAATTCTTCCGTTTCAATCAACGGCGGAGCAACTTTGACTTTGGCGCAGGATGCCGTCGGGGCGGCGCAAAGCGTGTTTACGGGGGCGGGCACGCTGGCTTTGAACAAAAGCGGACTGAAGATGAACGCTTTGCTGTCCGATCTGGGCAAATTGATTGTTTCGAAATCGGCAAGCCTGAATGGCGCGGCGAACGTCGGCACTTTGGAAATCGCCAACGGTGCGTCATTAACTCAAAACGCCGCGATGACGGCGGGCGACGTTTCCTTTGGTGCGAACAGCGGATTGACGCTGAACGATACGCTGACGGTGACGCGGAACATCAATGCGGGCGCAAACGCGCTGAACGGTGCAGGAACAATCCGTTTGTCGGGCGGCGCAAACGGAACGTTCGCAACGGGGGTTTCGTTCAAAGACGGTCGTTTGATTGTCGGGTCGGGAACGGCAAGCTTTACGGGCAATACGACAATGGGGTCGATCGGCTTTTCGGGTAACGGCGGTACGCTGAACATTACCGAAAACAACACGCTGACGCTGGAAAAAATCACCACGGCAAACAACAACACGGTAACGGGTAAAGGCACCTTGCAGCTGACGGGAACGGGCAGCACGTTCGGCGCGACGATTGCTTCGCTGGGCGAATTGAACATCGCGGGCGGCGGCGCAAACTTTACCGCAAGCGCAAACGTGGACAAAGTGTCGTTCAGCGGAGGGACGCTGACAATCGGAAGCGGCGCGATGCTGACGGCGGCGGATTTGACGCAGGGCGGCAGTACGCTCGGCACGGTTTCGGGCGCTGGCGCGTTCAGAATCGGTTCGGGCACGGCTGACTTTACGACGGGCGGCAACAGCATCGGCGGGTTGTATATCGGCGCGGGCGTGCTGAACGTCAAAAGCGCTTCCAAAGCGGAACGGGTTTCTTTCGATTCGGCGGACGGCACTTTGAACGTTGACGGTTCGACTTTGACCGTATCCGACGCTTTAATCGCCTCAGGAACGGTCAACGGCGCAAACGGCACGCTGGTTTTGGAAAACGGCGGGCAGTTTAAAAAAACTTTGTCCGATTTCGGCACAATCAAGACAAACACGGGCGCCCTGACGTTTTACGAGGACGCGACCGTCAAAAACGTTGATGTCGGCAACGGTTCGGCGTATTTCAGAAAAGACGCTTCCATTACGAACACTTTGACCGTCGGCGCGGGCAACGTATTCTTTAACAGCGCGAACACGAAAATCGGCAAACTGTCGATGTCGGGCGCGGGCAAAGTGACGTTCAATCAAAACGCGTCGATTGCCAACGGCGCCGGCATCGGCGGCACGCTGGACATCGGCTTGACGCACTTGACGGTTTCGGGCGGATTGACCTTTGCCGACAATTCGGCGCTGCATTTGCGGTTGGCGGCAAAGGCGACGGACGACACGGGAAAGATAGTAGACAGCAACTCATTCGGTCAAATTATCGTCAACAGCGGCACGGTGTCCATCGGCAACAACGTCAATTTGGATATGACGATTGATTACGGTCTGCATACCGCGTCGGACGGAACGGAATTCCAGCTGATTTCCGGAACGGTCGATTCAGGCAGTTTTACATTTGCCAACAGCCGTTACGAGCTGGAAGAGGTGGCTTGTTCTTCGGGCAGCGGTCTGTGCTACAAGCTGAAAGAAACATCCAACGCCGAAGAAATCGTCGAGAACGAAAAAGGGTCGAAAAACAACCAAAACACGGCGGCGGCGGTCTTGGACGGCGGACTGTTCGACGAAAGCGACAAAATGTTTGCCGTCGCGTCGCATTTGGACGCTTTGTCCCAGAAAAAAGGCGGCGGGCGCGCTTATTTGAACGCGCTGACGGCGCTTGCCCCCGATGTGTCGGGCGCGATAACAGGGCAATCCGTCGCGACGCAAACGCGCGTGGCAAGGTCCGCTTTCAACCGTTTGAGCAGTTTGCAGCGGAAAATGGGCAATCGTTCCGAAAAATACCGTCAGATGCGCGAACTGTACGGGCGTTCGGGCGGTTCGGCTTACAGTTCGGGCGTAATGCGGACGATGGATTATTACAGACGCGCGGGATACGACGACGAACCCGCGGGGCGAAATTATCCCTCCTACAACATCAAACGGATGCCGCGCGATTACGACCCTTATGACGATATGGACGCAAAGCCCAAACGCAAAGGTGCCAAATACCGCTCTCAGCGTCAAGCGGATTACGGCGCGTTTTACGGCGCGCGTCCCGCCGTCGGCGTGTGGGCGCAGGCTTTGTACAATACGAACGAATACAAGTCCGCCTCCGACGAAGACGGATTCAGCGCGGATTCGACGGGCTTGGCAATGGGCTTCGACGTCATATTCGCGGATGTGACGGCAATCGGATTCGGCTATGCGCGCACAACGTCGGATGTAAAAGCTTTGCGGCGTTCGACGGATGTAACGGGGGATACGTTCTTTTTGTACGGGATGTACAAACCCGCAAACTGGTATTTGTCGGGTATGGTCAGTTCGGGCAAAAACACGTTTGACGAATCGAAAGATTTGTCGGGCTTGACCGTTGCCGACAGCTTTGACACCAAAACAACGGGCGGACAGCTGATGCTGGGCTTTGACAGGCATGGCTGGAACCCCGCGTTCGGATTGCGCTATTTGTCGATGTCGCGCGCGGCGCACGAAGATTCCGTCGGGCAAAAAATCGCGTCGTTTTCAAACACCGTGTTTTCCGCGGTGGCGGAAACGCAAAAAACGTTCGAACTGTCCCGCGCGGGCAAAGGCGTTTGGTCATCCGATTTGTCCGCGGGCTTGGTCTACGACTTTTCGCGTTCGGCGGACGAAGCCGTCGTCAGCCTGACCAACGGCGCGTCCTATACCGTCGAAGGCAAGGACATGGATCCCTACGGCATGGAATTGGGGGCGGCAATATCGTATGTGTGGGGAAAATCGGTTGATTTGTCCGCCCGCTACGATTTGGATGTGCGTCCCGACTGGTTTTCGCATTCTCTGACGGCGACTTTGCGCGTTATGTTCTGAAAAGGATAACGATTTCAAAGCGTTGCAAAATAATCGAAAATACTTCTTGTCATTCCTGTTTGACCCCATATATAGTGGTTACAGACGGGACGACATCCCCAAAGATTGATTTTGAACATTTAACTTGAAAGACTATGCAAATGACTGAAAACACAGAAATCACCCTGAAAGACGAAGAACGCCAGCCCTGCGAAATCTGGACGCGCGTTATGGGGTATTTCCGTCCGATGTCCGAATTCAACATCGGTAAAAAAAGCGAATTTGCAGAACGCCGCTATTTCAAAGAATCGCTGGCAGTCGAAAAATGCGCCTGCTTGGATCGCGCGGCGGAATAAGCGAACGGAATTTGAAAAAGGCTTCGGTTTTCCGAAGCCTTTTTTGTATGATTAAAATCTGCCGCGGGATTTGAGGGATATGTTCATCCGTTGGCGCAACGCTTCGTTTTTTGCGCCCGAATGCATTTTTTTGACATCGCCTTTTGCCATAAAGGCGGCAAATTTGCTGCCTTTCAAGTCTTGAATGTCGGCGGCGCGGGCTTTTTTAATGTCGGCAAGCTTGGTGTTTCCGACGCCCGTATCCAGATTGCAGTTCGGCACGGCGCGCATGAACGCCGTTCTGTCGCCCGTTTGGATATACGATTCGGCGGCGCGCATGTATTTGGTGCCGCAAGCAATGGATTCTTCGGTCAGCGCGTCCAAATCTTTGTGAACGGTTTCGCCCGTGACAGGGTGCGTAAACGATTTAAACGACACCATCAAATCGGGGATTTGGCGGTCGTTTTGGTAAAATCCCGAAACGGCAAGCTTCAATTTCCCGTCCGTGTATTCGTCCAAACGGCGCAAAATGCCGCCGACGGTTTGATTTTGCGTTACTTTGCCGACCGCCAGCTGAACAAGCATGCCTTTGCGATAATCCGACGAAACGTCGCGGTCGATTTTGTACGCCTTTTCATAGTTCTTGCAGAAAAAATCCGCCAGCATGCGGCTGTCGCCGATGTTGTGAACGATTTTGCGCATCGGGCGGAAATTATCGAACGTCAACCCTTTTTCCTGCATGAAATGGACATCCAGCCATGTTTCCGCATAGCGGTGGCGGGCTTTGGCAAGGTCTTCGCCCTCTTTGGACGTGTTGTTTTCGGGAACTTGCGACCCCGAAACGCTGTAAACAAACGGATGAAACACCGTGTCAACCGCCATGTGAGACAGGAAACCAAGCGCAAACGCTTTCTTTTTGGCTTTCAAAGCGGGATCTTTTTCGGCACGCACGTCGTCCAGCATCGTCAAAACGGGCGCGCGCGGGTCGTCCCCGAATCCGCCGTGCATTTTCGTCGAAAGCTTCGGCGACGGACCGTATAAAAAACTGTCGTGCGTAATCGCGCCCATGTGCATCGCCGTTGCTTCGCTGGCGGCGTCTTTCGCCCAAGATTCCTTGGAACGGCTGACGATTTCGTTCGCAATGATGACATGGGTTAAATCGCGGGGCATTTCCGTTGTCCTTTCGTTTGGAACATTTTAGACAAATTTTTATCGAAAAGTCAACAGGGAAAACGCAAAAGGCTTCCGGAACGGCGGCAAAGAAAAAGGCGGGGGATACCCCGCCTTTCGCTGTTATTTCTTTTCGACCGAAACGGTTTTTGGCATATCGATTTTGATGTGCAATTCTTTCAGCTGTTGCGGGGTGACCTCGCACGGTGCCTGCATCATCAAATCCTGCGCCATACCGTTCATCGGGAACAAAATGACTTCGCGGATATTCGGTTCGTCCGCCAGCAGCATGACCATGCGGTCGATGCCGGGCGCCGCGCCGCCGTGAGGAGGTGCGCCGTATTTGAACGCGTTGAGCATGCCGCCGAATTTGTGTTCGACGACTTCGGGACCATAGCCCGCGATTTCAAACGCTTTGTACATAATGTCGGGACGGTGGTTGCGGATGGCGCCCGACGACAGTTCGATGCCGTTGCAAACGATGTCGTACTGATAGGCGTTGATTTCCAGCGGGTCTTTGTTCATCAAAGCGTCCATTCCGCCCTGCGGCATCGAGAACGGGTTGTGTGAAAAGATGATTTGATTCGTTTCTTCGTCCAATTCGAACATCGGAAAATCGGTAATCCAGCAGAATTTGAACGTGTTTTTTTCGTACAAATCCAGCAGTTCGCCGATGTGGTTGCGAACTTGACCCGCGGCTTTTTCGACTTTGCCTTTCTTTTCGCAGACAAAGAACACGGCGTCGCCGTCTTTCAATCCCAGTTTGGCTTTGATTGCGGCAATGCGTTCTTCGTCCAAATTCTTGGCAATCGCGCCTTTCGGACCTTCGGTCGTGTAGGTGATGAAGCCGATGCCCGGCAGTCCGATTTCGTGCGCCCAGCCGTTCAGTTTGTCAAACCAGCTGCGCGGTTTCGCGGCGGCGGCGGGGGCGGGAATCGCGCGGACAATCGCGCCGCGTTCAATGGCGTTCGCGAAAATGCCGAATCCCGAACCGCGGAAGATGTCGGTTACGTCCGAAATCACCAGCGGGTTGCGCAAATCGGGTTTGTCCGAACCGTATTTCAGCATGGATTCGGCGTAAGGAATGCGCGGGAACGGCGCGGGGGTAACCGTGCGTCCGTTGGCGAATTCTTCGAAAATGCCCTGCAAAACGGGTTCAATGGCGGCAAAGACGTCTTCCTGCGTCACAAACGCCATTTCAAAGTCCAGCTGATAGAATTCGCCGGGGGAACGGTCGGCGCGGCTGTCTTCGTCGCGGAAGCAGGGCGCAATTTGGAAATAGCGGTCGAAACCCGCGACCATCAGCAGCTGCTTGAACTGTTGCGGAGCCTGCGGCAACGCGTAGAACTGACCCGGATGCAAACGGGACGGCACCAAAAAGTCGCGCGCGCCTTCGGGGCTGGACGCGGTCAAAATCGGCGTCTGATATTCGACGAATCCCTGTTCAATCATGCGGCGGCGCGCAGACGCGATGACCTGCGAACGCAATACCATGTTTTTGTGCAGTTTTTCACGGCGCAAGTCCAAGAAACGATAGCGCAGGCGCGCGTCTTCGGGCTGTTCGAAATCGCCCGCGACCTGCAGGGGCAGAATGTCGGCTTCGCCCAGAACTTCGGCTTGTTCGACCGCCAGTTCGATTTCGCCCGTCGGCAGGTTTTTGTTGACGGTGTCGCCTTCGCGTTTGACGACTTTGCCCGTAACGCAAATGACGGATTCGGGACGCAGACGCTCCAACACCTTGAAAACGGGGCTGGAAACGTCAACGACGCACTGCGTCAGACCGTAATGGTCGCGCAAGTCGATGAACACCAAGTTGCCGTGGTCGCGTTTGCGGTGAATCCAGCCCGACAGGCGGACTTCCTTGCCCGCGTCCGAAAGCCGCAGCTGACCGCAGTTGTGCGAACGATAGATATGCATGGAAACAATCCTTTTGACAGTAAGAAAATAACTGTTTGCATATTGGTTTTCTTGACGTTTTTTGTCAACAGAAAACAGCATTCGGCGGTCGGGATTTTTCAAACGGTGAGGTCGTATTTTCTTTAAATTTATTCTAAAACGATGTATAATAGAAAACGTTAATGCAAAAATTGCCGCCCGAAAGGGCTTTGTTTTTTTAAACTGCAACGGGGGAGTGTTTGAAAAATGAAGACGGCGATATTTTGGAAAACTCCGGCGCATTTGATTGTGTTCGGCGAAGACAGCGCGGTTGAGCCGCCTTTGAATATGGCGGACTATTCGGGCAGTCATATTGAAAAATGGGCGGACGCCCAAAAGAAACATCCCGATTTGAAGTGGTACGAATACGACGATTTTCCGCGCGGACGGCTGATTTGGGACGATAACCGCAAAGCTTATTACTTTTATGCGGACAAACGTTTTTTGAACGATACCGCTTTGATTGACGCGGTGCTGCGGCAAATCGGGATTTCCCGCGCGGATTACCCGTTTCATTTCAAAAACGACAGCCGTTACAGGGTGGAAAATCCGTAAGCGTTTGAATTTCCCGTTTGTTTTGTGGTAAACTGATTGCAGTTACTTCAAACGGACGGAGGCTTTTTATGGTTGAAAACAAACACCCCGTTATCATCGGCATCGGCGAACTGTTGTGGGATATGCTGCCCGAAGGCAAACGCGCGGGCGGCGCGCCGATTAACTTTGTGTATCACGCAACCCGGCTGGGGGCGCAGGGCTATGCCGTCAGCGCGGTCGGCAACGACGCTTTGGGCGACGAAATTTTGAGCGAACTGGAAAAAAGCGGCATCAAATACTGTATTTCGCGCAACGACCACCCGACGGGACATGTCAAAGTCGTTTTGAACGACGGCATCCCGTCTTACGACATTGTCGAAGGCGTGGCGTGGGACTATTTGACGGCGACCGCCGAAGCCGAAGAGCTGATTAAATGCGCGGATGCCGTGTGTTTCGGCACTTTGGCGTTAAGGTCGCCTCAATCCAAACAGGCGGTCGAAACGCTGCTGTCTTTTGCGCCGAAACAAGCTTTGCGTTTCTTCGACATCAACTTGCGCGGAACGTATTATTCGGCGGAATTGATTGACGATTTGCTGAAAAAAGCCAACATTTTCAAAATCAACGACGATGAAGTCGAAGTGTTGAAAAGATTGTTCGACGTTTCCGGAACTGTCGACGAAATCTGCGGTCGGTTTATCGAAAAATACGGCTTGAAGTACATGATATTTACGGCGGGCGAAAAGTTCAGCGCAATTTACACGCCGACGGAAAAATCGTATCTGCCGACACCGAAAGTCACAGTCGCCGATACCGTCGGGGCGGGGGATTCGTTTTCGGGGGCGTTCGTGTACAGTATTTTAACGGGCAAATCCTTGGCGCAGGCGCACAAAGCGGCGGTGGACGTCGCGGCGTTCGTGTCGACGAAGTCGGGGGCTTGGCCCGCTTATGAAAAAGGAGCGGAACAATGACAAAAAAGGATAACATGGTTTTGAATCTTTTGCCCGTGCTGCCCGCTTTTTTCGCTATGGGCTTTGTGGATTTGGTCGGTATCGCGTCCAATTACGCCAAGCGCGACTTTGCGCTGACCGATACTTGGGCGAATATGTTTCCGTCCATGGTGTTTTTCTGGTTCTTGGTCGGCGCTGTGCCGACGGGGATGATGATGAACAAAATCGGACGGCGCAAAACCGTTTTGGCGGGATTGTTCGTTACTTTTCTGGCGTTGCTGCTGCCATCGTGCGCGTATGCTTTGCCCGTGATGGTCGTGTCGTTCTGCCTGCTGGGCATCGGCAACACGATTATGCAAGTGTCGCTAAATCCGTTGGTTTCCAACTTGATTAAAGCCGAAAAACTGTCGGGCGCGCTGACGTTCGGGCAGTTCGTCAAAGCGATTGCGTCCTTTGTCGCGCCGATTTTGGCGGGCTGGGGCGCGGTGCATTACGGCAAATGGCAGCTGCTGTTTCCCGTATTCGCCGTTGTTTCCGTGCTTGCCGTCGTTTTTCTGGCGCGCGACAAAGTGCAGGAGGAGGAGATTACGGGCAAAGCGTCAAGCTTTTCCGATTGCTTCGGACTGCTGAAAAATCCGCTGATTGTGCTGTGCTTTCTGGGGATTATGTGCCATGTCGGCATTGACGTCGGAACAAACGTCGTCGCGCCCAAGATTTTAATGGAAAAGCTGGGGGCGGCGTTGGAAACCGCGGGTTATGCGGCAAGCGTGTACTTTTTGTTCAGAACAATCGGCTGTTTGACGGGCAGTTTTGTTTTGACAAAAGTCAGCAACCGCCTGTTCTTCTTGCTCAGCGTTTTGATGATGACAGCGGCGGTTTTCATGCTTTGGTTCGGAACGGGCAAAGCCGTTTTGACCGCGGCGGTGGCGATGATAGGGTTCGGAAATTCAAACGTGTTTTCGATTATTTTCGCCCGCGCGCTGCTGCATGACGAAACCAAGAAAAACGAAGTTTCGGGCTTGATGATTATGGGGCTGTTCGGCGGCACGGTGTTTCCGCTGATTATGGGGCGCGCGGTCGACATCGTCGGCACACAGTCCGCCGCGATTCCCGTTATCGGCGCGGGCGTGCTGTACCTGCTGGCTCTGACGCCGAAAATCAAGGCATAATTTTCCAAGAATTTTCAAAAATGACAGACTTTTTGTTAAGCAATTTGGAAAAATTGTCTGTTTTTCCAGTATTGCAGTTGCGAGTCGTCAGAAGTGATCATTGTTCCTATCCTTCTTCATAAGGAGTTACTTCGCAAAACACAGTATCTTGGTATTTGGGTTTCCATAGATACGGACTGTAGTGATAATAGAGAACAAAAATACCACCTATATATCCATCCATAGCGCATGCGACCATTTTCTGTTTTGGTTCACGGACAATTTCTGCTTCACACGGAGCATCGCATAGATATTTTCCATTCAAAAATATATGCGCCCCAGTTCTGTTTGACATAAAGAAAATACTTTGTTTGACAGCGCATCCGTTCAACGCCAGGCAATGCCAAAAAGAGAATCGATTTTTTCATAACTTCCTCCGTGATAGAAGTTGAGCTTTATTTTTCTAACGATGATATACAGTTTAACTTCATTTTGTCAAACCAAAAAATAAGCTAAACTGCGTGTTATGGTAAAGGACACGAAACAGCGCATCGGGTTTTTGCTGCAGCAAGCCCGCAAAGACAAAAACTGGACGCAGGCGGAGCTTGCCGAGGCGTGCGGTTTGTCCGTTGAAGCCGTATCCAACATTGAACGCGGTGTAAATTATCCGTCTTTTGACAATTTGTTTTTGATTTGCGAGAAGCTGAACTGTTCCGCGGGAACGGTTTTGTCCGATGCCGTTTGCGATGGTAAAAACGGGCGGCGGCAGGAATTGGAAACATCGGCGGTTTGTGCCATTCGCCGTTTGCCTGATGAAGAGTTGGCAACCGTTTCCAAAATGCTGGCGGCGTTGAAATAAATTTAAAATACATTTTAAAATATTGCTAAAACAGGGAAGTTTTTAAAACGTATTTTAAAAACTTTTTATCGTCATGCAAAAAAACGGCGGGGAAATTTCCTCGCCGTTTGGGTTTATCGGTTTGTTCCGATTAGCGCGTGCGTTTGCTGTTCAAAATCGCCGTCAGTTTCGGGGCGCGTTTGGCGGAAGCGGCTTCCCGTCTTTTTTGCACCTCCATTTTTTTGGCGACCAGTTCACTTTCCACCGCGCGGGTTTCCAAGCGTTTTTTCAAAATCGGATTTTGCGCCTTTTCAGCTTGTTCCGCCATTTCCTTGCGGTCTTCGGCGGACATGCGTTTATAGACGTTTTCCTTGAGCTGTTTGCGCGTTTTCACGTCCGCAAACGAACAATCCAAAGCGCACAGCGTAATGTCGTACATTTCCGCTTTGGTGAATCCGAATTCTTTGGCGCTGATGCGGTGTTCCTTGCCCGTTTGTGTGCCGAAAATGCCGCCGTCGTCGGGGTTGATGGAAATCTTGATTCCCGCATCGTACAATTTGCGCGCGGGATGGTTCGCCAAGTCACCTTTGAGTTCGCCGACCAAAATGCGGTTCGACGTCGGGCAGACTTCGACCATCACGTTCTTTTCAGCCAGTTCTTTCATCAAAGCGGGATCCTGCACCGCCGACACGCCGTGTCCGACACGGGACGCGCCCAAACGGACGGCGTCGCGGATGCTTTCGGGACCGCAGATTTCGCCCGCGTGCAAAGCCAGTTTCAATCCTGCGCCTTTGGCAATCGACAAAGCTTCGGCGAAGTCGTCGAATTTGCCCGCGCGTTCATTGCCCGCAATACCGAATCCCGTAACCATCGGGTGGGGATTGTCGCGCACGAATTTCGCGACTTCCGTCACGTTTTCCGCCCCCAGATTGCGAACGCCCGTCGCGATGAAGCGGGTTTCCAAGCCTGTGGATTCCTTGACTTCCTCGGCGGCGTTGGACATGGCTTCCAACATGGCGGCATAGCGCGGGGCGGACAGTTCCGCCTTGCCCGTTTTCGGGTTGACTTCGGTTGCCATGTGCATCGGCGAAACAATCAGTTCCGCGTAAACCCCGCCCTCGGCGGCGTTTTTGGACAGGTAATCTTTGGTTACATCATAGTAATCCTGCGGCGTGCGCATCAAATCGGCGACCGTGTCGTAGGTGTTGATGAAAGCCCAAAAGTCGCTTTCGTCGTAAGCGTAACGACCGTTCGGAAAATCGGCTTTGTCGTATTCGCCGTCTTTCATCACAAAGTTGTCGGGCAAAGACACGTTGTGGCGCTGCGCCAGTTTCGCCGCCATTTCTGGCGTAACCGTGCCTTCGATATGTTCATGCAATGTGGCTTTGGGCATTTCAGCCGTATTGTATTCCTGTGTCATAACAACCTTCCTTCGGGTTTTTCAGCCCTTATAATTTTTATACACTTAACCATTCTTAACCAAGCAGAATACACGGCAAAAAGGCGGTTGTCAACAATTTGTCCAGTTTGTCTACGGGATTTTTTGTATCCGATTGTTTTTTAATAAAATTTTATCCGAGGTGTTCGCGAATTTTCCCTAAAAAACGGAGAGTATCAAAGTGCTTGCGCTTTTTACGGTGTGCGGGTAATATCGAATCGATTGGATTTCAGGTGTTTAAAGAGGCGCAAATGGCTTTGAATCGAAAGGCTTTTGTCGGATTGGCGGTGTTGCTGGCGGCGTGTTCGCAGTCGGACGGCAAGCCCGATTGGTACGGATACGGCGACGACTTTGTTTTGCCCGAACCCGACATGGTTCCCGCAACTCCCGACGACAAACCGGGGCGGACCGTCGGCGAAATGCTGGGCGGCGAACCGATGACCGTTCATGCCGTCAACGGCAAAATCACAGTCAACAAAGCGGTTGAAAAGTCTGTCGGACAGCCTGTTTACGAACATGCGGGACGGTTTGCCGAACGCGAAAAAATCGCGTTGCGCAAAGGATTGAACGCGCCCGACGCGGCGTTGGTGTACAGCGCGCAAAAACGCGCGCCGGAAACCGAAGTGCGCCCTCTGGAGGTCAAAAACACGATTGAAAAGGATGAATTGGTCGTCAAATCCGAACAGGAAATGCTGGAGGCGATTATTTCCCCCAAACCCCGCGAATTGAAAATCATCGAGGTTGTCGAAACCAAAGCCGAAACGCCTGCGCCCGCGCCGAAAGCGGACGATGCGGAAATTGCTTTCGAACTGAAGCCCGACACGCAGGCGTTAATCGAGCCGCGCAAGCAGGATGTCATCTTGGAAGAACCCGCGCCCGAACCCGAACAAAAGCAAATCGCTCTGGTTGAACCCGTCAAGCCCGAATTGCTTCAGCCGCTGGTTTTGCAACCTGTCGAGAAAAAAGAACCTGTTTTAAAGCTGACCGTTCCGCCCAAAACGGAACAAAAAAAGGCGGTTGCGCTGAAAATGCCGCCGAAACAGGCGGAAAAGCCCGCTTTGACGCTGAAAGCGTCCGAACCCGCCAAGTCCGCTTTTGTTTTGAAAATGCCCGAAACGGAACAGCCGTCCTTTGCGCTGAAGGAACCCGCCGCGAACGACGCGTTCAAACAGGAAATCGGCAAAGTCGAATTCAACGGAAGTTCCGCCGTTTTGCCCGCATCGGCGAACGCCGTTGCCCGCGAAGCCGTTGATGCATGGAACGATAACTCGATTGCTGTTCTGTCGGTGGAACACACGGGCGGACGTTTGGCCGAAAAACGCGCGAAGGCGGTTGCGGACGCCTTGAAACAGGCGGGCGCGGAGCAGGTGGAAATTTCAGAAAAAGCGGGGCTTAATCCCGCCGTCAAAGTTTATTTGGTTTATTAAGGAGTCGCCGTTATGACGGAAGTTTTTAAAGTCGCTTTGGCAGGATTGGGAACGGTCGGCGGCGGTGTGGTCAAGCTGTTGCGCGAACAAAGCGATTTGCTGGAAAAACGCACGGGGCGGAAAATCAAACTGACGGCGGTGTCCGATTTGAATCAGCAAAAGTTGCTGGAATTGAGACTGCTGGGCGAAGCGGACTACTACAAGGACGCTTTGGAAATGGTGCGCAAAGCCGACGCCGATTTGGTGGTCGAACTGATTGGCGGCGCGAACGGCATCGCTTATCAAGTGTGCTTGGAAGCGTTGAAAAACGGCAAGGCTTTTGTCACGGCGAACAAAGCGATGATTGCCCACCACGGCAACGAACTGACGAAACTGACCGAGGAAAAGGGGCTGTTTTTCGGCTACGAAGCGGCTGTTGCGGGCGGTATTCCGATTATCAAATCCCTGCGCGAGGGCTTTGTCGGCAACCGTGTGTCCGAGGTGTACGGCATCTTGAACGGGACGTGCAACTACATTCTGACGGTGATGCGCGAAACGGGCAAGCCGTTTGACGAAGTGCTGGCGGACGCGCAAAAACTGGGCTATGCCGAAGCCGACCCGAGCTTTGACATCGACGGCATCGACACGGCGCACAAAACGTGCATTCTGGGCGCGCTGGCGTTCGGCATGCCGATAAACCTTGACGCTTTGAACATCGAGGGCATCCGCCATATTTCCGCTTTGGACATCGCGTTTGCGGAAGAACTGGGTTTCCGCATCAAACTGCTGGGCGTCGGGCGGCGCACGGAACGGGGCGTTTCGCTGAATGTTTATCCGTGCATGATTCCGCAAACGTCGGAAATCGCGCACGTTGACGGCGTGTTTAACGCCGTGATTACCGAGGGCGACTTTGTCGGACATTCCATGCTGGTCGGGCGCGGGGCGGGCGAAAAGCCGACGGCGTCTGCGGTCGTGTCGGACATCGCCGACGCGGCGACGGGGCGCAAGCTGCCTTTGCTGACCGTTAAAAACGACGAAATCAAAGCTTTGCCGATTGTCCCGCTGTCGGAACGCGAGGGCGAATACTATTTGCGGCTGGAAGTCCGCGACGAACCGGGGGTGATTGCCCAAATCGCCAAAATTTTGGGCGACGAGCAGGTGTCCATCGCGTCAATGATTCAGCGCGGTCAAACGCAATGGTCGGTTCCGTTGATGATGACTTTGCACCGCGCGAAAGAAGCTCAAGTGACAGCCGCTTTGGCGAAAATCGAAGATTTGCCCGCCGTTTTGAAAAAGCCGTGCTTGATTCGGATTGAAAGGCTGTAAATGGAAACGGCGGTTTTAGGCGTTGAAAGTTCTTTGACCGACAGACGCTGGGTGGCGAACGACGCCGATCCCGACGCTGTGGCGGCGATTGTGCGCACGGGCGCGGTGAACGAAGTGGTCGCGCGTCTGCTGGCGGGGCGCGGGGTGTTGCCCGAAAACGTGGCTTTTTATCTAACGCCGAGCTTTAAAAACAACTTGCCCGATCCGCTGATTTTAAAGGGTGCGGACAAAGCGTCCGAACGCATTGCGAAAGCTGTGACAAGCGGTGAAAAAATCGGCATTTTCGGCGATTACGACGTGGACGGCGCGACATCGACGTCTTTGATGTTGCGCTTCTTGAAAACGGTCGGGTGCGCCGATGTCGTTCCGCGGATTCCCGAACGCGAAGAGGGCTACGGACCCACGCCCGAAGCGATGCGCGATTTTATCGCCGACGGGGTGAAGCTGATTATCACGGTCGACTGCGGCACGTCGGCTTTCGAGGCTTTGGACGCGGCAAAGGGAACGGATGTTGTCGTCATCGACCACCACGAACCCGACGTTGTTCTGCCCGATGTGTGCGCCGTTGTGAACCCCAAGCGGCTGGACGAACCGCTGGACAATCCGTGCCGTCACATGGCGGCGGTGGGCGTTGTGTTCATGGTGCTGATTGCGGTGAACCGCCTGTTGCGCGAACAAGGGTGGTACACGTCCGAACGTCCCGAACCCGATTTGCGGCAATGGCTGGATTTGGTGGCTTTGGGGACGGTGTGCGACGTGGTGCGTCTGCGCGGGCTGAACCGCCTGTTTGTCAAGGCGGGATTGTCGTGCATGGCGCGCGGGGGGAACAAAGGGCTTGCCGTTTTGCGCGAAGTGTCCAAAGTCAAAGACGTGCCGACGGCGTTTCATTTGGGTTATCTGATGGGACCGCGGCTGAACGCGTGCGGACGCATCGGCAAAGCGGGGCTGGGTATGAAACTGCTGTGCGCCAAAGACGAGGCGGAAGCCCGCGAAATCGCCGCCAAACTGGACGAACTGAACACGCTTCGCCGCCAGATGTGCGAAGAAATCTACAAGCAAGCCATCGGACAGGTCGAATCCGCGACCGAACCGCAGGAGGTCATTTTTGCTTACGGCAAGGACTGGCACGCGGGCGTTATCGGCATTATCGCGGGGCGGTTGAAAGAACGCTACAATGTCCCCGCTTTGGTGATGAGCGGAACGGACGTGCAAATCCACGGATCGGGGCGTTCGGTCGCGGGCTATGATTTGGGGGCGGCGATTTTGGCGGCAAAGGAAAAGGGCGTTTTGACTGCGGGCGGCGGTCACACTTTGGCGGCGGGATTTTCGCTGATGCCCGAAAAACTGGACGAATTCAAAGCGTTCATCCTTGACTATTTTGCGACGCACAAAACGGTGGACAAGCCCGCGAACGATTACGTCATCGATTCCGTTGTGGACATCGGCGCGGTATCGTGGGATTTGGTGCAAACCGTTTCAAGCATGGAACCGTTCGGCGAAGGCAATCCCGAACCGCGTTTCGCGGTGGCGGACGTGGCGGTCGCGTCGGCTTTTCCCGTCGGCAGCGGGCATGTGTCCTGCACTTTCGTCGGGCGCAACGGGCGCACCAGACTGCGCGCGATTGCGTTCAACGCGGCGGATTCCGAACTGGGCGTGTCCTTGCTGAATCACAAAGGCGCGCTGTTTCACGTCGCGGGCTATTTGCGTCCCGATACTTACCGCGGCGAAGGCAACGTTCAGCTGATTATCGAAGACTTGGCGCGGGCAAGTTAGTTAATCGGGATGATTTTTTCGTAAATTTTGTGGTTGTCCAAACCCTGTAAAACGACGCCGTCGAATCCCAAATCCATAATGCTGCGGAAATAGATTCCGATAATGCGTTTCCATTCGGGATTCCAGTAGTCGACGACAATTCCCGCGGGGTTCGTTTCCGACACGAACCGCAGCCATTTCGGCGACCGCAGTTTCCATGTCGTTTCCCAATAGGGGCGGGTGTCCTGCGCTTCGGCGACGTTCAAAACGGCGTAAACCAAGCGGCGCGTGCCGATTTGCTTGAATTGCAGGGAACGCACGTCTTCGCGCGACAGGGCGCGGTTGAAATTGAAAAACGGGTCGACAATCAGCAAATCGAAATTCGTTTTGGCAAGCGCGTTCAGCATCAAATCCTTGTCCGCGAATTTGCGCGTGTCGGTCAAAATCATCATATTTTTGACGTTTGCAAGGGATTCGACGCTTTTGTTGTTTTCAGCGAACACCGCGGAATTGAGCGTGTCGAATTTTCCCGAAAATTTCACGTCGGCGAAAGCGGGGATTCCTTTTGCGGACAGGGTTTGCAAAGCGTTTGTTTTCTGTTTTTCCGTCGCGCAATGTTCGATGTCGACGACTTTCAGTCCGAATTCGTCAATCAGTTTTTGCGTTGATTTCGACGGTTTGCCTTTGGCTTTGCCGCACAGCTGGTCGGTCAGAACGATTCCCGCCGCCGACTGAATGAAACGGCGGCTTGGCGTTCCCGCTTTTATGGGATGTTCGGGGGAAAACAGTTTCAGCAAAAAACGTTCGTCGTCGTTGGTCGCGCCCGCCATTTCGGCGCGGTGCAAATCGACCAAGTCGTTTTCCCAGCCGCCGCGCGTCAGCAAATCAAGCCCGCCATCCAGCAGAATTTGAAAATCGCCGTCGCGCGCTTTGACAAAGTCGCCGAACGCCAAAACGATGTCGCGCATCAGCTCGCGGTAGTTCGGAATGTACGCGCCCGCGATTTTGGCGCGTTCGGCTTCGGGGTCGAAGTTTTCGGGCAATGCCGTTTCCTGCGCCGTTGCGGGCGCAAAAGCGGCGGCGCAAAAAAACAGGGTGGAAAACAGAAAACTTTTGACCATAGCTGATGACTTTCGGAATAATTTTGGGTATTCTACTTCGAAATTCATTTTGATTTCATTAACGAAAGGCGAAAATGTCCGATAAAACGATTTGGGTGCTGGCGGACGACCGCGCGGGCAACAACAGTCAATCGCTGGGCGTGGCGGAGGCTTTGGGCTTTGAAACGGAAATCAAGCCAATCCGCTATACAAAGTGGGTCAAGCTGCCGAACTGTTTGCGCGGGGCGTCGACAATCGGCATCGACAAAGCGTCCGCCGAACGGCTGAAAGCCCCGTTTCCCGACTTTGCCATAGCGGCGGGCAGACGCGCCGCCCCCGTTTTGCGGTGGCTGAAAAAACAATCGGGCGGCAAAACGAAAATCATTCAAATCATGTTCGCGGGAAATTTCGGAATCAAAGATTTCGATTTAATCGTCCTGCCCGAACACGACGGGTGCAGGCTGATACGTCCGAACATTCTGCGCGTTGTCGGCGCGCCGCACAGAATCACGCCCGAACGGCTGAAAAGCGAACGCGAAAAATGGGCGGATACGTTCAAGGATTTGCCCGCCCCGAAAATCGCGCTGATTGTCGGCGGCGCGACGAAAGACAAACCCTTTACGCCCGCCATGGCACGGGATTTGGCGGACAGGGCGGTTGCCTTTTCCAAAGCGGTCGGCGGCGGGTCGTTTTTGGTGACGACGTCGCGGCGCACGGGCGCGGAACAGGAAACAATCCTGCGCGAAACGCTGCCCGATCCGAAATATTTTTACGGCTGGGGCGATACGCAAAACGAAAATCCGTATTTCGGTTTTCTGGCGTGCGCGGATTATATTCTGGTTACGGGTGATTCCGTTTCCATGTGTTCCGAAGCCTGCGCCGCCAACGCGCCCGTTTTTATTTACGCGCCGCAGGGCAGCGTCGGAAAAAAACACGCGCTGCTGCATCGACAGCTGTACGACGGCGGGTTCGCCCAGCCGCTGGACGGCGATATGAACGTCAAAGAACATAAACCCTTGAACGCCGCGCAAGTCGTGGCGGACGAAATCAAACGGAGGTTTTGAATGGTTGCTTTTTCTGCCGATTTGGATTGTTTGTTCGGGGAACGCCCGTTTTTGGAACGTTTCAAAGCCGCTTATGACGCGGGTTTCGCGGTGACGGAATTTACGCTCGATTCGAAAATTCCGCTGGGCGAACTGGGCGACGCGTGCGCCTATAACGGGCTGAAAACAGCCGTTTTGACCATGCCCGCCGAACAGTCGGAATTGGCGTTCAATCCCAAAACGAAAAAGGATTTTCTGGCGCATTTCGACCGTTTGCTGGACGTGGCGGACTTTATCGAATGTAAAAAAGTGTATGTCAAGGGCATGGTGCTGACCGAAGAAAACTTCGACGCCGTCCGCGACGCTTTTGTCGCCGCTTTGCATGCCGCGGGGGCGAAAGCCAAAGCACAAAAGGTGCAGATTTTAATCGGATTTGAAAACGCGACGGAAAACGAGGGATTTTATCCCGCTTCGACGTTGGAGGTTTTGCAGATTTTGGACGAACTGGACGACGACAAGGCGTTTGCGTACCTGTTCGACATTTATCATGCCCAAACGACCGAGGGCGGCATTTCCAACACGCTGGAATCGCTGATGCCGCTTATCGGGCATATCCGCGTCGCGGGTGCGCCTTTGCACGACGAACCCGATAACGGGGAACTGAATTACGATTATTTGTTTTCCCTGATTGAAACGCACGCTTACGCGGGAAAAATCGGGTGCAGCTACACGCCGCGCCTAACGACCGAAACGGGGCTGAAATGGATGAAAAAATATGTATGACGCGTATTTGAGCTTTGCCGAAGAACTGGCGGACGCGTCGGGCGCGGAAGTGCTGAAATACTTTCGCCGCCCTTTGGATGTCGAATCCAAAGCCGACACGTCGCCCGTTACAATCGCCGACCGCCAAAGCGAAAAGGTGATGCGGGATTTAATCGAAAAACGGTTTCCCTCTCACGGCATTGTGGGCGAGGAATTCGGGAAAAAAGACGAAAACGCGGAATTCGTCTGGGTGCTTGACCCGATTGACGGGACGAAATCCTTTATCACGGGCAGTCCGCTGTTCGGCACTTTGATTGCTTTGCTGCACAACGGCGAACCCGTCGTCGGCGTCATCAATCAGCCCTATATCCGCGAACGCTGGACGGGGGCGAAAGGCGAACCGTCCCGATTCAACGGACGCGAAATCCATACGCGCCAATGCGAAAGCTTGGGCAAAAGCGCGGTGTTTTCGACGGGCGGACGGCTGATGTTCAAAAATCCCGACGATTACAGACGGTTTGAATCTTTGTCCAAGCCCGCCGCCGTGACGCGGTTCAGCGCGGACTGCTACGCTTACGGGCTGCTGGCAATGGGATGCGTCGACATAGTGTGCGAAGCGGGGATGAAGCTGTACGATTACGCGGCTTTGATTCCCGTCGTTACAGGTGCGGGCGGCGTGATGACCGATTGGAACGGCAAAGCTTTGGGGACGGATTCCGACGGGCATGTGCTGGCGTTGGGCGATGCGGGGCTGCTGGACGCCGTGCTGAAAGCGTTGAATTCATGAAAGCCGTTCTGCTGTGCCTTTTACTGCTTTTTTCGTCGGCGGCAAACGCCGCGTCCCCGAAACCGCCTGTTCCCGTCAACGGAATAGCGATGCACGGGCAGCCGAAATACGGCAAAAACTTTAAAAACTTCGCTTACGCCAACCCCGACGCGCCCAAAGGCGGCGTTTTGAAAATGGCGGCGGCGGGGACGTTCGACACGTTCAATCCTTTTGTGATAAAGGGAACGCCCGCGGCGGGCATTACGCTGATTTACGACACTTTGACGGTTGAAAGCGCGGACGAACCGTTTTCGGAATACGGTCTGATTGCGCAAACAATCGAAATGCCCAAGGACAGAACTTGGGTCGCGTTCAATCTGAACCCGAAAGCGAAATTTTCCGACGGGACGGCGGTTACGGCGGCGGATGTCGTGTTTTCGTTCAACGCTTTGCGCGAACAGGGATTGCCGATGTACCGCTATTACTACGGCAACGTCGCCAAAGCCGAAGCGCAGGGCGACTACCGCGTTTTGTTTACGTTCAAAGAGGGCGACAACCGCGAACTGCCGCTGATTTTGGGGCAAATGCCCGTTCTGCCCGAACATTTTTGGAAAGGAAAGGACTTTTCGGCGACGACGCTTGAAATCCCCGTCGGCAGCGGTCCCTACCGCATCAAATCGTTCGAGCAGGGGCGTTCCGTCGTTTACGAACGCAATCCCGACTGGTGGGGCAGGGATTTGCCCGTGTCCAAAGGCTTCTACAACTTTGACGAAATCCGCTACGACTATTACCGCGACGCGACGGTGGCGGTCGAAGCGCTGAAAGCGGGCGCGTACGATTTGCGCGTTGAAAACGAAGCCAAAAAATGGCTGACGGCGTACACGGATTTGGGCGAAAAACAGGGCTTTGTCAAAAAAGAATTCCTCCACGGCTTGCCATCGGGAATGCAGGGTTTTGTGTTCAACACGCGCCGCCCTTTGTTCGCCGATGTGCGGGTGCGCGAAGCGATTGCGCTGATGTTCGATTTCGAATGGTCGAACAAAAACCTGTTTTCGGGGCAGTATTTGCGCACGAAAAGCTATTTCGACAATTCCGAACTGGCGGCGAAAGGCAAACCGTCAAGGGATGAATTGGCATTGTTAAATCCGTTCAAAGACGCTTTGCCGCCCGAAGTGTTCACGACGCCCTTCGATTTGCCGAAAACAAACGCGTCGGGATTCTTGCGTCCGCAGATGCGCCGCGCGTTTTCCTTGCTGGAACAGGCGGGCTGGACGGTGCAGGACGGCGTTTTGAAAAACGCGGCGGGGCAGCCGTTTGAATTCGAATTTTTGCTGGATACCGCGTCGGCGGGGGCGTGGGAAAGAATTACCTTGCCCTATGTCAAAAATCTGCAAAAACTGGGCATCAAAGCGGCTGTGCGCGCTGTCGACATGACGCAGTACAACAACCGGTTGGCGCAATTCGACTACGATATGATTGTGGCGGTTTGGGGGCAGTCGACATCCCCCGGCAACGAACAGCGGTATTTTTGGGGAACGGCGGCGGCGGATTCGGCGGGGTCGCGCAACTATGCGGGAATCAAGGATGCGGCGGTCGACGCGTTAATCGAAAAAATCATCGAAGCGCCCGACCGTCAAAAGCTGATTGCGGCGACGCGGGCTTTGGACAGGGTGCTGTTATGGGGCTGGTATGTCGTGCCGCATTGGTACGTTCCCGCGAACCGTTTGGTGTTTTGGGATAAATTCGGTTATCCGACCGACCGTTTGACAAAGGGCGTCCAACTGATGACGTGGTGGGTCGATACCGCCAAAGAATCCGCTCTTGCCGCCAAGCGCGCGAAAAAAACGGAGCAAAAAAAGACCGTCTTTGAACAAATAAGGGGGCTGTTGTGACAAAATACGTTTTGCGCCGTCTGGCGTTGATTCCTTTGACGCTGTTCGGGATTATGGCGGTCAACTTTTTGTTTGCCCAGCTTGCCCCCGGCGGACCCGTCGAACATATCGCGGCAAAGCTGCAAAACGACCCGCAATCCGCCAAAACGGCGGCAATGGGCGCGGTGTCGTCGAAATACCGCGGGGCGCAGGGGCTTGACCCCGCTTTGATAAAGGAACTGGAACGCCAATTCGGCTTTGACAAGCCCGTTTTGACACGCTTTGCTTTGATGATGAAAAACTATGCGCTGTTCGATTTCGGGAAAAGCTTTTACCGCGATGCGGGCGTGATGGAACTGATAAAGGAAAAAATGCCCGTGTCCGTGTCTTTGGGATTGTGGACGACGCTGATTATTTATCTGGTGTCCATTCCTTTGGGTATTGCAAAAGCCGTATACGACGGGTCGAAATTCGACGCGGCGACGGGTTGGGCGGTGATTGTCGGCTATGCCGTTCCCGCGTTTGTGTTCGCCATGGCGCTGATAGTGCTGTTTTGCGGCGGGCGCTACTTTCATTGGTTTCCGTTAAGGGGCTTGACGTCCGACAACTGGGACGAATTGTCAGCCATTGGAAAAATCAAGGATTACTTCTGGCATTTGGCGATGCCTGTCGCGTCCATGACGGCGGGCGGATTCGCGGGGTTGACCATGCTGACCAAAAATTCGTTTTTGGAGGAAATTTCCAAGCAGTACGTTCTGACGGCGCGCGCCAAAGGATTGGACGAATACAAAATTCTGTACGGGCATGTTTTCCGCAACGCGATGCTGATTGTCATTGCGGGTTTCCCCGCCGTTTTGGTCGGTATGCTGTTTACGGGTTCTGTGCTGATTGAGGTGATTTTTTCGCTGGACGGCATCGGGCTGTTGGGATTTGAAGCCGTTTTGACGCGCGATTATCCCGTCGTGTTCGGCACGCTGTATTTGTTCGGACTGGTCGGGCTGGTTTTGAATCTGGTGTGCGATTTGACGTATCATCAAGTCGACCCCCGCATTGATTTCGGAGGGCGCATAAATGCTTGAAAAATGGCGGAAATTCAAAGCTTCGAAGCGCGGATTTTACGCGTTGGCGGTGTTTTTGGCGGTGTTTTTCGTTTCTTTGCTTGCGGATTTCGTCGCAAACGATAAGCCTTTGGTCGTTTATTACGGCGGGCAATGGTATTTCCCGATTGTTTCCAACCCGCCCGAAACAACGTTCGGGGGCGAATTTTCGACCCCGACCGATTACAAAGACCCTTTTATCCGCCGCAAAATCGGCGAGGACGGCTTTTTCGTCATGCCGCCGATTCCGTACCGCTATGATACGATTGTATACGATTTGCCGACCCCCGCGCCCAGCGCGCCGAGTTTGAAAAACTGGCTGGGGACGGACGATTTGGGGCGCGACGTTGCGGCGCGGCTGATTTACGGCGTGCGTTTTTCTTTGCTGTTCGGACTGTTGCTGACGGTGTGTTCGTCCGTTGTCGGCATAGCGGCGGGGGCGGCGCAGGGCTATTTCGGCGGCAAAGTCGATTTGTTCGGGCAGAGGTTTTTGGAAATTTGGGGCAGCCTGCCGCAGCTGTTCATCCTCATCATCGTATCGGGCGTAATGGCGCCGGGGTTTTGGTCGCTGCTGTTCGTTTTGCTGCTGTTTTCGTGGACGGCTCTGGTTCCCGTCGTCCGCGCGGAGTTTTTGCGCGTCCGCAATTTCGATTATGTCAAAGCCGCGCGCGCTTTGGGCGCGTCCGATTTCCGCATTATGCTGCGGCACGTTTTTCCGAACGCGATGGTGGCGACGCTGACCTATCTGCCGTTCATTCTGTCGGGCGCGGTCGTGTCGCTGACAGCATTGGACTTTTTGGGCTTCGGCTTGCCGCCGGGGGAACCGTCGCTGGGCGAGCTGGTGCGGCAGGGCAAGGAAAATCTGCAAGCCCCGTGGCTGGCGGCGACCGCGTTTGCCGCTTTGGCTTTTTTGCTGACGGTGCTGGTCTTTATCGGCGAAGCTGCCCGCAACGCTTTTGACCCGAGGAAAAACTGACATGCTGAACATCAAACATTTGTCCGTGGCGTTCGGAAGCGGAAAAAACGTTGTTGACGACGTGTCCTTGACCGTTCAAAAGGGCGAATGCGTCGCTTTGGTGGGCGAAAGCGGTTCGGGCAAATCGGTCACCGCTTTGTCGGTTTTGCAGCTGTTGGATTATTCACAGGTCAAACAGTCGGGCGAAATCGAATTTAACGGCGATACTCTGACGAACGCCGACCCGTACCTGTTGCGCGATGTGCGCGGCGGCAAAATCGGCATGGTGTTCCAAGAACCGATGACGTCGCTGAATCCGCTTCATCCGATTGGCAAACAAATCGCCGAAAGTATGACGGCGCATCGGGGATTGTCCAAGCGGGACGCTTTGGATAAAGCCGTCGAACTGTTGGAGGCGGTCGGCCTGCGCAAAGCCGCGGAACGGATAAACGATTTGCCGCACTTGTTTTCGGGCGGCGAACGCCAAAGGGTGATGATTGCCATGGCTTTGGCGAACAATCCCGATTTGCTGATAGCCGACGAACCGACGACGGCTTTGGATGTTACCGTGCAGGCGCAGATTTTGGAACTGCTTGCCCGCCTGCAAAAGCATCTGCACCTGTCCGTTTTGTTCATTTCCCATGATTTGGAACTGGTTCGCCGCATCGCCGACCGCGTTTATGTGATGAAAGACGCCAAAATCGTCGAACAGGGGACGGTTGCGGAAATCTTTGAAACACCCAAGCATCCTTATACGAAAAAACTGCTGGCGGCGCGGGATTGCGGCGCGCCCGTTCCCGCCGCCCCCGACGCCCCCGTTTTGCTGAGCGCGCGCGACATCGCCGTTCCGTTCGTCGTCAAAAAAAGCTTTTGGGGCAAACCGTTGGAAACGTTTTATGCGGTGGCGGGCGTCGATTTGGATATTCGCGCGGGACAAACGGCCGCTTTGGTGGGGGAAAGCGGTTCGGGCAAAACGACATTGGGCAATGCTTTATTACGGCTGATTCCGTCAAGCGGAAGCATCACATTCGACGGTCTGGACTTTCGCGCTTTGACGCCCAAAGAACTGCGCGCGAAACGCACCGATATTCAAATCGTGTTCCAAGACCCGTTCGCATCGCTGTCCCCGCGCATGACGGTCGCGCAAATCGTAGGCGAGGGGCTTCAAATCCATTTTCCGAAAATGCCCGCCGCCGAACGGCTGGAAAAAATCAAACGGGCGTTGAAGGATGTCGGATTGGACACGGACGCAATGTCCCGTTATCCGCACGCTTTTTCGGGCGGGCAAAGGCAGCGAATCGCGATTGCCCGCGTGCTGATTTTAAAGCCGAAGCTGATTGTTCTGGACGAACCGACCAGCGCTTTGGATGTTTCGGTGCAGGGACAAATCGTCGCTTTGCTGAAAGAATTGCAGGCGAAATACGGCTTGTCCTATTTGTTCATCAGCCACGATTTGCGGCTGGTTCGGTCGTTTGCGCACACGATTTATGTGATGAAAGACGGAAAAATCGTTGAATCGGGCGAAAATCGGGCTATATTTGAACAGGCGCAACAGCCGTACACCAAAGATTTGCTGTCCGCCGCGTTCGATTACAAAACCCGCAGAGAGGATTCATGACAACACAGCCCGAACAATCCGACACCGTTTTAAGCCGTGTTTTCGGCGATGAAGCGTTAATGGAAGTCAACGTCGATTTGTCCGTTGTTTTGGGACGAACCTTGTTGCGCGTTTATCAGCTGTTGAAACTGGGGCGCGGGGCGGTCATCGAATTGAACCAGCATTTAAACGATTCGGTTGAAATTCTGGCAAACGACGTTCCCATCGCCCGCGGCGAAGTGGTCGTAACGGACGACGGATTCATCGGTGTCAAAATCATCGATTTGCTGACGTCGCAACAAAGCTGAAGCTTTATTGTTCCGATTGGAATTTTTCGGCGCGCATTTTGCGGATGCGGCGGCAGAGCATCGTGATAATGCCGCGTTCCAGCGCTTTGTGGTCGTTCATCAGGCGATACAGCACGGGACCGTGGATTTTGAACATGACGGTATCCTCCAGCGCGGTCACCGTAACATCCGACGGCGCGGCGTCCAAAGCCGACAGTTCCCCGAAAATGTCGAAAGACGAATGTTCCTGAACGGTTTTGCCGTTTTTGTGCAGGCGAACCTGTCCTTGCAAAATGACGTACAAATCATTCCACATATCGCCTTCCTTGACGATGTCTTCGCCCATCATGGCGGACGTTTCCTCGGCGTTCGCGATAATGTCGGACAGGATGTTTTCCTGAATGCCCGCAAACAGCGGGACGTTTTTCAAAACCAAAACTTTTTCAAGCGTCAAACGCATTGTCAAATCTCCTTGGAAAACATAAGGGAAAATTGCGCCATGCGCGCCACGGCGGGGCTGAAGTCGTCCATGCTGGGCATCAGCAGGCGCGTCGCTTCTTCGGGCGGCAACAGTTTCGCAATCACGAAAACGGCGGTTTCGCGAATCATGGGATCGCGGTCTTTCAGCAAAGGAACCAGAATGTCAATCGACGATTTGTCCCCGATGAACGCCAAAGCGTACACCGCGGCGGCGCGCGTCCAATCGCCGGCTTCACCCGCTTTCAAAATTTCATGGACATAACCCTGCATCGTCAAAACGGGCGGATAGAAATGCGGACGCAAAGCTGTCAGCTTGGCGGCGGTCGAATCCGCCGAAAACAGCGGCAAACACAGTTGACGCAGTTCGCCCGACAAAATCTTGTCCACGATGACCGCCATGGCGGCGCGTTCTTCGTCCGTGGTCAGCGCATAACGGTTCAGCAAATCCGAAATCATCTTTGACGGCTGCAACAAAGCCAGCAACAGCAAAATGCGTTCGCGGGAATAATCCAGTTCGGAACGCAGGGCGTTTGCCAGTATGTCGGTCGCTTTTTTCGACGCTTCGTCGTCGTTTTGTTCCAACGAATCCAAAGCCGCCAGCAGGTTTGTCGACCATTCGATTTCGTCGTACAGGTTCAGCCGCACTTTGTTGATGTCTTTGCCGTGCGCTTTGAAGTTCAGCAAAACCAGCGTTTTCATAATGTTGAACCGCACGCGCCTGTCGGTGACGAACAGATGCGCAAACAGGAAACGGCGGCATTCTGGGGAATCGATGTGCTTGAGCATTTTCGCCAGCAGCGAACGGAACTGGTGCGGGTATTCGTTCGAATTCAGCACTTTGTCGATTTCGGGGAACGCCGCTTCACGGTATTTCAGCAAAGCTTCGACCGCGTCTTCGCGCAGTTCGGGAAAACGGAAGCTGTTTATCAACGCGGGCAACAGATGCGGTTCGCACAATTTGCCCGCGGCAACGACGGCGGCGCGGCAAACGTCCTCGTCTTCGTCGTTCAACAGCTTTATCAGCGGCAGATAAAACGCGGGATTGCGCGCGTCGCCCAGTACGCGGGCGGCGATTTGGCGGGCTTCGTCGTCAATCGACGCGGCAAGGAACGCCACTTTGTCGATTGCGGCGAATACGCCTTCGCGTCCGACGGCAAGCAGACCGACAAGCGCGCCTTCGCACGCGTCGGGGTTGTTAATCAGTCCGATGATTTTTTCCCGCGTTTCGGGCGTGCCGAGAAGGCACAGCGTCCGCAGGGCAATGCGGCGCACGGCGGGCGTTTTGTCCGTCATGGCGGCGTGTTCGACTTCTTTCAGCGCCGAACGGAAATCCAGCGATTCGACTTTTTCCAAAGCAAACAGGCGGACTTCGGGCGCAGGATGCGACAGCGCTTTGCGCAATTCGTGCGAAAAAGCGGGATGCAAAGCGTCTTCGATGACGCGCAGGGCGTAAATCGCTTCGTCGGCTGTCGCGCTGTTCAGCGCGCGGTTCAGGTGGTCGCGGATTTTTTTGCCCGTAATCAACAGCCGTCCGCCGCGCCACAGGTAATTTTGCAGGTTGCTCAGCACCAGTTTGACGTAAGTTTGACGCAGCATCCAAAACGCAAACAGCGTTACAATGCTCAGCCCCGTCAGCAGTCCCGTCAAATCGGGAATGTAAAACAGGGCAATGCCCGCGCTCAGCAGACCCAGCGGTTCGACAAAGAACTTGCGTTCGACGGCGGCGCGGAAAAACGAACGGATGGAAACGGCTTGCGGAATAATCAAAAACAGGTTTTCCTTGTTGACGCCCGCGATGAACAAAAACGCCGCGCGCGCCGCGACAACCGCCCCGAAAACGGCGTATTTGCCGCCGACAGCCGCCACAATCAAAGCGGCGGGGACAAGGAACAGCAAGGGAAAGGAGCCGACTTTGCGCGCCAGAACCAAGTTGATGAAAATCAGCGCAATCAGCCCCAGAATGCCGAACATTTGCCCAAAAACGCCCGTCAAAGATTTATCCGCCGCGCGGGTGTAGTCAAACGCCTGCGTCCAGAAAAAGCCGTCAAACGCGCCAATCGCGAAAAACAGCAAAAACGCCGAACAGAAAAAGAAGAAATACAGTTTGCGCTGTTTGGAATCCGCGCCCGACGTCTGCAAATCCTTTTTGGAAAACAGCAGGCGTTCGGAAACGGGGGCGGAGCCGTTTTGAATAATCGTTTGCGCGCACACGGCGGCGGAAGCAATGCAAATCACCGCGCCCATCATCCACGCGGGGGCGGACAGGTTGTCCCCCGACAGGCACAGCAGCCCCGCGGCAATCAGCGTGCCGAACGTTTGCGCCAACAGAACGGAAACAAGGGTTTTCGGCTGTCCGTGAAACAGTCCGAAGCGGAACGCCAGCAGCAAAAACGCGCTTTCGACCGAAACGCGCATGACCTCGCGCCACAGGGCGGCGGAAAAAACAACGGCGGCGGAATTGCACGAAATCATCGCGCCGTACAGCACCGAAGCGACAGCGGCAGAGGCGAACATCGCATAAGCGGGCATCAGTTCGGATTTGTTTTTCAGCCACAGCATCAGGGGGTAAAGCAAAAACAGCGTCAAAGCCGTTCCGACAATCAGCCACGGGATGTTTTGCGCGCTGAACGTTTCCAGAAAAGCGACCGTCGCCCCCGTATCGAACAGCACCAGCCCGAACGATTTTAAAAACGAACACAGAATCAACAAAAAGACGGGAATCGCCTGTTCGGCGGAAATTTGAATGCCCGCGCCTAATTTTCTTGTCGGTGTCATTTCGTCTCCTTTTGTTCGACGCCCATCAGGGACAGGGCGTAATCGTGCGCTTCAAAGGGGCGCAAATCATCGATTTTTTCCCCGACGCCGATTAAATGAACGGGCAAACCGAACTGTTCCGTCAGGGCAATCAGAATGCCGCCTTTTGCCGTACCGTCCAATTTTGTAACAATCAACCCCGTTACGTCAAGCATTTCCGAGAATATCTTGACTTGGGATTTTGCGTTTTGCCCGACGGTTGCGTCCAAAACCTGCAAACAGGCGTGGGGCGCGTCGGGAATCAGCTTTTTGACAACGCGGTTGATTTTTTGCAGTTCGTCCATCAGTTCCGATTTGTTTTGCAGCCGTCCCGCCGTGTCGATGAACAAAACGTCGTCCCGCGCCGCAATCGATTCCTTTATCGCATCGAAAACCAATCCCGCCGCATCCGCCCCCGCAGGTTTTGAAACAACGGGGCAATCCGTGCGTTCACCCCAAACTTTCAGCTGTTCGACGGCGGCGGCGCGGAACGTGTCGGCGGCGGCAAAGCGGACTTTCAGTCCCTTGTCCGTCAGCTGTTTCGCCATTTTGCCGATAGTCGTCGTTTTTCCCGCGCCGTTGACGCCGACCATTAAAATCACAAACGGCTTTTTCGTTTCGTCGATGGACAAAGGCTTTACAAAAGGGGCGAGCTTTTGCGCGATTTTGTCGGCGAAAAACGAACGCACTTCGTCGGGGGAAACTTCTTTGTCGAATTTGTCCTTGCTTAAATCACCGACCAGTTCCGCCGCGGTCTGCGTGCCGACGTCCGCCATAATCAGCAAATCCTCAAGGTCGGTCAAGGCGTCCTTGTCCAGCTTGCGCTTGGTCAGCAAATCGGAAATCCCCGACACCAAAGGCGACGCCGTGCGCGCCAATCCCTGTTTGATTCTGTCCAGCCAGCCCATTACAAAACGCTCCCTTCAAAAATGCCTGTTTGCTTGATTCCCGTCAGGCGCACGGGGACGATTTGCCCCGCTTCAAATCCGCCGCCGATGTGAACGGGCAAGTAGTGTTCGCACAATCCTTTGCCGTCCGCTTCGTACAAGACGTTTGCCGTTTGTCCCAATCTGCCGCGCATATAGCCGTCAAGCAGTTTTTCGCCGGTTTCGCGCAGGATTTTGGCGCGCTCTTTGCGGATATGAACGGGGACTTGCGGCATTTTCGCGGCGGGCGTTCCGGGGCGTTCCGAATACGGGAAAACGTGTAGGTGCGTGATGTTCGCCTGCTTGACCAAAGCGGCGGTGTTTTCGAACATTTGTTCCGTTTCGGTCGGGAAGCCCGTGATAAAGTCCGCGCCGAATACGACATCGGGGCGCACTTTGCGCACCCGTTCGCACAAAGCGATAATGTCTTCGCGGGTGTGACGGCGCGCCATGCGCTTCAAAACCATGTTGTCGCCCGCCTGCGCCGACAGGTGCAGGTGCGGCTGTAAAACGTCCGTTTCCCCGAACAGGGCAATCAAATCGTCATGCACGCACGCGGGGTCAAGCGACCCCAGCCGCAACCGTTTCAGCCCGTCGATTTGAGTCAAGGCTTTGACCAAAGCGGCAAAGTCGGGATAGTCCGTGATGTCCACGCCCGTCAATCCGATTTCGGCAAACCCCTGTTCAACCAAAGTCCGCGCGTGGTGCAGGATTTTTTCGGCGGGCAGATAAACGCTTTTGCCGCGCGCCTGCGGGATGATGCAAAACGTGCACCGGTTGTCGCAACCCTGCTGAATTTGAATGAAAGCGCGGCACCGCCCGTCAAAATACACGGGTTCGACGCTTTCGAAATCGGCGGGGGCTTCGATGTCGGACACGGCGACGGTCGCGCCGTTCGGCAAAAAGTTTTTGGGATCAAGTTTTTCGCGGTTGCCCAAAACGCGATCGACTTCGGGCATTTGGGCGTACAGTTCGGGATGAACCTGCGCCGCGCAGCCCGTCGCAATCAAAAAAGCGTCGGGGTGGTCGCGTCGGGCTTTGCGAATGGCTTGGCGGCATTGGCGTTCGGCTTCGCCTGTGACGGCGCAAGTGTTGACGACCACGATGTCGCGGTCGCATTGTTCAAGTTCCTGTTGAATCGCGGCGGATTCGAACGTGTTCAGCCGACAGCCGAAAGTAATGATTTTTGCGGGCATAAAGCGGACTTTCCAATTTAAAACGCTTTATAAGTTAGCAAACAATCGCCTTTAAAGTAAAGCGCAAAGAAATCCGCATTGGGGGGGGGGGG
>CAVCSV010000018.1:46183-47269 GCA_963604715.1 Limosilactobacillus gorillae
AGTTATGGGTTATGGGTTATCGCTTCCTTTCCAACAAAAATGCGATATAATCATTAGCAGAAACGAATTAAGGTTTTTCTGTCCCTGCAAATGCAAAGCTCCGTCAAATTTGGTTGAAAAAAATACCATCGCTTTTTTGCGCTTTAAATCAAAAAACTTTGCTTTTTCGGTTTTGGAATGCGACCATAGAAGTAAGATTGTGTTTTATGGAGAAAAGCCATGAAAGAAAAAAATGCCAAGACAGTCGCTTCTAAAAAACGCCCTCAGCAGGTTACGGTTACCTCGTATTCCCGCCAAGTTAAAAAACGCGGTCCGAAATTTTGCCTGTTTTTGGGGCTTTTTTATTCACCGTATGCAATTTCGCTTATTATAAAAATGCTTGCCGGCAACGTCGAGTGCGATCATCATTCTATTTTTTCTGTGTTAATTTTTCTCGCTGCTTCAATTTTAGGGTGGATAAGCTATTTTGAAACGCATTTAGAGTGGGAAAAATGCAGTGCAGATGATGAAGGAGCCGTTGCCAGATTTTCTTATACAAAATATATTTATCCTGAAGAGGAGGAGAAGAAAGAGGAAGAACTCAACAACACACCGGAACAAGGAACTCCTCAAGTAAAATCTACTTTCTTTGAAAAACTCGGGTGTTTGGCGGCTTTATCAATACCGATTGTTTTGTATATTAAATCTGTCCTCAATACAGAGAGTTCTGAAATAGTCGCGATATTCACCTTTCTTGTCTTTATAGTAGCTTTACTTTTAAATTCAAGCGATGGGCAAATCCACGAAGGGTTCAACCAAACGGACTGGAGAGGTTAATAAACATCCCCCTTTCCAATTTATCTGAAAAAGGCTTACACATGTTGGACGATGAAACCCTGAACAAGCTTTACAGATTGCAAGCGACCATTCGCTCCATGCGGCATTGCGTTTGGCGCCGCGGCAATTTGACGTGTTATGCCACCCCAACCCCGAATAAATTTGAAATCCTGAAAAATGGCGTGCCTTGGGTTAACTTGATTGTAACGTCCCCCCCCCCCCCGATTTGACAGGTTGCGGTTTGACACAAAATAAACATCTGCTATAATC
>CAVCSV010000019.1:0-43139 GCA_963604715.1 Limosilactobacillus gorillae
CAAAAACGCCGCGAACTTAAAGAGCAATTACGTCAAACTCGGCAATTTATGAAATGAGAATCTTATGACCGAAAATACAAAAACAGCTATTGCCTGCTCGTCCTCAAACGAATACGCTCCGTATTTGTCCGTGTGGTTGCAATCAATTTTGGATCACGCGTCAAAAGATGTAAACTACGACATTTTTGTTTTTGAGCGCGATATCACGGAAATCAACAAAAACAAACTTCGCCGAATGTTGCCGAAAGACAATTTTTCTCTGACTTTCATCAATCCGACGGAACTGTTCAAAGGAGTTACTTTGACGGTCACACATCCGTATTTCAAAGAAGAATGCTATTTTCGCGTTGCCGCGCCTGTCATTCTGAATCAATTTGAAAGAATTATTTTTACGGATTTAGATCTTGTTTTTCAGATAGATCCGTTAAATCTTGCACAGATCGATTTGAAAGGAAACATTATTGCCGCTTGCAAGGAAGCGATGTTTCCTTTTATGTATAAGGAAAATCCCAATTTTCAAGGCTTTTTTATTCAAACATATACGGACAACGTTTTAAAAATTTCCCCAGAAAACTATTTTAATACGGGCGTCGTTGTGTTTGACGTCAAAAAATACAACGAACAGGATATATTTAAGAAAATAATAGACCTAATAAAAGACAATCGACTTCTTTATCAAGAACAATGCGCTTTGAATATCGTATGCAAAGAAAAAATACACGCCATTTACAGAACGTGGAATTTTGAAATAAACGATATACTTTTACATGATGTTAAGAATATTTTTAATAGATATGTTGATGATCTTGAAAATGCGAATATAATTCACTTTTTGGGATCATTAAAGCCATGGAAAGATCCGTCGGCAGAATATGCATATCTTTGGTGGCAATACGCGCGCAAAACGCCGTTCTACGAAGAAATCTTGGCGCGTCTGACCGCTTTTCAAATTCAGTCGCAGGGTGGTTCAATCGTCGATTTGATTCGACGTGTTATGCATTACCGCCGCGATAAAATAAAATACTGGCGGTATAAAATCCTGTCGAAAATCACATTCGGCAAACGGCGCAAACGCTACAAACAAAAACGCCGCGAACTTAAAGAGCAATTACGTCAAACTCGGCAATTTATGAAATAATCGTCAGGGCGGAAAGAAAAACTTTCCGCCCTTTTCGGCTTTTATTCTTTCACCGTTTCACTTAATCCGCGCATTGTTTCGACATACTCCCGTTCGTCGTCTGCGCTCCATGTGCCGAGCGCCGTTTTCCGCGCGCGGCGCAAAGTCAAATCGTCGGCGTTTTCCCGATACATCATTCTTCGCCGTTCCCGTTCGCGCTCGTTAATCCACGCTTGCGGCGCGGGCGGCAGTTCGCTTTTTTTGTAATACACGCCCGTTTCTTGCGTATCGTGCGCCGCACATATATTTTCGTCGGTACGCACAATTTCATATCCCGTCAACCCGACCATTTCCGCATTAAGCGCAAGAGCCTGTTCGGATTCGTTAAACAGGCGGATTTCGTTGTCTTTTACAGCAATAAACATTACACTTCCCCTTTCACATAGTAAAATCTGAATGCGTTCAAATGTCCCGCAATGGACCAGTCGATTTTAACGGATTCGCCTTTGCCGACAGGAAAAAAGTCGCAGACGACTTCCGTGTTTTGAACCGCCACACGCGTTTTTGCAAAACCTGTCGTTATGTTCGTAAATACGACATACTGCTGCGTTGTGGTGCTGACTTTGTCAAAAACGAACCAGCCTGTCGCGGGCGCGGTATAAACCGTTCCCGTCGCCCCTAAAGTCAAATCAATGTGTTCGCTTGACGGCGTGTTTTCATAAGCGATTTTCGCCCTGCCTGCCGCTGCCAGATTGTCCAGTTCGATGCTTGCTTTCGATGTCAAGACATCCGCCGTATTTGTCGCCGAAGTTTGCGCTTCCGCCGCTTTCTGCGATGCAAGCGCGGCTTGCCGTGACGCCGTTTCGGCTTGCGCCGTCGAAGCCGCCGCCGCCGTTTGGCAATCGGAAACGGCTTTTCTGATACTGGGAATCAAGCTGTCCGCCGCGGTGTCGTCGAAAATATCCACCGTCACAGCGCGCTCTGATTTTTCCGCCAGCTGTTGGACTTGCATTGTCAGTTTGTCAAAATTGCGTTCCAGCGTTTCGGCGTGCAGAATCTCGTTGTCGTGGTAGTCCGTTTCCTGCGTCAGCGGCACTTCGCGTACAATCGCGATTTCCGCCCCCGATTCCGGCGCGTCCGCGAATACCAGATTGCCGCTTTTGACCGTCCAGTCCGTCCGTTCCGTTTGTATGTCGTTCTTTTTCTGCCTGACTTTGATATGCTCCCGTTCCAAAAACGAAAACGGGATTGCAAATTCTGTCGCAACCCCGTTTCCGATGTAAATCACCTTGTTTGTTTGACTGCTTACCGTCATTTTTTATCCTTTCAATAAAAAAGGCAAGGAACCAAATCCTTGCCGTTCACAGTCAACGCGCTTTCTCAATCTTATCACAAATTGTTTTTATTTTTTAAAGGAAGTCAAGAGGCAGTATTTTTGTCAATGAGTCCGAAGGGCGGTTTATTCCTTTTTTAACTTTTCTGTGCTCTGATGAGAGCATGTATAAAGTTCTGTTCGTATGCACCGGTAATATATGCCGCTCTCCGACTGCCGAGGGCGTTTTCCGACAAATGGCCGAAAACGCAGGGCTGAAGAGGGCGATAACGGTGGATTCGGCAGGAATCAGCAGCTGGCACGCGGGGCAAGCCCCCGATTCGCGGGCTGTCGAAACGGCTTTGAAAAACGGGGTGGACATCTCTTCCCTGCGCGCAAGGAAAGTCGTTCGGGACGATTTTCAAAACTTTGATTTGATAATCGCTCTGGACGCGTCGCATCTGCAGGTTCTGGAAAAATTGCGCCGCGAATCGGCGCAAGGCAAGGCGGAACTGAAATTGCTGATGAAAGACTATGCGCCCGAAACAGGATTTACGGATGTCCCCGACCCGTATTACGGCGGTTATGACGGCTTTCAATCGGTGTTTGACCTGATTAAAACGGCGTGTGCGAATCTGCTGAGCTTTGTTCGGGAAAAAGTGTAAATGCAGGTCGAAAAAAACCCTTTGTCGTCGAAAATAACGCAAATCGTCGAAACCGCGACGCGCCGTTTGGTCGTGTCGGCGGCGACTTTGGCGGGCGGACGAACGGATGCAAAGCTGGTCGTTTTGTCCGACGGGTCGCAGGTCGTCGTCAAACTGCCCAAAGGCAACGGCGAAAAGCTGGCGATAGAGGGCGCTTCAATCGAGTATTTGAAAACACATTCGGCGTTGCCGATGCCCAAAGTGTTCTATTCCGACGATTCCGTTTTGGTGCACGAATACATCGTTGCGGACGGCACCATGACGGCGGATTCCGAACCCGAAGCGGCGGAACTGCTGGCAAAACTGCACGAACAGACCGCGCCGCAATACGGATTTGAGTTCGACACTTTGTACGGGGGCGTGATTCAGCCCAACAAAAAAAACGGCAAATGGATTGATTTTTTTGCGCGAAACAGGCTGTTGTTCATGGCGCGCCAAGCCCTTGATTCGGGGTATTTGACCGCCGAAACCATGGGCAGAATCGAAAAACTGGCGGGGCAGCTGCACCGCTGGCTGGACGAACCGAGCCGTCCGTCCCTGATTCATGGCGACATTTGGTCCAGCAGCGTTTTATGCCACCACGGGCGCGTCAAAGCGTTCGTCGACCCTGCGATTTGCTTTGCGGATTCGGAATTCGAATTCGCTTTTTGCGGCATGCAGGGGGTAGGCAAGCGGTTCTATGCCGTTTACAACGAAATCCGTCCGTTCCGTGCGGGGTTTTTCGAAGTGCGGCAAATGCTTTACAATCTGTATCCTCTGTTGCTGGACATTCGGCTGAACAGCGCGGACGCGCACCGCAGAGTCGAAGCGATTTTGAAACGGTTCGGAGTTTAAAATGCTGTCCCCCGATAAAGTCAAAGAAATTTTCGTCCGTTTCAAGCGGTTGAATCCCGAACCGAAATGCGAACTGAATTACACGTCGGATTATACGTTGCTGGTCGCGATTGTTTTATCGGCGCAAACGACGGACAAAAACGTCAACAAAGCGACGCCCGCTTTGTTTGCGGTTGCGGACACGCCCGAAAAAATGCTGGCTTTGGGCGAAGAAAAATTGAAAACGCACATCCGTTCCATCGGGCTGTTCAACAACAAAGCCAAAAGCATTATGGCGCTGTCCAAAGATTTGGTTGAAAAATACGGCGGAAAAATTCCGACGGATTTCGACACGCTGCAAACGCTGGCGGGGGTCGGGCGCAAAACGGCGAACGTGTTTTTGAACACGTTTTACGGCAAACCGACGTTCGGCGTGGACACGCATGTTTTAAGGCTTTGCAACCGCATCGGCATCGCGGCGGGAAAAACGCCGCTTGAGGTCGAAAAAGGCTTGGCGAAAGCGGTCAAAGGCGTTGTTCCCGACGCGGATTTGAAATATGTCGCGCATTGGCTGGTTTTGCACGGACGTTACGTCTGCGCGGCGAAAAAGCCCGCTTGCGACACTTGTCCGATTGCCGATTTGTGCGAAAAGAACTGAAAAATCTTCTGGTCATTTTTGGAAAAATCTTCTAAACCTTGGGGTCGAATAAAGATTCAAGGTGAAAGCATGACTGACCGCAAAGCCCCCGATTTGGGCAATGACCGTATTATAAAGCTGATAATGAGCTTCGGCGTTCCCGCCGTCGTGGGATTGATGATTAACGCGTCGTACAACTTTGTCGACCGCATTTTCATCGGCAACGGCGTGGGCGCGCTGGGGCTGGCGGGCATTTCCGTATCGTTCCCGTGTTTTGTTCTGCAAATGGCCATCGGCATGCTGGTCGGCGTCGGCGGCAGCGTCAACTTTGCCGTCAGTCTGGGGCAAAGAAAAATTCCCAAAGCCGAACACGTTTTGACCAACTCGTTCGTTTTGGTGTTTGCGCTGACCGCTTTGTTCGTCGCGGTGCATTACGCGTTTTTGGAACCGCTGTTGCGGCTGTACGGCACGACCGACGAAATCATGCCGTATGCCAAAACATATTCGCAAATTTCGCTGGCGGGAACGATTTTCTTTACCGCGTGCGTGACAATGAACAACTTTATCCGCGCGTGCGGATTTCCGAAAATCGCCATGATTACCATGTTTATCGGCGCGGTTACCAACACGGTTTTGGACTGGGTGTTTATTTTCAAATTCGGCTGGGGCATTGCGGGCGGCGCGGCGGCGACCGTTGTCGGACAGATTTTGTCGTTTTGCTGGGCGGGGTCTTTTTTCTTTTCCAAAAAATGCCCGTACCGCCTGCGCTGGCGGTATCTGAAGCCGAACTTTAAAATCATCGGCATTGTTTGCATGGTCGGCATGGCTCCGTTCTTTATTCAAGTCTGCAACGGATTCGTGCAAACAATCTTCAACACGACTTTGGTGAAATACGGCGGCGCGTTGGCGGTTTCCGCCATGGGCATCGCCATGGCGACGAACATGCTGCTGTTCATGCCCGCCATCGGGATTTGCGAGGGATCTCAACCCATTATCGGCTTCAATCTGGGGGCAAGGAATTACAAGCGCGTGCTGAAAACCTACCGCCTGCTGTTGGAAATCACGACGTTCATTTTCCTGTTCGCGTGGGTGGTGCTGCAGCTGGGCGCACAGCATGTCATCAAGCTGTTCGACCCGAATGACGCCGAACTGATTCGCGTGGGGTCAAAAGCCTTGAAAACCGTGATTTTGGCGTTGCCGTTCGTCGGGTTTCAGATGACGACAACCTACTTTTTGCAGGCGACGAAATGTCCGAAACTGGCGGCTTTTCTGTCGCTGAGCCGTCAAATGCTGTTTTTGACGCCGTTTATTTTGGTTTTGCCGCATTATTACGGCGTGGCGGGCGTGTTTTTCGCTTTGCCGTGTTCGGACGTTCTGGCGTTTTTAATCTCGATTCCGATTTATCGTTATCAAGTCCGCAAGTATAAAACCGCCGCCGCCGAAGTATGACGTGACTTTTTTGCTTTTTTGCGCTAAAGTGGAAAAATGTTAAAGTTTCTGCTGTTTGCTGTTTTGGCTTTGCCCGTCCCCGCGTTTGCCGCGGACGTACCCGTTTTCGGGGCTTGCGCCGTTCCCGAAAACGAAGAATTGACTCTGCCCGACGTGCTGAGCCTTGCTCTGTGCCGCAATCCGCAAACGGCGCAGGCGTACATGGGCGCGCTGGCAACGGCGGAAGAACTGGGTGCGGCAAAGGCGGCGTATTACCCGAATTTGGATTTCAAAGCCGCGTTGGACGAATCGGGGACGAAAATCAAGCCGACCGATGAAAAATCGGATTCGTCGACCGTTTCGGCGGAATTGTCCTTGGGCTGGCTGCTGTATGATTTCGGCGCGCGCAAAGCATCCGTAACACAGGCGGAAAAAGCCCTTGAAATCGCGCTTTACACGCAAACGGACACGTTGCAAACGCTGTTGTTCGACACGGCGGACGCGTACTTTTCCCTGTTCGCCGCACACGAGGAATACGAAAATTCGCTGGCGACGCGTGAATCCGCCAAAGCCGCTTTGGACGCCGCGGCAAAACGCTTCGAACTGGGTGTTGCGGCATACGCGGACAAACTGCAGGCGGAAACGACGTTTGCCGAATCGGAACTGACCGTTGCCAAAGCCAAGGAAGCCGACCGTCTGGCGCACGGCAAACTGGCGGTACTGCTGAATGAAAATCCGACAACAGCATTAAAGCTTGCCCCGCCCGCGCAAACCGTCGCATTACCTTTGCCCGTTGACGATTTCGGCGTTTTGCTTGACACGGCGAAAAGACACCGCGCGGACTTTCTGGCGAAAAAAACGGCGGTGGAACAGGCGCAAGCCGCCCTTGACGGGCAGAAAGCGCAAAACGCCCCGTCGATTTCTCTGAATGCGGGGGCAAGCGCGGCGGACAAGTTTTCGGGCGACAATCGCCGCACTTACCGCGGCAATGTCGGGGTGTCGCTGACCGTTCCTTTGTTTACGGGATTTGAAAACACGCATAAAATCAACCGCGCCAAAGTGTTGTTGGATAAAAGCCGCGCGGATTTGCAGGTTGCCGAAAACGCGCTGAAATCCGAATTGTGGACGGTGTTTCAGACATACCGCACCGCGTTGAAAAGCTATGAAATCGCGCTGACGATGATTGCGTCCGCCGAACAAAACGCCGCCGTCGCTTTGGGGGCGTACAAGGCGGGGCGCGGCAATATCCTAAACGTTTTGGACGCGCAGGCGAAGCTTGCCGACGTGCGTTCGACCAAAAGCCGCTCGTTTTACGCCGTTTTGATTGCCAAAGCGTCACTTGTCCGCAAAACGGGGCTGATAACGCCCCTTGAAGCCGAAAAAGGATTTTAACCGATGAAAAAAACTGTCGTTGTATTGACCGCCGCCGTTTTGGGAATCGCCGCTGTTTTCCTGTACAAAGCCAAAAGCGGCAAGGAGCTGATTGAATACGACTACGCGACCGTTTCGCGCGGCAACATCAAGGTTGAAGTGTCCGCTTCGGGTACGATTCAGCCCGTCAACGTCGTCAGCGTCGGCACGCAGGTTTCGGGCATTATCGAAAAGGTGTTCGTCGATTACAATTCCGAAGTCAAAAAAGGCGACCTTATCGCGCAGCTGGAAACCTTTACGCTGGAGGAAGACCTCAAAGAAGCCCGCGCGACCCTGACCGACGCCAAATCCAAACTGGCGCAAAAAAAGCTGGATGCAAAGAGGTTCAAAGAACTGTTCGAAAAGAACTACATCGCCAAATCCGAATGGGAACAGGCGGAACTGGACGTTGTAACGGCGCAGGCGGCGTATGACCGCGCGTTGGCGCAGGTTAAAAAAGCCAAGCGCAACTTGGGCTATGCGAACATCGTTTCCCCCGTTTCGGGAACGATTATCACCAAAGAGGTTGAAGAGGGACAGACCGTCGCCGCCAGTTTTCAAACCCCCGAACTGTTCACGATTGCCGAAGATTTGACCAAAATGCAAATCGAAGCGTCGGTGTCCGAAGCCGACATCGGACAAATCAAGGCGGGCTTGCCCGTCGATTTCACGGTGGACACGTTCCCCGCCGACACGTTCCACGGCACGGTGTCACAAGTGCGCCTGCAGCCGACGGAATCGTCGAATGTCGTGATGTACACGGTGGTCGTGTCGATTTCCAACGACGACTTGCGTCTGCTTCCGGGGATGACGGCGTATATTACCGTCAACGTGCAGGAAAAAGACAATGTGTTGCGCCTGCCGAACATGGCGTTTCAATACCGCCCCGTCGTCGCGGGCGAACAGTCGTCCAAAAAATCCAACGTCGAACGCGCGAAAATCCGTATGGAACGGCAGGACTTGAAGCCGAACGAAGCGATTTTATACCGCGACGAAGCCAACAAACCCGTTCCCGTCAAAGTCGTCAAAGGCTTGTCAAACCTGCTTTACACCGAGATTTTAAGCGGATTGAACGAAGGCGACAAAGTCATTATGGAAGACTTGACAACCAAAGTCACCAAACGCAGGGGCAGATAAATGAGCGTCATCGCCATTACCGACGTTTGCAAAACCTACACCATGGCGGGCGGGATGAGTCAAAGCGTCTTGAAGCACGTCAATTTAAAGGTTGAAAAGGGCGAATTCGTCGCCATTATGGGACCGTCGGGCGCGGGAAAATCGACGTTTATGAATATCCTCGGCTGTTTGGACAGACCGACGTCGGGCGATTACCTGCTGGGCGGCAAAAAAGTGTCCGCGATGAACGACGACGAACTGGCGCGCGTCAGAAACAAAATGCTGGGCTTTATTTTTCAGGGCTTTAACCTGTTGATGCGCCGTTCTTTGGTTGACAATGTGGCTTTGCCGCTGATTTACGCAAACGACACGACTCCGCAGGAACGCAGGAAACGCGCGGAAGCGTTGCTTCAAATGGTCGGGCTGAACGGCTTTACCGACCGTTATCCGAACCAGATTTCGGGCGGCATGCAGCAGCGCGTCGCGATTGCCCGCGCTTTGGTCAACGACCCCGAAATGATTCTGGCGGACGAACCGACGGGCAATCTGGACAGTAAAACCAGCGACGAAATCATGCTGTTTTTGCAAAAGCTGAACCGTGAACAGGGCATTACGATTGTGCTGGTCACCCATGAACCCGACGTTGCCGCCTACGCGCAAAGGCTGGTCCGAATCGTCGACGGGCAAATCGCATACGACGGCGCGGTCAAAGAGTATTTCGAGGGCGGTCATGATTAAATCCATCCTGCACGAAGCATGCCTGTCCATGACGGGAAACAAACTAAGGTCGTTTTTGACGACTTTGGGCATTATCATCGGCGTTTGCGCGGTGGTGCTGATGGTCGCGGCGGGACAGACCGTTCAAAACATCATTCAGGAACGCTTTGTCGCTATGGGTGCGAATTTGCTGATTATCCGTTCCGAACGCCCCAAAGCGACGGTCAAAACGTCGGGACCCACGACTTCGATTACTTTGGAAGACGCGCTTGCCCTGCGCCGTCTGCGCGGCGTGGACACCGTCGCCCCTGTTTTGAGCGCAAGCGCGCAAGCCGTGCGCGGCACCAACAACTGGAGCGTTTCGATTATCGGCTCGACCCCCGAATACCTGAAAACGGCAAACTGGGAAATCGGCGCGGGGCGCATGCTGGACGCGCAGGACATCAAGCGCGGCACGACGAACGTCGTCATCGGCGACGAAGTGCGGCGCGAACTGTTCCCCTTTGACGACCCGCTGGGTAAAACTCTGCGCATCGGCAACCAGCCTTTTACGGTCGTCGGCGTTTTAAAGGAAAAAGGGTCAAGTTCGGGCGGCGCGAATCAAGATTCGTCGGTGATGATGCCGCTGTTGACGGTGCAAAGGCGTTTCAACCGCTATGCCAAGCTGAACGCCCTGAACCACATCGCTTTGAAGTTTCAGGAAACGGAAAATCTGAACATCATCGAACAGCGCATTACGCGGTTTTTGCGCGCGCGTCATAAAATCAAGGACGAAGACCCCGACGATTTCCGCATTTTCAACATTGCCGAGTTTGTGGAAAACATCAAACTTATCGGCACGGTGTTGTCGATTCTGTTAGCCGCGATTGCGTCGATTTCTTTGGTGGTCGGCTCTATCGGCATTGTCAATATGATGTTGGTGTCGGTAACCGAACGCACGCGCGAAATCGGCATCCGCAAAGCTTTGGGCGCGCCCAATTCGTGGATTATGCTGCAATTTTTGTTTGAATCCGTCTTAATCTCCATGGCGGGCAGCGTCATCGGGCTGATTTTGGGCGTCGGACTGGCGCAGCTGGGCGGGTATATTTACAACGCTACTGTTCCGTTCAGTTTGTGGCCCGTCGTTTTGTCCTTTACCGTCGCCGTTGTCGTCGGCGTCGTGTCGGGCGTGTTTCCCGCGTACAAAGCGATGAAGCTCGACCCCATCGAAGCCCTGCGCTATCAGTAGCGCAACGCCCGCACGGCGTTCAAAACGGCAAGCACCATCACGCCCACGTCGGCGAACACCGCCGCGCCCATGCCCGCCAGTCCGAACGCGCCCAATGCCAGACACGCCGCTTTGACGCCAATGGCAAACACGATGTTTTCGCGCACAATCCGCAAACATTTGCGGGATATTTTGATGCCCAAAGCAATCTTTTGCGGATTGTCGTCCATCAGCACGACATCGGCGGCTTCGATTGCCGCATCCGATCCGATAGCCCCCATGGCGATGCCGACGTCCGCGCGCGCCAAAACGGGCGCGTCGTTGATGCCGTCGCCGACAAAAGCCAATTTGTCCGACGGGGATTCGGCTTTCAGCAATTCCTCGACCTTTTGCACTTTGTCGGCGGGCAAAAGCTCGCTGTAAACCGCATCCAGTCCCAAGTATTTGCCGACGTGTTCGGCAACGGCTTTGACATCGCCCGTCAGCATGACCGTTTTTTTGACGCCTATGGCCTTCAAGTCGGCAATCGCCTGCTTCGCCTGCGGTTTCACCACGTCCGCAATGACGATGTGTCCCGCGTATTTTCCGTTCAAAGCCGTGTGGACAATCGTGCCGACGCTGTGGCAAGGCATGCTGTCGACGTTGATTTTTTTCATCAGTTTGTCGTTGCCCGCCGCGAAAGTTTTGCCGTTGATGCAGGCGATTACGCCGCCGCCCGCGACTTCGCGCACGTCTGAAACGGCGGAACGGTCTATTTCCTTGCCGTAAGCTTGGCAGATGCTTTTCCCGACGGGGTGCGAAGACGCGCATTCCGCCAAAGCCGCGTATTCCAGCAGTTTTTCGGCTTCCATGTCGTTGTGGTGAACGCCGCAGACTTTGAACACGCCTTGGGTCAGCGTTCCCGTCTTGTCAAACACGACGGTTTTTGTTTTCGCCAGCGTTTCCAGATAGTTCGCGCCTTTTATCAAAACGCCCGCTTTGCTTGCCCCGCCGATGCCCGCGAAAAAGCTGAGCGGCACGCTGATAACCAAAGCGCACGGGCAGCTGATGACCAAAAACACCAAAGCGCGGTAAATCCAGCTTTCCCAATCGGGAGGAAGCTCCATAAAAAACTGCCGAATCAGGGGCGGTACGACCGCCAAAGCCAAAGCGCCGAAACATACGGCGGGCGTGTATACGCGGGCGAATTTTGAAATGTAGGCTTCGGATTTCGCCTTGCGCGACTGCGCGTTTTCCAGCAGGGCGAAAATCTTGGACACCGTCGATTCGCCGAACGGCTTGGTCGTTTCAATACGCAAAACGCCGTCAAGATTGATGCCGCCGCTGAAAACGTCGTCCCCCGCTTCAACCGAACGCGGCACGCTTTCGCCCGTCAAAGCCGCCGTGTTCAAGGATGATTTGCCGCTGACGATCCGTCCGTCCAAAGGCACTTTTTCCCCCGGCTGAACAACGATGATTGAACCGACCGCGACCGCATCGGGGGAAACCGTTTCAAGCTTGCCATCCTTTTCAAGATGCGCGCAGTCGGGGCGGATGTCCATTAAAGCGGCAATGTTTTTGCGGCTTTTGTCAACCGCAATGTCTTCGAACAGTTCGCCCGTTTGAAAGAACACCATGACGGCGACGGCTTCGGTGTAATCGCCCGTCTTGTAAACCGCCAAAGCAATCGCGCCCAAAGTCGCAACCGCCATTAAAAAGTCTTCGTCGAACAAATCGCCGTCTTTGGCGCCGTCGAACGCTTCCAGCAAAACGTCATAGCCCGCAATCAAATACGCCGCGATATACAAAACCGCCGCAATGTCCGACGGCAAAGAAACAAAGTGCAATGCCGCGACAATGCCCGCCGCCGCCAAAATGCGGACCAGTTTTGTTTTTTGTTCGTGTTCCATGGTCGTTCTCCGATTTAACAATTAAGCAATCATTTAATTGTTAAGATAAAACGGTTAGGATGGGCTGTCAACAAAAAACATTCTTTATTCGGCGGGCAAGTGTGGTAGCATAGCGGGCGGAGGATATTATGGAATTGCCGCACAATCACGGGCAAAACGTCGAACACAATTTCGACCACATGCCGAAAACATCGGATTTTCAAGTCGTTTCGGACATTTTCAAATTGCTGGACGACAACAACCGCGCGCGGATTTTCTGGCTGTTGTGCCATTGCGAGGAATGCGTCATCAACCTGTCCGCCATGATGGAAATGAGCAGCCCCGCCGTCATGCACCACTTGAACCGCTTGAAAGCGGCAAAACTGATTGTATCGGAACGCAAGGGCAAGGAAGTTTATTACAAAGCCGCCGAAACCCCGCAGGCGGATTTGCTACACCACACGATTGAAAAGCTGGTTGAAATCAGCTGTCCCGCCGAAAAATAAAAATCCTCTTGAGCGTTTTTCAAAAACGCTATACTTTCGTTTTAACGTTTTTAAAACAAAAGGATAGACTATGCGGCGGATAGGGGCGGCGATATTGCTGTTTTTGGCGGCGGCGTGCCGATTGCCCATTGAAGACGGTGCTTTGCTGAAAGTCGATGCCTATGCGGAGGAAATCCCTGCCGTCAAAACGGCGGTTTTGCGGCTGAAAAACAGAAAAATCCGCAAGAACAATCTGGAATACAAACAATTGTACCGCAAACTTGCGCCCGTGCTGGAACGCAAAGGCTACCGCTTGGTTCCCGAAAACGGCAATCCCGCCGTCATTTTGAATTTGACGTTCGGCGTGCAGCTGACGAATTATCTGCGCTACCGCTACAGCGTCGCGGAACCGTCCGAAGCGTCCGTCGACGAATTCGATGCGATGGTGTCGTCGTTGTACGCGCGCACCAAACTGTATTCCAAATTTTTGCGTCTGCGCGCCGTCGATGCGTCCCGCCCCGAACGCGAACTGTGGAAAGTTCAGGTCGTCAAAGAAGATGCGGCGGAAGATTTCCGTTCCGCACAGGACGCTTTGCTGTACTTGCTGAACCGCTATATCGAAAAAGATTCAATCGTTCAGCTGAACGGGGATGTGCTGACGACGGAACTTTTCCAGCGCTTTGTGCAGAATTTGGGCGTAACGGAAGTCGATTACACGCGCTACGAACCGATGGAGCGCAAAGCGGTCTACCGCCAAAAACTGCAAAGCGACATTGACGCGCACGCCGCCGAATTCAAGGCTTGCGGCGTTAAGGGCAGGGTCAAAGCCGTTTTCGAACCGTCCGCATTCGGAACTCTGCTGTCGTTCGAAACCAGACCGAAACTGGGCGATGTGCGGCTTTGCGCGGCGGAAACGTTGGAAAATCTGCTACCGCCGCCCGTCGGCATTCCCGAACATGAAAGCTTCGAGGTTGTGCTGCCCGCCGAATAGTCGGTTCGATTCTGTTTGAAAAGATTTTTTTTTGTTGATATAAAGAAGTGTTTAAACAAATTTTGGTCGTTGGTTAAGAAAGAAAATGCCCAAGAAAATCAACAAAAAAAGTCTGGCGCAAAAATACGCCGCGGCGTTGTTTGACGATGCGAAAGCGGAAAACTGCGTCGATTCGATTCGCCGCGAACTGCAGGATTTGGTGCGTTTAAGCGCGGAAAGTCCCGAATTCGGCGAATTGCTGAAAACACCGCTTTTGAATGAAAAGGTGCGGCTGAATGCCGTCGAAGCGGTGGCGGACAAACTGGGCGTTTCGGCGCTGGCGCATAATTTTTTGGGTGTTTTGGCGCAAAACGGGCGGCTGTCCCTGTTGGGCGAAATTGAATCCGCTTTTTCCCGCCTGTATGACGACTTTAAAGGAATTTTGAACGTGCGCGTTACGACCGCCGTTCCCATGGATGACGAACAAACGCGGCATTTGACCGATGTTTTGGCATCCGTATACGAAAAGCAAATCCGCCTGAATCCGACGGTGGACGAAAATTTAATCGGCGGCTTGACGGTTCAAATCGGAACCGTAATGGCTGATTTGTCGATTAAAACGCAGCTGCAGAAAATCAATCTGGCTATGAAAGGTGTGGGGGTATGAATCTCCAAGCAACGGAAATTTCTTCTTTACTGAAAGAACGCATTGAAAACTTTAACGCCGCGCCCGATACGGCGGAGGTCGGACAGGTTTTGTCCGTCGGCGACGGCATTGCGCGCATTTACGGTCTGGATAAAGTTCAAGCGGGCGAAATGGTCGAATTCGCAAGCGGCGTCAAAGGCATGGCGCTGAACCTTGAAACCGACAGCGTCGGCGTTGTGGTGTTCGGCTCCGACACCGAAATTCACGAAGGCGAAACCGTCAAACGCACGGGCGACATCGTCAGCGCCCCCGTCGGCAAGGCTTTGCTGGGACGCGTGGTCGACGCTTTGGGTAATCCGATTGACGGCAAGGGCGAAATCAAAGCCGACGAATTCCGCGCCGTCGACGTCAAAGCCCCCGGCATCATCACCCGAAAAAGCGTTCACGAACCTTTGCAGACAGGCTTGAAAGCCATAGATTCGCTGATTCCCATCGGCCGCGGACAGCGCGAACTGATTATCGGCGACCGTCAGACGGGCAAAACGGCGATTATTCTGGACACCATCATCAACCAGAAAGTCATCAACGACGCCGCCAAATCCGACAAGGATAAGGTGTTCTGCATTTATGTCGCCATCGGTCAGAAACGGTCGACGGTTGCGCAAGTCATGCACACTTTGGAACAGTACGGCGCGGCGGATTACACGATTGTCGTATCCGCGACGGCGTCCGAAGCGGCTCCTTTGCAGTTCATCGCCCCGTACACGGGGTGCGCGATGGGCGAATACTTCCGCGACAACGGCATGCATGCGGTCATTTTCTACGACGATTTGTCCAAGCAGGCGACGGCTTACCGTCAGATGTCTTTGCTGTTGCGCCGTCCGCCCGGACGCGAAGCGTTCCCCGGCGACGTGTTTTATCTGCATTCCCGTTTGCTGGAACGCGCGGCGAAAATGAATGACGAACTGGGCGGCGGTTCTTTGACGGCTTTGCCCGTGATTGAAACGCAGGCGGGCGACGTTTCCGCGTACATTCCGACGAACGTGATTTCCATTACGGACGGTCAGATTTTCTTGGAAAGCTCGCTGTTCTATCAAGGCGTGCGTCCCGCGGTGAACGTCGGCATTTCCGTGTCCCGCGTGGGTTCCGCGGCGCAAATCAAGGCGATGAAGCAGGTCGCGGGTTCGATTAAGCTGGAACTGGCGCAATATCGTGAAATGGCGGCGTTTTCGCAGTTCGCTTCGGATTTGGATCCCGCCACGCAGAAATTGCTGGCGCGCGGGTCGCGTCTGACGGAATTGCTGAAGCAAAAGCAATACCACCCGATGCCCGTCGAAGAGCAGGTCGTGTCGATTTTCACGGGTGTTCGCGGCTATCTGGACGATTTGCCCGTCGACAAAATCGCGCGGTTTGAAACGGAAATGCTTGCTCAGCTGAAAGCGACCCTGCCGTCGGTTTTGGAATCGGTGCGCACGGAAAAAACGCTGACCCCCGACACCGAAGACGATTTGCGCACATTCCTTGACGACTTTATCAAAAAGTTTTCTTAAAGAGGGCGCTGTATGGCTAATTTGAGAGAATTGCGTACGCGCATCGCTTCCGTCCGTTCGACCCGCAAAATCACCTCCGCGATGAAAATGGTCGCGGCGGCGCGTTTGCGGCAGGCGCAGGAAGCCGTCAACGAAGCGGGATACTATTCCGCGTCGCTGGGGCGCATCATGCTGCGTTTGGGAAAACTTATCGGCTGGTGGCGCGACAAGGATACGCAAGCGGGACGCGAACCCCGCTATCAAATGCCCGACTTGATTAAGGGCAGGGGCAAGGATGTCAATCATCTGCTGGTTGTCTTTGCGTCTTCACGCGGGCTGTGCGGCGGGTTCAACATCAACATCATCAAAAAGACGATTCAGTTCATCCGTCATTTGGAATCGCAGGGACGCACGGTCAAACTGATTTGTGTCGGGTCGAAAGCCGCCGAAATGCTGCGCGCCGAATGCGGCGACAAAATCGTTTACACGTTTAACGCCAAAGTATCCGCCGCCGACCAGCGCGCCGATGCGGAAATCATGGCGTCGCACGTCGTCGATTTGTTCAACAACGGCACGATTGACGCCTGTTCCGTGATTTACAACCACTTCCATTCCGCCATTTCGCAGGAAGTCCGCGTCCGCCCCATCGTTCCTTTGCAGGCGGCGCACATCCTTCAGCCGTTTACGGGCGAAAATCCGTGGGGATTTCTGGTTGACGGCAGCGAAGGCAATACTTTTCATCTGCAGCGCCCGTCGGCGTCGAAAGCCAATGCGGTCGGCAAAGGCACGGGCATCACGGGCGGAAAACGCTCTTCCGCCGCCAAAAAATCCGCCGCCCTGCAGGCGCAGTACCGCCCCGCCCAAGTGCGCAAAGCTTTGGGAACGGAAGACGCGGAAGCCGCCGAACAGCACGACCCCTTGGAATACGACTTTGAACCGGAAAGCCCCAAGGAATTGCTGGACGCTTTATTGCCTGACGTACTGGCAACCTTGATTTACGTTGCGTCGCTGGAATCGGCGGCGTCGGAAAACGGCGCGCGCATGACGGCGATGGACAACGCGACGAACAACGCGGGCGACATTATTGACGATTTGACGCTGATGTACAACCGCACGCGCCAGGCGATGATTACAAAAGAATTGACCGAAATCATTTCGGGTGCGGAAGCACTCTGATAATAACAGGAGTTTGAAACAATGGCTAAAAACAGTATCGGACGCATCAATCAAGTTATGGGTGCCGTTGTTGACGTGAAATTCGAAACGGAACGGGACTTGCCGTCCATTCTGAACGCTTTGACCACCGACTTGCAGGGCAAACAGCTGGTTTTGGAAGTCGCTCAGCAACTGGGCGAAGCCGTTGTGCGCTGTATCGCCATGGATTCGACCGACGGTTTGATGCGCGGACAGGAAGTCGTCGACACGGGCGCGCCGATTTGCGTTCCCGTCGGTCCCAAGACTTTGGGGCGCATTATGAACGTTCTGGGCGAACCCGTGGACAACCGCGGCCCCATCGAAGGCGTGCGCCGCGACCCGATTCACCGCGAAGCTCCTTCTTTCGTTGAACAGGCGACTTCCATGCAAATGCTGACGACGGGAATTAAAGTCATCGACTTGTTGGAACCTTATGCGCGCGGCGGCAAAATCGGGCTGTTCGGCGGCGCGGGCGTCGGCAAAACTGTTTTGATTCAGGAACTGATTAACAACATTGCAAAAGGTCACGGCGGTTATTCCGTGTTTGCGGGCGTCGGCGAACGTACCCGCGAAGGCAACGACTTGTACCACGAAATGATTGATTCGGGCGTTATCGACCTCAAAGGCGACGATTCCAAAACCGCGCTGGTGTACGGGCAGATGAACGAATCGCCGGGGGCGCGCGCCCGCGTGGCTTTGACGGGATTGACGGTTGCCGAATACTTCCGCGACGTTGAAGAAAAAGACGTTCTGCTGTTCATCGACAATATCTTCCGCTTTACGCAGGCGGGGTCTGAAGTGTCCGCTTTGTTGGGGCGTATTCCGTCCGCCGTGGGCTATCAGCCGACTTTGGGAACGGACATGGGCGCGATGCAGGAACGCATTACATCGACGAAAAAGGGGGCGATTACCTCTGTTCAAGCGGTTTACGTTCCCGCCGACGATTTGACCGACCCCGCGCCCGCGACGACATTCGCGCACTTGGACGCGACAACGGTGCTGAGCCGTTCGATTGCCGAACTGGGCATTTATCCCGCGGTCGACCCGCTGGAATCGACCAGCCGCATTTTGGATCCCGCGATTGTGGGCGAAGAACACTACGCCGTCGCGCGCGAAGTTCAGCGCGTGTTGCAGCAGTACAAAGCTTTGCAGGACATCATCGCGATTCTGGGTATGGACGAGTTGGGCGAGGAAGACAAACTGACCGTTTCCCGCGCGCGCAAGATTCAGCGTTTCCTGTCCCAGCCGTTCCATGTGGCGGAAGTCTTTACGGGCATTCCCGGCCGCTATGTCGAACTGGAAGACACGATTAAGGGCTTCAAGGGCATTGTGGAAGGCAAATACGACGATTTGCCCGAACAGGCGTTCTTTATGGTCGGTACAATCGAGGAAGCCGAAGAAAAAGCCAAAAAGATGTCCGAAAACGTGCGGTTTAAAAAGGCGGCTTCGTAAATGGCGGAAACGGAATCCATTTTTGTAAAAATTCTGACGCCGGAAAAACCTTTTCTGGTGAAAGAGGTTTCGTCGGTCGAAGTTCCGGCGCAAAACGGACCGTATCTGGTTCTGCCGCGCCGCGCGCCCGCGATGAAGCTGTTGAAACAGGGCGTGATTGTGTTAACCGAAGAAGGCAAGACGGAACGATACCTGACAACCGACGGTGTCGTTAAAATCAGGGACAACGGCTGTACCATTCTGGTCAAGGAAGCCCTGAATGCCGAGGACGCGAATCTTGACGAAATCAAGAAGCGCCTCGCCGTCTTTGAAGAAAAAGAAAACAGGGGCGAAGCTTTGGAAGCCCCCGAAATCAAAAAGAAAGCCTTTCTTCAAGCGGCTGTAGGGTATTTTGAGAAACGGACTGTTCCATAAATCAAAATACGGGAAATCTTTTTCAACCCGACGCGACGAACGCGAAGAACTCGTTTTCAAGCTGAAAGTTTTCAGATGCATCCGTGAAACGGGCAAACTGGCTTTGCCCGTCGTGGTGTCGCGTCTGGGCGTGGTCGGCATGGGATTTGTCGACACGGTCGTCGTCGGACGCTACGGCACGGAGGATTTGGCTTTTCAAAGCATTGCCAACACGCTTCATTCTTTGTTGCTGTCCGTTGCCATGGGACTGTTGCAGGGGACAATCGTTTTAACCGCAAACGCTTTCGGACAGGGGCGCTTTTTGGAATGCGGGCAGGTGTTGCGCCGCTCGATTCCCTACGCTTTGCTGATTGGCGTTGTTTTGGCGGTGATGTGTTTGCCGTCCGAATTCGTGATGAATTTGCTGGGACAGCCGCCCGATGTCGCCAAAGGCAGCGCGAAAGTGCTGTCCGTGTATGCTTTGGGCATTCCGTTCGCTCTGCTGTTTTTCGTGATGACGTCGTTTCTGGAGGGGACAAAACGTCCTTTGCCGGGGATGATAATGATTTTGGCGGCGAATGTTATCAACATCTTTGCCAACTATGCCTTTGTGTTCGGGCATTACGGCTTTCCCGCCATGGGCGCGGTCGGGTCGGCGGTGTCGACGACGCTTATCCGCGTGATTTTGGCGGTCGGCATGTTCATCGTCGTCTTCTGTATCGCCGAAAGCGATGAATACGGCGTGTGGACAAAGGCGCCCAAGGACAAAAAAGCCGACAAAAAACTGCGCGACATCGGATACGGCGCGGCGGCGACCGTCGGGGTCGAGGAAGGTTCGTATTCCATCGTCAACATTATGGCGGGGTGGCTGGGCGCAATGGCTTTGGGCGCGTACACGATTATGCTGAACGTGTCCAGCAACGTCTTTGTGCTGGCAAGCGGCGTCGGCGCGGCATCCTCCGTCCTTATGGGAATTGCCAAAGGCAAAAAGTCCGTTTTGGAAATGAAAATCGTGGGCTACACGGGATTGGCGTTCAATCTGGTGCTGATGCTGTTGTGCGCGGCATTGTTTTGGTTCTGCCCGCGTTTGGTTACCTCTGCCTATACGACCGACCCCGAACTGATAGAAATGACCGTTCCCTTGATTGCCGCGTGCGCGTGGCTGTCGCTGTTCGACGGCACACAGCAGGTTATGGTCAACATTTTGCGCGGAGCGATGGATATTATGGTGCCGACGGTATGTCAAGCCGCCGCTTTCATTGTGATTATGCTGCCGCTTATCGGCATTATGGCGTTTCAGCTGAAGCAGGGCGTTTTGGGTATGACGTGGGCGATGGTGATAGCGTGCGCGTTTTCCGCCGTGTTCCTTATCGGGCGGTTCGTCGCGATATGCCGCCGTTATGACGAAGACGGGTTCTTTTAATCTAAACAGTTGACTTTGGCGGGGTGTTTGCTCAAAATAGAGCCTAAGTGAAAGAGGGGCTTTATGCCAAACGGCGAGCAAATCAATTTTAAAAACGACAAAGAAATCAAAGACGCTTTGGAACATTGGAAAGCGGCGGAATTGGTCGAAGCCGCCCAAAATGCAAAGGACGCGCGGGCTTTGCGCGCCGTTGTCGCGCCTTTGGAAAAAATCAAAGCCGCGGAATTGCTGAAAGACAAGGACAATCCCGAACAATGGCTTGAATTGTATCGCGCGCATCAGGCTTTGGATGCCAAAATCGCCGATTTCGGCGAACAGGAACCCGAACCGACCGCGGAACAGGTGCTGTTCGACACGATTTTGTCTTTGGTTGTGCGCGGCGTAATGCACGAACATCTGGATTTGAATCCCGAAGAGGACGGGCTGGACGTTTCGGAAATCCTTGAAAACATGGAAAACACGCCGTCCGATTTTTTTGAACGGGAAATGGAAAAGGACGAGGATTTCCAAGCCGCTTTGGAATCGGCGGATACGCGCGACATTGCCAAAGTCCACGCCCGTTTGGCGCAGATTTTGACGCGCTGCAACAACGCCTACACTCTGAAGCGCGCGGATTACAAAATCGAAACCGTCAAAATGCAAACCATGGGCTTTTTGGGCAAAAGCCTGTTTCCCGCTTTGGGCGGCGCGGTCAAAAAAGTGCAGTCCAAGACGCCGTGCGGCAAAGGACGCGGCGACTGGGTCGATACGCCGACCTGCTTTGTTTTGGCGCGCACGAACGATTTGCTGCAGGAAGCCAAAGGCAGACTTTCCATGGTGCTGGAGGAACGCGAAGACAAGGACGCCGCCCGTCAGCGCCGCCGCCGCGTGTGGCAGCGCATCCTGCACGCGTTCAAAAAGTAATTTCTATTTTCCCAGTTCTTTGGAACGGTTTTCCGCGGCTTTGACGGCTTGCTTCATCAGCGGTTCGAAGCCTGTTTCGGGATTCATCAGTACATCCAAAGCCGCCGCCGTCGTGCCGTTCGGCGTCGTTACGTTTTGGCGCAGTTTCGCAGGTGTTTCAGTGCTTTGTTCCATCAGCGCGGCGGAACCGGTAATCGTCGCTTTCGCCAGTTTTTCCGCCGTGTCGTCGGCAAGCCCCAAGCTTTTTGCCGCCGCGCTCAGCGCTTCGGTCAAATAAAACAGATAGGCGGGACCGCTGCCCGAAACGGCGGTGACAGCGTCGATTTGGCTTTCGTCGGTCAGCCAGACCGCTTCGCCGCACGCTTTCGCGATTTCGGCAACGGCGCGCTTTTGGGATTCGGACGCGTTGCCGTTCGCAATCAGCCCCGTAATGCCTTTGCCGATGGCGGCGGGCGTGTTCGGCATGGCGCGCACGATTGCCGCGTCTTTACCCAAGTGTTCCTCGTAAAAGGCAATCGGCTTGCCCGCGACAATCGTAAACAGCACCGCGCCTTTGTCCGTAAAGGGTTTGACATCGTCAATCACATCGGCAATCAAAAACGGCTTGACGGCGGTGAAAACGACGGCGGGCGAAAAATCGGCGGCTTGCGCGATGTTTTCAAAAGCGGTGATGCCGCGCCGCGCCAGGCTTTCGCGGATTTCCGCATTGGGTTCGACGACGCGCACGGCGGATTTGTCCGCCCCCGCCGCCAAAAATCCGTTTAAAATCGACCCGCCCATTTTGCCGCAGCCGATAACCAGCAATCCGTTCAAAGCCGTCATTTTATGCCTCCTTAAAAACGTGTTTTGTCGTAAAATAAGCCCGAAAATCCTTTTTTTAAAGAAAAAGATTTGGGTTAGGCGCGTTTTTGGCGTATAAAGAGGAAAAGTTTTGTCAACAGGGGAAAAACCTATGTATGTGATTACGGGCGGAGCAGGCTTTATCGGATCCAATCTGGCGGCGGAAATCGAGGACCGCGATTTGGGCGAAATCGTGATTGTGGACAGACTGCGCGACGGGGACAAATGGCGCAACATCGCGAAACGGTCTTTGCGCAACATCGTGTTTCCTGAAAAAATGTTCAGCTATCTGAACGCGCACGAGGGCGAAGTCGATGCCGTCATTCATTTCGGGTCGATGTCCGCGCCCATGGAAAACCACGTCGACGAACTGATTGATGCCAACATTCATTTGACGGACAAACTGTTCCGCTGGTGCACCGAACATCAAATTCCGTTCCTGTACGCGTCTACCGCTGGTGTTTACGGCGACGGGTCTTTGGGCTTCAAGGACGACGATTCCAAGGAAGCTTTGAGCAAACTGCGCCCCTTGTCGCCTTTGGCGTGGACAAAACTGTTCATCGACCGCAAGATTGTCGATTTGGCGGACAGGGATTTACCCGTGCCGCCGCAATGGGTCGGGTTCAGATTCTTTAACTTGTACGGACCGAACGAATACCACAAAACCCGTCATCAAAGCATTGTTCCGCTGATTTATTCCAGCGTCAAAAGCGGCAAGCTGTTTCCGCTGTTCAAGTCGGAAAATCCCGCGTACAAAGACGGCGACCAGATGCGCGACTTTATGTGGATTGAGGACTGCGTCGACGTGATATTGTGGTTCTTGGAACACCCCGAAATCAGCGGCATTTTCAACGTCGGCACGGGGCAGGCGCGGACATACGCCGATTTGCTGCGCGCCGTTTACGCCGCCATGGGCGAAAAGCCCGAAATGGACTTTATCGATTTGCCCGCCGACATCAAAGGCAAATACCAGTATTTCACGCAGGCGGACATTCAGAAACTGCGCAACGCGGGATATACCAAGCCGTTTACCTCGCTGGAGGAAGGCGTCGCAAAGTACGTCAAAGATTACTTGAACACGGACGATATTTACCGTTAAGGAGCTGTTATGACAGGCATTCCGTTTCCCGCGCTTGACCCCGTAGCGATTCACTTCGGACCGTTCGGTCTGCGCTGGTATTCTTTGGCGTATTTGGCGGGAATCGTGCTCAGCTGGTTTCTGACCAAACGCATGGTGCGCCGCTATCCGTCCCCCGTGTCGGGCGAAATGATTGACGATTCGTTTTTCTGGATGACCGTCGGCATGATTTTGGGCGGCAGACTGGGATATGTGTTCTTTTACAACTTCGGCTATTACTGGGAACACCCGCTGCAGATTTTGGCGCTGTGGCGCGGCGGCATGTCGTTCCACGGCGGATTGCTGGGCGTGATTGTCGCGATGTTCTGCTATACGCGCAGTGTCAAGGTCGGCTTTTTCGACTTGTCCGACTTAATCGCCTGCGTTGCGCCGATAGGGCTGTTTTTCGGGCGGCTGGCAAACTTTGTCAACGCCGAACTGTACGGGCGCGTTACAACCGTGCCGTGGGGCGTTGTGTTTCCGCATGCGGGACCGCTGCCCCGCCACCCCAGCCAGATTTACGAAAGCTGTTTCGAGGGTGTTTTGCTGTTTATTTTGCTTTACACGTTGTGGACGCGGTGCGTCTGGGCGCGGATTCGCCCCGGATTTGTGTCGGGGCTGTTTCTGGTCGGCTATGCGGCGGCGCGCGGCGTATTGGAAAACTTCCGCGAACCCGACGCGCAAATCGGATTTTTGTTCGCGCGGGTGACTATGGGACAAATGCTGACCGTGCCGATGTTGATTGTCGGAATCGGAATTATGCTGTGGAGCGCAAAAAAAGCTTAGACATCATGGGCAAACTCTGGTATCTGATAGGGACTGTGGAGCTTTGAAAAATGACTGAATTAGCTTTCGCCGAAAATGTCCGTTACCGTTTTTTCACACGCAAAAACGGCGTGTCCGAGGGTGACTTCGCTTCGCTGAACTGTTCGGTCAAGGTTGGCGACGACCCCGCGAAAGTGCGCGAAAACATGCGCCGCGTGGCGGGAAATATGGGCTGTACCGTTGAAAAACTGTTCGTACTGCACCAAACCCATTCGTCCATTGTCGTTCCCGTGTTGTCCAACGAACCGTTTGAAAAGACTCCGTACGGAGATGCGTTGGTTACCAAGACTCCGAATATCTTTTTAGGCATCAAAACCGCGGATTGCGCGCCCGTTTTGCTGGCTGACGAGCTGAACGGCGTTGTCGCGGCGGCGCATGCGGGGTGGCGCGGCGCGGTCGGCGGCATTTTGGAAAACACTATCCAAGCCATGATTGACATGGGTGCGGAACGCAAGAATATCTCGGCTTTAATCGGACCGTGCATCGCTTTGCAGTCCTATGAAGTCGGCGAGGATATGCACACGGAATTCATGCAGGCGGACGTAAAGTCGGCTCTGTTTTTTGTGCCGGCGGGTGCCGGCAAGTATCGGTTTGACCTGCCCGGCTATGTTCTGGCGCGTTTGGAACGGGCTGAAATCGGGGCGGCGGAATGGTGCGGCGAAGATACCTATTCCATGACGGACAAGTATTTTTCGCATCGGCGTTCGTCGCAGGCGGGGCATCAAAGCGGTCGGCAAATCGCCGTTATAGGCATGCCGGACGAAACTTTATATTAACCAACTGGGGAAGATTGATGAAAATTTTTTCGGGAAACAGCAACGTTCCGTTCGCGGAAGCCGTCGCAAACTATATGGACACGTCCCTTTCCAAGTGTTCCGTCCGTCGGTTCGCGGATAACGAAGTCTTTGTCGAAGTGCAGGAAACCGTGCGCGGGCAGGATGTTTACATCATTCAGCCGACCAGCACGCCCGTGAACGACAATTTGATGGAACTGCTGATTATGCTCGACACGTTCCGCCGTTCGTCGGCGCGCCGCATTACCGCCGTTGTGCCGTACTTCGGCTATGCGCGCCAAGACCGCCGTTCCGCGCCGCGCACCCCGATTTCTGCAAAACTGGTCGCAAATCTGATTACTTCCGCGGGCGCGAACCGAGTCGTTACCATGGATTTGCACGCGGGACAGATTCAGGGCTTCTTTGACATTCCCGTCGACAACCTGATGGCGGCGCCCGTAATGGTTAAAGACATTCTGTATCACTTCCGCGACAAAACCCCGATGATTGTGTCGCCCGACGTCGGCGGCGTCGTTCGCGCCCGCGCGATTGCGAAACGCCTGCACGCCGATTTGGCGATTATCGACAAACGCCGCGAACGCGCCGGCGTTTCCGAAGTGATGAACATCATCGGCGATGTCAAAGGGCAGGACTGCATTCTGGTTGACGACATCGTCGATTCCGCCGGGACGTTGTGCAACGCCGCGGTGGCTTTGCGCGACGCGGGGGCGACATCGGTTCACGCATACGTAACGCACGGCGTTCTGTCGGGCGAAGCGGTTAACCGCGTTACCAACTCGCCGTTGGAATCGCTGGTTATCACGGACAGCATCGAAGCGTCCGAAGCCGTTAAGAAAGCCCCGAACATCCGCGTGATTTCCGTTGCGGAACTGGTGGGCGAATCCATTCTGCGCATCAGCGAAGAACGGTCGGTTACCAGCCTGTTCTATTAAAAAAATCCCGAAAAGCCGTCGTCAGCGACGGCTTTTTGCGTCACTTTTCAGCCGAAAGATTCTTTTTGCGATGAAAATCAAATGCGTCCAAAGCCTGATTGACAAACTGCGCGGCAAAAAAGCGCTGAAAATCTATCCGCCGTATTACAACGAACGGATTGCACTGACATCCGAATATCCCGCCGTTTACAACGCCGACGGGCGCAAAATGGAAATGTTTTTCCTGCGCGACAGGCATTTTTCGACGGCGCCTTACGGGACTTTCCCGACGTATTTTATGTGGGACAGGTTCAATTACGGACTGGATACGCATTTTTACACGGGCAAAGCCGCGCGCGAAACCATGGGGACGCCGAAACGGCAGTACGCTTGGCTGCTGGAACCGCGCGTCAAACAGCCGCGGGATTACGAACAGTTCGAAAAAAGCAAAAGCCTTGCCAAGGAATTCGACTTTGTTTTAACCCACGACGAACGACTGTTGGATGAACTGGACAATGCGTTTTTCTTCCCCGGATGCGCAAGCAGCTGGGTGCATGAAACCGACCCCGACATTTGGCAAAAGAAAACCAAAACGGTGTCGATTCTGTCGTCGCGCAAAAAGATGTGTCCTTTGCATTATTTGCGCATTGCCATTGCCGAAAAATGCAAACGCGAAGGATTGGCGGACACGTTCGGCACGTTTGACGGGGGCAAGCCCGTTTCCATGGCGAAAACTTTGCAGCCGTACCGTTATTCCATCGCTTTGGAAAATCAGGTTTCGGATTATTTTTATACCGAACGGCTGATTTCCGCCTTTATCACCATGACCGTTCCGATTTACATCGGCGCGCGCAAAGTGGGCGAGGGCTTCAACCCCGACGGCATTATCCAAATCACGCCCGAAGACGGCGAACACATCGAAACGGTTTTGAAACAATGCAGCGAACAGGATTACTTGTCCCGTTTGCCCGCCATGCGCGAAAACTATCAAAAAGCGCTGTCGTATATGAATCAAAACGATTTGCTGTACGAATGTTTGTTCGTCGCCCCTGAAAAACGGCGGTTGTTCACGGGCTTTGAAAAGGTGTTCGCTCAATGAAAATTTCCGTCATCATTCCCGTTTACAACGGCGAAAAGTATATCGCGGGCTGTTTGAAAAGCTTGCAGGCGCAAACGTTCGGCGATTTCGAATGTCTGTGCGTCGACAACGGTTCGACGGACAAAACGGCTGAAATCATTGCGGGCTTTGCCGCGCGGGACGGACGGATAAAGTATGCCGAATCAAATCGTGCGGACAAACAATCGGGTGCGCGCAACAAGGGCTTGGAACTGGCGGAGGGTGAACTCGTCGCTTATGTCGATGCCGACGACTATGTCCATCCGCAAATGTTTGAATTGCTGTTGTCGGTGATGGAGCGGAAAAACGCCGATGTCGTCGGCTGCGGTTTTGAAAAAACAAGAAAACCGTATGACGGAAATTTCCGCAGGATAAGTTCCTTCAAAGCAACCGTCTACGACAATCCTTTTGCGGCTTTTTTGACAAAGCGGAAAATCTTTGTCAGCGCGTGCACGCGGTTGTACAAGCGTTCTTTTTTGCTGGGGAAAAAATTTATAAACGGAATCAGTTTCGAAGACGTGCCGTGGTCTTTTTCCGTTTTTGCCGAAATCAAGCGGTATGTTTTGATTGATGCGCCGCTGTATTATTATTATTTCAATCCCGATTCAACCATGCGTTCCGACTGGTCGGACGAAAAAACGTGCAGCTATATCACTGTCATTCGCACCGTTGACGCGTATACCAAAGCCAATCTGCCCGCCGAACAAAAACGGGTTCAAAAACAAGTGTTGAATCGGCGGGTCAAAATGATTTTGAACCGCTTGGGCAAAACACCGAAAGAATCACGCGCCGAAGCATACGCTTTCGCCGCCCGCGAAATCGGCAAACTGTATGACGAAGGCATCGTTTCATACGCGGGATTGAAGCTGAAACACCGCTTTGCGCTGTGGAAACTGCTGAGAAGCCGCAATCAGTAATTTTTGCCGAATTTGTAAGGGCGGGTTTTGTTGTAATCCATTTTTGCGGTGACATGCGCGGAAAGGTCGATTCCGTTGACGGCGGCAAGTTCGACTGTGCGGATGACGATGTCCGCCAATTCGTCTTCGAACGTGTCCTTGATATGCTTGGCAAAATCGCCGTCCGCCCGAAAAGCCTGCAAATCGGCATGACGGTCTTTACGGTCGGCTTCCAGTGCTTCGGACACTTCCCCATGAATCAGCGCAAGCCTGCGCGCGTTTTCCAGATAATAAAGCTCTTTGAGCGATTCGGGGGAATCTTTCAACTGCGATTCCAGCCGTTTTTCGTTTTCGTGAAAACCTTTTTCCGTCGTCAAAGCCAAAGCTTTCGCCGCGATTTCATCCAAAGCAACTTGCATTTGCGGTTCCTTTCGTTTCATTCGTCCGTCAGCATAAAGCTTTTGTCCGAAAGGGCAAGATTTTTCCTTGACCAAACAGGGATTAGGCGGTATTTTTTCAGCAAGTTTTAAAACTTTTTGCGCTCGAGTTATTCAATGGTTAATAAAACAGGAAAAGACTTTCAATCCCTTATCTTGAAGCTTCAAAGCTTTTGGGCGGACAAGGGATGCGTGATTTTGCAGCCTTACGACATGGAAGTCGGGGCGGGCACGTTCCACCCCGCGACGATTTTGCGCGCTTTGGGTCCCGAACATTGGAAGGCCGCCTATGTTCAGCCGTCCCGCCGTCCCGTCGACGGTCGCTACGGCGAAAATCCGAACCGTTTGCAGCACTATTACCAGTTCCAGGTGATTATGAAACCGTCGCCCGAAAACGTGCAGGATTTGTATCTGGACAGCTTGAAATGCTTGGGAATCGACCCGATGCACCACGACATCCGCTTTGTCGAGGACGACTGGGAAAGCCCGACTCTGGGCGCGTGGGGCTTGGGCTGGGAAGTCTGGTGCGACGGTATGGAAGTGTCGCAGTTCACTTACTTCCAGCAGGTCGGCGGATTTGAATGTTCGCCCGTGCCGTCCGAACTGACTTACGGTTTGGAACGTCTGGCGATGTACATTCAGGGCGTCGAAAACGTTTACGATTTGGACTTTAACGGCGACGGCGTGAAATACGGCGACGTGTTCCACGAAAACGAAGTCGAATACTCGAAATACAATTTCGAATACGCCGATACGGAAATGCTGCTGCAGCACTTCAAGGACGCGGAACGCGAATGTCAAAAGCTGCTGGCGGACGGCATTCCTTTGCCCGCTTACGACCAGTGCATCAAGGCGTCGCATCTGTTCAACCTGTTGGACGCGCGCGGCGTCATCAGCGTGACCGAACGCGCCGCCTATATCGGACGTGTGCGCGCTTTGGCGAAAGGCTGCTGCGAGGGCTATTTGAAAAGCCGCGGTCACTTGACGGCGGAAGGATAAGACGATGAGCGAATTTTTCCTTGAACTGTTTTCCGAAGAAATTCCCGCCCGCATGCAGGCGGACGCCGCGGCGGAAGTCGAACGCTTCATTACCGAAACGCTGAAGAAAAACGAACTGGCGTACACGACGGTCAAGTCTTTTGTGACCCCGCGCCGCGTCGGGCTGGTCGTCGACGGTTTGCCGACATCTCAGGCGGATTTGACCGAAGAACGCAAAGGTCCGTCCGTTTCCGCGCCCGAACAGGCTTTGAGCGGATTTTTGAAGTCGACGGGTTTGACCAAAGAGCAGTTGACGACGCGCGAAACGCCGAAGGGCACGTTCTATTTTGCGACTCTGTCGCACAAAGGGCGCCCGACGACCGAAGTTTTGCAGGAAGCCGTAACAGCAATGCTGGCGTCGTTCCCGTGGCCGAAATCCATGCGTTGGAACAGCCACAAAGAACATTGGGTTCGTCCGCTTCACAGCATTTTGTGCCTGTTCGGCGGCGCAGTCGTTCCCGTCGAATTCGCAGGCGTGAAATCGGGCAATACGACGCGCGGGCATCGATTCCTTGCCCCCGCGGAATTTGCGGTCAAGGACTTCGCGGATTACGAAAAGAAAATCCGCGACGCTTTCGTGATTATCGACCCCGCCGAACGCCGTCAAATCATCACCGAAAAAGCGCATGCTCTGGCAAAAGAAGCGGGCTTCAAGCTGTTGGAAGACAACGGTTTGCTGAACGAAGTCACGGGATTGGCGGAATATCCCGTTCCTTTGATGGGCAAAATCGACGACGACTTTATGACCGTCCCGCAGGAAGTTTTGATTACGTCCATGCGCGCGAACCAGAAATACTTCTGCATGACCGATGAAAACGGCAAAATGGCGCCGCGCTTTATCGTTGTCGCCAATATGAAAACGGCGGACGACGGCGCGGAAATCGTCGCGGGCAACGAACGCGTGTTGCGCGCCCGCCTGTCCGACGCCCGATTCTTCTGGGACGAAGACCGCAAAACGACGCTGGCTTCCAAAGCCGAAAAGCTCAAAGAACGCGTGTTCCATGCGAAACTGGGGTCGGTCGCCGACAAAGTCGCCCGCATGCGCGCTTTGCTGCCCGAAATTTTGAAATACATTCCGAACGCCGATGCCGCCGACGCCGACCGCGCCGCTTTGTTGTGCAAAGCCGATTTGTCGACGGGCATGGTCGGGGAATTCCCCGAACTGCAGGGCGTTATGGGACGCTACTACGCCCGCCACGACGGCGAAAACGAAGCCGTCGCCGAAGCGATTGCCGAACATTATTCGCCGCTGGGGCCGAACGACGCTTGCCCGAGCGCGCCCGTCAGCATTGCGGTGGCTTTGGCGGACAAAATAGACACTTTGGTCGGGTTCTGGCTGATTGACCAGAAACCGACGGGGTCAAAAGACCCGTTCGCTCTGCGCCGTGCGGCGCTGGGCGTGATTCGTCTGATTGTTGAAAACAACGTCAGAATGCCGATTTTGCAAATCTTTGACGCCGCGCGCGCCGCCTATGGCGAATCGATTCAAACCGCGGTTCAGGAAGCGATGACAAAATCGGAAAAACGCGAATCGAACGGTGAACCGACCGTTTTGGTCAACTGGTCCGTGCGCCAGATGAACCTGCTTGTCGCTTTCATAGCCGAACGCTTGAAAGTCGCAATGAAGGACAAAGGCGTGCGCCACGACTACATTACGGCTGTTTACAACTTGAGCCGGAACATTGACCTGTCGGGTCTGGATCTGGTTCGCATGCTGGCGCGTGTCAAAGCCTTGCGGGGCTTGCTTTCGACGGACGACGGCGCGAATTTGCTGACGGCTTTCCGCCGCGCGGCGAACATCGTGCGCATCGAATCGGCGAAAGACAAATGCTCTTACACCGAAACGGCGGACAAAAACCTGTTTGTTCTGCCGCAGGAAGGAGCATTGTTTGACGCGCTGGGTAAAATTGTGGTAAACAGTTCAAACAAGATTGCTTCGGACGATTTCACGGGGGCGATGGCGGATCTGGCGGCTTTGCGCCGGCCCGTCGACGCTTTCTTTGACAAAGTCCAAGTAAACTGCGACGATGTGCGGCTGCGTGCCAACCGTTTGCGTCTGCTGTCGATGATTGTCGGCGCGATGGACGGCATCGCCGATTTTTCTGCAATAGAAGGTTAAGGAGAATCTAACCACCATGACAAAATGGGTTTATAAATTCGGCAACGGAAAAGCCGAAGGAAATGCCTCCGACAGAAACCTGTTGGGCGGCAAGGGTGCGAACCTGGCTGAAATGAGCGCAATCGGAATTCCCGTTCCCCCGGGCTTTACGATTTCGACCGAAGTTTGCACTTACTATTATGCGAACGGCAAAACGTTCCCCGCGGACTTGAAAGAACAGGTTCAGGAAGGCATCAAACATTGTGAAGCCATTGTCGGCAAAAAATTCGCCGATCCGAACGATCCGCTGCTGTTTTCCGTCCGTTCGGGCGCGCGCATTTCCATGCCGGGCATGATGGACACGGTTCTGAACTTGGGCTTGAACGACGAAACCGTCAAAGGTTTGGCGAAAGCTTCGGGCGACGAACGTTTCGCTTACGATTCCTATCGTCGTTTCCTGCAGATGTACTCCGACGTTGTGCTGGGCGTCAAACACGAAAACTTCGAACACGCCCTGACCGCGATGAAAGACAAAAAAGGCTACAAATCCGATACCGATTTGACGGTTGACGATTTGAAGGAACTGATTGTCGAATACAAAAAAATCGGTGAAAAATTCGGCAAACCCGTTCCGCAGGACTCCGTTGAACAGCTGTGGGGCGGCATCGGCGCCGTGTTCATGAGCTGGATGGTCGACCGCGCCATTTACTACCGCAAATTGAACGATATTCCCGAAGATTGGGGTACCGCCGTCAACGTCCAGACCATGGTGTTCGGCAACGCGGGCGACGATTCCGCGACGGGCGTTTGCTTCTCGCGCGACCCGTCCACGGGTAAAAACGCTTTCTACGGCGAATTCTTGATTAAAGCTCAGGGCGAAGACGTGGTTGCGGGTATCCGCACGCCGCAGCAGATTTCCAAAGAAGGCAAAAAGGAACGCGGTTCCGACCTGCCTTGCATGGAAGAAGCGATGCCCGAACTGTACAAACAGCTGTGCGACATTCGTGAAACGTTGGAAAAACACTATCACGACATGCAGGATATGGAATTCACCATTCAGAACGGCAAGCTGTACATGTTGCAGACCCGTAACGGCAAACGCACCGCGGCTGCCGCTGTCAAGATGGCGGTTGACATGGTCAACGAAGGCTTGATTGACAAGAAAACGGCGTTGATGCGCGTTGAACCGAAACAGTTGGACGATTTGCTGCACCCGACTCTGGACCCGAAAGCCAAAAAAGAAGCCATCAAAGACGGCCGTCTGTTGACGCAGGCTTTGAACGCGTCCCCCGGCGCGGCTGTCGGTCAGGTTGTTTTCTCGGCTGATGACGCCGAAAAATGGGCTGAAGAAGGCAAGAAAGTCGTTCTGGTTCGCGTTGAAACGTCGCCGGAAGACATTCACGGCATGCACTCTTCGCAGGGTATTTTGACGGCGCGCGGCGGCATGACGTCCCACGCGGCGGTCGTTGCCCGCGGTATGGGTACGCCGGCTGTTTGCGGCGCTCACGACGTCAAAGTCGACTACGCGGCAAAGAAAATGACCATCAAAGGCGTTGAAATCAAAGAAGGCGACGTGATTACGCTGGACGGCACCACGGGTGAAGTCATCAACGGCGCAGTTGCGTTGAAAGACGCCGAACTGACGGGCGACTTCGGCGTGTTCATGGGCTGGGCCGACGAATTCCGCAAACTGCAGGTTCGCACGAACGCCGATACGCCGCACGACGCGCAGGTTGCGCGCAAATTCGGTGCCGAAGGCATCGGTTTGTGCCGCACGGAACACATGTTCTTCGACCCGATGCGCATCAAACACATGCGCGAAATGATTCTGGCTGAAAACGAAGAAGATCGCCGCAAAGCGTTGGCGAAACTGTTGCCGTATCAGCGCGAAGACTTCAAGGGCTTGTTCATGGCTCTGGACGGTCTGCACGTCACGATTCGTCTGTTGGATCCGCCTTTGCACGAATTCCTGCCGACGAAAGAACCCGAACAGCGCGAAATCGCGAAAGAACTGGGCATTTCTTTGGAAGCCGTCCAGTCCCGCGTTCACCAGCTGCACGAAGCCAACCCGATGTTGGGCTTGCGCGGATGCCGTTTGGGCTTGACCTACCCCGAAATCACGGAAATGCAGGCGCAGGCGATTTTCGAAGCTGCCGTCGAAGCGTCCAAAGAATTGGGCAAACAGGTTGAACCCGAAGTTATGGTTCCGCTGATTGACACCAAGAAAGAACTGGACATGGTCAAGGCGATTATCGACAAGAAAGCCGCCGAAGTTATGGAAAAAGCCGGTGTCAAGTTCAACTACATGGTCGGCACGATGATTGAAATGCCGCGTGCCGCTCTGACGGCTGACAAAGTCGCCGAAACGGCTGAATTCTTCAGCTTCGGTACGAACGACTTGACGCAAACCACCTTGGGCATGAGCCGTGACGACGCGGGTTCGTTCCTGCCGAATTACGTTGCCAAAGGCATCTTCGCCAAAGATCCGTTCAAATCGATTGACGAAGAAGGCGTCGGTCAGTTGGTTCAGATGGCTGTCGAAAAAGGCCGCAAGACCCGCCCGAACATCAAATTGGGCATCTGCGGCGAACACGGCGGCGATCCGGCAACGATCGACTTCTGCCACCGCGTCGGTTTGACGTACGTTTCCTGCTCGCCGTTCCGCGTGCCTATCGCGCGCTTGGCTGCGGCTCAGGCGGCTGTACGCAACGCCTAATCGCGTAAAGCAAAAAAACACCCCGCAAGGATTTCCTTGCGGGGTTGTTTTATGGGCTTATAATAACGGGCGGAGGAAGAAATGTTTCATATCGGATGTCATCTGTCGACCGCAAAAGGCTTCGCCGCCATGGGAAAAACGGCGGAAAGCATCGGCGCGAACGTGTTTCAGTTCTTTACGCGCAACCCGCGCGGCGGGGCGGCGAAAGCGATTGATGCGGGCGATATTTCAAAACTTCTGGAAATATCGAATAAAAACAAATTCGGCAAGCTGCTGGCGCACGCGCCGTACACGCTGAACGCCTGCGCCGCGAACGACGATACGCGGCAATTCGCTTTTGACACCATGACGGACGATTTGAAACGCATGGAATACCTGCCGCACAATTATTACAACTTCCACCCAGGAGCGCACGTCGGACAAGGCGTTGAAACGGGAATTGAAAAAATCGCGGACGTTTTAAACGGTATTCTGACCGAAAGCCAAACAACGACCGTTTTGCTGGAAACCATGGCGGGAAAAGGCTCTGAAGTCGGCGGAAAATTCGAGGAATTGCGCGCGATTGTCAACCGCGTGAAATTGTCGGACAAAATCGGCGTATGCCTTGACACTTGTCACGTTTTCGATGCGGGATACGACATTGTGAACGATTTGGACGGCGTGCTGAAACATTTTGACGACGTTATCGGATTGCGGCGGTTGAAAGCGATACACTTAAACGATTCGAAAAATCCGCTCGGCTCGCACAAAGACAGGCATGAAAAAATCGGGCAAGGCTTTATCGGCGCGGACGCGATAAAACGAATTATCAACCACCCGTTGTTAAAAAATTTGCCCTTTTATCTGGAAACCCCGAACGAATTGGACGGCTATAAAGCGGAAATCAAACTGTTAAAGTCGTGGCGGAAATAGAACAGGCGGGAAAAACGCAAATCAAAAATATACAGCCATTCCGACAACGGTTTTATCTGAACGGGAATGCCCGTATTGAACGTAGATTTCTGTATTTGTATAAATTTTTGCCACCGCATAAGCGGTAAATCGGGTTTTGTCCGTAGCGGTTTCGTATGAAACGATAAACTTCGCCTTATCTGTGTAACGCAATACAGAGCCTGTTTTAACACCTGCAAAAAATGCACTGTCGCGTGCACCGAAAATTGGCAGGACATAGGCTGAAAAGCCGTTTTTTGTTACGCCATAGCCGATTCCCGCTTCTAAAACACCGCCGCTTTCCCAACCGATACGAAAATATTTTGAAATCTTTTGAACAGAAAACAGTTTCAGCAAATCCAATTTGTCCCACTGTCCTTTTTTCGTATCAAACCGTACAGACAGCATTTTGGTTTCAAGTTCTGTGTTATACGCATCCGAAACAGTACGTAAATCCTGATAAACAGGGGAAAATTCGATGTGCCCCGTGTCTATGGCAAGGCGCGATGGAGGCGTGGCGGTTAAAATGTTTTTGACGGATTTTTCCTTTTGTGCAGGCGCACGAATATAAGAAACGGATTTGATTTTTCCTGTTTTGTATAGAAATTGGGCATATTCGACAGGTGTTGTAAACGGCTTTATTCGGTCAAATTCAAAAGCCGGATTGGTTGCTTTCAGCAAACGTTCAATCGCCGAAGAACAATTATGCGATATAAGGGAATAAGTGTCTTCTTTTCCTTTCATTTTGCCGATTTCCTGTTTCAATGCGGATTTTTCGGAATCGGACAAATCAAGCTCGAATTCCCACAGTGAACGATTTTCGGATAAAAGATATTCCGCCGCTTTAGAAGCATACGGTGACAAAGCGTATACGCCTTTTTGAGTGCCGAACAGAGCGTCAGCATAAGATTTTACGCCGCCGTTTAGAACGGCGTAATAGCCGAAAGCGTGAATTCGTCCGCCGCCCGATATTTTCAAAAACGAATGTCCCATCATGGACGATGGGGATGCGTTGTTTTCCGCCGCCAATACCAACGATACGGAATCAAAAACGACTTTGGATTCGTATTCCGCATCTGCGGCGAAAGCTGAAAAAACAATGAAAAAGGCGGCGAAAAACGCGCCGCCTTTTGCTTTATTTGCAGCCATCTTTCAATGCGACGTTTACCAAAATGTTGTTGTCGTATTCCCAGGCGGCACCCGAAGCGGAGTCGGTCGTCGAGCCAATCAAACCGCCTAAAATGATGTTTCCCCAGAACCATGATTGCTGATGCGGGACAACCATCGTTGTTGTCGGTACGACACAGTCGCTTTCGGTTACATTGATAATCAAGTTTTCAGATGATTTTTTTACAGTAACAGCTTGCGGCAAAACAACGGGAAAAGAGCCGTCTGCCGACGCGACAATGGCATTGGCTTGTTTGCCCGAAGATGTCGACATATTTACGGTTTGCGTTGACCCTGTAACAATGGTTGCGCATCCCGACAGCAGCATAATTCCCGCCAAAGACAAAACGATTTTTTTCATGATAAATCTCCCTTAAAAATACAGCTTCAAACCGATACCGACTTCGGTCAAATCTTCCAAATAGTCGCAGTCTTCGTCATAAACGAATGCGACGTAGCGCAAAGCCCCTGTCAGAGCCAAGTTTTTCGTTAATTTCAATTCCGCTCCGACACCCCAGCGTGAAGCTATGTGATCTTCGGAATAACTGACAGGCTGATTTGTTCCGTTTTGATAAATATTTCCCGTCATTTCAAAATCGTAGTATCCGACGCCAATGTTTGCCGTCAAATCCAACCGATTGAAAACAGGAAAATAAAGCTGGGCATCAATGCCGTATGCTTGATAGCTCAGTGTTGTGTTTACAGAAGTGTAATTGCCGTGATAATCATATCCGCCGACAATCTTGTCTTCTTTTGCGGATTTTTGATAAAATGCGGAAACACCGACTCCGATTTTGGAAAAAACTTCCGCCCCTTTTATTCCCGCTGACACGGTAAGAGCCGTAAAAGAATCTTCAATGATTGTATCCGCATAGTCGTTGGTGCCAAGGCTGTTTTTGTTAAATTCAATTCCCAACACACCTTGAAGCGGTTTTAATTTGGCGGACGTGTTCGTTCCGCCGATAATTTGAACGGGAGGAGTTTGAGCTTTCGCCGAACCGCAAAACAGTCCAACCCCCGCAACGAAAGCGATTAAAAAGTTTTTCATAATCTGAACAATCCTTTGTTTTTGTTAAACAAAACCCGCTGTTAAAGCGGGCGGATGTTCAGAAACCGTATGAATGCGCACGGCTCGACCTATTAGGCAGATAGCCGTATTCAGCCGACATCCGCCCTAAGGCAGAAATCGGCATAAATATTTAAAGTCGCGATATGCAATGCGACTACATTCAAAAGGGTTTCTGACGCCCTGCGTCTGTCTTTTTCACAAACGCAAGATTATGCTATCAAAAAGTCGCCTTTGAAACAAGGCGAATTTTGATAAACACTTCAAACTGTCATTAAAATTTTGCTTCTGTTTCAAAAGCAATTAAGCATTTACCGTCCCGCTTGTTTTTGCGCCGACAAGACGGCTTCGCGGGTTTGGAGTTTATTCAGCTGCTGTGTGAAATCTTTTGCCAGTTTTTTGGGCGATTTCAGCGGGTCGAGGACAATCATCTGTCCGTCGTGCGTGGGCGTTATCGCCGTCGTTCCTTTTTTAAAGCCGAGGACAAGCGGTTTTTGCAGGTTCATCAGCCGTTTTTTCATCGTTTCGTCCGCCGTCAGTTCGACAAACATTTTTTCGGCGGTTTTGCGCCGCTCGCTTAAAATGCTGTCGGGCAGGAAAGAGGCTGCCGAGGTTACCCTGTCGGAATCGGCACGGAAAATCACGCCGCCCTTTTTGGTGCCGTCGAACGAAAAAACTTCGCGCCCGTTTTTGTTTTTGTAAAAATACGTCGCCAGCGGGTCTGTGTTTTCCTTTTTGGCGAACAAATCTCGCGCGCGCTTGTACAATCCCGCCAAGCCGTCCTTTTCGCGCAAATCGTAAGCGCCGATTTTGTTTCTGACAACCGTTCTTTCCGTTTCAAACGGATGGCGTTCGCCCGTCAGTTCCGCGTAAACTTTCGCGCCGTCGGTCAAAAATTTTGCCGTTTGTTCGCCGATATAGGCAAAGTTGTCGGAACGAAGCATTGCGCGCGCTTTTTGTTCGTCAAAGCCCGTTGCCATGCCGATTGTGTGTGTTTTCAGCGCGTCCCATTCGTCCAAAGTGTTGCCGCCCAGCCGCATTTCCGCATACGTCAGCATAAAACCGTTGCGTCCTTGTCTGACATCGTTTGTCAAGCGCATAAAGTCGGTGAAAATATCGGACGCGATTTCGGGGTGATAGGTTTTTTCGTAAATCTGCGCCAGCTTCAAGTTGTCCGCGTAGCCCTGCATGCCCGCCAAAACGCAATCGGATTCGGCTTCGCCTTTGCGCCGCGCCATGGCGTACATCCGCATCCCGCGTTTTTCCAAAGCCGCTTTGTACGCCGCCTGAGCCTGCGGATTGTTGTCCTTGACATCGTACAAGTATTGGTACGCCGCCGTTTCCGCCGCCGCTTCGCCGATGCGTTCCTCCAAAATGGATTCTTTGAGCGAAAACGCATGCGCGAACCGTTGCGCGTTGCCGTAAACGTACTGACATTGATGCTGAAATTCATGCGCGAAAACTGCGGCGGCTTTATAGCCCGTTCCCGCGATTTTTGAAATCGACAGAACGGTCTTTGCGCAATAACCGTAGCTGTTCCGCTCCCCTTTGGAAATCACCAATCCGGGACGTTCCGACATCGGCATATCGCGCATTTTCTTCAGCTGTTCGGGGCTTTCGGCGACTTTCGCCAGAATTTCGGTCAGCGCCGCAAAGTCTTCGTCCGTTCCCGCCGCGTTGAAATAGTCGTTTTCTCCGTTGCCGAAACGCACAATATCGCGGCGGACTTTGTCCACGCCGTTCGTTTGATTCAATGCTTGCTCTATCGTACTCATGGCAAACAGTTTAGCAGAAAATTTTATTTCTTAAAACAGAAAAGAGCCTCTTTCGAGGCTCTTTTCGTTTCGGTTAAACGGCGAGCGATTAGAAACCGCCCATGCCGCCCATTCCACCCATGCCGCCCATACCGGCATCGGCACCGCCGTGGCAGGCGCATTTTTCTTCGGGTTTGTCGACAACCATGGCTTCGGTCGTAATCAGCAAGCCCGCAATGGAAGCCGCGCTTTCCAAAGACGTGCGGACGACCTTTGTCGGGTCGATGATGCCTTCGGCGAACATATCGACGTATTTGCCCGATTGAGCGTTAAAGCCGATGTTGTCCTTTTCGCCTTCCAACAGCTTGCCTGCAATAACGGCGCCGTCTTCGCCCGCGTTCGCGGCAATCTGACGGACGGGAGCCTGCAAAGCGCGGCGAATGATGTCAACGCCGACGCGCTGATCGTCGTTCGCGGGTTTCACGGCGTCCAAAGCCTTGACAGCGTACAGCAGAGCCGTGCCGCCGCCCGTGACAACACCTTCTTCGACCGCGGCGCGCGTTGCGTGCAAAGCGTCGTCAATGCGGTCTTTCTTTTCTTTCACGTCGACTTCGGAAGCGCCGCCGACTTTGATGACCGCTACGCCGCCCGACAATTTAGCCAAGCGTTCCTGCAGTTTTTCCTTGTCGTATTCGGAGGTCGTCGTTTCAATCTGTTTTTTGATTTGGGCGCAACGCGCGGCGATGTCTTCTTTCGCGCCCGCACCGTCGACAATCGTCGTGTTGTCTTTGGTAATCGTGACTTTTTTAGCCGTTCCCAGCATATCCAAGGTCACGTCTTCCAGCTTGATGCCCAGTTCGGACGAAATCACCTGACCTTTGGTCAAAATGGCGATGTCTTCCAGCATGGCTTTGCGGCGGTCGCCGAAGCCCGGAGCCTTGACAGCCGCGACTTTCAAGCCGCCGCGCAGTTTGTTGACAACCAGCGTCGCCAAAGCTTCGCCTTCGACGTCTTCAGCGATAATCAGCAGCGGACGCGCGGACTGAACAACGGCTTCCAACACGGGCAACATGGACTGCAGGTTGGACAGTTTGGCTTCGTGAATCAAAACGAACGGATTTTCCAGTTCGCAGGTCATCTTGTCCGCGTTGGTTACAAAGTACGGGGACAGATAGCCGCGGTCGAACTGCATGCCTTCGACGACTTCCAGTTCGGTGTTCAAGCCTTTTGCGTCTTCAACGGTGATGACGCCTTCTTTGCCGACTTTTTCCATCGCGTCAGCCAGATACTGACCGATAGAGGTGTCGCCGTTCGCGGAAATCGTGCCGACCTGCGCGATTTCGGCAGAGGTCGAAACCTTGCGGGAACGTTTTTTCACGTCTTCGACAACGGCGGAAACAGCCAAATCGATACCGCGGCGCAAATCCATCGGGTTCATGCCGGCGGCAACGGCTTTGCAGCCTTCGCGCACAATGGCTTGAGCCAGAACCGTGGCGGACGTGGTGCCGTCACCCGCGACATCGGCGGTTTTGGACGCGGCTTCTTTAATCAGCTGAGCGCCCATGTTTTCAAATTTGTTCGCCAGTTCGATTTCTTTGGCGACCGACACGCCGTCTTTGGTGATGCGGGGAGCGCCGAACGATTTAGCCAGAACAACGTTGCGGCCTTTGGGACCCAGCGTCACTTTAACCGTATCGGCAAGGATGTCGACACCGCGCAGCATCGCGTTGCGGGCGTCGGTGGAAAATTTGACTTCTTTGGCAGACATAGTGATTTAACCCTTTAAAAAATTATTCCAAAATACCCAGAACGTCGGATTCTTTCATAATCAACAGTTCTTCGCCGTCGATTTTGACTTCCGTACCCGACCATTTTCCGAACAAAACCTGATCGCCGACTTTCAGCGTCATGGGGATTGTTTTGCCCTGTTCGTCGCGACCGCCCATGCCGACGGCGATGACTTCGCCCTTGGACGGTTTTTCTTTGGCGGTATCGGGAATGATGATTCCGCCGGCGGTTTTGGTGTCTTCCGCGGTGCGTTTAACCAGAACACGGTCAAATAACGGTTTGAATTTCATAGTGTAAACCCTTTTGAAAAGTGAAAACCAAATTCGTTTGAACGGGGGCTTTGGCACTCCCGCCCTTCGAGTGCTAACAATGTAGGTTCGGGTCTGCGCCTTGTCAAGGGAGGGATAAAAAAATTTCTTGACATATTTTAAAATGATTCTAATATCTGTCTCAGTTCATATTTTTAGGGAGGAACTTTGTAATGAAATTTGTATGCACCGTTTGCGGTCAGGTTATCGAAGCCGACGAAATGCCCGCCGAATGCCCCGTTTGCCACGCCAAAACGTTCAAAGTGATGGACGAAAGCGCGAAAACGTATGCGGACGAACACCGCATCGGCGTTGCCAAAGGGTTGGACGAACGCGTGATTGCGGGACTGCGCGAAAACTTCAACGGCGAATGCTGCGAAGTCGGCATGTATCTGGCGATGTCGCGCCAAGCCGACCGCGAAGGCTATCCCGAAGTCGCCGAAGCGTTCAAACGCTATGCGTTCGAAGAAGCCGAACACGCTTCGAAATTCGCGGAACTGCTGGGTGAAGTCGTCACCGATTCGACGAAGAAAAACGTCGAAATGCGCGCCGCCGCCGAATTCGGCGCCTGCGACGGCAAGCTGCAGCTGGCGAAACTGGCGAAAGAACTGGGCTATGACGCGATTCACGACACCGTGCATGAAATGTGCAAGGACGAAGCCCGCCACGGCCGCGGCTTTGACGGTTTGATGAAAAGATATTTCAAATAAGCCTTTCAAACGCAAAACGCCCGCCGAAATCGGCGGGCGTTTTCGCATTGCCGCAAGCGTGGAAAAATTGAAAAAGGCGGGGAAAAGTCCCCGCCTTTTTCTGTTTGCCGAAATCAGAAGCTGCCCGTTATCGTAAAAGTGGCGCCTGAGCCGTATTTATGAGTACAGGAAGCCTGCACGCAAATTGTCGCAAGCGATTTTGACGTACATTTGCATGAAACAAGCGATGTGCTTACACCACTTTGGCTGACATCATAGCTGTTTACGACAGACGACAGCTTGATGTACGAAAAATAAAACGTTCCATTGCTGTTTTTCGTACAAACGGTATCCCCGTTCGGAATGGTTCCCGATGTCAGGGACGAACACGAGGTATTGCTGTCCGAAGAAGAATTGCCCGAAGAAGAGCAATTCACGCAGTAACATTGCGTGCCGTTGACGGTCTTTGCAACAAAATTCGGCTGCGGCGACTTGGTTTTGTCCGAAGTCAAGCCCTCGTCTTCGCACGTTTTGTTTGCACAGGCGTAACAAGTTCCCTCGACAGCGGATTTTGCTGTTTTCCTTTCCGTCTGGTTTGTCGGACAATTTCCATTGCCCTGTTTGAAGTAACCCCATTTGGTACAGCTTTCTTTGCACCAATAACAGCTTTTGCCGCCGGCGCTTTGCCCCGTATACACGGCAACTTCGCCCGTGGGGCATGTTTTGCTGTCCTGTTCAAAGAAACTGCTGTTCAGGGATGAACAGGAGCTACCTTTTTCGCAGTAATAGCATGTTCTGCCGGAGGAAATGGTCGTATTTTTAACGCTTCCGCCGCCGCTGACGCATGTCGATGTCCAAGAACCGAGCGAATCATAATAATCGTTGTCCGCACAAGTCTTAGCTGTTGTCGCACATGCCCAGCAAGGCTGACCGCTGTTGCAGGTGCCGCTTTGGATATATCCGTTGGGACAGCCGTTCTGCAGATGATTTTCTCTGCCGCCCTCACGGAATCCGACGGGGCAGATTTTCAGGCAGTCGTCGTGACACGACCGGGCACCCGCGCCGTTGTCGTAACAGTATTGGTTCGTGCTGCAATGGCTGTCCTGCAAGCACGGCTGGCATTTCCCGTTGCTGTCCGTATAGGGCGCGGAGCCGGGGCACACGCATTTGCCTGCCGAACAGGTTTTTCCGCCGTCGCAGGACACATTCGCGCACGGGTCTTCGTCAACGCAACTGCCGTGACCATCCGCGATTTGTCCGTCGGGACAGCCGCATTTTTCGCCTTTGGCGCACGGGTCGCAGTATTTGCAAACCGTCGCTCCCG
>CAVCSV010000020.1:0-927 GCA_963604715.1 Limosilactobacillus gorillae
GTGACATACACTCCCTTCTATAATGGAAAGCCTGCATTGAGTAATTTGCACTACCGTTAAATGCTATTTTCGGAATTCCTTCATTGTTTTCCCATATATAAAGTTTTGTATGCACGCTTTTCCCGCTATCAATATATCTGCATGATACAGATGGCATATCTTTTTGTCTGAAACCGTTTACTCCATTCAACTCTTTAATTATTCTTACAATACCATAATGTTTTTTTGCTGTTAAAGCACTCCCTTGAGTCATACCTAAGATTATATCGACAGTCATATTATTCGGATAAATTCCTGACTTAATCCCATCGTAAAGGGAAAGAAGATGCGTACTTATACGTTCTGTATCCGTAAATCCAGTCACAATCCTGAGATGTGAACAACCAAGTGTTTCTTTTTTAGCGGGATTAAATAATACAATATCTTCCAAATCATTAAAATACAAATCATTCATAGCCATACGCCTTATAAGTTATTCCGTCAAATTTGCATCGACAGATGGATAGTCTATTCCAGCAAAACAATTTAAAACAGCAGTCGTAACAATTTCACTTAATTTACATGGAACAGCCATACCTATTTGTCTTCTAACACTTGAATAACTTCCCGTAAACACATAATCATCTGGAAATGTTTGAAGCCTTGCCCGCTCTCTGTTTGTCAATTCTCTATTAGTCCAGTGATAACCAAAAGTTCCACCTCCACCAGACGCCGTTATTGTATAACTTGGTTTGTTCGGATCAAGTTTTCTATAGATTTGAGAAATTTTTGTTTTTGTTTTTATGTGTAAATCTGCCGGCATATTCTTCTCAGCTTGCCAAACATTCTCCCCCGGTTTTATAAAAGAAAGACGGCGTATAACTTTTTCGGATAAAGCACGCTCTTCATTATTCGGGGCATTGTTAGGTATGTTAGCCAACGCCGATC
>CAVCSV010000020.1:937-28674 GCA_963604715.1 Limosilactobacillus gorillae
TGCCGTTATATCATCGTTTTCAAACATCGCTGGACTAGGAACACGAAAATCCACACCTATATCGTTTCTGATGCCAACGATAATAACCCTATGCCGAGTTTGCGGTACGCCATATTTTTCTGCTTTATAAAGATTCGGCACCAGCTTGTAGCCTGCATTCTTCATATCGTCTAAAATTGTTTGAAAATCGTTTGATCCTGCCGAACGAATTCCCGATACATTTTCAGCAATAAAAAATTTTGGATGATAGTGCTGAAGAACTTTTATGCCAAACCAATAAAGTTGCCCAAACTTTTCGTTTGCTATCCCTTGATGTTCTCCTACCGCTGAGAAGGAATTGCAAGGAAAGCCGTATGCAAAAGCATCTATCTTCCCCAATGCATCAATGTTTATATTACGAACATCCGTACAATAAACCGTATTAGGTTCAGATGGACAGATATTGTTCGTATAGGTTTTACAGGTGTCTAAGTCATAGTCATTAGCCCAAGCATGGGCAAGAGAATATTGACCGTCATTGCTTTTTGAGCGTAACGCGCCATAAGCAAGCCCGCCAGGACCGCAAAAAAGCTCTCCCAACTTAAAAGATATTTTTTTCATATTGCACCTCGGTTTTACGTGGTCCCACGTTCACAGCGGATAACTGCCGCCGCAGTTCAATAATTTAATAGCATAAAAAATTGTTTTTGCAACACTGATGACTTTTTCAGGTATCCAGTGTCTACATCATGCAATAGATTCTGACGGCTCAAAACCCGTCTTTTTAGACTATGTTTACAGTAAATTCAATCACTGATTGCATATAATCTATGGTATCGAAAACATATCACAAAAACAAGGCAGAATATTTTATCCGCCTGCTCCGTGTTTTAAACGGAACAGGCGGCAACACATCAAAAAATTCAAGTTTTTTCACTCAACGGCTTTCAGCGCCGCTTCGCGCAAAGCGGCAAGGTTTTCCGCCGTCGGGCGCCAGTTAATCATAAACGTCTGTTCGGGCATTTCCCAATTCAGCGCTTTGACCGTTTCCTCGATTTGTCCCAAAGCGTCCTTTTTCCACCCGTAAGAACCGAACACGAACGCTTTTTTGTTTTTGGGCGCCAATCCTTTGATGTACGTCATAAACGCGCCCATCGGCGGCATAATCCCATTGTTCAGAACCGCCGAACCGAAGCCGACGTATCGGGCTTCGACCATTGCGTTCACAGCATCCGAAATGTTCGTCGTTTTCAAGCTGCACAGCGTCACGCGCAATCCCTTTTCCGTCCATGCGTCGGCAATTTCGTTCGCCATTTTTTCCGTCGAACCCCACATCGAATCGAACACAATGACGGCTTTGTCCGCATCGGTTTCATACGCCGACCATTTTTTGTATTTGGCGACGATTTCGGGAATATGTTCGACCCAGCAAACGCCGTGACTGGGACAAATCATTTCAATCGGCAATCCCGCCGCCGTTTCCAGCACTTTTTGCACCTGCGCGCCGTAAGGCAAAACAATGTTGCCGTAGTATTTTTTGGCTTGGTCAAGGATAATGTCCAAATCGTCCGAATCCGTCAGCGTATCCGTTGCGTAATGCTGACCGAACGCGTCGTTCGGGAACAAAATCTTTTCATCCGCCATGTACGTCATCATCGAATCGGGCCAATGCACCATCGGCATCAAAACAAACGAAAGCGTGTGCTTTCCAATCGACAGCGTATCGCCCGTTTTGACGGTTTTGATGTTCCACCCCGTCGTGTCATAGTGCGCTTTCAGTCCGCGTTCCCCCGCCGCGGGGCAGTACATTTCCGCATTTTTGGCGATTCGCATAACGTCGGGCAAAGTCCCCGAATGGTCCATTTCGACGTGATTGCAAATCACAACGTCGATTTTCGCGGGGTCGACGACGGATGCGATTCGCGCCAGAAAAATATCGCGGAACGGCGCTTTCACCCCGTCAATCAGCGTGATTTTTTCATCCATAATCAAATAAGCGTTGTACGTCGATCCTTTGTCCGTCGTATAACCGTGAAATTCGCGCAATTCCCAGTCCTTGACGCCGACCCAGTAAATACCTTCTTTGATTTTGACAGCTTGCATAAAAATTCTCCTTAAAACTAAAACCGTTCAAAAGTTTGTAGCACACTTTTATTCTTTTGAACAGATATAAAAAAGAACATATCTTATTGTTCGTCGCCGACTTTTTTCTGCATATACTCGGGTTCGACGGACATGTCTTCGGGCGGGGGCAGCTTGTCTTCCGCACTGCGCTGGTTGTAAACCGCGGGCGGCAAAGGCGGCGGCGGCGCAAGCTTGGTCAGTCTAACCATATCCCTGTCTTTGAAATACAGCGGCGTTTTCAGCTTAATCGGATGGTTGTGGTGCTTTTGAATCAAAGCGTACTGCCGACCGAACGGCATATTCATAATCGTCGTTGTCGCCAAAACGGGCATTGCCGTTTCGTTGTACATCACAAAGTACGGCGTGAACGGCGTCGTTCCCGATCCCATGCCTTCGTCGCGCGCGCGGGCGTGGGTTACAACCGTTTTCGTTTCAATCAAACTGCCCATGCGCCCCGCCGTTTCGCGGCTGTTGCAGCGCATAAAGATTTTGCAGCCCGTATTGCCGATAATGGTTTCCAGTTCGCCGCCGTATGCGCCCGACAGCTGCGACAAATCCTGACAAGTCAGCAGGAACGAAAACTGTTTGCTCATCCCCGTACCGATGGCGTCCGCGACATGGAACGTCGACATCGACTGATATTCGTCCAAAATGTACAGCAAAGGATACGGACCGCACGGACCTTCGGACGGACCGAAAATCGTCAAAGTCCCCGAATACATGTTGATAAACATCGTCGCGACTTTGTTGGTCATGCCGTCAATCGGACAGGACAGATAGAACGTCACAGGCTCCCATTTTCCCGTAACGGGGTTTTTGATGCCGCGCTGCTGAACGCTGCCGAAGTCGCTGGACGCCATGCGCATGCGGATAGCGGCGTTTTTGAACGGAGCCAGCCCCGACAAAGCCATGGACAGCACGGACGAGCGCTGCGATTTGGGCAAAGCCAGAATTTGGCTGATTTCGACGATGGCGCGGCGGTTGTAGCCGAAGTATTCGGCTTCTTCGACAATATCGTTCAAAATCGTTGCCCAAATATCGGTTTTGAAAGCCACGGGATCGCCCGCGTCGCGCCGCGCGCGCAGTTCGGCGGAAATGTCCAGCTGACGTTTGGTAATCATATCCATCATCAGCGGAAAGCTTGCCTGTCTGCCGATCCAAGCTTCGGGAATCGGATCCCATTGCCCGATGGGCAGATAGTTTTTGAACGTCAAAGTACGTTTGCGGACGTGGTTCAAAGCCTGCTTGACGGCAACGCTTTTGTCCATGGCGTCGTAGTACGTTTCCAAAACATCGTAGTCTTCGTCGTCCATGGCGTCTTCGTACAGCCGCTGCAGGAAATAGTCGTTCGCCCGCGCCTGTTCGCATTTGTCGCAAATATAGTTGATGAAGCCTTCCAGCGCGGCGCGTCCCGCTTTAATCCAGTACGGGTCTGTTCCCGTCGGTCCGTCGCCCAGCAGAAAATACGCCAGCCCGCCGATGTAGCCCTGCCGTCCGGGGGACGGCGGCGGCAGGTCTTGGTCGCTCAAAGGATTCCAAGTCGGCCAGAAAACGCCCTGTTCGGGCTTGTCGATGCCGAAAAAGTTGACGTTGAACACGGGGCCCAGTTCGGCGCGGTGTCCGCCCGTCAGTTCAAACAATTCGCCTTTCATGTCGTTGATGAACATGCACTTGTCGTCGTTTTCAAGGATGCTGGGCACGACAACGCCCGCCGTTTTTCCCGTTTCGGGCGCACCGACGACCAGCACGGACATATAGTTGTTCAACCGCAACAACCGCCGTTCGTTCCACAGCCCCAAAACGAACGTAAAGCCGTTCCACAGTCCCATTTTTTTGACATCGTTTTCATCCGCCAAACGCCCCGACCCCATGCCTTGGCTGGCGAAATAATACGGATTGGCGCGAATCGTGATGATGATGCCCATGATGAACGCAAAAAACGGCAAAGCGGGAATCCACACCGTCCAGCTTTTAAACGGGTTTTGCGCGAACGTCAGAATCCAGCCGAAATACGATTTCACCAAATAGAACGGATGCGTTTTCAAATAGGCGTAAAATGCTTTGACTTTTTTCCACGCCGCATCCGAAAAACCGTAAGACGCCAAATATCCCAGCGGATACGCGGCAACGGATAGCAACAGCGCGGCGACAAAGGAAATCAAAATGCCTTTGATGACAAAATCGACGGCTTGATAGTGCTCGGCATAAGACCCGTCCTTTCGCGTCGGAAAATTTGCGTATTTATCCATCGCTTCAGCTCCGTTGTCTTTGCCGCTGGCGTTTGACGCGCACGCGGCGGGCGGGAATCAGTTTGTGCACGACGGTTTTGACCTGTTCGACAACGGCGGAGGAAACTTCGCGCACAACGGATTTGGACTGCAGTTTCGCCTTTTCGTCTTCGTCGACGGGATACAAAATCGGAAAGTCGTATTTGCTGGGCGGCAGTTCTTCCTTGCGGCGCGGACGGCGGGTGACAAGGGATTTCGCGCCGCTTTTCAGTTCGGGACGTTTTTCCAAAACGACATCCTGCAGACGGGCTTTCAATTCTTCGGGCGACGCCTGATTCAAACGGCGCGACCTCAACACTTCCAGTTCTTTGGACAGCATTGCGGATTCGTCCGATTCTCCGACCGCGGGTTCGAAAGCGGGCGCGGGACGTTCGGCAACGGCGGGCTGTTCGTACACAGGCTGTTCATAAACGGGTGCGGGACGTTCGGCAACAACAGGCGGCAATTCGTCTTTCAGCCGCTGTTCCTCCGTCATGCGCGCCATTTCGGCAACGGCTTGCTCCTCCGCCTGTTTTCCCGCCAGCCGCTTTTGACGCAGGATTTCCAAATCCGTCAAGGACGCTTTTATCTGATTGGCGGTCGTCAAATCCAGCCCAGCCGTATTGCCTTTTTGAATTTCGACTTTGCGGTTCGCGCCCTGTTTGAACGCATAAGAGCCGTCCAAATACATCGGGTCGATTTTAACCCCCGTCAAATTCACGCCGACCAGATTGACGCCCGACAAATCGACGCCTGTCAAATCGACGCCGCGCAAATCCAAACGGCGCAAATCCAAATACCGCAGATTGACTTTGCGCAAATCAAGGGTTCCCTCCTCGGCTTCGCGCTGCAGCTGCTGCATTTTTTCCAGTTCGTTCAGCGCCTGCTTGGACAGCTTCGCCCCTGCGATGACGGCGTTTTTCAAATATGCGCCGTCCAGCTTTGCGCCTTCGAGGTTGGCGCCTTCCAGATTGGCTTCCTCCAGATTGACGCCGCGCAAATCCGCCCCCGACAAATCGGCGTTGCGCAAATCCGCACCCGACAAGTCGGCGTTTTTCAAATCCGCGCCCTTAAAATTGACGCCGATTAGTTTTGCGCCCGAAAAATTGACGTCCGTAAAATCCGCGCCGTCGAATTTGGCGCTTTCGCCCGTTTCCAAAGCCCGCACGACCAGCTGGGCATCGGGGTCGTTTTTCCACCCGTCGAATTGCCGCCGATGTTCCGCCAAAGAATCCGTCAGGCGCACTCCCGCCACATACGACGATGTGTCGGACGTATCCACAACCTTGGGGGCGGGACGGTTCGTCAAAGCGCTGTATGATGCCTGCGGCGGGGTGTCGTTGACCATTTATTCTTTCGTTTCCCTGGCAAGTTTTGCTCTGGCGGCATTGTTTTCCGCCGCGTTTTTACGGATTTGCTCCATTGTCGGTTTTTGGTCTTTTTCGGGTTTGGCGCCCTCTTGACGCGCGCCTTTGACCAAATCGGGATTCAGCACGCGCGCGGAATACGACACCATTTCGGCGTTCACTTGCTGCGGCGTCGCGTACACATGCGTGTTGACAACGGCGGACGAAAAAGACAGCCCGTTCAAAGACTGTTCCTTAATCGCTTCAAACAATTCGGGGGAAATGCGGACGTTGTTGAATTCCGCAAGGCGGGCGGAAAAGATTTTCGAACGCACAACATTGTTCAAAACCGTTTCGTTGATGATTTTTTCGGAACGGAATTCCGACAGGGACACGCTGGAAAATTCCCCCTGCTTTTCTTTCATCAGCGCCAATCCTTTGCCCTGCAGGGTCAGATTGTCGAACGTTACTTTGCCGACCTTGACGGAATTTTCGTTCCAAACGGGAATTTCCACTTTGGACAGGAAAACCTGCCCGTTTTCGTTTTGCGGCGTGCCGTAAATTTCGCCGATGTTAAAGCCCGTAAAGCGCGCTTCGTCCACCGACAGATAATAAGGGATGATTTTGGCTTCGGGGGCGTCGGGGCGCGGTTTGAACACCAGCTTTTTAAAGCTCAGCGTATCGCCGTCCGCGTTATAGTCGGAACTTTCGAACCGCACGTCGTATTTCCCCGTCGGCAGGTATGTTTTAAAGTTTTCGACCGATTTCACCTTTGCCTGTTCGGCGGCTTGGGCAGGGGTCGGCCCCGTATAAACACGCCGTTTGAACGTTGTTTTGTGATATTTGCGTTCTTTGGAATTTTCACGTTTGATGTCCGCCCCCGTTTTGGTGATTTTCTTTTTGAAATAGGGGTTGCTTTCGTTCGGGTCATCCCAAATCGATGTCGCTTCTTCTTCGCCCGCCACATCGTAGACCTGCTGGGCGGACGCTTCGGTCGCCGCAAAGGTCAACATCCATGCCAACAACAATACTTTCATGAGTTCAAATTCCTGAAAATCGGTTTGTCCCTTTTATTTATAACAAAAAACACAGGCGCGTGACCACAAAATAATAAACCGCCGACAAATTTGCCGACGGTTTATCGTCAAAAGGTTCGTTTTCAGCGGTCGCGCTGTTTCTGGGCGGACAACGCCATCGCGTTGACCGCGGGCGCTTTCGCTTCGGCGGTTTGCAAAAAGGCGTAATGCGCGGGGGCTTTTGTTTTTTTCGCACCCGAAACATAAGCTTTGACGGGGGCTTTCTTCAAAAAAGCGTCCGTTTTCGCCTGCTTTTGCGCTTTGGCTTTGTTTTCCAAAATTTTGGATTTTCTTTCGTCGGGTTCGCTCAGCGATTTGGACACCAGTTCGTAAACGTTTTTGGACAGGTTGGGCTTCGCCAGCACTTTTTCCAACGCGCCTTTCATCATCGCCTGACGTTCCGAATCGTAACGCTTCCACGATGTCAGCGGTTTGACCGTGTCGGCGGCGACCAGCGGGTTCAAATCGTCCAGCTTCATCGCCATTTGCGCCACGAATTCGTAGCCCGACCCGTCTTTGGCGTGCAAAGCGGATTTGTTGCCCGCAAAGTTGCGCATCACGGCGCGAACCTTGTTCGGGTTCGTAATCGCGAAAGCGGGATGTTCGACAACGGCTTTCGCGCTGTCCAATCCCTCGGACGCCACAACGCCCAGCCATTTGTTGACGACCAGTTCCTCGTCCTTGAACGTTTCGTAGAAATCGGAAACGACGGCTTTGCCGTGCTTTGTTCCCGCGGCGATGCTCATCGCGGCGAAACGGTCGGTCATATTGTTGGCATTGTTGTACTGCGCCGTGATGCGGTCGTCGATTTCGGGTTTGTCCAGCGAAGCCAGATAGCCTAAAGCCACGTTTTTCAAAGCGCGCTCGCCCGCGTCTTTGGCGACGGGTTCGAACGGCTTTTCAACGTTCAGCGAATCGTAAACCGCCGTCAGTTCGGGTTCGAATTTTTTGACAAACGCTTTGGACACGGCGGAACGCGCCTGATGCACGGCGTCCACGTCCACAACGTCCATCTGGTCGGACACATACGCTTCGGACGGCAAAGCCAGCGCTTTGGCGACAAACGCCTTGTCCAAAGACGGGTCTTTCAAATACGAACCGAGCGCGTCCAGATATTTTTCGTCGACGTGCGGTTCTTTGCCCGCCTGAATATCCTTGACCATGCCCAGCATCTGTTTGACGCCGTACTGCTGCGCCGCGTCCCAGCGGTTGAACAAATCGGAATCGTGCGCCATCAAATGCGCGCGTTCGTCGTCAGAGTAATCCATGTGGAAGTTAATCGGCGCGGTAAAGTCGCGGTTCGCGGACAAAACGGGCTTTTCCTTGACATTGACAAAAGTCAGCGTCGCTTCGCCCTTGTCCAAAGTGAACACGCGGGACGTTCCCTGCGCCTTGTCTTCGCCCTGCAGCTGCAAAGGCATATCCTTGCCGTCTTTGCCCAGCAGTCCCATTTCCATCGGAATGACGAACGGCAGTTTTTCGGGCTGATTCGGCGTCGGCTTTGTTTCCTGCCGCAGTTTCAGCGTGTAGGTTTGCGCCTTTTCGTCATATTCGCCCTCGGCGAACACGGACGGCGTTCCCGCCTGCGAATACCAGCGTTTGAATTGTGTCAAATCCCTGCCCGAAACGTCTTCCATGCATTTGGCGTAGTCGTCGATTGTCACAGCCTTGCCGTCGTTGCGGTCAAAGTGCAAATCGTTGCCTTCGCGGAATTTCTCCTTGCCCAGCATTTTTTCGTACATGCGGATGATTTCCGCGCCTTTATTGTAAATCGTCGACGTGTAGAAGTTGTTGATTTCCACATACGATTCGGGGCGGACGGCGTGCGCGGTCGGACCCGCGTCCTCGGCAAACTGCCCCGCGCGCAAAGTCGCGACGTTTTCGATACGGTTGACGGAACGCGAACGCATATCGCGCGAAAATTCCTGATCGCGGTAAACGGTCAAGCCCTCTTTCAACGACAGGTTGAACCAGTCGCGCACGGTTACGCGGTCACCCGACCAGTTGTGGAAGTATTCGTGACCGACAACACCTTCGATGCCCGCATAGTCATGGTCGGTCGCCGTGCGGGCGTCCGCCAGAACATACGCACTGTTGAAAATGTTCAACCCCTTGTTTTCCATCGCGCCCTGATTGAAGTCGGAAACCGCGACCAAGTTGAACAAATCCAAATCGTATTCACGCCCGAACGCCTGTTCGTCCCACTTCATCGACCGCTTGATGCAGTCCATCGTGTAGTCCAGCTTGTCCTTTTGCCCTTTGTTGGCATAAACGCCCAAAGTGACCTCGCGTCCCGACATCGTCGTGAATTTGTCGTTGATATAGTCCAAATCCCCGCCGACCAAAGCGAACAGATAGGACGGTTTCGGGAACGGGTCGTTCCATGTTACCGCCGTTCTGCCGTCGTCCATTTTTTCCTCTTTAATCATATTGCCGTTGGACAGCAGACAGGGCAGCTTTTCCTTGTCGGCGCGCAGAGTCGTCGTAAAAACGCTCATCACGTCGGGGTGGTCGGGGTAATAGGTGATACGGCGGAATCCCTCGGGTTCGCATTGCGTGCAGAACATGCCGTTCGACACATACAGCCCCTCCAGCTTCGTGTTGGCTTTCGGGTGGATTTCCGTGCCGATGGACAATTCGAATTCCTTGGGCGGATTCAAAATCGTCAAACCTTTGTCGTCGACAACGTATTCTTCGGGCTTCAAAGCGCGCCCGTCAATGGCAATGCCCGTCAAAGTCAGCTCGTCGCCGTCCAGCCGCAAAGGACGAACCTCGCCCGTCGTCGTGTCGTAATCGCTTTTGACTTTCAAAGTCGACGCGACCTGCGTGTTTTCCTCGTCCAAATCGAAATCCAGATGAACGGATTCGATTTTGTAGTCAGGCTTTTTGTAATCCTTTAAATGCTTGACTTTCGGTGTGTTTTCAGCCATGTGACAGCTCCTTGAATCGCGGCAACCTGCCGTAAATTTTTATCCATACTAACGGCGTTTTTTGTCCAAATCAAGCAAAAAAGCCCCGACAAGCGGGGCTTTTTTTTCATAACGGGAAAAATTTTAATCCATACCCAAAGCGCGTTTGTACGTTTCCAGCATGAATTCTTCCTCCTGCCGTTCCATTTCGTCCTGTTTGCGGATTTTCAGAATGGCTTTCAGAGCTTTGACGTCGAAATTGGCGGATTTGGCTTCTTCGAACACTTCTTTGATGTCGTTCGCCAGCGCTTTCTTTTCTTCCTCCAGCCGTTCGACGCGTTCGATATAGCTCAGCAATCGGGCGGCATCGACGCCGTTTACGTCTTTGACTTCGTCGGTCATGGGCTTAATCCTTATTCTTCGGCGTCTTCGACATCAAGCGGGGCGGCTTCGTTCTTCAAAGACTTCGGCGCGGTTTCGACCGCTTTTTTCAAATCGATTTCCGTGCACAGTCCCAGCAAAACGGGGTTGCGCGCTTTGATGTTCGCCATGTTCCAATGCGTTCTGTTGCGAATCGCGTCAATCGAATTGTTCGTCGTGCCCAGCAGCTTGCGAATCTGAGCGTCCGACAATTCGGGGTGATGCTTCAAAATCCACGCAATCGCGTCGGGTTTGTCCTGCCGTTTCGCCATCGGCGTATAGCGCGCGCCTTTGGAACGAATCGTCAAAGCGGGCAAATCGGATTCGCACAGCTTCAGCGACGCTTTTGCATCGGCTTCGCAACGCTTGATTTCTTCAGCCGTCAGCTGACCGTTGGCAATCGGGCTTTGTCCCATCATGGACGAACCGACGTCGCCGTCGGCAATCGCCTGAATTTCCAACGGGTGCATGCCGCAGAAATCGGCAATCTGTTCAAACGTCAGCGCGGTGTTGTCGACCAGCCAAACGGCGGTCGCTTTGGGCATAAGAGGTAAAGACATCGAAAAATCCTTTTCTATGTAAAATATTGTTTGGCGCAAGGATAGCCCAAAAGCCCCCCTGTCGTCAAAGTGTTAATGCAAAAAAATTCACAAATCCGAAACAGGCTGCCAAACCGCCCCGACCGTCCCGCGCCGCATCCCGTCGAAAGCCCTGCCCGTCAGCATTCCGCTTTGTCTGAAAAACGGCAGCCAACACTTTGCGATTTCCCGATTTTCGGCACTCAAAGGGGAAAAATCCGCCCCCTGATAAAAATAGACATTGCCGTCCAGCGCATAGCCGCGGGGACATGTTTCGATAATTCCCCGCGTCTGCGATTCGACAAAGCCCGCCTGCCGCAGCAAATCGGCATGCGAACCCGCGAAGCCGTTCTCCGCCAGCAAAATCCCCGCGTTTTTCAGCAAAACGAAAGCTTTTCTGCGGCGGTGAAAATCGGTTTCGGAATCCATGACCTACTTTTTGGCGGTTTTGCGTTCGTCCGTCAGCATCAAATCGGCGGGTCCCTGTTCGGCGGGAATCGGGTCGTCCATGTGGCGGCAGTTGCCTTCCAAATACGCGCCCTGCTCGATTTCCAAACGTTCGTGCGTCACATCGCCCGTGACTTTCGCCGTCGTCGCCAGAAAAACGGAACGCGCGCACAACAGCCCGTTCACGTTGCCGTAAACTTTCGCAATATCGGCTTGGATAGAGCCCGTAATGCGCGCGTTCACGCCGACAATCAGCAAACGGCAACGGATGTCGCCTTCGACAATGCCGTCGATGTGAATTTCGCCCTCGCTGACCAAATCGCCCGTTATCGTCAAATCCGAACTGATAATCGTCGGCGATTTTGGACGTCTGTCATTGTTTAATACTTTAGCACCGCTTTCGTGTTTAATCTTGGAAAACATTTCTTTCAGCCTTCATAAAACTCATCGGATCAACCGCATATCCCCTGACGCGGATTTCGTAATGCAAATGGGAACCCGAACTGCGCCCCGTACTGCCGACCGTTCCGATTTGATCGCCCGTGCGGACGGCATCGCCCTTGGAAACAAAAATCTTGTCCATGTGGGCGTAACGCGTTCTGAATCCCAATCCATGATCGATTTCGACCATATTGCCGTACCATCCCCAGCGTCCCGCGCGCAAAACCTTTCCCGGCGCCGTCGTGCGAATCGGTTCGCCCGTCATGCCGCCCAAATCGACCGCCTCGTGTCGGGCGGGAACGCCTTGAAATGGATCCTCGCGCGCGCCGAACGGCGACGTTACACGGATTCGACTGATGGGTTTGCCTATCGGCAAAGCATTTTGCAACGCCGTTAAATCATATAGTTTGTCCAACCGTTGATTCAAGCCGACCAGCGAAATATTCAGCCGATTTCCCTTTTGCGGCATGGGCGCGGGGATGAAAGGTCCGCCGATGCCTGTTTTTTCCTTGTCGCGGCGAACGCGGCGCAACAGGGAATTCATGCCCAATCCCGCCGCCTGCAAAGAATTGTCGATGTCCGCCAAACCGTTTTCAATCGCGCCGATGTTTTTGTCCGCCACCGCCGCCATTTTGCGGAAAGCCAGAATTTGCGTGTCCTGCATCGCGGAAACCTGTTGTTCCAAATTCCGCACTTTGTCTTTCAGCAAAGCCGCGTCCGCCATTGCCAAATCCCTCTGCAAAACTGCCTTGTGCGCTTCATCCGCGGTTTTCACCCCGTCATCGGACAGCAAAGCCGCAAGCTTGGCGCGGATAACGTCGGTTTGCGCCCGCAAAACATCCTGTTTCTGCCGAACGGCGGCGACTTGCTTTTGCCGTTCGGAATCTCCGTCGGCTTCAACGGCGGCATCGACCTTGCGAATCGCGGGAACAACCGTTTCCGCCGCCGCTTGCAAACGGTTCAATTCCACATCGTTCGCCTCCAATTCGGCGGTGATGACGCCGACATAATCGTTCAGCGCGTTGACTTCGCCCAGCAAATTCCGATAAGCGTCCGACATGGCGGCTATTCTGTCGTTTTTCGCCGACAGCCGCAGTTCGTTTTTGAAAAAGCATCCCGATACGAACAGTGTCCAAACACACAGACACAGCGCCGCGGCGGCACAGCTTGCCTGAACCCAAGCGGGAACGTCGAAGCATTCAATATCGGCGTTGCGGCGAATCAAAATTTCCCGCCGTGCAAACAAACGGTGCATCAGCGCCAAAACGCGATTGTTCGATTCTTTGTTGTTCGGCATAAGAATCCCTTTTGTTTTTTCAAGCATCATACTATATGATAGGAATGTTTTAAAACTTTTTTTTCGGGGAATATCAAAAAATGACCGTTCAAACAAAAGCCGCTTTCGTCTTGGGAACATGGTTCGGTTCGGGCAAAGCCCCCGTGGCTTCGGGAACGTTCGGGTCGCTGGCGGCGCTGCCGTTCGGCTGGGCGCTGATGCATTTCACGGGATTGACGGGACTGCTGATTGCCTGCGTTGCCGTTTATTTTATCGGTGTTTGGGCGGCGAAAGTCGTCATGAACGAACTGAAAGTCGAAGACCCCGGACTGATTGTCATTGACGAAGTGGTCGGTCAATGGCTGGCGCTGACGGTCGCGCCGATGTCGATTGCCGGCTATGCGGCGGCGTTTTTCTTTTTCCGCCTGTTCGACATCACCAAACCCTATCCCGCCTGCTGGGCGGATTCGAAACTGCACAGCGCGACGGGCGTTATGCTGGACGATGTGTTTGCGGGTATTTATGCGGCAATAGCCGTATTTTTGCTGTTCAAATACGTTCCCCTGCCGTTTTGATTATTCCGCGCCCTCAAGGATGACATAGTCGCCGTCCTGCCCCATGTTCAGCAAAGATCGGGCGGATTCTTCCAGCATATCGACGTCAATGCTTTGCGAAGACAGCATTTGCACTTTGCGTTCCATTTCGGTGCGGCGCAGGGATATTTCCTCGGCAACCTGCTGGGCGACGGCGATTTCCTGCTTGAGTTCGAACATCCGCCGCAATCCGCGTTCGCCGTTGACCGCGTGCCAGCCGAAATAAAACGTCAGCACCAGCCAAACAAAAGGCGGCAAAACATGCCGCACGCGGCGGCGCAATTCGCTGATGACACGCATTATTTTTTCTTTCGCATCGCTTCGGCGCCGTTGACGACGTCCAGCAGTTCGGTGGTGATGTTTTCCTGCCGCATCTGCTGATACTGCAAATTCATCGCCTCCAAGTTTTCGTCAATGTTCTTTTCCGCCGCCTGCATCGTCGTCAGCCGCATGTGATGTTCGGCTGAAAGCGCTTCCGTAATCGCGGTGGACAGCTCGATAAGCAGGCGTTCTTTGAGCAATGCGGAATAAATTTTGGCGGGCGGCAAAGTGTACGTCGGCAGATTGCGTCCCGGCCAGCCGCGCTTTTTCAGCCGCTCCATCCACTCCGTCCCCAGCGGCATCAGCAGCGTTTCCGTCGCCGACACGCTGACGCCGCGTTTTTCGCTGTAAAAGACGTAAACATGCGTTACATGGTGCGTGCGCATGTATTTGTCCGCCGTCAACAGAACGGAAGCCGCCGTTTTGCTGACCGCCTTGACCGAATTGGAAACGGGGTAAGCCTCGATAACGTTTTGTTTGTCGCGCGTCAGCTGACCGATAATCTGCCGTCCGACGGCGATAAAGTTCACTTGGTCAAGCGCGAAGCCTTTCTTGCGCAAAAAATCATGCGCGTACTGCACGACTTCGCGGTTCATTTTGCCGACCAGCCCCGTATCCGACCCGATGACAATCGCCAGCGCGCGGCGCGTTTCGGGCTTCATATAAGGGTCGCGGGGAATCTGCAAATCGCCGTTTTTCATCAAAGCGACAACGCCCAAATTAATGGTGCGTCCGTATTCAATCAGCGATTTCAGCGCGGTGTCGTACTGAATGATGCTGACGGCGGACAGCGATTTCATCGTCGAAACGATGGAGCGCAAATCGTTGGTCGTTTTAATGCGTTTTTGCAGTCCCTCGATGTCCATTCTACACCTGCTTTGCCGTCACAACGTGTTCGTTAATCAAAGCCGCGCGAATATCGTCCGCCAGCGCTTTTTTGCGTTCGAGGGACAGTTTTTCGCGGCGCAGAATCGCGTCCGCCGTATCCCTTTGCTTGGTTTTCATCAGCGAAGCGATAATGCGGTACGCCTTTTCGCGCGAATCGTCCGCCACGTTGTCCAGCAAGCCCTCGGTCGTCGCGAACAAAATCGCGATTTGCTCCACGACGGGAACAGGCGCGAACTGCTTTTGCTGCATGACGGCGCGGATTGCCCGCCCGCGTTTCAGCTGGCGTTCCGTTTCCGCGTCCAAGTGCGAACGGAACTTTGCAAAGCTTTCCAATTCCTCGAATTGCGAAAACGCCAGCTTCAAAGGACCGACCAGCGCGCTGTACGCGGGCAGTTGCGCGTCGCCGCCCACGCGGGACACCGAACGCCCCGTGTCGATAGCGGGCAGAATCCCCTTTTGGAACATCGGCGAAGACAGATAAATCTGCCCGTCCGTAATGGAAATGATGTTCGTCGGAATGTACGCGGACATATTTTGCGCTTCGGTTTCCACAATCGGCAAAGCCGTCAAAGAACCGCCGCCGAATTCGGGCTTCAAGCGCGTCGAACGTTCCAGCAGGCGCGAATGAATATAGAAAATGTCGCCGGGGAAAGCTTCGCGTCCGGGAGGACGGCGCAACAACAGCGACAATTCGCGGTACGCGCGGGCGTGCGCGGTCAAATCGTCGTAAACGACCAGAACGTCCTTGCCCTTTTCCATAAAGTATTCGCCGACAGCCGTCGCCGCGTAAGGCGCGATGTACTGCATCCCCGCCGTTTCGTCGCCCGAAGCCGCCACGACAATCGTGTTTTTCATCACGTCGTATTTTTTCAGGTTGTCGACGACGCGGGCAATCGCCGTGCCGCGCTGTGCGATTGCGCAGTAAATGCAAATCACGCCCGTGTTTTTCTGGTTGATAATCGCGTCAATCGCCAAAGCGGTTTTCCCCGTCTGGCGGTCGCCCAAAATCAATTCGCGCTGACCGCGGCCAATGGGCGTAAAGGAATCAATCGCTTTAATCCCCGTTTGCAAAGGAACCGCCACAGGGGCGCGCGCCATAATCGGATAGGCTTCGCGTTCGATTTTGCGGCGGTTGACGGTTACAATCCGCCCCGCCCCGTCCAGCGGGTTGCCCAACGGGTCGATGACGCGCCCCAGCAGGCGTTCGCCGACGGGAACGTCAACAACGCGCCCCGTGCGATGCACGCGGTCGCCCGCCTTGATTGAATCGGGATTGTTCAAAAACACAACGCCGACGGAATCTTCCGCCAGCGTAAATGCCAGCCCCATGACGTCGTTCGGAAACATCAGCAGTTCCTCCATTTGAACGTTGTCCAAACGGGACACTTCCGCCGTTCCGCCCGACACGGACGAAACCGTGCTGATTTCTTCGACATTGACCTTGGCGGACTGTTTGTCGATTGTATCCTGAACAACGGAAAAGGCGTCTTTTACGGTATCTAAAATCATGGGGTCCCCCGTTTTTTTATGCGTTTTCCTCGCGTCCCAGACGCAAAGTCATATTTTCCAGCGCTTCATCGACTTTTGTCGTAAAGGTGTTCAAATAATCGTCCAAATTCCACGACACGACATTGCCGTTGACCGAAAATTCAACCCCGCACAGCAAACGCGGATTGACATCGAATTCGACTTCGATATCGTCGTCCAAATCCAGCACTTCCGCCAGCATTTGCGTCAAACCGTTTTTCGCTTCGGCGGTCAGTTCTTCGGACGTCGACACGCGCAAAGGCGATTTCTGCCCCTCCGCGCTCAGGACTTTTTTGTCCTTGGACGGCATATCGCGCAGTTGTTCCTTAAATACGGAAACAAAGCGTTCTTCCAATTCTTCGTTCGCCATACGCTTGAACGCCTTGCGCGCGAATTCCAGAAAGTTCGCCACGACCGTTTGACGGATTTCGTTGGTCATCACGGCTTTTTCGCGGTCGAATTCCTGCTGAAGCAACAGTTTCTTTTCCAAAACTTCGGCGCGCGCGTCCTGTTCCAGCTGTTTGCGCAAAGCGGCGGCTTCGTCGCGGGCTTCGTTCAGGATTTGCGCTTTTTCCGCGTCGATTTCCTGATAGCGTTTGTTCAAATCCGTCAGCTTGCGTTCGGCTTCCGCCGACAGGTCTTCGGCGTTTTTGACTTCGTCCGCGATATGCTTTTCGCGCTTGGCAATGGCGGTCAGCAAAGGTTTGTACAGGAATTTGTACAACGCCCACGCCAACACCGTAAAGTTGACGATTTGCGCCAAAATGGTGGTGTAATCTATCGACATGTCCTTTATCCTTTCAAAAGGGGCAAGGGCTTATTTCGCAACGGTCGAAATCGCGTACTGCCAGAACGGGTTGGCGAACAGCAAAATCATCGCGACGACAAAGCAGTAAATGCCCGACGTTTCGACAATCGCCAAAGAAATGAACATCGTGCGGGAAATCGACCCCGCTTCGTCGGGCTGTTGCGCCAAAGACGTCAGCCCCGACGCCACAGCGTAACCTTCCGCCAAACCCGCGGCGGATGCGCCGACGCACAGGCAGAACCCCGCCGTGAAAATCGAAATGGAACCCAAAATAGCGACTAAATCCATAATACAGTCCTCCTGTTATTTTTCTAAAGTTTCAAGTGCTTGTTTTTTATCTTGAACGGCGGGCGGTTCGTCTTCGTCGCCGTGAACGGACGAAACGTACATCAGCGCCAGCATGGCGAAAATGTAAGCTTGAATCATCCCCGTGAACAGTCCGAACACCTGCATCGGCAAAGGCAGAATGAACGGCACCAGCATCAAGCAAACCGATCCGATGATGACACCCGACAAAACGTTGCCGAACAAACGGACCGCCATTGCGCCCGTCGATGTCAGTTCGCTTAAAACGTTGAACGGCAGCATCGCAGGCGACGGTTCGATGTACTTTTTCAGATACTTTTTCAATCCCGCGTCCTTAATGCCGAAAAACGGAATCCCGAACAACACCATGACCGCCAAAGCCCCCGTCGTGGACAGCGACGCCGTCGGCGATTTGAATTCGGGAACCAAAGTCAGCAAATTGCACGTCAGAATGAACAAAAACAGCGTTCCGATGAACGGCAGATACGTCATCGCCCTGTTTGCTTTCGTCATTTCGCTGATTTGTCCGTAAATGGCTTTGACCATGACTTCCATGGCGGTTTGCCAGTGCGACACTTTGTTGCCCGTTTTCAAATTGCGGGTCGCCAGAAACGACACCAGCATCAGCACCGCCATCACAATCCACGTCGACGCAATCGTCCAGTTGACGGGAAAGTTGAAATACGGCATCACAAAAGCGATTTGCCGATCGTAAACTTCTAACATGCGGGTTTCTCCTTTGCCCTCAGTTGTTTTTTGACCGTGCGGACGATGACGAAGCGGGCGATGAACAGCCCGACGACGCCCGACAGCAAAACCTGTTCGTCGTAACGCGTCAAAACAAACAATCCGCCAATCAGTCCGACGGAACGCGCCAGCCAGCTGAAAAACAGAAAACGTTTTTTGTTTTCAACGGTTTTTAAGCGCATAACCGACCAAAACAGTCCGCCGAAATACAGCGCGCCCATCACCGCACCCGCAATCACACCGATTGAAATCGAAACGGGATTCAAGTTCATTGTTCCCCCTCGTCTTCTTCGGCTTCGCGAGCCATGGCGTCGTCCTCCGCCCGTTCGACCAAAGCGTTGCGGCGGTTTTGTTCCTTTTGCGCGCGGTCGATTCCCTCGCGTTTCAGCCATTGCCAAGCGCTGATTAAGCCGACCAGAAATCCCAACAGCAGAAAGTTCAGCGTCCACGACACCGACGCGACTTTGTGATTCGCGTCCATCCACCGCCCCAGCATCACGCCCAGAAAAGTCGGAATCGGAATGTTCCAGCCCAGCGCGCCCAAGAAAGCCAAGCCCATGGCGGGTTTGAAAGCGTCCTTGTCCGTTTTGTTGACCAAGTGACGCGACGCGCGGCGCGCCAGCCGTTCCGCCAAAGCGTTTTCGGTTTTCATCTGTTCTTTTTTGGCAAGTTCCAGATTCATAAAGTTATCCTTTCAGCTGATCGGGCTGATTGTTGATGTTGCGCATCACGACGGCGCGGGTCAAACCGACCTCCAGCCGCGCCATGGCGGCGTTGACGGTTTTGCGGCTTTCCTCGTCCTTTTTGAATTCTTCCTTAATCGTGCGGGACAATTCTTCCAGATTGTCGCTGACGACGGCGCGGCGCACGGACAGCAAAACGGTCGCGTTGTCCTTGACCAGAATGCCGCTGTCGCAAGCCATGAAAACCTCGCGTTCGGGGTGCTCGGCGGGCGTGTAGGACGCAATCCCCGGCACAATAACGGTCACAAAGTCCGCATGTTTGGGCAGAAAGGTAAACGACCCGTCCAAAGCTTCGAAACGGACGCGGGTAACCTGTTCGTCAACGACAATGCCTGCGGGGGTTAGGGTTTTCAGCCTCATGCAGCGTGCTCCGCCTCTTGCAGTTTTTTGGCTTTTTCAATCGCATCGTCAATCGTGCCGACCATATAGAACGCGTTTTCGGGCAAATCGTCGACCTCGCCCGACAAAATCTTTTCACATCCCGTCAGCGTGTCGTCCAATTCGACGGACTTGCCGTCCATGCCCGTAAAGTGTTTGGTCGTAAAGAACGGCTGAGTCAGAAAACGTTCCAGCTTGCGCGCTTTCATCACGGTCTTTTGGTCGTTTTCGGGCAGTTCGTCAAAGCCCAGCATCGCAATGATGTCTTTCAATTCCTCGTATTCCGCCAAAGTGCGGCGAACGGCGGTCGCAACTTTGTAGTGACGTTCGCCGACGGTCAAAGGCGTCAGCATGTTCGACCCCGACGCCAGCGGATCGACCGCGGGGTACAAGCCCTGCGACACGCGCGCGCGGGACAGAACGATGTTGGACGACAAGTGCGCGAACGTATGGCTTGCCGACGGGTCGGTCAAATCATCCGCAGGGACGTACACGGCTTGAATCGAGGTAATCGCCCCCGTTGCCGTCGAAGAAATGCGTTCCTGCAATGAGGCGATGTCGGTCGCCAAAGACGGCTGATAGCCCACGCGCGACGGCATTTGCCCCATCAAAACGGAAATTTCGGACCCCGCCTGCACGAAGCGGAACACGTTGTCAATCAGCAGCAAAACGTCCTGCTTTTTTTCGTCGCGGAAGTATTCCGCCATTGCCAAAGCCGCATGCGCCACGCGGAAACGGATGCCCGGCGCTTCGTTCATCTGACCGAACATCATAATCGTTTTGTCCAGCACGCCCGCGTCGCGCATTTCGCGGTACAGCTGTTCGCCTTCGCGGCAGCGTTCGCCGACGCCGCAAAACAGGGACACGCCCTCGTAGCGTCCGACCATGTTGTTAATCATTTCGGTAATCAGAACGGTTTTGCCCACGCCCGCGCCGCCGAACAATCCCGCTTTTCCGCCGCGTTCCATCGGGGCAAGCAGGTCAATCGCCTTAATCCCAGAAACGAAGACTTTGGAATCCACGCTGCGGCGCGCCAAAGGCAAAGAATGGTTGTGAATGGGGCGGCGTTCCGTTTCGCCGATGTCCGCGCCGCCGTCGATGGTGTCGCCGAACACGTTGAACATTCTGCCCAAAATCTTGTCCCCGACGGGAACGGTCAGCATGTGTTCGGTATCGACGACCTCCTGTCCGCGCGCCAAACCGCGGGTTGGTCCCATTGCCAAAGCGCGGACGGTCTGTCCGTCCAGATGCGCCTGCACCTCCAGCACCAAGTCGCCGACGCGCAGTTCGTTGAACACGGCGGGCAACAAATCGGGAAAGGATATGTCGACGACGCTGCCTTGAATGGCGTGAATACGACCTGTGTTGCGGGGTGTTTCCTGTTCTGTCATCGTGTATCCTTTTCGTTTGAAGCGCTTTATTTAAAAAGATGCCTGTTTTTCGCCGATTGTTCAACCTTTATTTTCGGGGATTGACGGCGGCAAAGACGGCGGAGCTTCGGGTTCAGCCGCAGGTTCGGGGGCGGGCGGCGCCGAATGGGTCATCATGGACGCGGGCATTTTGGGCATGCCGACGCCGACTTTCCCCAATGTCGATTTAAAGCCCTTGATAACGGGAATTTTAATCCGCTTGACGGGCTGGGCATCGGGATTGGGAATGCCGCCCTGCTGACGCGCCGCCTGCAGCTGGGCGCGCTTCCACGCAGGCAAATCTTCGTCCTCGTTGCCCGTTTCGTTCAGCTTGAACGTCGGGGGCGGAGGCGGTCTGTCGTCCACGCCGTCGTCCATTTTGACTTCGACGGTGACGGCTTCCTCGATTTGCTTGCTCTGCTCTTCGGGCGAAAGGACGACGATTTCGACGCCTTTTTTGTCTTTGGGGCGAACGATTTTGACCAAATCGTCGGGTCCGACCTTGTCATACATCATCAAAACCGCCAGCGGGTTTTCGATATGGTGCTGAATCAGGCGTTTGATTTCACGCACGCCGTTTTTGGCGATAAAGACTTCATCCGCGAACCATTTGCGCGCCTCCAAAGTCAGTTCCGCGCGAATGTTCACGGCCTTGGCGCGCTTGACGAACTTGTTCAAGTGAATGTCCACGATTGCCAGCAGGTTTTCCTCCGCCAATCCGTGGAACGGAATGATGTCGTCGATACGGGCAAGGAATTCGGGACGCAGGTTTTTGCGCAAAAACTCCATACGCTGATAACGCGGCAGGTTCGCGCCCAAGTTCGACGTCATAATCACCACCGTGTTGCGGAAATCGACCGTCAAGCCTTTGCCGTCCGTCAAACGCCCTTCGTCCAGCAGCTGCAGCATCAAGTTCAAAATTTCGCTGTGCGCTTTTTCCATTTCGTCGAACAAAACCACTTGATAAGGGCGCAAACGCACGGCTTCCGTCAGCACGCCGCCCTGCTCGAACCCCGGAGTCCCCGGAGGAGGTCCCAGCAAGCGCTGAACGGACACTTTTTCCATGTATTCAGACATATCCAAGCGCAGCAAAGCCGTTTCGTCGTCGAACAGGAATTCGGACAGCGCCTTTGCCAATTCGGTTTTACCGACGCCCGTCGTACCGATGAACAGGAACGTTCCCAACGGACGGTTCGGGTCCTGCAAGCCCGACTTCATACGCCTGACCGCGCCCGAAATAACGGAAATCGCTTCGGGCTGACCGATAACGCGCCGCCCCAGAAAATTTTCAAGGTCGATAAGGCGTTTTTTGTCCTCGGCATCGACCTTGTCCATCGGAATTCCCGTCCACGCGGAAATGATGTTTGCGACGTGCTGTTTGTTCAAAACGGTGTCGGTCGTTTTCTTTTCGTCCAAATCCATCATCAAGCCCGTTGCGGCTTCGTCCAGCAAGTCAATCGCCTTTTCGGGAAACAGGCGGGATTTGACGTAACGCCCCGCCATCAAAACGGCGTTCTGCACGATTTCGTCGGCAATTTGGATTTTGTATTTTTCCGCCAGATGCTTGCCCACCCCACGCAGAATGTCCGTCGTTTCCGCAGGGGTCGGTTCTTCGACGTACATGGTTTGCAGACAGCTCATCAAATCGGGGTCTTGTTCGATATACTGCTTGAAAGCGTTCAATTCGGCTTCGACAACGCATTTGATGCCGCCGTCAAGGACTTTCGGCTTCAAAAACTTGGGGATTTCGGGGTTGCCGTTCGGCGTGCGCGCCAGAAAGCCCAAATCGTTGATGTACAAAATCATCTGGTCGCCCGCGGCTTGGATTTGCTGGAACGCTTCTTTCAAGTGTTCTTCGTATTCCGCCTGCGTTTTGGAATCAATCATCATTGTTGCGATGTCGACGCCGACCAGCTTGCGCCCCTGCAGTTTCGGCGGCACGCGGTTTTCCGCCAGCGCTTTGGCGAATCCCTCGATAATCGACGTTTTGCCGATGCCCGTCGGTCCCAGCAGCATGGGGTTGTTTTTCGTGTCGCGCAGCAAAATGTGCATCACGCGGCGCTGTTCCTTTTCGCGCCCGATAACCAGCTTCAGCGTGCCGTTTTTGGCTTTTTCGGTATAGTCGACAATATAGCTCACGCGAAAACCTCCCCTGTAAAAGCGCAATGCGTCGCGCCCGTCATCAGAATATCGCCGTTATCGTCCCATTCGACAATCAGCGCTCCGCCGTCCATTTTGATTTCGGCTTTGCGCGCGCTCAAACCCCGCCGCACCGCCGCCGTCAAAGTCGCGCACGCCCCCGTGCCGCAGGCTTCGGTAATGCCCGCGCCGCGTTCCCATACCCGCATGCGGACAAGGTCGGGCTTGACAACCTGCGCAAATTCGACGTTCACGCGTTCGGGAAACATCGGATGCGTTTCAACAAAAGCACCCCACTTTTCAACGTCAAAGTTTTCGACATCATCGACAAAGAAAACGGCATGCGGATTGCCCACCGACACACAGCATGGTTCGGGCAGTTCGTCGGAAATTCCCTTGACCGCCAAAGTGTCTTGATTTTCGGCAATCGGGATTTCGTCCCAGTTCAAACGCGGCTTGCCCATATTGACGGTAGTCAGCCCGTTTTCCGCGCGCCAAGCTTTCAACAGCTTGCCGTCGGGGGCTTCCATTATCAGCGAATCGACGCCCTTTTCATCCATCAGCAACTTTGCCGTACAGCGCGAACCGTTGCCGCACGCGCCCGCCGACGACCCGTCCGCGTTGAAAAACAGGATTTTGACATCGGCTTTGTCCGACGACTTCAACACGATTAGCTGGTCAAAGCCGACGCCCGTTTTGCGGTTGCCTATCGCTTTGATTTCGTCCGCCGTCAAATCGACGTCGCGCATAATCACGAAATCGTTGCCCAGCCCGTCCATTTTGATAAAAGGGATTTTTTTCATAAGCTCAAATTCCCGATGCGTTCCAAAGCTTTCAACGTGTTTTCGCGCGTTCCGAACGACGTCAGGCGCACATAGCCTTCGCCGCACGCGCCGAAACCGCTGCCCGGCGTGCAGACCAGCTGAGCGTCGTGCAGCAGTTTTTCAAAGAACATCACCGACGTCATTCCCATCGGGGTCGCCAGCCAGATATACGGCGCGTCTTTGCCGCCGTAGACGGTAAAGCCTTTCGCCTGCAAGCCCTCGCGAATCAAGCGCGCGTTTTCCATATAGTAGTCGGTCATCGCCTTGACTTCGCGTTTGCCTTCGTCGGAAAACACGGCTTCGGCGGCGCGCTGAATCACATACGCCACGCCGTTGAATTTCGTGCAGTGGCGGCGGCTCCACAGCGGGTTCAGCTCGACTTCCGCCCCCGACGGCGCCATTGCTTTCAACGCGTGCGGCACGACCATATAAGCGCACCGAACGCCCGTAAAGCCCGCCGTTTTGGAAAACGAACGCAGTTCAATCGCGACTTCTTTTGCGCCGTCGATTTCGTAAATGCTGTGCGGAATGCCGTCCGTGCGGATGTATTCCTTGTACGCGGAATCGAAGATGATGACCGCTTTGTTCTGTTGGGCGTAACGCACCCATTGGGTCAATTCCTCTTTGGTCATGACCGCCCCCGTCGGGTTGTTGGGCGAACACAAGTAAATCAAATCGCACGCCGTTTTGGGCAAAGCGGGCGAAAATCCCGATTCGCGCGTGCAGGGCAAAAACGTCAAAGAACGCCCCGCCATAATGTTCGTGTCGCGGTAAACGGGATAAACGGGGTCGGGAATGGCGACTTTCGCCGTCGTGTCGAAAATTTCCTGAATGTTGCCGACATCGCATTTCGCGCCGTCGGACACGAAAACCTCGTCCGCCGCAATATCGATTCCGCGCGCCTTGTAGTCGTTGTCGACAATCGCTTGACGCAAAAATTCGTAGCCCTGTTCGGGGCCGTAGCCGCGCATGGTTTCGACCGCGCCCATTTCGTCGGCGGCTTTGTGCATCGCCTTGATGCAGGCGGCGGGAATGGGCTGCGTTACGTCGCCGATACCCAGACTGATAATCTCGGCGGCGGGATTTTGTTCCTTGTACGCCTTGATTTTGCGGGCGATTTCCTGAAACAGATAGTTTGCGGACAAATCAAAATAATAAGGGTTTGCTTTAATCATTTTACTTGCACCTTAAATCAATCAAGCGTTTTTCAAAACGGGCGCGTCGTAAACCTGCTGCGGTTCGCCGTCGGCGTCCAGTTCGCACACCAGAATTTGGGGAGATTGTTCGATTTTTTCACGAATGGAATCGGGAATATGCTCCAGCGAAATCCGCGGCGTGTCGGCGGAACGGAACAAAAAAGCGTCCGAATTCTGCAGTGTGAAAAACGGGTCTTTCGCCAAGCCCCCGATTCCGCTGAACATTAAAACGGGTTCGTCCCCGTCGTTGGTCGTAAAATCGTAATCCCGCAATTTGATGACAGTCATTTTACCGTCCCTAACCGTTATAAATTCCTTTAAGCAATTCAGTTTAATCGAATTTTCCCTGTTTGCAAAGGATTATCATAAAAAAACAAGGAAAAGAACCGATACGAAAAAGCCCTGCAAATCAAAGACTTGCAGGGCGATATGGTAGCGGGTGAGGGATTTGAACCCACGACACAAGGATTATGATTCCTCTGCTCTACCGACTGAGCTAACCCGCCATCGGACAAGAACGCTTTTATATGTTTTTGTCGTCCTTGTCAACAGTCTTTTTTTCGGAAATCTGTTTTTCCAAACTTTTGACCTGCGCTTTCAGTTTTTCGATAGCGTCCAAAATCGGGTCAGTTTTTTCGGCGGCATACGCTTCAAAACATTTTTCTTCGGCTTTTTTGCGGCAGCGCACCACTTGCGCGGGAACGCCGACGGCGGTTGCGCCCGCGGGAACGGCTTTCAGCACGACGGCGTTGGAACCGATTCGGGCATCGTCGCCGATTTCAATCGGTCCCAGCAGCTTCGCCCCCGCGCCGACAATCACGCGGTTGCCCAATGTCGGGTGGCGTTTGCCCTTTTGCGTCGACGTGCCGCCCAGCGTTACGCCGTGATAAAGCGTCACATCGTCGCCGATTTCGGCTGTTTCGCCGATGACCAGTCCCGTGGCGTGGTCAATGAACAGTCTGCGCCCGATTCGCGCGGCGGGATGAATGTCAACCCCCGTCAAAAAGCGTGCAAACGAAGAAATGATTCGCGCCGTCGTAAAAAATTTTTTATCCCACAAAAAATGCGCGACCCGATAAAAAATTATCGCGTGAACCCCCGGATAACAAAGGAAAACCTCGATTTTCGAACGGGCGGCGGGGTCGCGTTCGACAACGGAATCGATGTCTTCGGACAATTTTGAAAATAATTCTTCTTTGATATGCTTGAACATTGAGCCTTCGATTCGCTAAAATAGGTTTTTCTACTGTATAACTCACACTTTGCAAGGTTTCAATATGCCCGAAGTGATTTTTAACGGTCCGGAAGGACGATTGGAAGGACGCTATCAAGCAGGCAAAACCCCTGACGCGCCTTTGGCTTTGATTTTGCATCCGCATCCGCAGATGCCGAACGGCAACATGAACAACAGGGTTTCCTACACGCTGTTTCAAACGTTCGCCGCGCTGGGTTTTTCCGTCTTGCGCTTCAATTTCCGCGGAGTCGGACGGTCACAGGGCTGTTATGACGCGGGCGTCGGGGAATTAAGCGACGCGGCGGCGGCTTTGGATTGGCTGCAAATGCAGAACAAAGACGCCAAAACATGCTGGATTGCGGGATATTCGTTCGGAGCGTGGATTGGCATGCAGCTGCTGATGCGCCGCCCCGAAATCGCGGGCTTTATTTCCGTCGCGCCCCCCGCAAACACCAAAGACTTTATGTTTCTGGCGCCTTGCCCCGCATCGGGACTGATTGTCCACGGCGGCGCGGACGAACAAATCCCCGAAGCGTCCGTTTGCGCTTTGGCGGACAAATTGTCGGGACAGCGCAACGTGCATATCGATTACAAACTGTTCCCCCACGCAAATCACGAATTCGACAACCATTTGCGCGATTTGAGCCTGAGCGTCGGCGAATACGTCAAAGCGGCGCAAATGAAAAAGCACCGCAAACCGAAAACGAAAGCCGCCAAAAAGCCCGCGCCGAAAGCCTGACCGTTCGGCACGTTTCGAATCAGCGCAGTTTGTTTTTGAAAAAGGCGGATACGGGCGTTTCGAACCAGCGCCACACCATCAATCCGAACGCATAGCAAATCACGACGGCGGCGGGCGCGAACACTTTTTCGTCAATCTCCGCCACGGCGGGGTATTTCACCCGCCACCGCAACAGGACATCGTGTATCACCATCGAATGCGTCATAAACACCGAAAACGAACAAGCGGCTATCCGCGCAAACACGGGTTTTTCAAAAAAGCGGGACACGCTTCCGCGCCGCAACACAAAAAGCAAAATCAGTATTGCATACACAGCCACCGCCGTCATTTCGCTTTCGGGGCGAAGCTGTTTGAAAAACATCACGCCGACGCCGTACCCCAAGGCGGCAACTTCCGCCAAAGTGTAAGTCAAACGGCTGTCGTCATCGGTTTGTTCAGCTTTTTCGTTTCGGTACAAGCGCGCCAGAAAATATCCCAGTCCCATTCCCGCCAAACCGCGCTGAACGCCGTTTTCCCATGATGTGCCGATGCACCACATATAGGCGGCGCAAGTCGCAACACCGAAAACAACATTGTTGTATTTTTCGGGACAGCTTTTCATCATATAAAAATAAAACAGTCCCGACCAGAACAACGCCCCCAGATACCAGCTTTGCGGCGGCATAACGTCCGTCGTGAAAATTTGCAAAAACAGCAAACCGTTGAACAGCGGTATCAGTTTCATCTTGCCAATCAGGCAAAACAGCGTCAGCGGCGCGAAATGCGCGAATTTGGATTTGACGTAACCGACAACGTTTTTTTCGGGTTTGAACGTCACGGTCAAAAAGAAACCCGACAAAACAAAGAAAAATTCAACTCCCAAAGAACCAAAGGTATACAGTCCGATATACGGGCACAAATGAACGCAAACAATGCCGATTGTAAAGACAAGCCTTAAAAATTCGACGTTTTGCATCGGCGGAACGGCTTGCGGAAAAATCCTCTGTTTTTCAAAAAGGGTATAAAAAACCGTGTATGCGAAA
>CAVCSV010000020.1:28684-41327 GCA_963604715.1 Limosilactobacillus gorillae
CCCCCTATCAGTTTGACGGATAAAACTTTTACGCCGTCAGGGAAAACCGCGGAATCAAGGCTTTTTGCATAAATTCTGAACGTCGACCGTCCGTTTTCGTGAATAACCGCCGAAACGGTCCGAGGCATATCCGCGCTTGTTTGGCGGTATGTCATACGCAGATGCCGTCCGACGACGCCGTCGGAAAACACTTCCATTCTGTATGAAAATCCCGTGTATAAAGGCACGGAAACCAGCAAAACAACAACCGTCGCCATCAACGGCATAATTTTTTTCATCCAGCCGCGCATCGTTCACCCGCGAGAAAGCGCCGTTTTGCGCATCACGGCGTTTTCAAAAACAGCGACAGCTTTTGCCTCTTTCAGCAAAGCGCTTTGCAGCTGCGCATCCGTTGCCCTGCGCGCCAAAACGACGACTTTGTTTTTGTTGTCGCGAACCGCCGCGGCTTTGCCCAAACTTTCCATCGTCAGGGAATAGCCCGCTTTTTTCAGCGCTTCCAATTCCTTTTTGGCGTTTTTGTCGCGGCAGATTTCGTTGACAATATGATTCATCCGCCGTTTTTCCAACAGCGATCCTTCTTTTTCAAAATCGACTTCCGCTTTCAAATCGCGAGTGAACGTTTGCCTGTATTCTTTGGAAAACGCCTGTTTCAGCAAATTTTTGCTTTCGCGGACGGACATTCCGCCGTCGCGCACTTTCAAATCGGCATAGGTCGGGTCGACTTCCCGCCCCGTTTTTTCCAAACGCGCTTGATAAAACCGTTCGGCGGCTTTGCGGGTTTTGGAACCGACGGACAGCTTGTCGCGTTCTTCCAGCACATCGGGATTCGTCGACCAATAGCATTCGCCGTTTGCATCCGTGCAATACGTTTCGACGATTTGGCGGGACGAAAGGCTTTGGTTGCCTTTCATTTTCGAAAAATCGCCCGATTTGACGACGGCGTTCATCTCGTCAATCAAATAGGAGCGTTCGTATTCTTCCGTAATGGGCTGATTTTCAAACCAGCCGTTGAACGCGGCGCGGAACATGGCGGGCGTCACTTTGCCAGACGCGTCGATTTGCGCGGAAAAAGCCGAAACAATCAGCGCATCCCTGTCCGCACCTGCGGCATACGGAGCCGCGTTGCCCGTGTTTTGTTTGATTTCGTAACTTGCCGCCACAGCCGCCGCTTCGGCATCCGCTTCCGCCGCGCGGTACAGCTTCAGTTCCGTTGCGAATTCGCTGTTTCCCCGTTCCGTCAGCCAAGGCGCGCGAATATCCTGCTGTGCGTGGCGTGCTTCGTGAACCAGCGTCGAAATCAAATCTTCGTTCGGCATGGACGGGTTCAACAAAATTCTTTTGTTTTCGGGTTCGCAAGCCCCCAGCGCGCCGAACATGTGTTCCATTGCCAGCGAATAGCCCGCATTGCAGGCATCCTCCAGAATCTTTTTGCCGAATGGAGAACCTTTGGCAACCGTATTGACGATGTGCGCCAACCGATTTTTTTGTTCCTGACTGTCCCCGATTAAATCGAATTTGACCAGCGGTTCTTCCCATTTCAAAGAAATAGCGGATTGCCGCAATTCTTCGCGCGCTTCGTCCAGCATTCCCATATCAATCTTCCTTTACACCGTTCTTTTTTGGTCGAATTCGCCGTCGACGATTTGTTCGGGTTCGGCATCGAAAACCAGCTGATGTTCGATTTTCGTTACAAAAGCGCGGGGACTGCCGCGGCGGCAGGCTTGAATCATATCGGCAACAGCGGCGGTGTCGCCTTTGAACATCGCTTCGACCGTTCCGTCGACGCGGTTTCTGACCCAGCCCGACAGGTTCCGCGCCCGCGCTTCGGTCATTGTCCATTGTCTGTAAAAGACGCCCTGCACCCGACCGTGAATGCGGATATGCGCAATTTCCTGTTCCATTTTTTCACCCTTTTAAGTGCGAAAATGCCGTTAAAGCCGCCTGTCTGCGGATTTCGCGCGCGTTCGAAGCTTCTGCGTCGGCTTGCCAAAATTCGTTTTGAAACAATTCCTCCAAATCGGAAAGGTCAAACGCTTCCTCTTGCGACAGTTCCCCGTCGCACACGGCAAAAGCCAACAACACCGAACGGTACGCACCCGCCAGTTCTTGAAACCAGTATAAGCCTTCGTCGTCGAATTCGGCAAGCTTTGTTTGAATCAGCCGATGCGATTTTTCGCTGAGCGGCGCAACCTCCAAAGTTTTCGTCGGCTGCAAATCAGCCCCTTTTTCGTTAAAGCGGCGAATGACCGCGCCCCATTTTTCGGCTTGCCTTGCCGTCAGTTGTTCGGGATACGGCGCGTAAAACAGCAGCGTGTCCGTTCGGGCGTAATTCAGCAATCTGTCCGTCAGTTCGCGTCTGTTCATTTTGCCCGTTTCCCTTGCGCCGTTTTGCAAACGTTTTTCAAATCGTCCCGCGGCTGGACGACCTGACGCGCGGCGGCTTTGCCCCCTTGCAGGAAAGCCAGTCCGTAGGACACCGCCCGCTGCAGGCTTGAATCCGCATTCAATTTGAAAACGGGAGCGTCAAGCGTCCCTTCAATCGTCGCGTCGGACAGCAAAGCGGGAACAATTCCCCCCTGTTTCGGAGCCAGCGCGACTTTCATATCCAGCGCGTTGCCGCGGAAATTCGCCGTCCCGTTCAACTGCAGATTCAGCACGTCCGATTCCAGCGCGATTTGCCGATTCGACATCAGCACGCCGTTTTGAACGGGCACGTTGACTACGGCGCAGGACACGGTCATCGGACGGTTGAAATCGGATAGCGCCGCTTCGACGAACTTTGGCATTTTTTGCCGCGGAGTCGGTTCAATCCGCCAATCGCGCGCCGTCAGACGAATCTTGCCGTTCAAAGCGCTTTTCAGGTCGCTGCGGGCAACGCCTTGCGCTTTCAGCGCCACAATGCCGTCAACCGTCCCGCTTTTGATTCCGTTTTTGTACCCGAACGCCGCCACGGGAAACGCATTCAGGCGCAGACGCAACGACGCGCTTGCGGCTTCCCTGCCCGAAACGGAAGCCGTCCCCGACGCAAACGTCCCGATTTTAAAGGACGACACCTGCACATCCCCGTCCGACCGATGCGCTTTCACATCAACCGCGCCGAGGTGCCGTCCGTCCGCGCCAATCAGCTTTTCAATCGAAACGGAAAGTTTTGCCCGCTTGTCTTTTAAATCCGCCCAAGTGATTTTCCGCGGCAGAACAGACGGGACAAAGCCTTTTTTTACAGGCAACAGTTCCGACAAATCCGCCATGGGCGACGAAACGGCGACGTCAAACGCGTCATTCGCTTGACGCACGGTCGCCTTTACGGAAGTTTTTCCGCTGGAAAGATTGACTTCCTCGGTAAAGTTCCCCGCTTTATCCGTTCGGATTTCCCCGTTGTAATTCAGCGGCACGGCGGCAACATCGGACACCGTCCCCGAAAACGAAGCGGTCAAAGCACGGTCAACATAACCGCCCTGCGCTTTGAGCAAAGTGCTTCCCTCCCCGCCCCAATTCAGCGTAAAGGTCGGCACGTCCCATTTATCCGCCGTTCCCGCGATTTGCGCCGCCAATGCCAAATCGGACGCGCGCGCCACGGGAATTTTGGTTGCGGACAGTTTCAGGGATGCCCTGACATTGCCTTTGTTTTCCGTCCCGTCCAATCGGGCGAACAAACCGTCGCCGTTCACGTCAAATCCGAACTGCCCCGCCTGCCAGCCGCCCGTCAGGTCAAACGGCTGTCCCTGCACGGAAAAAAAGCCCCTGACCGTCGTTTCGGACGACTTTTTCCGCAGCTTCAGCATCCGAATCGCCCCTTCGTGCCCCGCATAAGCAATTCGGGCATCCGTCATCAGCGCCTTTCTGACGACAATCTGTTTTTGAAACAGCGGCAGCCAAGCCAGCTTGACCTGCAATTCGCCGATTTCAACGGTATTTTCCCCGTTCCGCAATCCGACGTTTTCGTAACGGATTGTCGGCGACAGCGCAAAGAATCGCAGTTCCGCCTTTTCGGGCAGGGAAAACGTCCAGCCTTTTTTTTGCAAAGCGGCGGCGGCGCGGCTTTCCGCCTCGTCCAAAATAAAGCGCAGGGAATACATTCCCGCCCCGACCGAAACCAACAAAACAACAAAGACTATCGCCGCAATTTTTTTCATTTTGTCCGCCTTAATCTATCGGAAACTGTTTAAACGGATTGACGGGCTTTTTGTACGCGAAGCCCAAAAAGTCGAAACTGTCCGCCATTGTTTCGGGCAAAGGCGCATACACTTCCAGCATTTTGCCCGACGGCAGTTTCATGCGCAAAGCGCGCGCGTGCAAATGCAGGCGGTTGCCGTACTTCAGATAATCGGCTTTCAGCCCGTCGATTTTGTATTTTTCGTCGCCCACAATCGGATGTCCCATTGTCAAGCAGTGAACGCGCAACTGATGCGTGCGCCCCGTCAGCGGCATCAGTTCCAACCAAGCCGCCTTTTTGTACGCTTCGTCGACTACGCGGTACAGCGTCACCGCGCTCTGCCCGTTCTTGTCGTCGACGCGCATCGTTTCGCCGCCGTGTTCGCCCGAACACTTCAGTAGTTTTGCGCTGATTTTGCCCTCTTTGAGTTCGGGATTGCCGAACACCAAAGCCCAATAAACTTTTTTGGCTTCGCGGGATTTGAAAGCATCCGCCAGTTTCGCCGCAGCCGCGGGCGTGCGCGCCAGCACCAAAACACCGCTGGTGTCCTTGTCCAAACGGTGAACCAAGCGCGGATTTTCATCCTTGCCGAACCGCAAAGCCGACAGCATGCCGTCCAGATGGCGAGTTTGTTTTGTGCCGCCCTGCACCGCCAGCCCTGCGGGTTTGTTCAGCACCAAAACGTCGTTGTCTTTGTAAATCACCAGACTTTGCACAAAGCGCGCGTCTTCGTCGGACACAACGACGCTTTCACGGCGTTCTTTCGCCGCGCCCATGGGCGACCCGCGTTCGGGCAAAGGCGGCACGCGAATCACCTGTCCCGCCGTGACGCGCTGATTGGCTTCGGCGCGTTTGCCGTCCACCTTGATTTGCTTCAGGCGAATCATTTTCTGAATCTGCCCCTGCGTCAACTGCGGATAATGACGGTGGAACCACCTGTCCAAGCGCACTTCGCCGTCATCGGGCGATACTGTTTCAAAACTGACCGGCATTTTTTTCTTTCCTTAATTTGTCCCAATAAGCAAGGCGTTTCGCGATTTCGCGCTCGAACCCCCGCTCGACGGGATGATAAAACTTGCGGCGGGACATCTTGTCGGGGAAATAGTTCGCCCCCGAAAAACCGTCCGCCGTGTCGGGGTCGTACTGATACCCCGCGTTATAGCCCAACTGCTTCATCAGCTTGGTCGGCGCGTTCAAAATGTGCATCGGCGGCATCAGCGAACCCGTTTCGTGCGCCGCCTGCATCGCCTGATTCCAAGCTTTGTACACGCCGATTGATTTCGGCGCGGTCGCCAGATACACAACCAACTGCGCCAAAGCCAAATCGCCTTCGGGCGAACCGAGACGCTGATACGCTTCCCATGCCGAAACGGCTTGAGTCAAAGCGTTCGGGTCGGCTAACCCGACATCCTCGACCGCAAAACGGGTCAATCGGCGGAAAATGTACTTCACATCCTCGCCCGCCGCGACCATGCGCGCCACCCAATACAGCGCCGCATCGGGGTCGGAGCCGCGCAAAGATTTATGCACCGCGCTGATTAAATTGTAATGCCCGTCCCTATCCTTGTCATACACGGCGGGACGCTGGGCGACGACGCTCAACAGCTTGTCGGGCGTCAAAGGTCCCTCGACCAAATCGCGGTCGGGCAAATCGAACAACGCTTCCAGCATATTGGACAAATAGCGCCCGTCGCCGTCCGCCATGGATTTCAGCTGTTCGCGGGCTTCGTCCGTCACGGGCAGAGCGCGCCCAACCTGCTGTTCCGCGCGCTTGATAATGGATTCCAAAGCGTCTTCGGTCAGCCGTTTCAGCACGAAAACTTTGCACCGCGACAACAACGCGGCATTCAACTCAAACGACGGGTTTTCAGTCGTCGCCCCGACCAAAACGACCGTGCCGTCCTCGACATACGGCAAAAAACCGTCCTGCTGCGAACGGTTGAAGCGGTGGATTTCGTCAACGAATAAAATCGTCGCCCTGCCCGACTGGCGGCGCTGTTTGGCTTCGTCGAAAATGCGGCGCAAATCCGACACCCCCGAAAACACGGCGGAAATCGGTTCGAAATACATGTCCGTATGATGCGCCAGCAGCCGCGCGATGGTCGTTTTTCCGCACCCCGGAGGTCCCCACAAAATAAACGACGTCACTTTGCCCGTAATCAGCATCCGCCCCAGCGGCGCATCGGAGTTCAACAGGTGATCCTGCCCCACAACATCCGTAATCGTCTGCGGACGCAACAAGTCCGCAAGCGGGCGTTTGACCTGATTTTCAAACAAAGACGGCATTTCAAACTCTCCAAAACCTGCTTCGGTTTTACCAGATTGTTACATAAAAATCCAGCTTCATAAAAAAGAGGAGCTTGCCGCCCCTCTTTTAAAAATCAGTATCCGATGACTTTCCGCAAACGTTCGGAAACTTCTTCGACCGTTCCCGTCCCGTCAATCGTTGTCAGCAACCCTTGGTATTCGTAGTACGGCAAAACGGGGGTCGTTACCGACTTGTACGTTTTCAGCCGCGCCACAACCGTTTGCCAGTTGTCGTCGGGTCGCCGTGTAAAGTTCGAACCGCCGCATTCGTCGCATTTGCCGAACACTTTGGTCGGCTTCAGCGTATCGTGATACATCGCGCCGCAATCCGCGCAGGAAAAACGTCCGATAATGCGTTGAATGATTAAATCGTCGGGAACTTGGATTTCGATGACATGGTCCAGACGGCGGCCTTTTTCGAACAACAGCTCGTCCAAAGCTTTCGCTTGCGGCAAAGTCCGCGGAAAACCGTCCAAAATAAAACCGTCCTTGCAGTCGGCTTCATCCAACCGTTCCGAAATAATCGAAATAATCATTTCATCGGGAACAAAGTTGCCTTTGTCAATCAGCGCTTTCGCCTGCAATCCGATGGGCGTTCCCGCCCGACCCGCGTTTCTCAGCATTTCACCCGTTGACAAATGCGGAATATGCAAAGCGTCACGCAACAGCCGCGCCTGTGTTCCTTTACCGCCCCCCGGAGGAGCCATTAAAACAAGGTGCTTGCCGTTGCTTATCACTTCAGGTGTCCTTTTAATCTGGCTTTTTTCATCAAGCCTTCATACTGATACGCCAACAAATGGGACTGAATCTGCGTCGCAAAGTCCATCGTCACCGATACGACAATGAGCAATGTCGTGCCGCCCAAAACGAACGGAACGGAATACTTCGCAATCATGATTTCGGGGAAACAGCAAATCGCCGCCAAGTAAACGGAACCCAAAACCGTCAAGCGCGTAATCACGTAATCCAAATAATCCGCAGTGCTTTTCCCAGGACGAATCCCCGCGATAAAGCCGCCGTGACGTTTCAGATTGTCAGCCGTTTCTTCGGGATTGAACACAACCGCCGTATAAAAGAACGTAAAAAAGACAATCAATCCCGCATACAGCGCCAAATACAGCGGACGACCGTGAGCCAGCATCGTGGACAGCGTCACAACCCAATCCGCGCCTTGTCCGTCTTTGGCGGAAAAATTGACGATTGTCATCGGCAGCAACAGCAAAGAGCTGGCAAAGATGGGCGGAATAACGCCCGTCGGGTTGATTTTCAGCGGCAGATGAGAACTTTCGCCATTCATCACGCGACCGTTCATCTGGCGTTTCGGATACTGGATTAAGATGCGGCGCTGAGCGCGTTCCATGAACACGACGAAGTATACCAGCGCCAAAACCATTACCAGCAGGAAAAACAACGTAAAGGTCGACAGCGAACCCGCACGCGCCAATTCAAACGTCTGCGCCAATCCCATCGGAATGCCCGCAACGATGCCCGCCGTGATGATTAACGACGAACCGTTGCCCACGCCGCGCGCCGTAATCTGGTCACCCAGCCAAACGATGAACATCGTGCCGCCCAACAGGGAAACAACCGTCGTGAAACGGAACCACTGCCCCGGATTCATGACCGCGGATGCGCCTGTCGAGCTGACCATCGCTTCCAAACCCAAAGCCAGACCGTAGCCTTGAACAATCGTAATCAAAACCGTCAAATAACGCGTGTACTGCGTCATTTTGCGCTGTCCCGATTCGCCTTCTTTTTTCAAAGCCATCAGCGACGGAATAACCGATGCCGCCAGCTGGACGATAATGGACGCCGAAATATACGGCATAATGTTTAACGCAAACAACGTCATACGGGACAACGCGCCGCCCGTAAACATATTGAACATTCCCAGAATGCCGCCCGCCTGTCTGGCGAAAATGTCAGCCAAAGCGGCGGAATTGATTCCGGGCAAAGGAATAAATGTGCCCAAACGGTACACAATCATCGCCCCCAAGGTAAAAAGAAGACGTTTTTGCAGGTCTGTCGCTTTGGAAAAAGTGTCCCAACCCAAACCGGTCGACATTTTATCTGATAAAGAGGCCATATTTTTTAATCCGTTAAGTTAATCGTTTTTCTTAAACACGCAAAAGAAGGGTTTCCCCCTCTTTTGCTTTTTTTGATCCGAAATCGGTCGCCTTATTCGGCAATAATGACTTGACCGCCGACCTTTTCGACAGCCGCTTTGGCGGCTTCCGTCGATCCGGCGACTTTCAGCGTCACTTTTGCGGTCAGTTCGCCGTTCCCCAGCAAACGGACACCGTCGTAGCTCTGTTTCAGCACGCCGGCTGCGACCAGAACTTCGGCATTGATTTCTTTGGACGCGTCAATAACGCCTTTGTCAATCGCAGCCTGCAAACGACCCAAGTTGATTTCCGCATATTTGTTCGCGAAAATGTTGTTGAAGCCGCGTTTGGGCAAACGACGGTAAATCGGCATCTGACCGCCTTCAAAACCGTTAATCGCTACGCCTGTACGAGCAGTCTGACCTTTTCCGCCGCGACCGCCGGTCTTGCCTTTACCGCTGCCGATGCCGCGGCAAATACGCATACGACCTTTGCGTGCGCCTTCGTTATCACGAATTTCATTCAGTTTCATTTTTTAACTCGCTTCGATAAAAGCAGGAGCGCCGCCAAAACAGCACTCCCGCTGTTTATTAGTCTTCAACCACTGTTACTAAGTGAGCAACCTTGGTAATCATGCCGCGAACCGCGGGAGTATCCTGCAATTCTTTTACGGCGTTCATTTTTTTCAGCCCCAAGCCGAGCATCGTTGCGCGCTGAACTTTAGTCGCTCCGATGATGCTTCCGGTCTGTTTTACTTTGATTGTCTTAGCCATCTTCTTATTCCTTTACTGCAGCCGCAGCGTTCGCGCCGTCGCGGTCGGCAACGATGTCACCGACTTTTTTACCGCGCTTCGCCGCAATCATACGCGGAGAGCTGATGGTTTTCAAAGCTTCAAACGTCGCTTTGATCATGTTGTGCGGGTTCTGCGAACCGGTCGATTTGGCGACAATGTCTTGAATCCCCATGGTTTCAAAGACCGCGCGCATAGGACCGCCCGCAATGATTCCCGTACCGGCGGGAGCCGTGCGCAAAATCACGGAGCCGGCACCGAACGTGCCGCGAGCGTCATGATGCAACGTGCGTCCTTCTTTCAAAGGAATGCGAATCATGTCGCGCTTTGCTTTCTCGGTTGCTTTGCGAATCGCTTCGGGAACTTCACGGGCTTTGCCGGACGCAAATCCGACGCGACCGCGCTGGTCACCGACGACAACCAACGCCGCAAAAGCCATACGACGACCGCCTTTGACGGTTTTCGCAACACGATTGACGTAGACGAGCTTGTCGACGATTTCGTCTGCTTCGCGGTCACGTTCAATGCGCTGATCGGCGCGTTGATCGTTTTCGCGTTCTTTTTCGCCGCCGCGACGGCGTTCTGTATTAGGTGTGCGTGCCATTTTTCTTTTTTCCTTTAGAATGACAAACCTGCTTCACGGGCGGCGTCAGCCAAAGCTTTCACGCGACCGTGATAAACGTATCCGCCGCGATCGAAGCAAACTTCTTTCACACCGGCAGCCAAAGCGCGTTCGGCGGCGATTTTGCCGACGATGGCGGCAGCGGCTACTGTAGAACCGCTTTTAACCTGCGCTTTGATGTCTTTTTCCATCGTGGACGCGGCAGCCAGGGTTTTACCCTGTTTGTCGTCGATAATCTGCGCATAAATGTGCAGTCCCGTACGATGGACGGACAGACGGATACGACCGTTGTTTTTGCGACGCAAAGAAGCGCGTGTACGAATACGGCGACCTTCAAATTTTTCTCTTGCCTTACTCATCTTCGTTACCCTTTACTTCTTCTTACCAACTTTACGCAGGATGAATTCACCCTCGTACTTAATCCCTTTGCCTTTGTAAGGTTCAGGCGGACGTTTGGCGCGGATAACCGCGGCGAACTGACCGACTTCCTGTTTATCGGCACCCGAAATTTCGACGTTCGTCGGGGTGGCGCAGGTCACTTTCAATCCGGCGGGGATTTCGAAATCGACATCATGGCTGAAGCCCAAGCTCATCTTCAGGATTTTGCCCTGAACCTGCGCTTTGTAACCAACACCGATGATTTCCAGTTTCTTGGAAAATCCGTCATGAACACCTTTGACCAAGTTGTTCAGACGCGCGCGGGTCGTTCCCCAAGAGGAACGGTTGATTCCCGTTTCGGATTTGCGCGGATGAACCCACAATTTGTTGTCTTCCAACTTCAAATCGACGTCATCGGCAGCCGTATATTCCATTTCACCCAGCTTCCCTTTGACTTTGACGATCTGACCGTTGATGTCGACCTTGACGTCCGCGGGAACAATGACAGGGTATTTACCAACACGTGACATGTTCTAAACTCCCCCTTAGAATACTTTGCACAGAATCTCGCCGCCGACATTCGCCTGACGAGCTTCGTGATCCGACATAACGCCCTGCGGCGTCGACAAAACGGAAATGCCCAAGCCGTTATAGAATTTCTGCAATTCTTTAACGCCCGAGTAAACGCGGCGACCCGGCGTCGAAACGCGAACGATTTCGCTGATGACGGGGCGACCTTCGTAATATTTCAGTTCAACTTTGATTTCATCAATGCCTTTGCGCAGGCTGACGCGTTCATAGCCGCGGATATAACCTTCGCGTTTCAAAACTTCCAAAACGTTTTCACGCAATTTGGAAGCCGGCACTTTAATGTCGCTCTTGCGAGCCTGCTGACCGTTACGAATACGGGTCAGCATATCTCCCAACGGATCGGAAAATGACATGGCAGTATCTCTCCTTAATTACCAACTGGACTTGACCATGCCGGGAATCTGACCTGCAGAGGCCAAATCCCGCAACACAACACGCGACAGTTTGAACTTGCGGTAGTTACCGCGAGCGCGCCCTGTCAGCTCACAACGGGAATGAACGCGGGTGCGCGACGAATCGCGCGGCAATTCAGCCAGTTTCAAAACGGCGGAAAAGCGTTCTTCCTCGGATTTCGAACGATCGTTGATGACAGCTTTAAGAGCATCGCGACGCGCTCTGAACTGTTTCACTTTGCGTTCACGTCTCTTATTACGTTCTACAGCACTTGTTTTTGCCATATTTTTCTACTCCAATCGCTCTTTAGTTTTTAGCAAACGGCATATCGAATCCCGCCAACAGAGCTTTCGCTTCTTTGTCGGTTTTCGCCGATGTGCAGAATACTATATCAAGACCACGGATTTTATCAACAGAATCATAATCGATTTCCAAGAAAATAATCTGTTCTTTCAATCCCATGGCGTAGTTGCCTTTGCCGTCAAAACTTTTGTTGGAAATTCCACGGAAGTCGCGGACGCGCGGCAGAGCCATCGTGACCAGACGATCCAAGAATTCATACATTCTTTCGCGACGCAGCGTAACTTTGCAACCGATAGGCATGCCTTCACGCAGTTTGAACGCCGCAATGGATTTTTTGGCATAGGTAACAACAGGCTTCTGACCGGCAATCGCCGTCAAATCTTTGACAGCGGCGTCAACAGCCTTGCGGTCAACAACGGCATCGCGACCGACGCCCATATTGATGACGATTTTTTCCAAGCGGGGGATTTCCATCTGGTTTTTGTAACCAAATTCTTTTTCCAGCTTCGGACGCAGAACATTTTTATAGTGTTCATAAAGTCTTGCAGTCATTTCTCAATCTCCTTATTTCTTGGCAGCAGCGATGACTTTGCCGGACTTTTTGGCAACGCGCACTTTTTGTCCGTCAACGACTTTAAAACCGACGCGGGTGGCCTTTCCCGTCTCCGGATCGATCAGAGCGACGTTGGAAACGTCAATCGGAGCTTCCTTGGAGATGATACCGCCGGCACTCGTCTGAGACGGACGAGTGTGGCGTTTGACCATGTTTACCCCCTGAACGACGACCTTGTTGAATTTCGGCATGGCGCGCAGGACTTCGCCCTGTTTGCCTTTGTCGCGACCGGTCGTCACGATGACTTGATCACCTTTTTTGATTTTCATTTTGACCCTCTAAAACTTAGATTACTTCGGGCGCCAAAGAAATAATTTTCATATATTTCTTCGCACGCAATTCTCTTGTCACCGGGCCAAAGATACGCGTACCGATGGGTTCGCCGTC